>NZ_LT576451.1:657250-1314500 GCF_900086645.1 Curtobacterium sp. 9128
AGGGTGGTCGGCTGCTTCCAGACGGCCCAGCGGGAGACCGGGAGCGGCACGGGGGTGGTGTCGGTGGGCTCCGGTTCGGTGACCCGCTCGTCGCCGAACCAGCGGACCGCGACGACCATCGCGATCGCCATCAGGACACCGACGACGATGAAGTGCAGCGCCACCGGGATCTCGAGGCGTTCGGCCAGTGCGCCGAGCCCGGCACCGGCGAGCGTGCCGAGGCTGAACGCGGCGTGGAACATCGGCATGATCGTGCGGCCACCGAGTCGTTCGGCGGTGGCGCCTCCGACGTTCATCGACACGTCGCACAGCCCGTTGCCGAAGCCGAACGCGATGAGGCAGATCCAGATGGCGGCGAAGCCCCAACCCGTGGTCACCGCGACGCCGGCCATCACCATGCCGACGACCAGGCAGACGGCGGCGATCTGCACGCCGTGCTTCGCACCGAGCTTCGCGACGATGTGTCCGGCGAAGGTCAGTCCGGCGATCGACCCGACGCTCATCCCGACGACGAGCAGCCCCATCTCGAAGGTGCTGGCGCCGAGCTCGTCGCGCACGCTCGGGATCCGGCCGAGCCAGGTCGCGATGCCGAGCCCCGAGAGGGTGAAGACCACGAACACCGCGGTGATCCACGCGCGGGTGCTGGGGGCCTGGCTCGTCCTGGTGACTGACGCCGTCGTCATGGTGCTGTTCCGATCGAATCGATTCGAGTGTGGTTCTCGGATACGCTAACCGGCGATGGACGACTCGGCAACACCTCGTGGCGCGTCGGGGCACACCGCGCCCGCCCGACCGACGCTGGCCGCGGTCGCGCGTGCGGCCGGGGTCGCTGCGTCGACGGCGTCGCTCGCGTTCAGCGGCAGCGGCCCGGTGTCCGAGGAGACCCGCGCCCGCGTGCTCGCCGTCGCCGCGTCGATGGGGTACGACGGTCCCGACCCCCGTGCGCGCTCCCTCCGCCGTGGCCGATCCGGCGTGATCGGCGTCGTGATGGACGAACGCCTGAGCGACGCGTTCCGCGACCCGGTGAACGTCCTGACGCTCGACGGCATCGCCGAGGTCGCCGGGGAGGCCGGGGCGTCACTGCTCCTCGTCCGCAGCCCCCTCGACGACGAGCGCGGCATGGGCCCGCTGGTCGACGCGCCGATGGACGCGGTCGTCCTGGTCGGCTGCAACGTGCGGGTCGATCCCGCCGTCGCCGTGCTCCGACGCCGCGGGATCCCGGTCGTCGCGATCGAGGCGGACGACATCGAGGGCGCTGTCCCGATCCAGCTCGACAACCGCGAGGGCTCGCGCCGTGCCGCCACGTTCCTCCGAGACCTCGGCCACACCGACGTCACCGTGGTCACGCTGCCCCTCGACGCCACGCACCAGCTCGGACCGATCTCCGATGCGCGCTTCGCGGCCGGTGCGGCGTTCACGACGATGGAGCGGCTCCGTGGGGTCCGGGGCGTGTTCCCGTCGTGCGTCGCGATCGAGGCAGGTGGCAGCTCGGTGGAGGCCGGGCGCGTCGCCGGGGAGTCGCTGTTCGGCCCCGGCGGCACCCGCCCCACCGCGGTCATCGCGCAGAGCGACCTGCTCGCCGTCGGGGTGATCTCGTCGGCGCTCGAGCACGGGCTCCGGGTGCCGGAGGACGTCAGCGTGGTGGGCTTCGACGGCATCCACGTGGACGACAGCCTGCTGCACCGTTCGCCGATCCGGCAGCTGACCACGCTCGTGCAGCCGTTCGTGCAGAAGGGCCAGGCGGCCGCGCGGGCAGCGCTGGCGATGCTCGAGGGCGATGCGCCGAGTGGTGCGTCGTTCCGCTCCGAGCTCCGCGTCGGCGACACGACGGCACCCCCGCGCGCGTAGCCTGCGGCGTCCACGGCGTCCACGGCGTCCACGGCGTCCACGGCGTCCGCGGCGTCCGCGGTGCCCCGGGTCTCGCGCCCGCGTCCCGCCCGCTCTCTCTCCGCCCCCTCCCCGGCCCGGGGCCCCGGGCCCCGGGGGCCGGGTGCTCGAGTGCGCAGAAGTGGTGACCGTGCAGGCCCGCAGGTGAACGTTTCTGCGCACTCGACCGTGCAGCCAGGCTGGGTCACGTGCACGGCGCGAGTGCGGAGGGAGCTGGCCGTCGAGTGCGCAGTAGTGGGGACGGCGCAGGCTCTCGGGTGTCTGTTTCTGCGCACTCGATGGTGGTGCCAGTTCGCGCCACGCGTGGGGCGTGAGCGCGGAGGAGCCGACATTCGATTGCGCAGTAGTGGTGCCGCGCAGGCCCGCAGGTGACCGTTTCTGCGCACTCGACCGTGCACCGAGGCCGGGCACGAGCACGGCACGAGCCGGGCACGCGTGCGGCACGAGCCGGGCACGAGCGCGCGAGCACCCGTCGAGCGCGGGACGAGTGCGGAAGGAGCAGACGCCCCCGCTCAGCGCGCCATCGCGACGGCGATCCACCCCGGGCGGTGTGCCCGCACGCCGAGCGTCACCGCGCGCACGCCGATGTACCCGAACGAGAACACCGCCCACAGCGCCGCGAGCCCGTTCCCGAAGACCCAGAGCAGCGGCAGGTACACGACGAGGTTCACGCCGCCGGCGATCGCGAGGTACCTGGCGTCCCCCGCGCCGATCAGCACCCCGTCGAGCACGAACACGTACCCGGCGACCGGCATCCCCGCCGCGATGAGCACGAGCACGACGGGCAACGACGACCGCACCGCCTCGGAGTCCGAGAACACCGGGCCCAGCACCCCGCTCACCGCCAGGGTCAGCAGCCCGAGCAGCACGCCACCACCGATGCCGAGCACCACGAGCCGCGTCGTCACGAGCCGCACCCGGTCGCCGTCACCGGCACCGAGCGCGTGCCCGACGAGCGCCTGTCCTGCGATCGCCAGTGCGTCGAGCGCGAATGCGAGCGTGCTGAACACCGTCAGGCCGACCTGGGTCGTCGCGAGCCCGACCGTCCCCAGCCCGGCGGCCACCCCGACGGTCGCGAGCATCGCCACGCGCAGCGATGCGGTCCGCAGGAACAGCCACGCTCCCGATCGCAGTGCCCGCGCCACGCCAGAGGCACCCGGCCGCAGCGGAGCGCCCACACGCCGTGCCGCACGCACGGCGATCACCACGTACACGGCGGCCATCGCCCACTGCACGAGCACGGTGCCGGCGGCCGATCCCTCCACACCCCACCCGAACCCGTAGATGAGCACCGCGTTGAGGAGACCGTTCGCCAGGAAGCCGATCGACGCCACGACGAGCGGGGTCCTGGTGTCCTGCAGCCCCCGCAGCAGCCCGGTCGACGCGGTGACGACGAGGATCCCCGGGAGGCCGATCAGCGACACGAGCAGGTAGGCGGTCGCAGCGCTGGAGACCGGGGCCGATGCGCCGAACAGCCCGACGAGCGGTTCCGCGAGCGGCCACCCGACGAGTGCCAGGACGACGCCGAGCCCGAGCGCGAGCCACATCCCGTCGATGCCGGCGTGCACCGCTCCGCGCCGGTCACCGCCGCCGAGCGCGCGCGCGACGGCAGGCGTCGTCGAGTAGGCCAGGAAGACGAGCAGCCCCGTCACGGTCTGCAGCACGGCACTCGCGAGTCCGACCGCCGCGAGCGGTGTCGCCCCGAGGTGCCCGACGAGCGCCGTGTCCGTCATCAGGAAGAGCGGCTCGACCACGAGTGCGCCGAGAGCAGGGAGCGCCAGCCGGACGATGTCGCGGTCGACAGCGCGGCGCGAGGTGGGCATCAGGACATCATGCCGCGGAATAGGCTCCGCCCGTGGACGTCTTCGCGCTCGTGCCCGGCGCACTCGGCATCGCGCTGAGCCCCGTCTCCGTCGCCTCGATCGTGTTCCTGCTCGGGCACCGGCGCGGGTACGGCGCCGCGGTCGCGTGTGCGGCGGGGTGGATCGTCGCGATCGGGGTCGGACTCATCGTCGCGGTCCTGGTGGGCGAACGTCTGCCCGCCGAGTCGTCCGACGGCCCTCCGGTCCGGGCGCTCGTCGCGCTCGGCGCCGGCGTCGTCCTGCTCGGACTGGCCGTCTGGCAGTGGACGGTCCGCCGGTTGCCCGACGGATCACCCGCGAGCTCGCGCTGGTCGGACGCGATGGAAGCGCTCGATCCGTCGAAGGCGTTCGGGCTCGGCGTCCTCGGCTTCGTCACGAACGTCAAGGCGCTGGTGCTCGTCCTCGCCGCCGGGTTGTCGTTCGGTGACGTCGACCCCGGGCCGGGTGAGGCCGTCCTGGCCGGCGCGGTCTTCGTCGTGGTCGCCGGCTCCACCGCGGTGATCCCGATCGTGCTCGCGGTCGTGCTCGGTGACCGCGCCGAGCGGGCGATCGCCGGGATGCGCGCGTGGATCGCCCGGTGGGGCTCCACGCTGCTGGTGGGCGTGCTCGTCGTGGTCGGCCTGGTGCAGTTGGTCACCGGGATCGTGGGGCTGCTCGCCTGACGCAACGGCGCGCGCCGGACCGGACGGGAGGCCCTGGTCGCGTCGCGCGCGCACCGTGCGGTGCGTGGCGGAGTCGATCAGGGCCTCCCGTCCGACCTCGGGTCCGCCTCAGTCCGCGCGTGGTTCCGTCGGGATGCCGCCGGTGGCGGCGTGCGCCGACTCCGACGCTTCCGGTGTCGGCGGCTCCGTGCCGCGCGCCCGGCCGATCAGGTCCATCACGTGGTAGACGACGATCGCGGCCACGGTGCCGAGGATGATGCCGCCGAAGGACGCCTGACCGAACGAGAACGTGAAGTCCGCGATGCCGATGATGAGTGCGATGCCGGCGGTGAGCTGGTTCTTCGGCTTGGCGAAGTCGACGCGGTTCTCGACCCAGATGCGGATGCCGATGACCCCGATCAGGCCGTAGAGCGCGGTGGTCGCCCCGCCGAGCACCCCGGGCGGGACCGAGGAGATGACCGCGCCGATCTTGGGGGAGAGGCCGAGCAGGATCGCGACGATCGCCGCGACCCAGTACGCGGCCGTGGAGAAGACCCTGGTGGCGGCCATCACACCGATGTTCTCGCCGTACGTCGTGGTGGCGGAGCCGCCGCCGACGCCCGCGAGGACCGTCGAGATGCCGTCGGCGAAGAGGGCGCGCCCGGTCAGTGGCGTGAGGTCGCGGCCGGTGAGCTGTCCGACGCCCTTCACGTGGCCGACGTTCTCGGCGATGAGCGCGAGGACGACCGGCACGAACGCCAGGTAGATCGCGAGTTGTCCCGGGTCGAAGGCCGGTGCGGTGAACTCGGGCAGGCCGATCCAGGCGGCGTCGCCGACGGCGGAGAAGTCGACCTGGCCCGCGATGAGTGCTGCGACGTACCCGACGACGACGCCGATGACGATCGACAGCCGACCGATGAGCCCCTTGAACAGGACGGTCACCAGGATGATGGCGGCGAGGGTGATGACGGCGACGAGCGGCGCCTTCGTGAAGTTGTCGCGGGCCGCCGGGGCGAGGTTGAACCCGATGAGCGCGACGATCGCTCCCGAGACGACCGGGGGCATCAGGCGGTCGATCCAGCCGGCCCCGGCGAGGTGCACCACGAGCCCGATGACCGCCAGCAGCGCGCCGACGACGATGATCCCGGAGAGTGCGAGCGGGATCCCGCCGATCTTCGTCGCCGCACCGATCGGCGCGATGAAGGCGAAGGAGCTGCCGAGGTAGCTCGGCAGGCGGTTGCCGGTGATGAGGAGGAACAGGATCGTCCCGATGCCGCTGAAGAGCAGGGTCGTCGACGGCGGGAAGCCGGTCAGCAGCGGGACGAGGAACGTCGCGCCGAACATCGCCACGACGTGCTGCACGCCGAGACCGATGGTGCGCGGCCAGGTGAGCCGTTCGTCCGGTGCCACGATCGTCGTCGCCGAGACGGTCGCGCCGTCTCCGTGCAGCTTCCACGGGAGTCCCATGTCCATGACCGTAGTGGCAGCCGCCCACCTGCGCCGTCGGCCGCAGGACGGTTGCGTCGGGATCACCGGGTGGACGGCAGGGGATCGGTGGCTATCGTGGAGCGCATGACCGACGTCGCAGGCACCACCGGAATCCAGACCGACGAACTCGACGCGAAGGTGCAGCCGAAGGACGACCTGTACCGCCACGTCAACGGGCAGTGGATCGACGCGACGCCGATCCCCGACGACAAGGCGCGGTACGGCTCGTTCACGGTGCTCGCGGAAGAGGCAGAGAAGGCCGTCCGGGCGATCGTCGAGCGCTCCCAGCAGGCTCCTACGGGGTCCGAGGAGCGCAAGGTCGGGGACCTGTACACCTCCTTCACCGACGAGTCGAAGCTCGAGGCGCTGGGGACGGCACCGATCGAGCCCCTGCTCGCCGAGATCTCCGCGCTCGGGACGAAGGACGACGTGCTCCGGATGGTCGGCCGGTTCGAGCGACTCGGGCTGCCGAGCTTCATCCAGCTGTTCGTCGACAACGACCCGGGTGACCCGGAGTCGTACGTCGTGTTCCTCGAGCAGTCCGGTCTGGGTCTGCCCGACGAGTCCTACTACCGCGAAGAGCGGTTCGGCGACATCCGTGAGAAGTACCGCGAGTTCGTCGCCGCGATGTTCCCGCTCGCCGGGTTCGACGACGGTGCCGAGCGCACCGAGCACGTCATCGCGCTCGAGACCGCCCTGGCCGGGAAGCACTGGGACAACGTCGCCACGCGCGACAGCCAGAAGACCTACAACAAGCTGCCGTGGTCCGAGGTGGACGCACTCGCACCCGGGGCGGACCTGCAGCTCTGGTGGGAGTCGATCGACGCTCCTGCCGGAGCGTTCTCGACCGTCGTCGTCCGCGAGCCCTCGTTCCTGACGGGTCTGGCGGAACTGCTCGGAGCCGAGTCGCTCGAGGCGTGGAAGGACTGGCTCCGCTGGCAGGTCATCCGGGCGTCGGCCCCGTACCTGACGAGTGCGTTCTCCGCCACGAGCTTCTCGTTCTACGGCACGGCACTCACCGGCGCCCCGAAGCAGCGTGAGCGCTGGAAGCGCGGCGTCTCCCTGGTCGAGGGCGCGATGGGCGAGGCCGTCGGCCGGATCTACGTCGACGAGCACTTCGACGAGACGTCGAAGGTCACCATGGACGACCTCGTCGCGCACCTGGTCGAGGCGTACCGGCAGAGCATCACGGCCCTCGACTGGATGACCGACGAGACCCGGACGCGCGCGCTCGAGAAGCTCGACAAGTTCACGCCGAAGATCGGGTACCCGGTGAAGTGGCGCGACTACTCGAAGCTGCCGATCTCCGCCGACGACCTGATCGGCAACGTCCGGGCCGTCGCCGCCTTCCAGGTCGACCGCGAACTCGGCAAGATCGGGAAGCCGATCGACCGCGACGAGTGGTTCATGACGCCGCAGACGATCAACGCGTACTACAACCCGGGCTTCAACGAGATCGTGTTCCCCGCCGCGATCCTGCAGTTCCCGTTCTTCGACGCCGCCCGTGACGCCGCGGCGAACTACGGCGCGATCGGTGCTGTGATCGGCCACGAGATCGGGCACGGCTTCGACGACCAGGGCTCCCAGTACGACGGCGACGGCCGACTCGAGAACTGGTGGACCGAGGCCGACCGGCAGGCGTTCGAGGAGCGCACGAAGGCACTCATCGCGCAGTACGACGCGCTGGTCCCGACCGAGGTCCCGGACGGGCACGTCAACGGTGCCCTCACGATCGGCGAGAACATCGGCGACCTGGGTGGCCTGTCGATCGCGTGGAAGGCGTACCTGCTGTCGCTCGACGGACAGGAACCGCCGGTCATCGACGGACTCACCGGCGCCGAGCGGTTCTTCCTGAGCTGGGCGCAGGCGTGGCGGATGGCGATCCGCCCGGAAGAGGCCGCACGCCTGCTCCAGATCGACCCGCACTCGCCGACCGAGTTCCGCTGCAACCAGGTCGTGAAGAACATCGACGTCTTCTACGACACGTTCGGCGTGACCGAACGCGACGCGATGTACCTCGACCCCGCCGAGCGCGTCTCGATCTGGTGATGGTCGAGCCCGACGCGGCACCGTCCTCGCGGCGGCGACGCCACGACGGCGCCGCCGGTGCGGGGAACCGTGCCGGTGCGGGCGGCCGTGCTCGCGGGCGCCACCGCGGGGGTGGCGAGGAGCGGTTCTCGGCGACGGTCGAGGCCCTCGGAGCGCTCGCCTACGACGGTGCCGGGGTCAGCGCGTCCGTGATCGACACGTCGACCGGCCGCGCCCTGCTCGCGATCGACGACCGGCTCGTGCAACCCGTCGGGGGCCTCGGCCGTGTGCTGCTGCTCATCGAGGTCGCGGCACGGCTCGAGGACGGCCGGCTGCACGGCGACCGGCTGCAACGGATGGCTCGGGACACCGCGACCGGACCGGGGCTCTGGCAGTTCCTGCAGGAGCCGACCATGCAGGTCTCGGACCTCGCCACCCTCGTCGCGGCGACCGCCGACGCGTGGGCGACGAACGCACTGCTCTCCACCGTCGGAATCGACGCCGTGCGCGAGCGTGCCGAGTCGCTCGGGGTCGAGCGATCGGCGTTCATCGACCGCGTCCGGGACCGCCGTGGCCCTGACGACGCGCCGGACATCGCGGTCGCTGCGTCGGGGGAGCTCAGCTGGGTGATGCGTGGTCTGGCCCTCGGCGAGGTCGTCGACGAGGGCGTCTCGAACCGGGTGCTCGGGTGGCTCTCCCTCGCAGCCGACCTCTCGCTCGTCGCGGGGTCCTTCGGCCTCGACCCGCTGGCGCACCGCGCACTCGACCACGGCCTGCAGTCGGTCGCCGTGACGGGTTCCGGCCCGGGTATCCGTGCTGAGGCCGGAGTGCTCCGCGGCCCCGGTTCGAGCGTGAGCTACGCGGTCACGGTGACGTTCGAGGACGACACGCTCGACCGGCGCCTTTCGGTCGTCGAGGCACTGCGCACCATGGGCACCGAGGTGCTCGACGCGGTGCACGTCACCGCGACGCGCTGACGCGCGCCTGCCGCGCCACCGACGTGCCCGGCTGCCGCGCGCCCGCGACCCGGCCCCCTACGGAAGCGAGCGCGCGGGGCGGACGGCGGGCGAGCCTCCAGTCGGGGTCCAGGCGACACGATCGGTGTCGTAAGACAGCGACGCTGTCGCAATCACGCGCCTGCAACAGTTGCAAGCGCGGGGGTGCGACACGATCGTTGTCGTACGACAGCGGGTCTGTCGTTCCGAGTCGGCACCGACGTGCCCGCCCCCGCCCGGTCAGCGGCGCTTCTTGGCGGCCTTCTCCAACTTCTTGCGGAGCTTCTTCCGCGACTTGCGGGCGTGCGGGTCGTTCCACATCTTGCGGGCCGTCTCGCCCTTGGACTGCTTGATCACGGTGCGGTTGGCTCGCACCCCGAACCAGAAGCCGATGAGCACGATGGCTGCGATGACGATGATGCGGTTGCGCATGGTCTGTCCTTTCGGTGGTCCGGCCGGTCAGCCGGTGAACTGTCGTACGAGGTCCGTGATCACGGGCCCGATGTCTCCGGCCCGGTCCGCTGAGCCGATCGCGACCGCGAACAGCGGGTAGACGGTCACCACGACGGCGACGATCACCGCGAGGACGACCGGTACCCATGCCGCCACGCTACGACGCCGGGTCACGGCGAGGATCAGCAACGCCAGGACGACGATGCCGCCGAGGACGGTGACGAGTGTGACGCGGACGACCGGGAACGGCACGAGGCCGGCGGTGGTCCCGGTGACGCCGACGAGGAACCCGACGAGCGGCAGGAACGCACCCACGAAGAGCAGGAGGACGACGAGCACGCCCACGACGGTCGCGATCCAGACACCACGGGCGCGAGGCGGACGTTCCCGACCGAAGCGACGCCCGCGGCGGCCGGACCAGACGGTCATGCTCGGGTGTCCGGCTCGGTCGCTGCGGCTTCGGTGGCCTCCGCGGCGTGCGCGGCCGCGTCGGCCATGTCGTCCGCGGCGCGCTTGGTCGCGTCCACCGCGTCATCGACGGCGTCGGAGCCGGCCACACTGGCACGGCCGATGGTGTCAGCGGTCGACTCGCGCACCTCGGCTGCGGCGTCGCGGGCGCGGTCAGCGGTCTCGGACGCGGTGTCCCGCACCTGGTCGAGCGCAGCGGCGGCGGCCGCTCGGGTCTGGTCGGCGGCGACGCGAGTCCGGTCGGCGACGTCGGCCCCGACCTCGCGCGCCTTCGCTGCCGCGTCGGCTCCGACCCCCTGCGCCTTCGCAGCCGCATCGGTCGCTGCGTCCTTGACCCGCTCGGTCGCCTCCGCCGCCTTCTCGCGGACGGCGTCGACCGCTTCGGAGACCTTCGACGGCTCGTCGTCGAACGGACCGTGCACGTCGGTGACCCGGACGTCGACCGTCGCGGGCTGTCCCGCGACCTGGGCGACGGCGTGGGCGACCTGCGCGCGGACCTCCTCGGCGACCGTGGTCACGCGTTCGGGGTAGGTGACGACGAGCGACACCTGCACGTCGAGTGTTCCATCGGCGTCGTCCACCTGCACGCCGAGGGCGCTGGCGGTCCGGCCGAGGCGGGAGCGGACCTGGTCGGCCGCGCGTTCGAGCACGCCACCCAGGTGGTGCACGCCGTCGACGCCGATCGCGGTGACTGCTGCGGTGCGTGCTGCGACGGTGAGGACGCTGGCGTCCTCCGGCAGCGGCTCGGTCAGCGATGCGGGCAGGGCCACATCGGTGACGTGGGTGCGGGCGTGTGTCTCGTTCTCCATGATGTCCTCCTCGGTCCGGACAGGAGACGACGGGGCACCCGCTGGCGGATGCCCCGTCGTCGTCACTGCAGCTGCCTAGTTCTTGAAGACGTCCTTGACGTCCTCGCCCGTCTGCTTGACGTTGGCGGCGGCCTGGTCCTTCTTGCCCTCGGCGACCTTGGAGTCGTCGTTGGTCGCGTTGCCGAGGGCTTCCTTCGCCTTGCCGGCGATGTCCTGGGCGGCGTTCTTGATCTTGTCGTCGAGACCCATCAGGGTTCCTTCCTTCGGTGGGCGGGAGCGCCCGTTGCGGTGGTGAGCGTGGGCCGGGAGGCCCGTGGTGCGTCCGGCGGTCGGCCTCAGCTGACCCTGGTGGTCGCCTTCGCGAGCGCCGAACGGGTGCCGCCGGTCAGGTGCACGAGCACCGGGACGGAGCGGCCGAGTGTGCGGTCGAGGACCTCGAGAGCACGGTCGACGGCGTCGAGCACGGCGACGGCGTCGCCGCCGCGTCGCACGGCGACCCGGATCCGTGCCGCGCGCTGCCGGCGCACCTGGAAGACGTCGACCTTCGAGCCGACGACGTCACGGACGCCCTTGAGCTCGTGGTCCACGACGTCGCGGACGAGTGCCACGTTGATGGTGACGGCGTCGTCGCCGGAGCGCTCGCGGACGGCGACGGAGGTCCCGCCGCCTCCACGGGTGAACACCCACACGAGGGCGAGGACGATGACCACGGCACAGGCCACGGCGACGATCCACAGCGACGCCGCGGGGACGTCGAGGCTGCGGGGGATCGAGACGTACGGGTCGACGGCATCGCGGACGGCCGGCAGGACACCGGCGCCGATGGTGATGCCGACGACGATGGCGACCAGTCCGAGGACGAACAGGATGATGCGGTTCAGGGTGCGGTTGCTCTTCGTCATGACAGCGTCCCTCGTTCTGCGAGTGTGACCTTCACGCGTCGGCCGAAGCGTTCGTCGAGTTGGCTGAGCCGTTCGGTGACCGCTGCGCGGACGGCGGCTTCGTCGACCGGGACGCCCGAGACCGGGACGACCCTGACGTCGGTGCGGTTGCCGCGGGAGCTCGCCGAGGTGTTGCCCTCGGGGACCCCTGCTGCCGATCCGGCGGCGTTCGCCGCGGTGGCGGCGATGATGCGGGTGTCGATGACGACGGCTCCACGGTCGTGGGGCACCGGCGAACGGTGCTGCCGACCGGGCTTGAGTGCCAGGACGACGAGCACGACACCGAGCACGACGAGGACGACCGCGATCACCTCGGCGATCGTGACGAACGCCGCATCGGGGCGGAGTGCCGTGTCGACGACCGTCTGCGGGTCGGCGAGGAGGGGTGCCGCGCCGACCGCGCGGAGGACCGACTCGGTGCCGATCCACGCCGCGACGAGGACGAGCACCACGAGCGCGACCGACACGGCGGTCGACCGTGAGCGGTGCACGCTCCGGCGACGGATGCGTCGTTCGACGGCGTTGCCGCCGACGGAACTGCTGCTCATGACGATCTCCTAGGCGACACGGGTCTCGCGCTCGCGCACGATCCCGGTCAGTTCGATGTGGGCACTGCCGACTCGGCGCCCGGTGAGGGCGCTGACCCGGTCACGGACCTCGGCCGCGGCGGCCGTCGCGCGGCCGACGAGGTCGTCGGCCGCCGCGATCGGTCCCGTGATGTCGAGGGCGAGCGACCCTTGGTGGTCTCCGAGTCCGACGTGGACCCGTTTCGCCGGGGCACCGAGGTGCTCGGCTGCGACGGCGCGCGCGCACGAGGTCAGGGCCCGCGCCGTGATCTCGACGCGGCCCGCGACCTCCGGGCCGCCGGTCACCGGGAGCTCCGGCGCCCGGTCAGCACGTCGGTCAGGGCGCCGCGGTCGATGCGTCCGGACACGAGGGCGGCCACGAGGGCACCGACGAGGGCGAACACGACGACGAGGATGAAGCCCCAGAAGCCGAACTGCAGTGCGACGACTGCCAGGATGGCGCCGATCAGGGCGCCGGTGATGGTGGTGCTCATGCGACTCGCGCTTCCTTCTTCTCGTCATCGTCGTCGTCGTCACCCGGGATGAAGACGTCCTGCACCGTCACGTTGACCTCGGTGACCTCCATGCCGACGATCTGCTCGAGCGCGCGGCTGACCGAGGAGCGGACGCCCTCGGCGACCTGCTGCAGCGGCACCGGGTACTCGGCGACGATCACGATGTCGGCGGCGATCTGCTTCTCGCCGACCTCGACCTTGACGCCCTGTCCGAGGTCGCGCTGGCCGATCGCGTCGCGGATGGCGCCGATGGCACGGGCTGCGCCGCTGCCGAGGGAGTGGACGCCGTTGACCTCACGGGCGGCGATGCCGGCGACCTTCGAGACGACGGTGTCGTCGATGACGGTCTTGCCCGTCGTGGTGCCCGACGTGGCCGGAGCCGTCCGTGCGGCCGTGGTCGCTGCTGCGGTGCCCGGGGTGGTGGTCGTGTCTGCCATGGTTGCTTCCTTCCGTGAGTCCCGCCAGGTGATCCCAGCGGTTGCTGTTCACGGATGAGACGGGCTGACCCAGACAGAAGTCACACGGGATCACTGCTTCTCAGAGAAGTGCCAGACAACGGTCGATCGGGGGACAGGCTTGTCCCCCGCAACACGGAGGGCTCAGGGATCGACGCGGATTTCGTCCGCTTGCGTGCGCTTCCGGACGCTCTGGTCGGACACGGCTCGGACCGCACGGACGCGGGCCATCGGCGTCGTCCCGAGCTCGCGTTCGAACAGCTGTTGCAGCCGTCGCGGCTGGAGCCCCACCGCGCGGGCGATGCCCGCGACCGTGAGCGGTTCGGCGGCATGGGCGTCGATGAAGGCGAGCGCACGCCGCAGTCGCGGGGACGGTGTCTCCGAGCCGGGATCGGCGGCGTGGACCGCTCGGACGGTGGCGCCGGGGGACTCCTCGAACCGGTCCCGGTAGGCGGCAGCGAACCGCCCGCCGTTCGTGAAGCCCCATGCCTGCGCGACCTCGGTGACGCAACCGGGGTCGGCGGTCCGCAGGAGTTCGCTCCGCACCCCGTCGAGGCGCTGGTCTCGGAGGAAGCGACTCGGTGTCTTCCCCAGCGTCCGCAGGAAGACGTCCTGGAGCCCGCGTTCGCGGAGGCCCGCGGCGTCGGCGATCGTCCCGACGGCCGGCCGTTCGCGGGCGTGCTCCTCGATGAACCGGATCGCGTCACGCAGTCGGCTCGCCAGGGGCACGTCGTCGCCGCGGTCGCGGAGCGGGAACGTGTCGAGGACGACGACGGCGAGCCGCCGGTTGAGCGCGGTGCGCATCGGTCCCCGGACCCGGTCGTCGAGGAGCGCCGGCCCGAGCTCGCGGATCAGGCGACGGAGGGGTTCCCGGCGTGCGACGACGTCGTCCTGTTGGTCGAAGAGCAGCGGGCCGGCCGGCAGCAGGAACCCGAGCTCACGGCCGACCGAGCGGAGGAACCGGTCGGCGATGTGGACGCCGTTGTAGAGCGTGTCCTCCGACTCGAAGCGGTACGCCTCCGACGCCGAGGCGATGTAGGGCGCACCTGGGAGCACGACACGGGTGCGATCCGCGAAGTGCATCTCGAGGTGCCCACGCGTCAGCCAGAACACGACGTGGTCGTCCCGCGGACCGATCACCCCGCTGCGACGCCCGCCGGACGCGTCCATGGTGCGCAGGGAGAGGTCGTCGTCGCCGATGACCGAGTACTCGTACCGTGTCCCCGGCGCCACCGTGGTGTCCGATGCGAACCCGGACCCGCCGTACTCGGAGGTGAAGATCGCCGTGTAGCCGCTGCCGTCGACGTTCGAGAACCGCTCGCGGCGGAACCCCCTGGACGACGTCGTGCTCACGAGGACATCATCACATCAGCGGTTAGGAAGACGCCTGTCCCTCGGGCACGAGTGCCTGGACGGACAGGAGCTGCGCCTGTGCGTCGTCGCAGGCGGTGTAGTCGGTGTCCGCGACGAAGAGCGACGCCTTCGACCCCGGCGGGTAGACGCGGAACCCATCCGGCGTCCGTGGCGAGCACGCCGCGTTCGAGTAGTTGCCCGCCTGCCCGATCTTCAGCGGTGCGACGGCGGTCTGTCCGGGCGCGAGGGTGACCGTGGGGTGCGGGGATCCCGTGTCCTGCTCGGCGGCGGCACCGATCTGGGTGCCGTTGCCCCCGCCGACGAAGGAGACGCCCGGCCACCCCTGGAGTGTGCAGCTCGCGGCCCCGGTGTTCTGCAGGGCGAGGTGCACGACGACGCTCCCCGCTGCACCCCCGCTCCCGGGCTGGATCGACGCGGCGAGGTCGTCGGCTGCGCACTGCCCGGACCCGCCAGCCGACGACCCACCGCTCGACGACTCGCTGCCCCCACCGGCCGACGCAGCGGCCGACGGCGCAGGCGAGGTCGACGGGGTCGGCGTCGCGGTGACGGTCTTCGTCGCGGTGGCGGTGGCGGAGTCGCTCCCGCCGGACGCGCACCCGGCGAGGGCCCCGATCGCCAGGATGCCCACCGCCCCGAGCATGATCACGGTTCCCTTGCTGGACTGCATGACGGCAGGTAACCACCGCAGGAGACGATGCGTCCCGGTATCCACTCAGGGACCGCGAGCACACTCGCGCCGTACGGCACCGTTGCCGTGCACAGGACCCGGAGGACGGACCATGGCAGGCAAGCACGAACAGACCCGAGGCGACGGAGACCGCGCGGACGGCGTCGAGCCGGTCGCGGGGGCGTTCGTCGACAGCGACATCCCCGGCGAGGACCAGCCCAGGTCGAACGAGCCGGTCGGCGAGTTCGTCGCGAGCGACATCCCCGGCGAGGACGTCCCCACGACCACGGGCACCGACGGCGAGTACGTCGAGTCGGACATCCCCGGCGAGGACGAGCCCCGTCCGTCCGGCGAGGTCGGGCACTACGTCGACACCGGCAGCGGCACCGACGACACGGAGAACGGCTGAGCCGCGTACGGCTGAGCCGCGTACGGCTGAGCCGCATACGGCTGAGCCGCGTACGGCTGAGCAGCGAACGGCTGCGGGCTAGTCGATGAGACCCGCCTGCGTCAGCAGGCGGATCGTCTCGATGCCAGCCGGCGGGCACCGGTCCCGGTCCGCCGAGGTGACCCACTCGACCTCGTCCACTTCTGCGGAGGCGACCGGCGTGGCGGAGTCCAGCGGGCCTCCTGGCCGGACCAGGAAGAGGGTCATCGCGACCATCGTCCCCGGAGCTTGCCCGTGCGCCGGCTCGGTGACGACGGCGAACTCGTCGACGTCGGCGGCGGTGAGCTGGAGACCGGTCTCCTCGAACGCCTCCCGCACCACGGCCTCGACGTCGGTCTCGTGTGCCTCGGCCTTGCCGCCAGGCAGGTAGAGCACGTCGCGCTGTCGCGCTCGCACCATGAGCACGCGCCGGTCACGGACCAGCAGCAGCGCGCTGACACGCAGCGTGGGAGCGTCGGCCGGGAGGCTCAGCTCGCGTCCGCCTCGTCGTTGCGCACCGGGGCGGTCCGGTCCGCCAGCGGCACGACGGGGGTGGGGACGTCCAGTTCCGCCTCGGGTTCCGGGCGCACACCGTAGAGGGCCTCGAGCGCGCCGACGAACTCCTCGCCGCGCCCTGCGCGACCCAGCTCGCGTGCGCGGACCGACGGACGGTGCAGCAGGACGCCGACGAGGTGCCGGAGCGCCCGCTCGGTGTGCTCCGCCGACTCCGGCGTGCTGTCCCCGCGTCGGTTGGCGCGGTCGATCTCGTCGTCGAGGATGTCGAAGACGTGCTTCCGGAACGCCACGAGCGCCGGGGTCGTCGACTGCTCGAGCGCCTGCGCACGGAAGCGGGACACGGCGTCGTCGACCATCGCCCTGGCTTCCGACTCGGCATTCAGCTCGGAGATGGGCGCGTGGATGCTGATGGTCTCGAGGTCGAGCAGCTCGACGCCGTCGACGTGCGTGGCGTCTGGGTCGACGTTGCGGGGGAGCCCGAGGTCGATGACGATGCGCCGCACCCCGTCGTCGAGGTCGGCCGGCTCGATCACCGGGACCTCGCTCGAGGTGCAGGTGATGACGACGTCGCTCGTGGCGATCGCCCGGCGCAGGTCGTGGGCGGCGACGAGGTCGTGCTTCGCGGCGAACCACGGGGCGCGGCCGGACGGCGAGTACACCTGGATGCGCTCGGCTCCGCGGTCGCGCAGTGCGGCGATCGTCGTGGCCGCGTAGCTGCCCGTCCCGACGAGGAGCACGTTCGTCTGCGCCCAGTCGGTCACGCGGGACGACGCGAGTTCGAGGCCGAGGCGCACGAGCGAGCGACCGGCCGCCCCGATGCGGGTGCGGGTCTTGACGCCGCGGGAGGTGTGCGCGGCTTCCTGGAAGAGCCGCTCGAGGTCGGAGGTGGTGGTGCCGTTGGCGCGCGCGTCCTCGAGCGAGCGGCGGACCTGTCCTGAGATCTCGGTCTCGCCGATGACCACGGACTCCAGGCCGCTGGAGACGGCGAAGAGGTGCTGGACGACGTCCTTGCCGCCGAGCACGGAGACGGAGTCGAGGACGTCGGTGCCGGCCAGTCCGCTGGCGCTGGCGACGGCCTCAACCGTGGCGGACACGGCGGAGTCGCTGTCGCCGGCGATGTCGAGGTAGGCCTCGAAGCGGTTGCAGGTCGCGAGGACCACGGCACCGTCGAGGACGTCCGACTCGGTGACCAGTCGGGAGGCGGCCGCGGGGGCGCCGATGCTCAGTCGCTCCAGGAGGTCGAAGCTGGCGTTGCGATGCGACGCCGTGAGACAGATGAGCACGTACTCCATGGTACCGCGCTCGATGGGAGAATCGTGCGGTGACCGACGCATCCACAGCCGTACTGCCCGCAACGCACCCGCTCGCCGACGGTCGCACCGCCCGATCCCCGCTGGTCAGGGCGCTTCGCGGGGACCGCCCCGAGACGCTGCCGGTGTGGTTCATGCGCCAGGCCGGACGGTCGCTCCCCGAGTACCGCGAGCTCCGCGTCGGCACCGCGATGCTCGACGCGTGCCTCGACCCGGCGATGGCGTCCGAGATCACGCTGCAGCCCGTCCGCCGGCACGGGGTGGACGCCGGCATCTTCTTCAGCGACATCGTCGTCCCGATCAAGCTCGCGGGTGTGGACGTCGAGATCGTCCCCGGTCGCGGCCCGGTCCTCGGTTCCCCGATCCGCACGGCTGCTGACGTCGACGCGCTCGAGTCGCTCGACCCGGCCGCGCTCGCACCGATCGCCGAGGCCGTCCAGCGCACCGTCGCCGAACTCGGGAGCACCCCGCTCATCGGGTTCGCCGGTGCCCCGTTCACCCTCGCTGCCTACCTGGTCGAGGGCGGCCCGTCGAAGGACCACATCCGCGCCCGCACGCTCATGCACGCCGAGCCGGAGACGTGGTCGCGCCTGCTCGCGTGGGCGGCCGAGGTGTCGGGGACGTTCCTCCGCGCCCAGGTGCTCGCCGGGGCATCGGCCGCACAGCTCTTCGACTCGTGGGTCGGGTCGCTCTCCCGCGCCGACTACCTCGAGCACGTCGCACCGCACTCCGCCGCGGCGCTCGCGCACGTGGCCGACCTCGGCGTCCCGCGCATCCACTTCGGCGTCGGCAGCGGTGAGGTCCTGCGGGACATGACGACCCTCGGCACCGACGCGGTCCAGGTGGACGCGGTCGGCGTCGACTGGCGGCTCCCGTTGGACGAGGCCGTCGCCCGCGTCGGCACCGGCGTCACCGTGCAGGGCAACGTCGACCCGGCGATGCTCTCCGCGCCGTGGGAGGTGCTCGAGGCGCACGTGCGCGACGTTGTCCGTCGCGGTGGCGCTGCACGCGCGCACGTCGTGAACCTCGGGCACGGTGTCCCGCCGGAGACCGACCCGACCGTGCTGACCCGCCTGGTCGAGCTCGTGCACGCGCTCGGGGACGGAACCGACGTCGCCGGGAGCCCCGCGTGACGGAGGCGATCGTCGTCGGCGGCGGGGTCGCCGGGCTCGTCGCCGCTCGTGACCTCGCCAAGGCCGGGGTGCACGTGGTGCTCGTCGAGGCCTCCGGCACGCTCGGCGGCATGGTCCGCCGGCACACCGTCGCCGGCATCGACCTCGACATGGCGGCGGACTCGTTCGCGACGAGGACCGACGCCGTGTCGACGCTCGCGATCGAACTCGGCCTCGGCAACGACGTCGTCGCGCCCGACCCCCGGGGTGCGTGGCTCATGACGCGCTCCGGCAGGGTCGCCCCGATCCCCGCGACCGGGCTCCTCGGCATCCCCGGCAGCCCCATGGCCGCCGACGTGCTCGCCGTCGTCGGCCAGGGCGCCGCCTTCCGGGCCCAACTCGACTCCCTCATCCCGTCACCCGTCGGCGCGAAGGCCCGGTCGCTCGGCGAGCTCGTCCGGAAGCGGATGGGCGCGAGGGTCCTCGACGACCTCGTCGTCCCGATCGTCGCCGGTGTCCACTCCACGCACCCGGACGACCTCGACCCCGACCGTGTCGCACCGGGACTCCGTGCCGCCCTGCAGCGCGAGGGCTCCCTCGCCCGCGCCGTGCTCGCGCTCCGCGAACGTGCGACGGCCGGCTCCGCGGTGCAGGGCATCCGGGGCGGGATCGTCCGGATCGTCGACGAGCTCGTCCGTGACATGGAGACGTACCGGGTGGACGTCCGGCTGCACACCCGTGCGACTGCGATCGAGCGCGCCGCGGTCGAGGTGCGGGGAGCGGACGGCACCACCGAGCGACTCGTCGCCGACCACGTCCTGTCGGCGGTGCCCGACCCGCACCGACCGGCGGCACCGAACCGCACCGGCATCGAGCTCGTCACCGTGGTGGTCGACCAGCCCGCCCTCGACGCCGCGCCGCGCGGCACCGGGATGCTCGTGCACCCGGATGCCACCGGTGTGCGGGCAAAGGCGCTCACGCACGCCACCGCGAAGTGGCCGTGGCTGGCCGATGCGGCCGACGGGCGCCACGTCCTGCGACTCAGCTATGCGACGTCCGCAGCCGACCCGGCGGACGTGGGTACGAGCCTCCCGATCGACCCGCGGAGCGAGACCGGCGTGCGGGCGACGACGGACGCGACCACCCTGCTCGGGACGCCGATCGCCCCGGAGGACGTCCTCGGAGCAGCCCGCGTCCTCTGGAACGGTCCGGACGGCGGCGCCTCCGGCCTCGCCGACGGCGTCGTCGGGATCGGGGAGGGGTCCCGCGGTCGGGGGCTCGCCGGGATCGTCGACGGAACCAGGTCCGCCGTGCGGGGTCTGCTCGGTTCCTGAGCGGACCGCCGACCTCCCGAGGGCTACTGTTGGTGGAACGCCGACACATTCCGTTCGGCGCATGACCACCGCACACTGACTCAAACGGAGGAACCATGCGAGGCAGGCTCCTGTTCGTCGCCGGCGCAGCACTCGGGTACGTCCTGGGATCGCGAGCCGGACGGGCGCGGTACGAGCAGATCAAGACCGTCACCGGCAAGATCTGGAACAGCAACGGCGTCCAGCAGGGCGTCCACACCGTCGAGGAGTTCGTCGCGGACAAGACGCCCGACGTGGCCGAGTTCGTCGGTGAGCAGACCAAGAAGGTCGTCCGCAAGGTCGGCCAGAAGAAGGACGCCCAGGCCTCATGACCGACACCCGTGACCGGAAACCGCGATCGCTGTTCGGTCTCGTCGGGGACGTCCCACAGCTCGTCAAGAACCTCGTCAAGGGTGAGATCGCGCTCCTCAAGGCCGAGCTGGTCGGCAAGGCGAAGGTCTTCGCGATCGCCGCGGGGCTGCTCATCGCGGCGCTCGTCATCGTGCTGTACGCGATCGGCGTGCTGCTGACGGCCGCCGTGATGGGCCTCGCGACGGTCATGCCCGCGTGGCTGGCTGCGCTGGTCGTCGCCTTCGTGATGCTGGTCGTCGCCGCGATCCTCGGGTTCGTCGGCTGGAAGCGTTTCAAGAAGGGGCTGCCGATCACGCCGAAGCGCACGATCGACAGCGTGAAGAACGACATCAACGCGGTGAAGGGCATGGGCAAGAAGCCCACACCAGAGACCCAGCACGCGTCCCGCAAGCCGGACGTCGGCGGCCGGTTCTGACGCCCGTACCATCCCCGGAGGAACCCGTGACCGACCAGCACCCCCACGACCAGCTCGCCGACGACGTCGCCGCGACCCGTGCCCAGCTCTTCGACACCCTCGACGCGATCGAAGACAAGCTCAACGTGCCGAAGCAGATCGGCATCGCTGCGTCGAAGGTGAAGCGCGGCGCGCAGGAGAACCCGGTGCCGTACCTGGCCGGGCTCGCAGCGGGCGTGGCAGTGGTCGGGGGTATCGTCGTATCGGTGCTCCGACGGCGGTAGCGCTCGCCGCCGGACGGGGAGCGGCGTTCCCCCTTGCAACCGATAGGACAATGGACGCATGAGTTCCACCGTGCCCACGCACGAGCCGTCTGCTGACTCCGGGATCGACCCGAACCTCCTCACGGCGTACGCGCTGTGGGCCGTGTTCCGCCGGCCCCTCGGCCCGATCCACACCGTCGGTGACGACGCCGTGGCCGAGCTCGACGCCGTCGTGACCGCCGCCGCCGACCGTGGCGTGACCATCCGCGGGTTCTACGACGTCTCCGGCTTCCGTGCCGACGCGGACGTCATGATCTGGCTGCACGGCGACGACGCGCAGGCGATCCAGGCCGTGCTGCGCGAGATCCGCCGGACCGGGTTGTTCCAGGACGCCGAACCGGTGTGGCACGCGATGGCGATGCACCGCGAGGCCGAGTTCAACAAGCGGCACACCCCCGCGTTCCTCCGCGGCAAGGACCCGGAAGCGTGGATCACGGTGTACCCGTTCGTCCGCTCCTACGAGTGGTACCTCCTGCCCGAGGAAGAGCGCAGCACGATGCTCCGCGACCACGGGATCGCCGGCGCGAAGTACCGCCGCGTGCTGACGAACACCATCGCCACCTTCGCCCTGAGCGACTACGAGTGGATCCTGCCGCTCGAGAGCCCCGACCTGGTGGACCTCGTCGACCTGATGCGCGACCTGCGCTACACCGAGGCGCGCATGCACGTGCGCGAAGAGGTCCCCTTCTTCACCGGTCGTCGGGTGACGACCGCCGAGCTGCCGGAGGTCCTGTCATGACCGACACGTCCAAGATCACGAACGGCCAGCTGGTGATCGCCGCGACCCCCGCTGCTGCGGACGGCCCCGAGCACGTCGAGACCCCGGTGGCGTACGACGCCATCCTGCTCGCCGGGTTCGGCGGACCAGAGGGCCAGGACGACGTCATCCCGTTCCTCCGCAACGTCACGCGTGGCCGTGGCATCCCGGACGAGCGACTCGAAGAGGTCGCGCACCACTACCGCCACTTCGGCGGGGTCAGCCCGATCAACGCCCAGAACCGTGCGCTGAAGGCCGCGCTCGAGGCAGAGCTCGCCGCGCGCGGGATCGACATGCCGGTCCTCTGGGGCAACCGCAACTGGGAGCCCTACCTCGAGGACGCCTTCACCGAGGCGGCCGAGAAGGGTCACACCAAGCTCATCGCCATCGCCACGAGCGCCTACTCGTCGTTCTCGAGCTGCCGGCAGTACCGCGAGGACTACGCCCGCGTGCTCGACGCCACCGGCCTGATCGACACGATCCAGGTCGACAAGGTCCGGCAGTTCTTCGACCACCCGGGCTTCGTCCGTCCGTTCGTCGATGGTGTGCGGGACGGCATCGCACAGGCGATCGCCGAGAACGACGGACTCGACGTCGCGAACGAGCTGCAGATCCTGTTCTCGACGCACTCGATCCCGTCGACCGACGCCGCCAAGTCCGGTCCGGACTTCCGTGGCTTCGGCGACGGCGGTGCGTACGCCGCCCAGCACGAGGCCGTCGCCCAGGTCGTCCTCGACCAGGCGTGGGCGGAGCTCCTCGAGCAGCCGGAGCACGCGCACCTGCAGGGCACGACGAAGCCGGCGTGGAAGCTCGTCTACCAGTCGCGCTCCGGCCCGCCGACGCAGCCGTGGCTCGAGCCCGACATCAACGACTACATGAACGAGGAGCTCAAGGGCGGCCCGACCCGCGCGGTGCTCATCGTGCCGCTCGGCTTCGTGAGCGACCACATGGAGGTCATGTGGGACCTCGACGAAGAGGCGACCGAGACCGCCGAGGAGCTCGGCTTCTGGTCGATCCGCACGCAGACGCCCGGCGTCGACCCGGCGTACGTCGCCGGCCTCGTCGACCTGGTGCTCGAGCGCGTCAATGGCACCCCGACCGCGGAGCGTCCGCACATGACGGACATCGGCCCCTGGTACGACGTCTGCCGTCCGGGGTGCTGCGAGAACGAGCGTGCCGGGTTCAAGCCGGCGGCTGCCGGGCTCGCACCGTGACCGACGAGCAGCCGGCCGCCGGTGGCCCGACGCCGATCCGGCTCGGGACCCGCGCCAGCCGGCTCGCGGTCGCGCAGTCGCAGGACATCGCCGACCGTCTGTCGAAGGCGGCCGGTCGTCCGGTCGAACTCGTCACGGTGACGAGCGAGGGCGACACGAACCGTGCGTCGCTGGCATCGCTCGGCGGCACCGGCGTCTTCGCCAGCGCCCTGCGCGAGGCCCTCGTCGCGAACGAGGTCGACGTCCTCGTGCACTCGCTCAAGGACCTGCCGACGGCGCCGTACCCGGGGCTGACGATCGGCGCGGTGCCGAAGCGTGCCGACGCCCGTGACGTCCTGGTGGCCCGGAACACCGCCACGCTCGACTCCCTGCCGGAGGGCGCGAAGGTCGGCACGGGGTCGCCCCGCCGCGTCGCCCAGCTCAAGGCGAAGCGCCCAGACCTCGAGGTCGTGGACATCCGCGGCAACATCGACACCCGCATGGGCCGCGTGGAGGACGACCTCGACGCCGTGGTGCTCGCCGCCGCCGGCCTCGGCCGCATCGAGCGACTGAACGAGGCGACCGAGCTCCTCGACCTCGGTTTCTGGCCGAGTGCTCCCGGGCAGGGCGCGCTCGCGGTCGAGATCCGTTCGGACGAAGTCGACCGGAACCTCTTGGCTGCGCTCCGGAAGATCGAGCACGCGGCGACGCGACTGACCGTGTCGGCCGAGCGTCGGGTCCTCGAGAAGCTCGAGGCGGGCTGCTCCGCACCGATCGGCGCCACGGCCATCGTCGACGCCGAGATGCTGCTCGTCTCGGCCACGGTCTACCGACCGGACGGATCCGAGTACCGCACCGCGTCGCACGCCGCCGTCCTCGACGGCTCGGCGCAGGAGCGTCTCGCCGACGCGCTCGAGGTCGGTGACCGCGTCGCGGCCGAGCTCCTCGAGAACGGTGCCGCCGACCTGGCGGACATCGCGACGTCGTCGGAGTAGCCACGGACACCCGGGCGTCCGTCGTCGTCATCCCGCGGGGTGGCGGCTGGGGCGACCGTGTCGCCGCGGCCGCGCGCGAGCGCGGGCTGGACCCACGGATCGTCCCGTTGATCTCGTCTGCGCCCCCCGTGGATCCGGTCCCGTTGGAGACGGCGGCCTGGAGGCTCGGATCACCCTCCGCCGCCGGTGACGAAACCAGCGTGGCTGGGTACGAATGGATCGTGGTGACCAGTGCGACGGCGGTGCGCGTCCTCGCCGGACGCGTGGCGGTCCTCCCGTCGGGTGTCCGCGTGGCGGCGGTCGGTGACCGCACCGCCCAGGCCGCCCGCGATGCGGGCTGGGCGGTCCACCTCGTCCCGGAGGACGCGTCGGCGCGCGGGCTCGTCGACGCGTTCCCGGACGTGTCCGGCGCGGTGCTCTTCCCGCGGTCGGACATCGCCGCTCCCACCGTCGTCGACGGCCTGCGCGCCCGCGGCATCGACGTGGACGACGTGGTCGCGTACCGTACCGTGGGGACCGGCGACGAGCCGGTCTCCCTCGACACGGTGCCGGATGCGGTCCTCGTGACGAGCGGCAGCGTCGCCCGCGAGATCGCCCGCCGGATGACCCCGCTCGACCCCCGCACGCTCGTGGCGTGCATCGGCCCCGGAACCGCCGCCGACGCCCGCGCCGCGGGACTGCCCGTGCACGTCGTCGCGCCGGCCCGCTCCGCAGAATCCCTCCTCGACGCCGTCGTCGAGATCCTGAACCAGAACGCCCCCGAACAGGAAGGCACCTCAGTGACCGGCCGCTTCCCCCAGGTCCGCCCCCGCCGACTCCGCGCCACCCCGGCGATGCGTCGTCTGGTGGCCGAGACCCGTCTCCACCCGTCCGAGCTCGTGCTGCCGATGTTCATCCGCGAGGGCGCCACGTCCGCGGTGGACATCTCGAGCATGCCCGGGGTGCAGCAGCACTCGCTCGACTCGTTCCGGCGCGCGCTCGTCGACGCCGCCGACGCCGGGATCGGCGGGGTGAACCTGTTCGGCGTGCCCGTCTCGAAGGACGCGACCGGTTCGGGTGCGACCGACCCCGACGGCATCCTCAACGTGGCGATCCGCATCGCGCGTGAAGAGGTGGGTGACGCGCTCGTCGTGCAGTCCGACCTGTGCCTCGACGAGTTCACCGACCACGGGCACTGCGGTGTCCTGGCCGCGGACGGCAGTGTCGACAACGACGCGACCCTGCTGCGCTACCGCGACATGGCGGTCGCCCAGGCCGAGGCCGGCGCCGAGCTCGTCTGCATGAGCGGCATGATGGACGGCCAGATCGCCGCCGCACGTGACGCGCTCGATGCCGCGGGGTTCACCGGCACCGCACTCCTCGCGTACGCGGCGAAGTACGCGTCGGCGTTCTACGGCCCCTTCCGCGAGGCCGTGTCGTCGTCGCTCGTCGGCGACCGGCGGACCTACCAGATCGATGCCGCGAACGGTCGCCAGGGCCTCCGCGAGGTGGCTCTGGACGTGGACGAGGGCGCCGACATCGTGATGGTGAAGCCCGCGATGAGCTACCTCGACGTCCTCGCGTCGACCGCTGCGACGTCGCCGGTCCCGGTCTGGGCGTACCAGATCTCCGGCGAGTACGCGATGATCACCGCGGCGGCGCAGAACGGCTGGATCGACCGCGACGCCGCCGCGATGGAGTCGCTCGTCGGCATCAAGCGCGCCGGCGCCGACGCGATCCTGACCTACTTCGCGGTCGACATCGCCCGCACGCTCCGCCAGGAAGGCATCTGATGACGACCGCAGCTTCTCCCATGACGAACGGCCAGCTCTTCGGCCGCGCGAAGAACAGCAT
This sequence comes from Curtobacterium sp. 9128, assembly GCF_900086645.1. Classification (NCBI taxonomy): domain Bacteria; kingdom Bacillati; phylum Actinomycetota; class Actinomycetes; order Micrococcales; family Microbacteriaceae; genus Curtobacterium; species Curtobacterium sp. 9128. The sequence continues at coordinate 682,984 of NZ_LT576451.1, forward strand.
CCCCGGCGGCGTGAACTCGCCGGTCCGCGCCTACGGTTCCGTCGGCGGCACCCCGCGGTTCCTGGTGTCCGCGAAGGGGCCGTACGTCACCGACGCCGAGGGGCGCGAGTACGTCGACATGGTCGCGTCGTGGGGGCCCGCGATCCTGGGGCACGCGCACCCGGGCACGGTCGAGGCCGTCCAGCAGGCCGCCGCACGCGGGCTGTCGTTCGGTGCGTCGACCCCCGGGGAGACCGAGCTCGCCGAACTCGTGAAGCAGCGGGTGTCGGTCGACGGCGACGGCCCCATCGAGAAGCTCCGACTCGTGTCCACCGGGACCGAGGCCACGATGACGGCGATCCGGCTCGCCCGCGGGTACACCGGTCGGGACCTGCTCGTGAAGTTCGCCGGGCACTACCACGGCCACTCCGACTCCCTGCTGGCCGAGGCCGGATCCGGCGTCGCGACACTTGCGCTCCCGGGGAGCGCCGGCATCACCGCGGAGACGGCGGCGCAGACCCTCGTGCTGCCGTACAACGACCTCGACGCCGTCCGCCGCGCGTTCGACGAGCACTCCGAGCGCATCGCCGGCGTCATCGTCGAGGCCGCCGCCGCGAACATGGGTGTGCTCGCGCCGGAACGTGGCTTCAACCGGGCGCTCGCGCAGATCGTGCAGTCGCACGGCGCGCTGCTCATCGTCGACGAGGTCCTGACCGGGTTCCGCGTCGGGGCCGCCGGGTGGTGGGGGCTCGAAGCGTCGAAGGTCGTCCCGGACGGCGCCGGGTGGAAGCCCGACCTGATCACGTTCGGCAAGGTCATCGGCGGCGGTATGCCCCTCGCGGCGCTCGGTGGTCGTCGCGAGGTCATGGACTACCTCGCCCCGCTCGGCCCCGTGTACCAGGCGGGGACGCTCTCCGGGAACCCGCTGGCGGTGGCCGCCGGGATCGCCACGCTCCGTGCGGCGACGGCATCGGTCTACGAGTCGCTGAACCGGACGGCGTCGGTGATCTCCGCGGCGACGTCGGAGGCGCTGTCGGCCGAGGGGGTCGCGCACACCGTCCAGCGCGCCGGGAACCTGTTCTCGTTCGCGTTCTCGGAGCAAGCACCGCGCAACTACGACGACGTGCGGGCGCAGGACACCTGGCGGTACGCGCCGGTCTTCCACGCGATGCTCGATGCCGGTGTGACGCTGCCGCCGAGTGTGTTCGAGGCGTGGTTCGTCACGGCCGCCCACGACGACCGTGCCGTCGGGCGGGTGCTCGACGCGCTGCCGGCTGCGGCGAAGGCGGCTGCAGCGGCCACGGCCCCCTGACCGCTGGTTGGATGGCGGCATGCAACTCGCCGAAGCCCTCATCGAGCGGGCCGACCTGCAGAAGCGCATCGAGCAGCTCCGCGCCCGGATCGCGGGGAACGCCCGCTACCAGGAGGGCGAGGAGCCGGACGAGGACGCCGCTGCGCTCCTGGTCGAAGCCGAGTCGGCGATCGATGCGCTGGAGTCGCTCGTCGCCCGCATCAACGCGACGAACTCCGCGACCGTGCTCCCCGACGGCACGACCGTGACCACACTCCTGGCGCGCCGTGACGCACTCCGGCTCCGGCACGCGCTGGTCACCGGCGCGGCGGACGCGACCGGTGGTGGCTCGTACCGGCAGATGCGCAGTGAGCTCCGCACGTTCGCCGCGCTGCCGACGGCGGAGCTCCGGTCACGTGCCGATGCCCTCGCGAAGGAGCTCCGCGAGCTCGACGCGACGATCCAGCGCACGAACTGGGAGGTCGCCCTGGCGGACTGACACGACGAGCACGCGGTGCGTCGGTAGGCGGACCGGGGCGGGTACGGACCCGATGGACCGGCGGGTGATCCGGTCCTCTGTCGGCGCCGTGGGCAGCGCCAGGCGCAAGCCGTGCACATCGCAGCCCAGCACCGAGCACCGGTGACGGCGTACAGGGCACATCGCAGAACCGCGTACCGACCGGACCACCGAGGGTGGGACAGGGGACAGCACCGCTTCCCGGCTAGGCCGAGCGTCGAGCGTGCCAGCGCCCTTCTGCGCGCACGATGGCGAGCGGGAAGTCGAACGCGTGCGACACGGCGGACGACGTGATCACCTCGTCGGCGTCGCCCTGCGCGACGGCGGCACCGTCCCGGAGCAGCATCGCGTGGGACGTGGACGCCGGCAGGTCCTCGAGGTGGTGCGTGACCATCACGCTGCCGAGGTCCGGGTGTCGTCCGCGGAGGGCGTCGATCGTCTCCAGGAGGTGCTCGCGGGCGGCGACGTCGAGCCCTGTCGCCGGCTCGTCGAGGAGCAGGAGCTCCGGCTCCGACATCAGTGCTCGGGCGATGAGCGCACGGCCGCGTTCGCCCTGGGACAGGACCGGCCACCGGGAGTCGCGACGTGCCGTGAGTCCCACCGAGGCGATGTGCTCCTCGGCGCGTGCGACCTCGTCCGCCGTCGGCTCCCACCGCATCATGAGGTCCGTCGTCCCGGTCAGCCCGGTCAGGACGGTCTCGAACACCGTCAGCGGGGAGAGCATGCGGTGCCGGGGGTCGACGTGCCCGATGTGCTCGCGGAGTGCTCGGACGTCGACCCGGCCGAGCCGCGATCCGAGGACCTCGACCGTGCCGGCGGTGGGGTGCCCTGTCGCCCCGAGAACGGCGAGCAAGGTCGACTTGCCGGCGCCGTTCGGTCCGAGCAGGGCCCAGTGCTCGCCGCGCCGGACGGTCAGGTCGATGTCGTGCAAGAGGTCTCGGCCGGACCGGGTCACGCGGACGCCGGCGGCACTGATGAGGACGTCGTTCACGACTCCATCGTTCCGTACCGCGCACGGACGTCGACGACGTGCGCGTCGAAGTGGGTGGCGAGCGCGTGGAACGCCTCCGACACGGTGTCGGCGTCGCGGGAGTGGACTGCCTGGTCGAGCAGCTGGAGGTAGTCCTCGACGGCCCACTGCCGAACCGGCGGCGGCTCCGGCAGGATGTACGCCAACCGGGAGATCACGACGCTCGTCGTCTGTCGCATGGCGCGGTTCGGGCTGCGGAGCGCGAAGAACCTGGCGATCTCGAGCAGCGTGCCCGTGTAGGCGAAGTCCCGGACCCTGGCCTCACGCCGGGTCCGAGCGACCAGGGCGTCCAGCTCGGCGACGTCCGCGTCGGTCAGGTCCGCGATGCAGGTCCGTGCACACATCTCGTGCAGTCCGAGCAGCAGCCCGACCGTCTGCGCCCAGTCGTCGACCGTCGGCGTCGTCACCAGGATGCTGTCGTCGCGGTCGGGACCGGCGGCGACGAGCCCCATCACCTCGAGCCGTCGGATCATCGGCAACAGGCGCTGCAGGGGGACCCGGAACCGTGCGGTGAGGTCCCGGAACGCGTACGAGCGACCCGGTTCGAGCGACCCGTCGCGCACGGATCCGAGGAGTTCGAACCAGTCGTCGTCCGCGCGCCAGTCGGCCCAGTAGAGGGTCTCCGACGCTCCTCCAGCCGGGCGGGCCAGCGAGTCCGGCTCCCGGCCCAGTTCTCGGGCGCTCTCCGCCAGGTAGCGGCTCCACAGCCGCGCCAGCACGTGCGCGGCGCGTTCGGCGCTCCGGACGTCCCGGAGGCGGAGCGCCTGCGACGAGGAGGCCAGCCAGGCCTCGACGTCCGGGTTCCGCCACGGGGGTCTGGTGGCGAGGCCGTAGCGGGTCTGCTGCATCGACCGCACGAGGAGCCGTGCCGTGAAGGAATCCGGGCTCGTGCCCGCCCAGAAGTCGAGCGTCGCGAGCACCGTCGTGTCGAGCTCGTCGCCACGGTCGGCAGCCGCACGACGCGTGGCGGCCACGAGGGCGGCGTACCGCTCGACGTCGTCGTCCGCCGCGACGGGCACCAGGGCGCGCATCGCCACCTCGACGACACCGACGAGCAACCAGGTGCCCTCGGCCCACGCCACCGGGTCGAGCGGCGGGAAGCGCACCACGTCCCCGGGCAGCACGCGGGCCAGGCCGATGTCCGCGAGCCGCTGCAGGGCGCCCTCGAGCACCGCTGGGTGCACGGCGAACCGATCGCAGAGCGCGAGCACGTCGTAGTCGGTGTCGTCGCGGAGCGAGCCGTCCCGGATGCCGGCGAGCACGGTGGTGAACGCCTCGTCGAACACGGGACGACGGTCCCTGCCCGAGCGCGCGTCGTCCATGGTCAGCCGCGCGCGGCGCGGACCGACTCGATGTGCTGCTCGAAGTTGCGCGTGAGTGCACGCCCTGCCTCGGCCGCGGTCTCGCCGTCGCGGTCTTCGAGCGCGGAGCGCAGGATCGAGAAGAAGGCCTCGGACTCGTACTGCTCGAACGCCGGCGTCGGGTTGAGCGTGAAGCGCACGCGCTCCAGGGCGCCGTCGGCAGCGACCTGCACGAGCGGGTTGCCGCCGTGCGCGATCGCGAACTCGACGATCTCGGTGACGGCGCCGCTGAACCCGTAGTCGCGGACCCTCCGGAGCCCGTCGGCACGGTCGAGGAGCTTCTCGAGCGCGGAGGCATCGGCGTCGGTGTACTCGGGAACGCCCCAGCGCAGGCTGAGTTCGAAGAACCCGGCCATGGCGCGCGTGGCGATCACCCAGTCGTCGATCGTCGGCGTCGCGACACGGGTGTACCGGTTCGCTTCCATCTCCACGAGCCCGATGTCGACGAGCTTCGCGATCGCCTCGCGGATCGGGGTGCGACTCACCCCGAGCCACTGCACCAACTCGTCGTCATTGAGGCGTTCGCCGTGCTGGAGCGTGCCGTCGCGGAGCGCCGCGAGCATCTTGTCGTAGACGACGTCGCGCAGGAGCTTCCGGGGCGAGTTCTCGACGGTGGACTTCGGGACCGGCATCCGGGTGCTCCTCACATTGCGGCGTTCGGAATTCCAATCCTAACGTGTCAATATGCAAGCGTTTGTAGAATAATAGTATTGCAGAACGTCAGTACGATGTATCGACGATGGTTCGACCGTGCACCTGCCCGGCGACGATCGACGGCCCGAGCGCGATCGCCTCGGAGAGACCGACCGTGCGGGTGACGGACGCGAGCAGGGTCGGGTCGAGTTCGGCGGCGAGCAGGTTCCATGCCCCGCGCCGGAGCGCAGCCGGAGCGTCCACCGAGTTGATGCCGAGCAGCGACACCCCGCGCAGGATGAACGGCAGCACCGTCGTCTGGAGCTGGACGTCCTGGGCGAGCCCGCAGGCCGTCACCGCCCCGCCCCAGCGGGTCGAGGCGAGCAGGTTCGCGAGCGTCGCGCCGCCCACGCTGTCCACCGCGCCGGCCCACACCGCCTTCTGCATCGGCTTGCCGCGCTCCCCGAGCGGTCCACGGTCGACGACGTCCGTCGCACCCAGCGCCCGGAGCGACTCCGCGTTGCCCGGACGGCCGGTCGAGGCGGTCACGCGGTACCCGCGCCCGGCGAGGAGGGGGATGGCGACCGAACCGACGCCGCCGGAGGACCCCGTCACGAGGACCGGGCCGTCCGACGGGTCGACGAAACGGGCGAGCGCCAGCACGCTGAGCGCGGCCGTGAACCCGGCGGTGCCGATCGCGGCGGCGAAGTCCTCCGGCACCGAGTCGGGCAGCACCACGAGCGACGCCGACGGCACGACCGCCCGGGTCGCCCACCCGCCGTGCCGCGTCTCACCGGCGCCGGCGCCGTTCAGGACCACGTGGTCGCCGATCGCGACGTCGTGCACGCCCGGGCCGAGCGCGGAGACCGTCCCGACCACGTCGATCCCCGGTACCAGCGGGTCGATCCGGGCGACGCCCGGGTCACCGGCCAGCGCGAGGCCGTCCTTGTAGTTGACGCTGGAGTACGAGACGTCGACGAGGGCTTCGCCCTCGCCGGGGTCCGCCACGTCGACGGACGTGACGGCGGGGGCACTGGAACTGGAGACGAGGACGGCGCGGGTCACGCGCCGAACGCTACCCCGAGCCTCCAGTCAGGGCTCGACCGGAAGGCCGGACCGGACCGGAGGTCACCCGAACAGGATGGCGGCCTCGTCGAACCGCGCCTGCGGCACGGTCTTCAGCTCACCGAGCGCGTCCTCGAACGACACGTGCACGATGTCCGTGCCACGGAGCGCCACCATCCGTCCCCAGCGCTCCTCGACCACGGAGTCGATCGCCGCCAGGCCCAGGCGCGTCGAGAGCACCCGGTCGTACGCCGTCGGGGTGCCGCCGCGCTGGATGTGGCCGAGCGTCGTCGCACGTGTCTCGATGCCCGTCATCTCCTCGATGAGCGGTGCCAGGCGCTCGCCGATGCCCCCGAGCCGCGGGCGGCCGAAGGCGTCGAGCCCGCGCTCGGAGTGCGCGTTGTCCTCGTGGTCGGGGACGAACCCCTCGGCGACGACGACGAGCGGCGCGCGGCCGCGGTCGTACGCGGACCGGACCCAGGACGCGATCTGTTCGAGCGAGGTCTTCTGCTCCGGGATGAGGATCGCGTGCGCACCGGCCGCCATGCCGGACTGCAGTGCGATCCAGCCGACGTGCCGGCCCATCACCTCGGCGACCATGCAGCGCGAATGCGACTCGCCGGTGGTGCGCAGGCGGTCCATCGCCTCGGTCGCGATCTCGACCGCGGTGTCGAAGCCGAACGTGTAGTCGGTGGCGCCGAGGTCGTTGTCGACCGTCTTCGGGACGCCGACGATCTTCAGCCCGGCATCGGTGAGCCGCTTCGCCGCCGCCAGGGTGCCCTCGCCGCCGATCGCGATGATGGCGTCGATGCCGTGGCGCTCGAGCATGCGCTCGATGTTCTCCACGCCGCCCTTCTCGCCCTCGAACGGGTTCGTCCGGCTCGTCCCGAGGATCGTGCCGCCCTGCTTCGCGATGCCCTGGATGTCCTTGCGGCCGAGCGGGACGATGTCGCCCTCCACGACGCCGCGCCAGCCGTCGCGGAAGCCGACGAACTCGTGGCCGTGGATCGCGATGCCCTTGAGGACCGCGGCACGGATGACCGCGTTGAGGCCGGGGCAGTCGCCGCCGGAGGTGAGGATGCCGATGCGCATGGTGGGACTCCGATGTCGGGTGTGTGGATCTGGTCCCATCTTGGCCGACGGTGGTTTCGCTTACCATCCCTGTCATGCGCCTCGCCCGTCTCGACCCGGCTCCGACCGGCGGCGTGCGACGGTTCGACACGGTCTACCGGCCAGGAGGCCCTGTGCACGTGGCCGCGACGCTCCGGCCCCTGCAGCGCGGCTCCGGCGACCCCGCGTTCCGGGTGGTCGGCTCGGACGTGTGGCTCGCGTTGCGCACGCCGGACGGGCCCGCGTCGGTGGCGATCCGGCAGGCCGGGGACTCGATCGGGATCTCCGCGTGGGGGGACGGCGCGGAGTGGGCGGTCGAGCACGGACCGGACCTGGTCGGGCGTGGCGACGACTGGTCCGACCTCGACGTGTCCTCGCACGCGTTCCTCGCCGACGCCCGGCACCGGCAGCCGGGGCTGCGGTTGTGCCGGACGAACACGGTCGTCGCGATGCTCGTGCCGGCGATCATGGAGCAGAAGGTCACCTCCCGGCAGGCATGGGGTGCATGGCGGTACCTGTTGCGCAAGTACGGCACCCCGGCACCAGGGCCCGCCCCCGTCGGGATGATCGTGCCGCCGTCCGCCGCCGAGTGGGCGAAGGTGCCGAGCTGGGAGTGGCACCGAGCCGGCATCGAACCCGGGCGCTCGGCAACGGTCATGCGTGCCGTGAAGGTCGCCCCGGCCCTCGAACGGACGCTGGCGCTCGGCCGCGGGGGCACGGTCGTCGCCGCCCGGCTGCAATCGATCCCCGGCATCGGGAAGTGGACCGCTGCCGAGACGGCGCAGCGCTCCCACGGCGACCCGGACTCCCCGAGCGTCGGGGATTACCACGTGCCGGCGCTCGTCGGGTGGGCGCTGACGGGAGGCCCGGTGGACGACGACGGCATGCTCGAACTCCTCGAGCCCTGGCGTGGGCACCGCGAGCGGGTCGTGCGGCTCATCGGCGGCAGCGGTTTCCGGAAGCCCGCGTTCGGCCCCCGCATGACGATCCAGGACCACCGCCACCACTGACCCCGCGGTGCCCGCGTACCCGCGTACCCGCGTACCCGCTTCGCACCCCGCCACGAACATCGCGCCCCGACACGACGGGGCGCGATGTTCGTCCTGGGGCGCGATCCCGGGATCGCCGCCCAGGGCTACTTCTGCTCGGTGCCGTCGGGGTTCACGACGTACCAGACCCCGCCGACGCCCTGCCCGGTGACGTCGCCCGGCTTCGCGTCCGCCGCGTAGGTGTAGATCGGGCGACCGTCGACCGTGACCTGGAGCTTCCCGTCGACGCCCGTGATCGTGCCGACCTCGCCCGTCACCCCGGACACGGCGGGCTTCGCCGCGTCGGACTCGATCGCCGGCCATGCAGCGGCGCACCCGCCGGAGCAGGAGCTCTTCCCGGAGCCCTTGACGTCCTCGTCGTAGAAGTAGGCGGTCATGCCTTTCCCGTCGACCACGACCGTGCCGAGCGAGGTGGACGCCGTCGCGATGCCGTCGTCGGCGCCGTGCCCGCCGCCGCTGTCGCCGCCCTTGTCGTCGGTGCCGTACGCGCCGCCGGACGACGGAGACGACGCAGACGACGCAGACGACGAAGACGCCGACGCGGACGGAGCGGACGACCCGCCCGACGACGCCGACGACCCGGCCGAACAGCTCGCGAGCGCCAGCGCCGCGAACGCGACGCTCGCGACCAACAGCACGGAACGGGTGGAACGTGTGGTGCGCATGGGTGACCCCTGTCCTGCGGAGCCGAGCCGGGCCTCCCGGCACGAGCGGTCCCGCTCACCGGTGACACGGGTCGGCGGACCGGATCGTTCGATCCCGACCCGGATTGAACGATCCCGCTCCCTGCGTCGTTTCCCGGGCATGAGGACTCGGACCAAGGTGCTGCTCGGGATCGCCGCAGGCGTGGTCGTCATCGGCGCGGCCGGTGTGATCGGCGGACCGATCGTCTACGCGAACCTCGTGAACGGCTCGGCGGAGGCCGAGCCGACGCTCGCCCCGACCGGCGGGGCGACGCTCGACCCGGCCGATGCCGACGGCACGTGGCAGGCGGGCAACGACTCCTTCGCCGGGTACCGGGTGCACGAGGTCCTCCGGGGCCAGGATGTGACCGTGACCGGACGCACGAAGGACGTCGACGCCACCGCCACCGTGGCCGACGGGTCGCTCGATCGTGCGACGGTCACCGTGCAGGTCGCCTCGATCGCCACCCCCGAGTCGGCCCGCGACGAGTACTTCCGCTCCCAGGCCCTGCAGACCGACCGCTTCCCCACCGCCACCTTCCGGGTGACCGACCCCGTCGACGTGCGGGCGGCGCTCGCCGGCACCGACCGGGACGTGACCCTCCGCGGCGACCTGACCATGCACGGTGTGACGAAGACGGTGGAGGCGGACGCGCAGCTCGGGGTCGACGGCGACGGGCACGTCCAGGTCGCCGGGTCGATCCCGGTCACGTTCGCCGACTACGGCGTCGACGCGCCCGACCTCGGCTTCGTGAAGGTCGACGGCTCCGGCGCGGTCGAGTTCTCCCTCGAGCTGACGCGGTGACCGTGGGGGAGCGTCCCGCCGACGAACCGCTCGTGGCGCTGCACGCCGAGCACGGGGACGCGCTGCTGCGGTACGTGCGGCACCTCACTGCGGACCGAGCGCTCGCCGATGACGTGGTGCAGGAGACCCTGGTGCGGGCGTGGCAGCGACCAGCGGTGCTCGAGCGCGAGCCCGATGCTGCTCGGGCCTGGCTGTTCACCGTCGCGCGGAACCTGGTCGTCGATGACGCCCGCTCCGCCCGGCACCGACGCGAGTTCGGGACGGAGACCCCGGTCGACGAGGTGCAACCCGACCGGACAGACGCGGTGCTCGACGGCATCGTCGTCGCCGACGCACTCGCAGCACTCTCACCCGAGCACCGGCGGGTCGTCGTCGACGCGTACTGGCTCGGCCACACCGTCCCCGAGATCGCCCGCCGCCACGGCATCCCCGAGGGCACCGCGAAGTCCCGCCTGCACTACGGCCTCCGCGCACTCCGACTCGCACTGCAGGAACGAGGGGTGACCCGATGACCGAGGACCGCTACCGGGACTGGGACGCCGCGTACGTGCTCGGCTCGCTGCCGAGCGACGAGCGGCTCGAGTACGAACGGCACCTGGAGACGTGCGCCGCGTGCCGCGCCGCCGTCGCGGAGTTGGCCGGCATGCCGGGGCTGCTCGGTCGGTTGCCTGCCGAGGACGCCGTCGCGATCGCGGACCCGGACGGGAGGCCCGACCCGGCTCCGGCACGCCCGCTCGCCACGGTCGCGCACCGGGTGAGGACCCGCCGTCGCCGCCGCAGGGTGCTGGTCACCGTCACCGCGGGGCTCGCCGTCGTGGCCGCCGTGCTCGGCGGGGTCGCGATCGGTGCAGCCCGCGTTGGTCCGGCTCCGACGTCCGTGTCCGCAGGGTCCGAGCGCTACGCGATGTCGCCCGTCGCGGCCGCCGGGCTGCGGGTGGACCTCGACGTGACCCGGAAGGCCTGGGGGACCCGGTTCGACTGGGGCTGCACGTACGGCGGCCGCGACTGGGGGAACGGCAGCAGCGTCATGTACGACCTCGTCGTGGTGCGGAAGGACGGCACCGACGAGACCGTGGCGTCGTGGACGGCGTCCGGGCGCTCGGCTGCCGGCCTCGCGGCGGCGACGGACGTGCCGCTCGGCTCGATCGCGTCGGTCGAGGTCCGGTTGCACGGCGACACGAGGACCCTGGCGACCGTCCGGATCTGAGGGTCGTCCTGGTCAGTCGTGCACGGGGTCGACCGGGCCGAGCGCGTCCTGGACCCGGGCGCTGACCGACCGCAGCGTGTCCGCGTGGTCGCCCACGGGCTTCCAGAACAGCTGCTCGAGTGCGGCGGTGTGCGCGCGGATGCCGGCGAGCACCGCGCGGCGGCCGTCCGGCGTCATCACGACCCAGCTGCCGCGGCCGTCCGTCGGGCAGTCCGCGCGCTCGACCAGGCCGCGGGACACCATGCGCGTGACCTGGTGGCTGACGCGGGACTTCTCCCAGCCGATGCCGGCCGCGACGTCCCGCACACGCAAGCGGTGGTCCGGCTGCCGGTGCAGCCCGATCAGGATCTCGAACTCCGGGATCGAGATGCCCGCGCCGTGCTGCACGGCGTGGTCGAGGGCGCGGTCGAGACGTCTCCACACGTCGTGGTACGCGTCCCAGGTGGCCCAGTCGTGGCCGCCATCGCCCTGCTTCGACATGCGAGCAAGCGTATCCCGCTGACACATCGCTGACTGTTGGCCAGCACTCGGCGCGCTCCGAGGTGAGGTCGGTGCTGCGGCATACGATCAGACCATGCCGAGCGCCCGCCTCCAGGACTGCACCGACGACGCCGTGGCGCTCGTGCGACGCTGGCTCGCCGCGTCCGCGGGGGTCAAGCCCGATCCGGGTGCGGCCCGGCTGGCTGGCGTGCTCCGCGACGAACAGGGCCTCGACTTCACGTTCGGCTTCGTCGACAAGGTGATCCGTCCGGAAGACCCTCGCGTCGCCGCACGGAACCTCGAGAAGGTCAGCCAGGACGTCCCCGACTTCCTCGCCTGGTACCTCCGCGGCGCGGTCACCTTCGGTGGCGGCTTCGCGACGATGGCGCCGTGGGCCGTCATCCCCACGGCACGGAAGATCCTGCGCCGGATGACCGGCCACCTCGTCGTCGACGCGACCCCGGCGAAGCTCGGTCCGGCGCTCGCCAAGATCGGCGGCGACGGCACCCGGCTCAACGTGAACCTGCTCGGCGAAGCCGTCCTCGGCAGCGCCGAGAGCGACCGCCGGCTCCAGGGCACGATGGACCTCCTCGCGCGGGACGACGTCGACTACGTCTCGATCAAGGTCAGTGCCGTGGTGCCGCAGATGTCGATGTGGGCGTTCGACGAGACCGTCGACCGCGTCGTCGACCGCCTCGTGCCGCTCTACCGGCTGGCGGCGTCGAGCCCCACGCCGAAGTTCATCAACCTCGACATGGAGGAGTACCGCGACCTCGACGTCACGCTCGCGGTCTTCCAGGAGCTGCTGGGGCGCGAGGAGTTCCTCGGCCTGCACGCCGGCATCGTGCTGCAGGCGTACCTGCCGGACGCCGCGGGAGCGCTCGAGTCGTTGACGTCCTGGGCGATCGCCCGCAGGGCACGCGGTGGTGCCCCCGTGAAGGTCCGGCTGGTCAAGGGGGCCAACCTCGCGATGGAGCGCGTCGAGTCGATCGTGCACGACTGGCCGCTCGCGACGTGGGGCAGCAAGCGCGAGACCGACACCGCGTACCTCCGGATGCTCGACACCGCCCTGACGCCCGAGCGCACCGACGCCGTCCGCATCGGCGTCGCCGGGCACAACCTCTTCGACCTCGCGACCGCGTGGGTGCTCGCCCAGCGCCGCGGGGTGACCGACGCCGTGGACGTGGAGATGCTCCTCGGCATGGCCGCCACGCACGCCGACGCCGTCCGCGCCGACGTCGGACAGATCCTCCTCTACACACCCGTCGTCCAGCCGGACGAGTTCGACTCCGCGATCGCGTACCTGGCTCGGCGCCTGCAGGAGAACGCCAGCCCCGAGAACTTCATGTCGGGGGCGTTCGACATCGACCACGACCAGGCCGTGTTCGACCGGGAACTCGCCCGTTGGACCGCGTCCGTCGCGGCGCTCGACGACCCGGTCCCGGCGACGAACCGCACGCAGGACCGACGACGCCGCCCGGCCGAACCCGGCCCGCGCGACCACTTCGACAACGTCCCGGACACCGACCCGGCGATCCCCGCGAACCGAGCGTGGGCGGCGGACGTCCTCCGCCGCGTGCCCCGGTCGCAGCTCGGCAGCCAGACCATCCGCGGCGCACGGGTCCTCGACCGCACCAAGCTCGAACGGATCGTCGGCAGCACCGCCCAGGCCGGCGTGAACTGGGGCCGTCAGGACCCAGGTGACCGCGCCGAGCTGCTCGACCTGATCGGGCACGAGCTCGAGGTCCGGCGCGGCGACCTCATCGAGGTGATGGCGGCCGAGACCGGCAAGACCATCACCGAGGCCGACGCAGAGGTCAGTGAGGCGATCGACTCCGCCCACTACTACGCCGACCAGGCTCGAGGGCTCGCGTCCGTCACCGGTGCGCGGTACGTGCCCCCGCGACTGACCGTCGTCGTGCCGCCGTGGAACTTCCCCGTCGCGATCGCCGCCGGTGGGGTGCTCGCCGCGCTCGCCGCCGGCAGCGGGGTCGTCCTGAAGCCCGCCCCGGAAGCGAAGCGCTGCGGTGCCGTCCTCGCCGACGTGCTCTGGGACGCCGGAGTACCGCACTCGCTGCTGCAGCTCGTCGACCTCGACGAGGACATCCTCGGCCGACAGCTGATCGCGCACCCGGCCGTCGACCGCATCATCCTCACCGGGGCCGCCGAGACCGCCAGGTCCTTCACGTGGTGGCGTGCCGGGCTGCCCCTCACCGCCGAGACCAGCGGGAAGAACGCCATCGTCGTGACGCCGTCGGCCGACCTCGACCTCGCCGTGCAGGACGTCGTCCGATCGGCGTTCGGGCATGCCGGCCAGAAGTGCTCCGCGGCGTCGCTCGTCATCCTCGTCGGGTCCGTCGCCGAGAGCGAGCGGTTCCGTCGGCAGCTCGTGGACGCCACCAGGACGCTCCGGGTCGCCTGGCCCGACGATCCCACGGCGCAGATGGGTCCGCTCATCGCCGAACCGAAGGGCAAGCTCCGCACGGGTCTGACCGAGCTCGGCCCGGGGGAGTCCTGGCTCGTGCAGCCGGTCCCGCTCGACGACTCCGGTCGGCTCTGGTCGCCCGGCATCCGCGACGGCGTTCGTCCCGGGAGCGACTTCCACCAGACCGAGTACTTCGGCCCGGTGCTCGGGATCATGCACGCCGAGACCCTCGACGACGCGATCGCGATCCAGAACGGCACCGACTTCGGCCTCACCGCGGGGATCCACTCCCTCGACGTCGACGAGGTGGCCGACTGGATGGACCGCGTTCAAGCGGGCAACCTGTACGTGAACCGCGGCATCACCGGGGCGATCGTCCGACGCCAACCCTTCGGCGGGTGGAAGCAGTCCTCAGTCGGTACGGGTACCAAGGCGGGTGGTCCGATGTACGTCGCGACCCTCGGCCGCTGGGAGCCGACACCGCGCAAGGTCCACAAGAGCATCCAGCTGCACGGTCTCCCGCCGCGGGTCACCGCCGTGATCGAGGCAGCACGCAGCGGGCTGACCTTCGAGGAGTTCGACCAGGTCCGGGCCGGTGCCATCAGCGACGTGCAGGCCCGCACGGAGCAGTACGGCGTCTCGCACGACCCCTCGGCGCTCGTCGTGGAGCGGAACGTCTTGCGCTACCGCCCGCAGTCGATCATCGTGCGCCAGTCCGAGGATGCGTCGAGCGGGGACCTCATCCGCGCGCTCGTCGCCGCCACCGCCGCGCGCGCACACATCCTCCTGAGCACGGCGCGGCCGTTGCCCGGTCCCCTCACCCAGCTGTTCGCGTCGAGCAGGTCCCCGCTCGACGTCGTCGACCACCTGGTCGAGTCGGACGAGGAGTTCCACCGTCGCGCGGCATCGGGCGACGTCTTCCGCGACAGCTGGTCGAGCCCGACCGACGAACCGGAAGACGCCCTCGACGTCGTCCTGTCACAGGGGCGCGAGCGCCCGAAGCACACGGCCTTCGGCGGACCGGGCGCGCGCATCCGCCTGCTCGGCGGGGACGCCCTCGCGCTCGAGGAAGCGCTCGGCGCCAGCATCGACGTCGCGATCCACCACGCTCCCGTCGTCGAGTCGGGGCTGATCGAGATGCTGCCCTACCTCCGCGAGCAGTCGGTGTCGATCACCACGCACCGCTTCGGCGACGTCGACCGCGAGTTCGCCGAGCTCCGCGTCTGAGCGTCAGCCGCCGTCCGCGAGGTCGATCAGCGCGACGAGGCCGGCGGGATCTGGTGCATACCCGGAGTCGCGCTCCGACCGCCGTGCGCCGTAGAGCTCGTAGGCGCGGAGCGCCGTCTCCGGCTCCAGCCGATCCGACGTGAGCGCCGCCACCTCGGCCGCGCGCGCGTCGAAGGGAGTGGCGACCCGGTGGTGGACGGTCCCCGCTGCCAGGTCGGCGGCGCGCATCGACTCGACCAGTGCCTCCCGTCCGATCCCCAGGACCAGGTGCAGGCCGATGAGCAGGTTGCCGCGACCGAGCCGCGTGGCGGCGAGGGCCGCGTCGAACCGCACGGCGTTGTCGACGGGAGGCTCCGGCAGGACGAGCGTCGACCCGATGGCCGTCAGGTCGACCCGACGGCCATCCCGGGTGACCAGGCGGAGCACCTGCCCGTCGTCCGTGACGGACTCCTGCCAGGCCCACAGCCGGGTGTCGAGCAGCCGCTCGACGTCGAGGTGCTCGGACGTCGAGACCTCGACGTCGAGGTCGCTCCACTCGTCCAGGTCCCCGTCGACGAGCGAACCGTACGCCCGCACGCTCCCGTCCGGCAGCGCAGCGCGCAGCCGCTCGAGCAGTTCCGCCTGCCACGTCGCCATCGCTCCAGCATGCCGGATTACGGTGTCGGGATGGCACCGACAGCACGCAGGCTCGCCGCCGAGGGGCTGGTCAACGCCCGTGACCTCGGGGGCCTGCCGACGAGGGACGGCGGGACCACGCCGGCCGGTCGGTTCTTCCGGTCCGAGTCGGTCGACCGGGTCACGACGGACGGGTGGGCGGCGCTCCGCGACGCCGGCGTCCGGACCGTCGTCGACCTCCGGGCGCCGAACCCGGGGGTGTGCTGTTCCACTGCGCCGGCGGTCGGGACCGGACCGGGATCGTGTCCCTCGCGCTGCTGTCGATCGCCGGGGTCGCGGCTGACGCCATCGTGGACGACTACCTCGTCACGGTGGAGACCGCACCCGCATTGTTCGCCTCGATCGGTGTCCCGGTGCACGAGGAGCAGATCGAGGCGCTCTGCGCCGAGCACGGCACCACGGTCGCGGACGCGTTCCGCGCCGTCGTCGACGGCTTCGACGTGGACGCGTTCGTCGCCCGGTCCGGTCTGGACGCATCCGAACTGGAGGCCCTGCGCACGTTCCGCGCGCGCGTCACGTGAGTCGTGCCTCCCGTCCAGGGCAGCGGTCGCCCCTATCGTGGAACGATGCGGCACCTGATCCGACTCGACGACTGGACGGCCGCCGACGCGGCGGCCGTGTTCTCCCTCGCCGACGCCTACCGCGGTGGCGCGGGGCCGGTGACGGACGGTGCGGCGGTGATGTTCTTCCCGCCGTCGAGCCTGCGCACGCGGGTCTCGTTCGAGCGGGGTGCGCAGCTGATGGGCCTGCAGCCGATCGTCTTCCCGCCGGAGACGCTCGACAAGCCCGAGGCGCTCGGCGACGTCGCGGGGTACCTGGCGCAGTGGGCCGACGTCGTCGTCGCCCGGCACCCGTCGATCGCGGTGCTCGAGGAGCTGGCAGGTGCGGACGCGCTTCCCGTGGTGAACGCGATGACCGACGAGAACCACCCGTGCGAGGTGCTCTCCGACGTGTACGCGCTGTCACGGCAGAGCGACGTCCGCGCGCTGAACTTCCTGTTCGTCGGCGCGAACGGCAACATCGCGCGGGCGTGGCAGGAGGCCGCCGCGCTCTTCGACCTCGACCTCGTCCAGTGCTGCCCCGACGGACTCGCGACGCCGGGAGCGGTGTGGACGGACGACCTCGCGACCGCGATCCGTTCCGCCGACGTCGTGCTGACCGACGGGCCGGGTCGACACACTGCGGCGCTGGAGCGCTTCCGGATCACCACGGAACTGCTGGCGACCGCACCGTCCGGCGTGCGGTTCGCCCCGTGTCCGCCCTTCGTCCGCGGGCGAGAGGCGACCGCCGAGGCGCTCGCGGGGGAGGCCTTCGTCGGGTACGGGTTCAAGCGGTCCCTGTTGCCCGTGCAGCAGGCCGTACTGGCGTACTGCCTCGGCCTCGGCTAGCGATCAGTCCTCTTCGTCGCCGCGGTCTTCATCCACGACGCCGGTCTCGTCCATCCGGTCGCGGAGGTGGTCGGCCATCGCGGCCGCGCCCTCGTGCCCGTGGTCCTGGTCGACCTGCTCGATGAGGCCCGAGAGCTTCTCGTGGTTCGTGGCCTCGGTGGCGCCGTCCATGACGGGCTCGGTCTGTTCGTTGTCGCTCATGGTCGGGACGCTACGCGCGGGCCCCGTGAGCCACGCGAAACGGACACCCGAACTGGGGGACCGAACTGTCTGTCCCCCTTTGTGCGGACCCGCTAGTGTCGTCATCAGCGAACCGCACCCGATCGGCGGTACCCCCGACCGCCGAAGGTTCGCCGAGAGCAACGATGCTCCGGCCCTTGAGCGTCCCCTGTGCTCGGGCCGGAGCATCCTTGCTCGTGTCAGCGCCTGCGGCCTGCCCCGACCAGGGTCACCTCGGCCACCGCGAGTGCGCTGGCGATGGCGAGCTGGCTGGTCGCGACCCGCTGCCATGGGCCGCCGACGAACAGCAGGGGCAGCATGGTCACCGCGTGGACGACGTCGACGGCTGCTCCGAGTGTGTGGGCGTTCCCGGATCCGGAGCGCAGCAGCAGCGTCGCCTGCGCGAGCTGTCGCGCTCCGAGGACCCGGTTGAAGACGGCGGTCCGCGGCTGCCGCCCCGCGCCGAGCAGGTGCACGACCCCGAGCGTGGCCCTGACGCCCTCGACGACCGATGCGCCCCGAGCGCGGGAGACCCTGACCCGACTCACCGACGTCGCCCCGCTGCGACCGCCGCGGGCAGGCTCTGTCCGTCCTCCGCCTCGGTCTGCTGCCCCGACACCAGTGTCTTCGCGGCGTACCAGTCGGCGAATGAGGCACTGACGCGGTTCCCGATGATGGTGGCGCGGACCTCTGCTGCCGCGGCTTCCGTGCCGTCCAGTCCGCGGGCGAGGACCGCGACGTCCCACCCGCGGGCGGCAAGCTCCCGAACCGTTGCTCGTCCGAGGCCTGCCGAACCACCGGTCACCACTGCTACTCGTGTCATGTGCCCCTTGTACCGGGGCGAGTCCGCGTCGGGCTCAGGTGCTGTCCCCCGGACGCGCTCGTCGATGAGAGCATTCCGATGTGTCTGTTCTCAGCGGTGTCCGTGCGGTCGTGTTCGACGTCGGCGAGACCCTCGTCGACGAGACCAGGGCATGGACCGAGCTCGCGAGACACGCCGGTGTCACGCCGTTCACGCTGATGGCTACGCTCGGGGCGCTCATCGAGCGTGACGTCGCCCACCGCCAGGTCTGGGACGCGCTCGGAGTGCCGGCACCAGGACGGACGCAGGGGGTCGAACCAGCCGATCTCTACGACGATGCACTGTCGACACTCGACACCGTGCGCGACGCCGGATTCCTGGTCGGCATCGCCGGCAACCAGCCGATCGGGATCGAGCGGCAGCTCGCGGCCGCGGGGTTCGTGGCGGACTTCGTCGCGTCGTCCCAGGCATGGGGGACGGAGAAGCCGTCGTCGGCGTTCTTCGACAGGATCGTGGAGCGCACCGGTACGACGCCCGACCGGATCCTGTACGTCGGTGACCGACTCGACAATGACGTGCTCCCCGCCAGACGTGCGGGCATGCGCACGGCGTTCATCCGGCGTGGGCCGTGGGGGCATCTGCACGCCGGACGACCCGAGGCGAAGCTCGCCGACGTCACGATCAGCTCGCTCCAGGAGCTTCCGCCACTGCTCGGCTGATCGTCAGAGACCCTTGCGGCGGTCGGTCTCCCACAGGTCGAGCTCGATCGAGTCGCCCTCCGGCAACAGCCCGGCGAGGATCTCGACCAGGCGCTGCGCCTGCGAGGCGTGTTCGCGTGCCTCGCCCTCGGTCGGCCAGCCCGACTCCCATGAGTACCGGTCGTTGAAGTTCGCGGCCCACGCACGGACTGCCGCCTCGACTCGTGGCGGCAGGTCGGGCTGACCCGGGCCGCACTTCCCGACGTCGGCCCAGAACGGCCAGAGGACGCCGTACTCGTTCATCAGCCGGTAGTGCATCGGTTCATCAAACGGCATGGAACGGTCGTCGGCTAGCGTCGCTCGTGTGAGTCGCGATGTCGAGACCCTGCCGAAGACCTACCAGCACGGACCGGACTCGGTCCCGCACGACGGGATCCCACGCGGTCGCATCGAGCGGTTCACGTGGGATGCCAGCAGCGTCTACCCGGGCACGACCCGCACGGTCCACGTGTTCGTCCCTGCGCAGTACGACCCCGCGGAGCCGGCAGCGCTCATGGTGTTCCAGGACGGAGGGCTCTACCTCGACCCAGGACTCGACATGCGCGCGGGGACGGTCTTCGACAACCTCATCGCCGAGGGGGCGATGCCCGTCACGATCGGGGTGTTCGTCGATCCTGGGCAGCCCGGGAACCGCAACGCCGAGTACGACCCCGCCGACAGCCGGTACGGCGAGTTCCTGCTGCGCGAGATCCTGCCGGCCGTGCGCGAGCGGTTCGGACTGGCGATCACGGACGACCCCGATCAGCGCGCGATCTGCGGCGGCAGCAGCGGTGGCAACTGCGCGTTCACGGTCGCGTGGGAGCACCCCGATTCGTTCCGCAGGGTGCTGACGTTCGTCGCGAGCTTCGCGCAGATCCCCGGTGGCAACCCGTACCCGTCACTGATCCGCTCGACGCCCGCGAAGCCGCTGCGGGTCTTCCTGCAGGCGAACCGGTTCGACCTCAACCACGACGAGCCCGAGCTGAACTGGTACAGCAACAACCTCCTCGTCGACGCTGCTCTCGCGGAGCGCGCCTACGACCACCGTCTGGTGCTCGGCGACGGCGGCCACAGCCCGAACCACGGGGGAGTGATCCTGCCTGATGCCCTGCGCTGGTTGTGGCGGGCATGAGGATGCCCGCCGAAGCGAGCCTCAGCGACCGACACCGAACCGCGTCGTCACCCCCGGCGAGTACAGCACCGAGTCCGGCGGCAGCTCCGCGAGCGAGAACGGCAGCCCTGCGGCCCCCAGCAGGTCGTCCCGCACCATCCGCACCGACGCCCGGTGCAGTGGCCACGACTCGTGCTCGTTCGGCCAGAACCGCGTGACCCCGGCTCGACGGACGTGCATGCCCCACCGCGCCGTCAGGAACGTGTCGAGCGCCGAGGGCTCGTCGATCGCATCGCCGATCGACACGTCGACCACCGACCGCAGCTGCGTCCCGTGTCGACGCATCGCGTACCCGACCCGACCAGAGCCGACCCGGCACTCGGCACGCGCCCAGTGGTACGGCAACCCGGTGAGCGTCCGAGCACCGATGGTCGGAGCGAGGCGCCCGGCATCGAGCGACAGGAACACGACCCCGTGCTGTCCGTGCTCGTCGACGGTGTACACGCGGACGTTCACCTCGACGAAGGTCCCGAGTCCGTCCGGCACGGCGATCGGCGGGAACCGGGTGTCCTCGAACCGGAACCCGATGAGCCCCACCCACGTGGTCGTCCCGTCGTCGGTGCCGTCCGCGGCCATCGTGTCGGGTCGGGTCCCCGCCGGCAGGAGCGGTGCCACCGCCGAGATGTCCACCCGCCAGTGCACGAAGACGACGTCGCGCCACGCCTGCTCGATCCACGGTCGCCCCGGCAGAGCAGGGGCAACCGCCTGGAGGCCCGGCTCGAACCCGGCAGACCGGGCGGCGGTCACGAGACGCTCGCGTCGTCGATGTGGGTCGCCACCGGCGCGTCGTCCCACCCCTGCTGCGGGGTGTCGCAGGTCCCACGGAAGACGTACTGCGACGGCCGCTTGCGCTCGCTCGAGGTCCAGTCGATCGCGGGTCGCCGACGCTCCGGCGGCAGGTACCCGATCCGGTACACGGCCATCAGCTCGAGCTCCGGCGGCACGCGCAGCAGCCCCTCGATCTCCTCCCACGCGCCGGGGGTCTCCATCGGGAACGACACGAACTGGATGCCGAGGCCGAGCTCGGTCGTCGACAGCCAGATGTTCTCCATCGCGGCGCCCATGCTGAACACCGAGTAGAAGCCGGAGAGCTCCTCCTTCCGGTACTCGTGCCGGTCGAGCATCACCCCGAGCAGCAGTGGCGACCCGGCGACGAGCTTCCGGTTCTCCTCGCCGAGCGTCTGCGGCACCCGGAGCGTGTTCATGAGGAGCTGCCCGCGCTTCGTGAACACCTGCTTCGTGAAGGGCTTGAGCGGCCCGGGGAGCTTGTCGAACAGCATCCCGTCGCGCCGTTCGTCCATCTCGGCCTGGCTGAAGCGGAAGTAGGGCTTGTAGCGCTGGAAGAACGTCCCCTCGGCCATCGTGCGGGTCATCGAGCGCCCGCTGATCTCCGCGACGCGTTCGATGGTCGGCCGTTCCTCGACGAGCACGAACCGCCACGGCTGGCTGTTCAGCTGCGACGGAGCCCGGCCGGCGAGCTCGACGAGGAGCCGCTGGTGCTCCTCGGAGACCGGATCGGGCAGGAACGCCCCGTTCGTCGTGCGCCGGCGCCGGATGGCCTCGAAGAGCTCCACTGCTGTCCTCCCAGCGGTCATCGCCGGAACAGCATCGCCCCGAGGTAGGACGGCGCGGCGGCGACCGCGACTCTCCAGTGTGCTCCGGTGCGGGGGTTGGTGCGCGGCGCCATCGCGAGCGGCACCAGTGCCGGCAGCAGGAACAGCGCCGACCGGGAGCGCGTCCAGAACGGCGTGGTCGCCGCGACACCCGTGAGGGTCGCGGTCACGACGAACAGGCCGTGGTGCACGAACCGCAGCTTCTTCGTCCGGATCAGGCGCACCGCCACGGCGGTGCCCCAGAGGCAGTTGGCGACGTAGGCGGCGGTCGCAGCGGTGACCATCCGGCGGGCGGCCACCGATCCGCCGGGAGGCTGGGGGAGCCTCCCGGCCGTCGTCTTGCGTCCCATGGATGCCAACCTACGCGCTCACCCCCCGAGATCATCCATGATGCTGACGCGTGGAATATCAGTATTCAGTACGGTGAAAGGATGACATCGAGTTCCGAACGCCACCGTTTCATCGACGTGCTCAGGGGCTTCGCGCTCTTCGGCATCCTCTTCGTCAACGCGATCGACATCTCGCGTGTCGGGAGCGGCTGGGTCGAACTCCACAACACCGCGCTGCCGGCCGACCCGGTCCGCGATCTGCTGTACCTCACGACGCAGACGCGGTTCGTCCCGATCTTCAACACGCTGTTCGGAGTGAGTCTCTTCTTCGTCCTGCAGGGCGCTCGGGAACGCGCCGCACGGCCCTGGCTCGTGATGGTCCGCCGACTGGTGGGTCTGGTGCTCATCGGTGCCGTGCTCATGCTGGTCTACCCGGGGAACGTCCTGACCGAGTACGGCGTCGCCGGACTGGTCGTGCTGCCGATCGTCCTGTTCGCACCCCGCTGGCTCACCCTGACTGTCGGGGTGGTGCTCACGGTGGCCGGGTACGCGCTGACCGGAGGCGGTCTCGCGGCGACACCGGGGCTCATGCTGCTCGGCGCCGGACTCGCTGCCTACGGCATCCCGAAGGCGCTGGGCGGCTCGGGGCGCTGGGTCGTCGTGGTGTTCGTCGTCGCGACCGCGGTCGGTGTCCCGCTGGCGTGGGCGCAGGTGGCCGAGCACTCCGGGGACCCGCGGTTCTCCGTCATCGGTGGGATCGCCGGTGGCGTGACGGCGGTGGCTTACACGACCGGGCTCGCCCTCCTCTGGCGGACTCCACTCCGACGAGGACTCGCGGCGTTCTTCGAGCCGCTCGGGCGGATGGCGCTCACGAACTACGTCGCCGCAGCTGTGGTGCTCGCCGCCATCAGTGCGGTCGTGGACTTCTCCATGGTGACTGCCGTGTGGCCGGTCGTGGCGATCGGCTTCGTGCTCATCGTGGTCCAGTCGGTGTGCAGCCGATCCTGGCTCCGGCGTTTCGCCTACGGGCCGGTCGAGTGGCTCTGGCGGACGGCGACCTGGGTGCGTCCGGCACCGTGGCGGTCCGTGGCCCGATGACGGCGGTTCAGGCGGATTCGCGCGAGACGAGCCGGGACAGCACGATAGCGCTGCGGGTGTGGTCCACCTGCGGGGCGAGCCGGACCCGATCGAGCGCTTCCTCGAGCGCGGGGAGGTCCTTCGAGCGCATGTGCACCACCGCGTCGGCGCTGCCCGTGACCGTGCCGGCGTCGACGACCTCTGGCACGGAGTCGAGCAGCGAGCGCAGCTCGTCGGGGGAGACCGTGCCGCGGCAGTAGAGCTCGACCCAGGCCTCGGTGCCACGGTCCTCGACCGCGGGGTCGACCTTGATCGTGAACCCACGGATGACGCCGTCGGCGACGAGCCGGTCGACGCGACGCTTCACGGCCGATGCGGAGAGCCCGACGATCGATCCGATGTCGCCGTAGCCGGCGCGTGCGTTGTCCCGGAGTTGATCCAGGATGCGGTGGTCGAGCGAATCCATCGATGACCATCGTACGCGGAGTTCTTGCGAGAACGTCGGGCTGAACGCACGAAACGTGCGCGCCGACCTGCTGCCTTCTCCGCCGCGGCTTCCCTAGACTGGGCCTCGGCGTCGACCTGGTCCGCCCGCGGAACACACGGTGAGTGAGCCTGCATCTCACCGAGATCTCTCGAGGTGGTTCCTGGCAGGCTCGGGCCCGAAGTCCCAGGAGGACTCCAGTGTCGACTCAAGCACCCGCCACCACCACGGCACCGTTCCGGACCGCCACGAAGCGCACGATCCTGATGTGCAAGCCGGACTTCTACACGGTGAGCTACCGGATCAACCCGTGGATGCACCCCGAGGACCCGACCGACACCTCGAAGGCCGTCGCGCAGTGGCAGGACCTGTACGACGTGTACCAGGGGCTCGGCTTCGAGATCCACCTCATCGACCCGATCGACGGCCTGCCCGACATGGTCTACGCGGCGAACGGCGGCTTCGTCCTCGACGGGGTCGCGTACGGCGCCAAGTTCCAGTACCCGGAGCGCCAGCCCGAGGGCCCCGCGTACATGGACTGGTTCCGGCAGGCGGGCCTCCGGGTCGCCGAGCCCGTCGAGACGAACGAGGGCGAGGGCGACTTCCTGCTCGTCGGCGACGTCATCCTCGCCGGCACCGGGTTCCGGTCGGACAGCACGTCGCACGACGAGATCGCGAAGGTCTACGGCCGCGACGTCATCACCCTCAAGCTCATCAACCCGAGCTTCTACCACCTCGACACCGCCATCGCCGTGCTCGACCCGGAGCCCGACGCCGAGGGCAAGTCGAACATCGCGTACCTCGAGAGCGCGTTCGACGAGCCGTCGCTGGCGATCCTCCGTGAGCGCTTCCCGGACGCGATCATCGCGACCGAGGAGGACGCCGCGATCCTCGGCCTGAACTCGTACTCCGACGGGTACAACGTCGTGATCGCCTCGCGTGCGACGACCTTCGCGTCGCAGCTGCGCGAGAAGGGCTACAACCCCATCGGCGTCGACCTGTCCGAGCTGCTGCTCGGCGGCGGCGGCGTGAAGTGCTGCACGCTCGACCTGCACCCCGTCGGCACCGGCACGTCCGTGGCCCGGTCCGTCTGATGACCGGGTCCAGCACCGCGCTCGGCACGAAGACGGCCGCGGCGCTCGCCGTCGAGGACCGCGCCCTCGCGCACAACTACAGCCCGCTGCCCGTCGTCATCGCGTCGGGCGACGGCGCGTGGGTGACGGACGTCGACGGCAAGCGGTACCTGGACGGTCTCGCGGCGTACTCCGCCGTGAACTTCGGGCACGGCAACGCCAGGCTGCTCGATGCCGCACGCGCGCAGCTCGACCGCGTCACGCTGACCAGCCGCGCGTTCGTGAACGACCAACTCGGGCCCTTCGCCGCGGGGCTCGTCGAGCTGACGGGCACCGACATGGTGCTCCCGATGAACACCGGGGCCGAGGCCGTCGAGTCCGCGATCAAGGTGTCGCGGGCCTGGGGCTACCGGGTGAAGGGCGTGCCGCAGGGCAAGGCCACGATCATCGTCGCGTCGGGGAACTTCCACGGCCGGACGACGACGATCATCTCGTTCTCGGACGACCCGGTCGCGCACGACGACTTCGGGCCGTACACGCCGGGGTTCCGGACGGTGCCGTACGGCGACGCGTCGGCGCTGCGGGACGCGATGGACGACACCGTCGTCGCCGTGCTCGTCGAGCCGATCCAGGGCGAGGGCGGCGTGGTCATCCCGCCCGCGGACTACCTGCCGTCGGTCCGGGCGATCTGCGACGAGTTCGGCGCGCTGTTCGTCGCCGACGAGATCCAGTCTGGGCTCGGGCGGACCGGGCACACCCTCGCGGTGTCGCGCGTCGACGTCCGTCCCGACCTCATCACGCTCGGCAAGGCACTCGGTGGCGGGATCGTCCCCGTGTCCGCGGTGGTCGGCTCCCGCGATGTGCTCGGCGTCCTGCGCCCAGGGGAGCACGGCTCCACGTTCGGCGGGAACCCCCTGGCCGCGGCGGTCGGCTCCGAGGTCGTCGCGATGCTCGGTGAGGGCACCTTCCAGCAGCGGGCACTCGCCGGCGAGCCGGTCCTCCGTGGGCTGCTCGACGACCTGGTCGGCAAGGGTGTCGTGACGCACCGCGTCGCCGGGCTCTGGGCGGGCATCGACATCGACCCGGCACTTGGCACCGGCAAGGAGATCGCGACGGCGATGGCCGAGCGCGGGGTGCTCGTCAAGGACACCCACGGGTCGACGATCCGCTTCGCGCCGCCGCTCGTCGTGACCGACGACGAGATCGCCACGGCGATCGGGGCCCTGGAGTCGGTCCTGCGCGACCGCAACTGACCTGCCGGACCCGCACCAAGCCTCCCGGCCGGTGCCGGCCCGCGGTCAGACCGCCCAGCGCTCCGCGAGCTCGTCCATCAGCGAGTCGAGTCGCTCGTCGACGACCTGGGCTTCCGGGTGTGCCTCGAACCAGGCGATGACCTCGCGAGCACCTTGCCGGTACGTCGTGCGCGGGCGGTACCAGGGCACGAGCCCGCGGATCTTGCTGTTGTCGAACACCGAGCTGTTGGCCTTGTCGCCGAGCAGCGCTGCGCCCCACTCGGCGTCAGCCGCGGCGATCGCGTCTGCTGGAACGTGCACGATCTTCAGGTCGTCGACCCCGGCCGCGTCGGCGATCGTCCGCGCGATGGCGTTCCACGTCGGGGCCTCGTCGCTCGTGATCGTGAACGCCTCGCCGATCGCCTCGTCGCGGTCGAGCAGACCGGTGAACCCGACGGCGAAGTCGCGGCTGTGCGTCAGGGTCCAGAGCGAGCTTCCGTCGCCCGTGATGATGATCGGCTTGCCGGCGCGCATCCGGGCGACAGCGGTCCACCCGCCGGTGAGGGGGAGCTTCGTCTCGTCGTAGGTGTGCGACGGGCGGACGATCGTCACCGGGAAGTCCTGCTCGCGGTACGCCTGCACGAGCAGTTCCTCGCAGGCGATCTTGTCGCGGGAGTACTGCCAGTAGGGGTTCTTCAGCGGGGTCGACTCGGTGATCGGCAGGTGCGTCGCGGGGGTCTGGTACGCCGAGGCCGAGCTGATGAAGACGTACTGGTTTGTCCGGCCGGCGAAGAAGTCGATGTCGGCCTGCACCTGGTCCGGCGTGAAGGCGATCCAGTTGACGACGGCGTCGAAGTGTCGATCGCCGAGGGCGTCCGCCAGCGCCGCCCGGTCGGAGACGTCGGCGCGGAGCCGGGTGACGGCGTCGGGCAGCTGCCGCGCGTCGGTGGTGCCGCGGTTCAGCACCGTGACGTCGATGCCCTGCGACACCGCCTCGTGCACGCAGGCCGCGCTGATGACGCCGCTTCCGCCGATGAACAGGACACTCGCTCCGTTGCTGGTCATGGGTCCACGAAACCACGTCGTGCGGCGGGGGTCGCGCAGCTTCGGCCGCGGAGCGCCTCGTCCTCGCTGCGGAGGTGTGGCCGGGACGAAACTGCGTTGCTATCACCGACGTGAAGACCCCGGAACGATCACTGGCTCAGGCCACATCGCCGGGGTTTCGTCTTGTCGCTCGTCGCTTGGCGGCGCATCCATGAGCGCACGAGACCGGGGGACTAGCGTCACGACCGAGCCGCACCGACGCGGCCACGACAGGAGTGACACGCACATGGAGTACCGCTACCTCGGCAACTCGGGCCTCAAGGTCTCCGAGATCACCTACGGCAACTGGCTGACCCACGCGTCCCAGGTCGAGAACGACGCCGCCATCGCCTGCGTCCGGGCAGCGCTCGACGTCGGCATCTCGACGTTCGACACCGCCGATGTGTACGCCAACACCGGTGCCGAGACCGTCCTCGGCGAGGCACTCAAGGGCGAACGCCGGCAGTCGCTCGAGATCGCCACGAAGGTCTTCGGGCCGACCGGACCCAAGCAGCACAACGACACGGGGTTGTCGCGGAAGCACATCCTCGAGTCGATCGACGGCTCGCTCGGTCGCCTGCAGACGGACTACGTCGACCTGTACCAGGCGCACCGCTTCGACTACGAGACCCCGCTCGAGGAGACGATGCAGGCCTTCGCTGATGTCGTCCGGCAAGGCAAGGTGCTCTACGTCGGCGTCTCCGAATGGACCGCCGAGCAGCTGCGCGCGGGTGCGGCGCTGGCGAAGGAGCTCGGCTTCCAGCTCATCTCGAACCAGCCGCAGTACTCGGCGCTCTGGCGGGTCATCGAGGGCGAGGTCGTCCCGACCTCGAAGGAACTCGGCATCTCGCAGATCGTCTGGTCGCCGATCGCGCAGGGCGTGCTCACGGGCAAGTACAAGCCGGGCCAGCCGCTGCCCGAGGGCTCGCGTGCCACCGACGACAAGGGCGGCGCGGACATGATCAAGCGGTTCATGCGCGACGAGGTGCTGTCGTCGGTGCAGGAGCTCGAGCCCATCGCGAAGGAGCTCGACCTGTCCATGGCGCAGCTCGCGGTCGCGTGGGTGCTGCAGAACGAGAACGTCGCGTCGGCGATCATCGGCGCATCGCGTCCGGAGCAGGTGCAGGACAACGCCGGCGCCGCGGGGGTCACGATCCCGGCAGAGCTGCTCTCGCGGATCGACGACGTCCTGGGCGGCGTCGTCGAGCGGGACCCGGCGAAGACGAACGACAGCTCGCCGAAGACCCGAGAGGCCTGAACGGCAGACCCGAGAGGCTTGAACGGCGAAAGGCCCCTCACTCGCGTGAGGGGCCTTTCACCGTGGCTGGACACGGCATCGATCCGTGGACCTTTCGATTTTCAGTCGAACGCTCTACCAACTGAGCTATCCAGCCGTGGCGACCCTGACGGGACTTGAACCCGCGACCTCCGCCGTGACAGGGCGGCACGCTAACCAGCTGCGCTACAGGGCCATGTTGTGTTGTGTCTTGCTCTTCGTACCGGTCTTGCTCTGCACTACGTTACTTGCTCACTCCGGAGAGTGACCCCAACGGGATTCGAACCCGTGCTGCCGCCGTGAAAGGGCGGTGTCCTAGGCCACTAAACGATAGGGCCGCAAGCAGTGCATCGCGCTACCGATGGACAAGCATACGGATGCCCCGCCCCGATGACAAATCGGGGCCCCGGACGTGCGTCCTTCCGGCGTGTCGCGGGTCTCCGTACACATGCCGCAGCTTCACTCACCGTGGAGCAAACTGCTCCGATCGTGGGAGAGACTCCTGACGATCATGTGCCGTCGATGGCCGAGTGCGACCATCGTCGTCGGCCCGTGCCCCTCATCCGAGGGGCTGGAGCGGGTCGGCACCTGTTGTTACTGTTGCGTTTGTTAACAGTGTTACGTGCGTGAGCCTTGCCGCGCTGTTACGAAATCGAGATACATGTCGACCTCACCTTCGCAGTCCCTCAGCTACCGTCGCCGCCTCATCGCGGCAGCGGTCGCCGTCGTGCTCACCGCCGGGACCATCGCCGCGATCGCCCCGGTCGAGCAGGCCTCGGCGGCGAGCTACCCGAGCTGGAACGACGTGCAGGCGGCCAAGGCGTCGCAGGCCGCACAGCAGGAGAAGGTCACCGAGATCAAGGGCCTGATCTCGAACCTCAAGGCCGACGCCGCGGCGAAGCAGAAGTCGGCGGACGCTGCCGGGACGGCGTACCAGACGGCGCAGACGAAGTACGACGAGGCCACGCTCCAGCAGCAGAAGCTGCAGACCCAGGCGGACGAGGCCGAGAAGACCGCGGCCCAGTCGGAGCAGCAGGCGGGTCAGCTCGCGGCACAGCTCGGTCGGGCCAGCGCGAACGACGTCACGACGGACCTCCTGACGCACCCGACCGACTCGAAGGACTACCTCTACGAGCTCGGCGCCATGTCGAAGCTCAGCGAGCAGGCCGACGGCATCTACTCCCAGGCAACGCAGGACCGGGGGACCGCACAGGCCCTCGCGGACAAGTCGGACGTCGCGAAGAAGGCGCTCGGTGACCTCGCCGACGCCGCGCAGCAGAAGATGCAGGCCGCACAGTCCGCAGCGGATGCGGCCGAGAAGGCCGTGGACGCGCAGAACAGCAACCAGGCGCGGCTCGAGGCGCAGCTCACCCTGCTGACCTCGAACGCGTCCGACGTCGAGGCGAAGTACAACAAGGGCGTCGCCGCCGAGAAGGCCCGTCAGGCGGCACTGGCGAAGGCTCGCGCGGAGGCCGCGGCGAAGGCGGCTGCCCAGGCGCCTGCGGCGAGCGGTGGGACCGGCGGCGGCGCAGCGAACGCGTCCGGCTGGGTCCGCCCGAGCGCCGGGTACCAGACGAGCCCGTACGGCTACCGCATCGACCCGTACACCGGAGCGCACGCGCTGCACGCCGGCGTCGACCTGGCCCCCGCCTGCTACTCCCCGATCTACGCGGCCCACGACGGCACCGTGACCTTCGCGGGCAACGGCGGCGGCTACGGCAACGAGGTCGTGCTCGACAACGGCGGCGGCATCTCCACCGCCTACGGGCACATCGTCAACGGCGGGATCATGGTCGCGAGCGGCCAGCACGTCTCCGCCGGGCAGCAGATCGCCCAGGTCGGTTCGACCGGCTGGTCGACCGGGTGCCACCTCCACTTCGAGACCCGGGTGAACGGCGCCGCCGTCGACCCGGTCCCCTTCATGGCAGCGCGGGGGATCTCGGTATGACCGTGTGCGCGCCCGAGAGGCCCTGACACCACATGAAGAAGCCTGCACGTTCCCTCGCCTGCGGGATCGCGACCGTCTCGTTGCTCGGCATCGGGCTCTCGGTCACGATCGCCGGACCGGCCGAGGCGGCACCCAAGGCCCCGTCGTGGGCGGACGTGCAGGCGGCGAAGGCCGACCAGGCCGAGACGCAGCAGACGGTCGACGAGCTCGCCTCGCGCCTGTCCTCGCTGCAGGACTCGGCGGACCAGGCCGGGATCGTGGTGCAGCAGGCGGGCCAGACGTACGCGCTCGCGGCGTCGGAGCAGCAGGAGGCGCAGTCGACGCTCGACGACCTCAGCGCGCAGGCCAAGCGGGCGAAGACGAAGGCGGACGACTCCGCGTCGCAGGTCGCAGCACTCGTGGTCGAGCTCTCGCGCACCGGCGGCGGTGACCTGTCCACGAGCATGCTCGTCGACTCCTCGGACGCGAAGGACCTGCTCTACCAGGTCGGCACGATGTCGCACCTGTCCGAGCGCTCGGCGACGGTGCTGGCGCAGGCGAAGGCCGACCAGCGGACGGTCGACTCCCTCGCCGCGCAGAAGTCCCAGGCGACGAAGGCGCTCGCGAAGGCGACCGACGCCACGAAGTCCGCGCTCGACGCGGCCAACGACACGGCGGCGTCCGCGAACGCGAAGCTCGACGAGGCGCAGAGCCAGCAGAACGAGGTGCTCGAGCAGCTCGCGTTCCTCAAGGGCACGACCGTCGCGACCGAGAGCGCGTACTACACCGAGCAGCGCGCGAAGCAGGCCGAGGCGCAGCTGGCGTCGCAGACCACGACCACCACGTCGAAGAGCGCCGCGAAGCCGAGCTCGAACACCGGATCGAACACCGGCACGAACCCCGGCGCGACGAACCCCGGCACCTCGAACCCCGTGACGCCGAGCCGCCCGTCGAACCCCGCGCCGTCGCAGCCGAACAACCCCGCGCCGTCGAAGCCGAGCAACCCGGCACCGAGCAACCCGGCGCCCAGCAACCCCGCCCCGAGCAACCCCGCACCGTCGCCGTCGAAGGCCGCCGGCGCGATCGCCTACGCCCGCGGACAGCTCGGCAAGCCGTACGTCCTCGGCGGCGCCGGCCCCAACACGTGGGACTGCTCCGGCCTGGTGATGATGGCCTACAACTCCCAGGGCATCACCACGGGCGGCCACAACGTGGTCTGGCAGTACAACCACTTCGCGTCGATCGGTCGCCTCGTGCCGCTCTCGCAGCGGCAGCCGGGCGACATCCTCTTCTACTCGTCGAACGGCACCGCGTCCGGTGGGTACCACGACTCGATCTACACCGGCGGCGGGATGATGGTCGAGGCCGCGCGCCCCGGTGTCGGCGTCGTCGAGCGCGCGATCTGGACCCCGAGCCAGCTGCTGCCCTACGTGGCACGCCCGAGCGGCTCCCTGTAGCAACGCAACGCACCCCCGTACGAACATCGCGCCCCGTCAGGACAGGGCGCGATGTTCGTACGGGGGTGCGATCCCGTGACCGGCAAGCTGCGCGAGCCGGGACGGACCGTCAGTGACCGGCGGGCACGTACGCGGCCTGGCCGGCCGTGACGATCGCCTCGGCCTCGGCGGCGTCGCCCCAGCCCTCGGCCTTGACCCACTTGTTCGGCTCGAGGTCCTTGTAGCGCTCGAAGAAGTGCGCGATCTCGGCCTTCGTCTGTTCGTCGACGTCCGAGATGTCCTGGATGTGCGCCCAGCGCGGGTCCTTGGCGGGGACCACGAGGACCTTCGCGTCGTTGCCGGCCTCGTCGCTCATCTTGAAGACGCCGACCGGGCGGACCTTCACGCCGACGCCGGGGAAGGTCGGGTACTCGAGCAGCAGCAGCGCGTCCACGGGGTCACCGTCGTCCGCGAGCGTCTTCTCGAAGAAGCCGTAGTCCGTCGGGTAGACGAACGACGTGAACAGCACGCGGTCGAGGTACACGCGACCGGTCTCGTGGTCCACCTCGTACTTGTTGCGGCTGCCCTTGGGGATCTCGACGACGACGTCGTACGCGGCCATGTGTGCACTCCTGGTTTGTCGATGGGTCTGTCGGAGGTTCCGAAAGCGCGGCTAACGTTACCGGGTGAACTCTCCGCGTCCCCGGCTGGATCCCGCAGTCGCCGACACCCGTCGCGCGGTCCGCGACCTCCTCGCGCAGGCGATCGACCAGGACCTCGTGCACGCCGGCGACCTGGTCCTCGTCGCGCTGAGCGGCGGACCCGACTCGCTCGCACTCGCCGCGGCCACCGCGTTCGAGGCACCCAAGCAGGGACTCCGGGCCGGCGCGGTCGTCGTCGACCACGCGCTCCAGGCGGGCTCCGAGGCGGTGGCGAGCGGAGCCTCCAGGCAGGCATCCGAGCTGGGTCTGGACCCGGTGGAGGTCCGCAGGGTCGCGGTCGGCACCGCAGGTGGTCCGGAGGGCGCCGCACGGGAGGCCCGGCACGCGTCGATCGCGGACGTCGCGTCCGCCGTCGGGTCGCCGCTCGTGCTGCTGGGCCACACCCTGGACGACCAGGCCGAGACGGTGCTGCTCGGCCTGCTGCGCGGCAGCGGGCCGGACAGCCTGTCCGGCATGCGCCCGCTGGCGGTCCGCGACGCCGGGCCGGCCTACGGCCGGCCGCTGCTGACGGTGCGGCGGCACACCACCAGGCAGGCGTGCGCCGCTGCCGGGCTCGCGCCGTGGCACGACCCGCAGAACGACGACCCGGCGTTCACCAGGGTGCGCGTCCGGAACACCCTCATGCCGGTGCTCGAGCGCGAACTCGGCGCCGACGTGCACGAGGCACTGGCCCGCACGGCCGACCAGCTGCGGGAGGACTCCGCGGCGCTCGACCACTTCGCGGAGGAGATGGCCGAGGACCTCGCCGAGCACTCCGAGGCCGGCATCTCCCTGTCCGTGCGGCAGCTGCACGCGAACCCACCTGCCCTCCGGCAGCGGCTCGTCCGGCTCGCGGTGGAGAGCGAGTTCGGCGTGACGCTGTCCAGGGTGCAGACGCTCGAGGTCTGCCGACTCGTCACCGAGTGGAGCGGGCAGGGGCCGATCGACCTCCCCGGCGTCCAGGTGTCGCGGAGCGGGGATCGTCTGCTCTTCGCAGCGAGTTAGGCTGTCCCGGTGGAACTCTCCGACGTGCAGGACGACCTCTCCGAAGTGCTCTTCACCCCCGAGCAGATCGACGACAAGATCGCCGAGCTCGCGGCGGCGGTGGACCGTGACTACGGGGACAAGGACCCGCTGCTCGTCGGCGTGCTGAAGGGCGCGGTCATGGTCATGGCCGACTTCTCCCGCCACCTGACGCTCCAGGCGAAGATGGACTGGATGGCCGTGTCGTCCTACGGCTCCGGCACGAAGTCGTCCGGTGTGGTGCGGATCCTCAAGGACCTCGACACCGACCTGCACGGTCGCGACGTCATCATCGTCGAGGACATCATCGACTCCGGTCTGACGCTGTCCTGGCTCAAGCAGAACCTCGCGTCCCGTGGAGCCGCGAGCGTCGAGATCGTCGCGCTCCTCCGCAAGCCAGAGGCGGCGAAGGTCGAGGTGGACGTCAAGTACGTCGGCTTCGACATCCCCGATGCCTTCGTGGTGGGATTCGGCCTGGACTACGACGAGCGGTACCGCAACCTGCGCGGTATCGGGGTCCTCGCCCCGCACGTCTACTCCTAGACGGGTCGTCGGCGAACGGGGAGTTCGCCCGCAGAGGACACCCATTCTCGCCACAGAATCGCGGCCGTATGCTGATCAGCACGCAACTTCGGCAGAGAAAGGTGTCGGGCCCTGGCGCCCGGATCACATGGACTTCAAGCGCATCCTCCGCGGGCCGTACATCTACGTGCTCATTGCGATCGTGGGGATCTGGATCGGCTGGGCGTTCATCTCCCAGTCCGGCACCCAGCAGATCGACACCCAGAAGGGCCTCGAACAGCTCGCCGACGGCAAGGTCTCCTCCGCGGTCGTGAACTCGACCGACCAGCGCGTCGACCTCACCCTGAAGGACGGCGGCGCCACCGAGCAGTTCTACTACTCGACGCCGCGCGGCACCGAGGTCGTCGAGGCGGTCGCCAAGGCCGACCTGCCGAAGGGCTACAACGACACCGTCCAGCAGTCGAACTGGTTCTTCACGCTCATCCTGACGCTGCTGCCGTTCCTGCTCATCGGAGCCCTGTTCTGGTTCCTGCTCTCGAGCGCCCAGGGCGGCGGTTCGAAGGTCATGCAGTTCGGCAAGTCCCG
The DNA here is from genome assembly GCF_900086645.1 of Curtobacterium sp. 9128. Taxonomy (NCBI): domain Bacteria; kingdom Bacillati; phylum Actinomycetota; class Actinomycetes; order Micrococcales; family Microbacteriaceae; genus Curtobacterium; species Curtobacterium sp. 9128. The sequence goes on from NZ_LT576451.1 coordinate 717,199, forward strand.
GGCGAAGATGAACAACAAGGAGAACCCGCAGGTGTCGTTCGCCGACGTCGCGGGCTCCGACGAGGCGATCGAGGAACTCCACGAGATCAAGGAGTTCCTCAAGGAGCCGGCGAAGTTCCAGGCCGTCGGCGCCAAGATCCCGAAGGGCGTGCTGCTGTACGGCCCTCCCGGAACCGGCAAGACGCTGCTCGCTCGAGCCGTCGCCGGCGAAGCGGGTGTGCCGTTCTACTCGATCTCCGGTTCGGACTTCGTCGAGATGTTCGTCGGTGTCGGTGCGAGCCGTGTCCGTGACCTCTTCGAGCAGGCCAAGGCGAACTCGCCGGCCATCGTCTTCATCGACGAGATCGACGCCGTCGGTCGTCACCGCGGTGCCGGCATCGGCGGTGGCAACGACGAGCGCGAGCAGACGCTCAACCAGCTCCTCGTCGAGATGGACGGCTTCGACGGCAAGACGAACGTCATCCTCATCGCCGCGACCAACCGTCCCGACGTCCTCGACCCCGCGCTCCTCCGCCCCGGCCGCTTCGACCGCCAGATCGGCGTCGACGCGCCGAGCCTGCAGGGCCGCAAGCAGATCCTCGAGGTGCACGCGAAGGGCAAGCCGCTCGCCGCGAGCGTCGACCTCGAGCTCCTCGCCCGCAAGACGCCGGGGTTCACCGGCGCCGACCTGGCGAACGTGCTCAACGAGGCCGCACTGCTCACCGCCCGCTCGAACGCGCAGCTCATCGACAACCGTGCCCTCGACGAAGCGGTCGACCGCGTGATGGCCGGCCCGCAGCGCAGGACCCGGATCATGTCCGACCAGGAACGCCTCATCACCGCGTACCACGAGGGCGGCCACGCCCTGGCGGCAGCGGCGATGCGCCACACCGACCCGGTCACGAAGATCACGATCCTGCCGCGCGGCCGCGCCCTCGGCTACACGATGGTGCTCCCGCTCGAGGACAAGTACTCCGTCACCCGCAACGAGCTCCTCGACCAGCTCACCTACGCCATGGGTGGACGCGTCGCCGAGGAGATCGTGTTCCACGACCCGACCACGGGTGCGTCGAACGACATCGAGAAGGCCACTGGTACCGCACGCAAGATGGTCACCGAGTACGGCATGAGCCAGGCCGTCGGTTCCGTCAAGCTCGGCTCCGGGTCGAGCGAGCCGTTCGTCGGCCGTGACATGAGCGGCGGCACCGGTCGCGACTACTCGGAGAACATCGCCGAGATGGTCGACGCCGAGACGCGTGCCCTGCTCGAGTCCGCGCACGACGAGGCGTACCAGGTGCTCAACGACAACCGCGACATCCTCGACCGTCTGGCCGGCGAGCTCCTCGAGAAGGAGACGCTGGACGCGCCGGAGCTCGTCGAGATCTTCAAGGACGTCCGGAAGCTGCCGGAGCGCCCGCAGTGGCTGTCGAGCGACAAGCGCCCGGTCAGCGACCTGCCCGCGATCGAGGTCCCCGGCAAGGCGGCGAACACCGCGGCCGAGACGACCGACGAGCCCTCGAAGACCCGTCGTCACCGTCCGTTCGGCAACCCGGGTATCGCCCCCGCGTAGGCCGGATGTCCGACCTGCCGACGCGACGTTCGCGCCGACTCGCTGCGATCGACCTCCGAGCACCGGAACCGGTGCCGGAGGTCGTCGTGCGCCGTCGCCGTGACCGCGGTGCCCCGACGCCCGAGCGCACCCGGGTGATGGGCATCCTCAACGTGACTCCGGACTCGTTCTCCGACGGCGGGCTGCACCTCGGGATCGACGCCGCCCTGGCGCACGCGCGCGAGCTCGTCGCCGCCGGGGCCGACATCATCGACGTCGGCGGGGAGTCCACCCGCCCCGGCGCCGACCGGGTCCCGCTGGCCGTCGAGCAGGAGCGCGTGCTGCCCGTCGTGCGCCAGCTCGTCGCCGAGGGGATCGTGGTGAGCGTCGACACCATGAACGCCGACACCGCCGAACGTTCGGTGGAGCTCGGTGCCGCGATCGTCAACGACGTCTCCGGCGGCCTGGCCGACCCGGACATGGCGCGCGTCGTCGCATCCACGGGGACGGGCTTCGTGGTGATGCACTGGCGTGGCCACAGCGACCGGATGTACCGCGACGCCGTGTACGAGCACGCGGTGGACGAGGTCCGTCGCGAGGTCGAGATGCGCGTCGCGGAGCTCATCGTGCTCGGGGTCCGGCAGGAGCAGGTCGTCATCGACCCGGGGCTCGGGTTCGCGAAGCAGGGCGTGCAGAACTGGGAGATCCTGGCCGGGTACGAGCGCTTCGCGTCGATCGGCCTCCCCGTGCTCGTCGCCGCGTCCCGCAAGCGCTTCCTGGACGGCGTCGGCAGCCCGGCGGGCGCCCCGCCGAAGGACCGCGACCTCGCAACAGCCGCCATCAGCCTCCTCTCCGCCGAGCGCGGGGCATGGGGCGTCCGCGTGCACGACCCCGCACCGACCCGCGCGGTGCTCGACGTCTGGGAAGCCTGGAGGGCAGCTCGATCGTGAACGACACCATCCGCCTCGTCGGGGTCCGCGCCCGCGGCCACCACGGCGTCTTCGACCACGAGCGCGCCGACGGACAGGACTTCGTCGTCGACGTCGCGGTGGAGGTCGATGCCCGCGCTGCCGCCGGCTCCGACGACCTCGACCGCACCGTGCACTACGGCGTGCTGGCCGAGCAGGTCGTCGCCGAGATCGAGCGCGACCCGGTCGACCTCATCGAGACCCTGGCGGAGCGCATCGCCGCCGCCGTGCTGACGCACCGGGCTGCCCTGGCGACCGAGGTCACCGTGCACAAGCCGCAGGCGCCCATCACGGTGCCGTTCACCGACGTCTCGATCACCATCCGCCGCGAGCGAGCCGCCGAGCCAGCCGACGAGCGGACGGGCGCCGCGTGATCCGCGCCGTCATCGCCCTCGGCGCGAACCTCGGCGACCGGGGGAGCACGCTGCGCGCCGCCGCCGCCGAGATCGCGGCGATCCCCGGGGTCGCACCGGTGTCCTCCAGCCACGAGGTCGAGTCGGTCGCCCTGACGCTCGACGGACTCGACCGGACGAAGCCCCGGTACCGGAACGCGGTCGTGGTCGTCGACACCACGCTGACGCCCCAGGAGCTCCTGGACGCCCTGCACGTCGTCGAGGACACCCACGGCCGGACCCGAGAGGTCCGCTGGGGTGATCGCACCCTCGACCTCGACGTCGTCGCGATCACGGACGACGCCGGTGTGCACCAGCGCATCGACACCGAGACCCTCACGGTGCCGCACCCCCGCGCGCACGAGCGTGCGTTCGTGCTCGCGCCGTGGCTCGACGCGGACCCGGACGCCGTGCTGCCCGGCAGCAGGCCGGGTGCCGGGCCGGTCGCCGACCTGCTCGCCGCACTCGGCGACGACACCGACCGTGTCGACGAGCCGCGCCTGTTCGCGGAGCCGACCCGAGCCTCCCGGCCGACTGCGCCGACCGCGCCGACTGCGCCGACCGCGCCGATTGCGCCGACCGCGCCGACCGCGCCAGCGACCACGAGCGAGAGGACCCCGTGAAGCCCACCCGCGCCTCCACCCTGATCAGCGTCGCCGTCGTCGCGGTGATCGCCGGCTTCGCCCTCGACGCCGCACTGGCGTCCCGGCAGGCCCCCACGCTCATCCTGTTGTCGCCCCTCGGGCTGACGCTCGCGTTCATCGGCATCGCCCTCGTGATCATGGCCGTCCCCGTCCGGCGGCACGTGAAGGGCAGGGCGGAGCGCCGCGTGGACCCGCTCTACGCGACCAGGGTGGTGGTGCTCGCCAAGGCCTCGAGCATCATCGGGGCCCTGCTCGGCGCGTTCGCGCTCGGGCTCATCGCGTACCTCCTGACCCGTTCGGTGACGCCTTCGCTAGGCTCGACCCTGCCGAACGCCGTGGCGGTCGGTGGCGGAATCGTGCTCACCGTGTGCGCGCTCGTCGCCGAGCGCATGTGCATCGTCCCGCCGGACGACGATCGTGACGACCAGCAGGGCGGCACCACGGCGAACTGAGACACCAGGAGGGGCCCAGATGCCGCGCGAACGACTCGACGAGCCGGGACTCGGGCTGACCGGCATCACCTGGACCAGGGTGTCGCCGAAGCTCCTCTGGACGGAACTCGTGCAGACGGTGCTCGCCGGAGTCGTCGTGACCGCCGGGTGCGTGATCATCGGCGTCGTCAGCGGCGGGTTCGAACGCACCGCAGGCGTCGTCTGGATCCTGATCGGCATCGTGGTCGCGGTCGTCACCCTCGTCACCGCGGCGCTGACCCCTCGTCGGGTCCGTGCGATCGGCTACGCCCTGCGCGAGGACGACTTCGTCCTGCGCCGCGGGCTGATGTGGCAGCGCTTCACGGCGGTGCCGTACGGCCGGCTGCAGCTCGTCGACGTCGCCCGCGGCCCGCTCGACCGTGCGCTCGGCATGAGCGAGCTGAAGTTCGTGACGGCCGCAGCGTCGACCAACGTGCGCGTGCCGGGCATCCCCGCCGAGGACGCTGACGAGCTCCGCGACCGGCTCGTGGAGCTCGCCGAGACCCGTCGCGCCGGGCTGTAGGGGGACCCGTGACGTTCCGACCAGGTCCGCCCCCGCCGGCACCGCCACGCAGCGGGAATGCCGCAGCGGCCGCTCCGCTGACCGACGGCGAATGGCACCGCCTGCACCCGCTGACCCCGCTGCTTCGCGGTGGGATCTTCCTCATCGTGGTGCTCGGCATCGTGGTGAACAACCTCCGCGACACCCTCGTGAACATGTTCATCCCGGGTGCCGACGGGCCCCAGGAAGAGGGCGATCCCGTCCGCTACGTCTACGAACACGGCGCCGTCGGCTGGGTGCTCCTCGGCATCGCGGGCTTCCTGGTGGTGCTGATCGGCCTGTTCTACCTGTCCTGGCGGATGCACGAGTTCCGTGTCACCGGCGAGATCGTCGAGGTGCGCTCCGGCGTGCTGTTCCGGAACCACCGCAAGGCCAGGCTGGACCGGATCCAGGGCATCAACATCACCCGGCCGCTCGTCCCGCGGATCTTCGGGACCGCGAAGCTCGAGATCGCGCAGGCCGGCAACGACGCCAACGTGCAGCTCGCGTACCTCGGGGCGACGGCCGCAGACGACCTCCGGCAGCGCATCCTCGTGCTCGCCTCCGGTGCGCAGGAAGAGGAAGCGGAGTCGGGCGAGCGCCACAGCAACGGCGTCGTGCAGGACCGCGTGAACGAGTTCCTGTCGCCCGAGCTCGACCCGTCCGCCGTGCACGCCACGCGCATCGTCAAGGTCAAGCCGGGGCGGCTCATCGCGTCGATGGTGCTCTCCGGCACGACGGTGTTCCTCGTGCTCGTCATCGTCGCGATCATCGTCAGCATCACCGTCACCGGCCGGTACTTCCTGCTCGTGTCGCTGTTCCCCGCGGTGATCGGTGCCGGTGGGTACTACATCCGGAAGTTCTCGCGGTCGCTGCAGTACACGATCGCCGACACCCGGGACGGCATCCGGATCGGCTTCGGCCTGGTGTCCACGACGAACGAGACCCTGCCCCCCGGTCGCATCCACGCCGTGAGCGTCGCGCAGCCGCTCCTCTGGCGGCCGTTCGGCTGGTGGGACGTCCGCATCAACCGGGCGACGAACGCCGGCAACGGTGCCTCGAACAACCAGCAGGTGTCCTCGATCGTGCTGCCCGTCGGCGACGCGGCCGACGTCCGGCAGGTGCTCGAGATCATCCTGCCGACACTCGTCGGCTCCGCGGTCGTCGGGCCGGCCGCCTCGATGGACCGGCTCCGCGAGGGGTCAGCCGAAGCCGTCAGCGTCGTCGACGACAGCCTCACCACGACCGGGGACCAGGGCGGGTTCACGCACTCGCCCCGCCGCGGCCGGTGGCTCCGACCGTTCTCGGCCCGCCGCAACGGGTACCGGTTCGTGCAGGGTGCCGTGCTGCTCCGGCTCGGTGCGGTGTGGCGGTCACTCGTCGTCGTCCCCCTGCCGCGGGTGCAGAGCGTGAAGGTGTCGCAGGGGCCGCTCGAGCGGGCACTCCGGCTGGCGACGGTGCACGTGCAGACCGTGTCGGGTCCGGTGAACGCGACGGTCGGTGCGATCGACGCGGAGGACGCGCAGGGCCTGTGGGCCGAGACCGCGCGGCTGGCCGTCGAGGCGGCGGTCACCGACACGTCGCACCGCTGGCGATCCGGCACGTCCGGCACGTCCGCTGCACCCGGCCTGGAGGCTCGCCCTGCGCCCGCCCCGCCCCCTGCGGAACCGCAGGCGGCGGCACCATGGCCCCACGAGCCTCCCGTCGGTTGGGGCGAGGTCCCCCCAGCAGGAGCCGCACGATGAGGGCGGGACGGCTGGGAGTCGGCGTCGTCGGCGCCGGCCGTGTCGGGCCGGTGCTCGGCGCCGCCCTGGCGAACGCGGAACACGCGATCGTCGGCATCACCGCGGTGTCCGCGGAGAGCGTCGACCGCGCGGAGGCACTGCTCCCCGGCGTGCCGCTGCTCGAGACGCCCGACCTCGTCGAGCGCAGCGAACTCGTGATCCTCGCGGTGCCGGACGACCAGCTCGCCGGACTCGTGCAGGGCCTCGCCGACGCGGGCATCTGGCAGGCGGGGCAGCTCGTCGTGCACACCAGCCCCGACCACGGCGTCGGGGTCCTCGGGCCAGCCCTCGCCGCCGGCGCGATCCCGCTGGCGATCCACCCGGCCATGGCGTTCACCGGCACAAGCGTGGACCTCGCGCGACTCCGCGATGCGTACTGCGCCGTCACGGCGCCCGCGCCGGTGCTCCCCATCGCCCAGGCGCTCGTCGTCGAGATGGGGGCCGAGCCGTTCGTCGTGACCGAACAGGACCGGCCCGCGTACGCCGATGCCGTGCGCGCCGCCGTGAGCTTCTCGACCGCGATCGTGGACCAGTCGGCGGGCACGCTGTCCGGCATCGGCGTCGACCACCCCGGGCGCGTGCTCGGCGCGCTCGTCCGCTCCGCCGTGGACAACGCGCTCGCCGCGGCCGACGGGCAGTCCAGACTGTGACCATGGGGACCATCCGCATCACCACCGCCCAGGCCAAGGTCGGGTACCTCGTCGGCGCCGTGATCGTCGAGGTGCTGCTCGCGCTCCTGCTCTGGGCGATCGGGCTGCCGGACGATGCCGTGCCGTTCCTGTCGGCCCTCGGACTCGTGGCGATCGTCGTCGTGGGCGTCCGGTTGTTCCGGAACGAGGGCGAGCCCGTCGAACCGCCTCGTGCGTGGTGGCGCATGACCGGTCGGCCGTTCGCCGGCTTCCTGCTGGCGGCGTACTTCGTCGCCGACGCGCTGTTCGCACGGGCGTCCACGGTCGGCGCGTTCGACGTCCTCGGCACCACGGTGATGCTGGTCGTGGCTGCCGCGTACGTCGGGTCGTCGGTGACGATGCTCGTGTTGCGCGCGCAGGGGCGGCCGCCCGTCGGTGCGTTCGCGTCCGGGGCGGGCCACGGGGCCGTCGATTCCGGGGATGCCGCGCCCCGCGGGTAGCATTCCCCTGCACCCCCACGACCTCCGGAGCCGCACCCGTATGACCGACGAGACCGTCACCCCCGAGACCGCCGCTGCACCCGCCGACGCCGCTGCACCCGCCGACGCCGACGCGCTCGCCGACGCCGTCGCGCTCGCCGAGCAGGAGACGAGTGAGCAGCGACAGGTCCGGCTGGACAAGCGGGCACGTCTGCTGGAGTCCGGGATCGAGGCGTACCCCGCCGAACTCCCGATCACGACGACGATCCCCGCGGTGCGTGCGCAGTACGGCGAGCTGGAGACCGGGGTCGAGACGGATGACGTCGTCGGTGTCGCCGGCCGCATCGTGTTCTCCCGCAACACCGGCAAGCTCTGCTTCGCGACGCTGCAGTCCGGCGACGGTGCCCGCGTCCAGGCGATGGTGTCCCTCGCCGAGGTGGGCGAGGAGTCGCTGGCGCGCTGGAAGGAGTTCGTGGACCTCGGCGACCACGTGTTCGTGCACGGTCGGGTGATCTCGTCCCGTCGTGGCGAGCTGTCGATCATGGTCGACGAGTGGGCGATCGCGGCCAAGGCGATCCTGCCGCTCCCGAACCTGCACAACGAGCTGAACGAGGAGACCCGGGTCCGCCAGCGGTACCTCGACCTCATCGTCCGCGACCAGGCCCGCGAGACCGTCCGTGCCCGTGCCGCCGTGATGGCGTCGCTCCGCCAGACCTTCACCGGCCACGAGTACCTCGAGGTCGAGACGCCGATGCTGCAGACCCAGCACGGTGGCGCCTCGGCCCGTCCCTTCGTCACGCACTCGAACGCGTTCGACACCGAGCTGTTCCTGCGCATCGCACCGGAGCTCTTCCTGAAGCGCGCCGTCGTCGGCGGCATCGACCGGGTCTTCGAGATCAACCGCAACTTCCGGAACGAGGGCGCCGACTCGTCGCACTCGCCCGAGTTCGCGATGGTCGAGGCGTACCAGGCCTACGGCAACTACGAGCAGATGGCCGACCTCACGCAGGAGCTCGTGCAGAACGCGACGCGCGCCGTCACCGGTGGTTCCCTCGAGGTCACGCTGCCCGACGGGACGACGTACGACCTCGGCGGCGAGTGGCCGCGCATCGACATGTACGGCTCGCTCTCCTCGGCGGCCGGGCGTGAGATCACGCCGTCGACCCCGCTCGGAGAGCTGCAGGCGCTCGCCGCGGCCGAGGGCGTCGAGGTCGCGCACGCCACCCACGGCAAGTACGTCGAGGAGCTCTGGGAGCACTTCGTGATCGACTCGCTCGACCGCCCGACGTTCGTCATGAACTTCCCGGTGGACACCTCACCGCTGACGCGTGAGCACCGCACCCGCCCCGGCATCGTCGAGAAGTGGGACCTGTACGTGCGTGGGTTCGAGCTCGCGACGGCGTACTCGGAGCTGGTCGACCCGGTCGTGCAGCGCGAGCGCTTCGTCGAGCAGGCGAAGCTCGCGGCGGGCGGCGACCCCGAGGCGATGCGCGTCGACGAGGAGTTCCTCCGTGCGCTCGAGCACGCGATGCCCCCCTCGGGCGGCATGGGCATGGGCGTCGACCGCCTGCTCATGGCGATCACGGGCCTCGGCATCCGCGAGACGATCCTCTTCCCGCTGGTCAAGTAGCCCGTCGGTTGCTCACGAGCGGGCGGGTTAGGATGCTCGGGTGCCGCATGGAGTCGTGACCGGGATCATCTTCGCCCTGACGCCGACCGTCGTCGTCGGCCTCGTGTTCTGGTTCGTCATGCGCGCCATCATGCGGGCCGACCGAACCGAGCGCGCCGCCTACGCCAAGGTCGAAGCCGAAGAGCGCGCCCGCTTCGAGCGCGAGCACGGCGTCCCCGCGTCCGCACCGGCGTCCGCGGAGTAGCAGCAGCGTTCACCCCTTCGACGCCCATCGTCACCGTTCGTTCATGTGGGCGTTGCCGCACGGTGTGAGCATCGTCCGCATGTCCATCACGCAGCTGTTCCGCACTCGTAGCCTGGTCGGCGACATCGAGAGCGAGTACGACGAGTACGACCGCGACGCCGACATCGAGGTCTCCAAGCGCCGAGAGGGCTGGCTCGAACCCTCCTGGTGACCCCCATCCGTTCGTCTTTCGGGGTACGGAGTCCGGATCGCATCGATCCGTGACGACGTACCCCTTTCGCATGCCCGACGAAGTCCTGCTGGCGAGGTGCATCCTCTGCAATGCGCCAGAAACACCCATGCAACGCCGGAATCACGCGGTGGACCCCTTGCCCTCGGGGCGGTCGGGGGACGAGACTGGTCGTGCGCTGTACCCCGTGGGGTGCGGTTCCGATGGTGAAGCACGGAGAACCCTGGGAATCATTCCGTTTGGTTTGTGGGGTACACCTCCCGCCCGCTTTACTCGTGATCACCCCACGAAGGCCATCACCGTCGAATGCAGGGAGAGTCAGATGACGATCGCAACGGCAGCACCGAGCACCACCTCGCGCCGGACGAAGAAGGCAACCGCGAAGACCGAGTCGGCCAAGGTCGAGAGCACCACGCTCGACACCGCCGCGGCAGAGGTCGAGGCGGACGAGCAGCTCGCTGGCGTCCGCGGCGCATCGGTCGACCAGGTCGGCGACTACCTCCGCCACATCGGGCGTCTCGCGCTCCTCACGGCCGAGGAAGAAGCACAGATCGCCCGCCGGATCGAGGTCGGTCTGTTCGCGGGCGAGAAGCTCGCCACGGAGCAGGGACTCGCGAAGTCCCTGCAGCGTGAGCTCAAGTGGCTGGTCCGGGACGGTGAGCGCGCCAAGGAGCGCATGATCACCTCGAACCTCCGACTCGTCGTGAGCATCGCGAAGCGCTACTCGCAGCGTGGCCTGCCCTTCATGGACGTGATCCAGGAAGGCAACCTCGGCCTCGTCCGCGCAGTCGAGAAGTTCGACTTCACGCAGGGCTACAAGTTCTCCACATACGCCACCTGGTGGATCCGTCAGGCGATCTCGCGTGGCCTCGCCGACAAGGCCCGCACGATCCGCATCCCGGTGCACACCGTCGAGCTGATCAACAAGATCTCGCGCACCGAGCGTGACCTCACCGTCGACCTCGGCCGCGCGCCGATGCCGGAAGAGGTCGCAGCCGAGCTGAGCATGTCCGTCGAGGAACTCGTGGACCTCAAGGGCCGCTCGCACGAGCCGGTCTCGATCCACACCGTCGTCGGCGACTCCGACGACAGTGAACTCGGCGACTTCATCGAGGACGAGGACGCTGCGTCCCCGAACGAGCTCACCGAGACGACGCTCCTGCACCGCGACATCCGCTCGATCGTCGCGGAGCTGCCGAGCGACGAGGCGAACGTGATCCGCATGCGCTACGGCCTCGACGACGACAAGCCGATGACGCTCGACGAGATCTCGAAGATCGTGCACACGACGCGCCAGGCGGTCAGCCGCGTGGAGTCGCGAGCCAAGCTGCGCCTGTTCGCCAAGGCGGTCTCGCAGGACATGCAGCTCTACCTGACCGAGTAGGTCAGCAGCACTTCGGCCGACGCCCGCAACGGCGTCGGCTCGGGGAACCGGGTCGTTCTGTGGGAAGGCGATCCGGTGGGGTGATGGGACGGCCCGTTCGAGCACTGCTCGGACGGGCCACACTCATGTCGGCGGGTGTGCTCAGTCCTCGGCCTCGCGACGCAGCTTCTGCCGGAGGTCGCTCGGGATGAGCTCGACGAGCTGGTCGGGGCGGACGGGCAGGTCGAGCAGGCTGAGCTTCAGGCGCCCGGTGCGCCCGTGTCGCTCGGCGTCGAGCCGGACGACGCTCCCGGCGTCCTTCCGGAGGCGCATGTCGATCTGCGCCCCGGTGGCGACCTCGCCGACGACGAGCCCGTCGACCTCGAGCGCCGCGCTCCTGGTGCCCTCTGCGATCTCGAACCGGTAGCGCTCCCGCGCGGCGAGGACCACCGCGCGGTCGATGCCCGCCATGGGGGCGACCGGGGTCACGACGGAGCCGGAGAGCGCGGGGGAGAGGACGGGTCCGCCGGCCGCGTAGTTGTAGGCGGTGGACCCGGCCGGCGTCGCTGCCACGATGGCGTCCGCTCGGTAGTACCCGTACCCGAGCCCGCCGACACTGAGGTCCGCGGACACCTGCCCGGCTCCAGGACGCCGCACGATGGTGAGGTCGTTGAACGCCAGGTACTCGGTCCGTGCGCCGCTCCAGGACAACCGGGCCTCGAGCGCGTGGTGCGGCTCCAGCTGGTAGTCGCCGTTCGACAGCCGTTCGAGCGCCGCTTCGAGCTCCGGCGGCTCGATCTCCACGAGGAACCCGACGTTGCCGTAGTTCACGCCGAGCACCGGCACCGGGCGCTTCGCGACGAGCCGCATGGCGCCGAGCATCGTGCCGTCCCCGCCCAGTGCAACCACGAGGTCCACCGTGGCGGTGAAGTCGTCGTCCTCCACCACGTCGATCGTGCCGCCGATGCGGGCTGCGTCGATGCGCCGCGCGACGAGGCGGCCGGCACCGGAGGAGTTCCAGCGCTGCAGGGTCGTGACGGACTCCTGCACGTTCTTGGTCGGGTGGACGACGAGGCCGACGACGGGCTGCTCCATGTGCCGGATCGTACCGGGCGGACCTGATTCGAGCCCTTCTCAAGACGTCCCCAATGAGATATTCTGCATACATGCAGACCGCCGCGCTCTCCGTCGCCGTCACCGACCTCCGTCACGGTCGCGAGATCGTCCTGCTCGCCGAGCACGAGTCCCGCCAGTCCGGCTTCGGCTTCGTCGACGCCGAGCACCTGCTCGTCGCCTCGGTCGTGCTCTGCTCGGGCATGCCGCGGTTCAGCGACGTCCTCCGGCGTCACGGCGTCACGGCCGATGTCCTCCGCGACGCCATCCGTGTGTTCGTCGGCGCCGGGACCGAGCCGTACCCGTCCGAGGCCGACCGCATCACGTGCACCCCGGCCGGAGCGCGGCTCCTGGCGCATGCATCGCAGATCGCCGGCCCCCACGAGCGCGTCCGTCCGCATCACGTGCTGCTCGCCGTGCTGGACGGCATGGACGACCCGTTCATGGGTGCTGCACACGACGTCCTCGACCAGGTCGGCGTCGACCCCCGTCGCTTCCGGCGTGCCCTCCGCCGCGCCGCCCGCCGCAGCTGACGACGTGGGCCCAGCCGCTGGGCGCACCCAGGACAGCAAGGTCACGCCCACGGCGAACAGGGGCAGACCAGCCCCGATGTGCTCGTTACTCTCGAAGTACTTGGCCGGACTCACACGAGACCGGCACAGCTGTCGGCTCCGATCGCAGGGGCCAAGGGAGAGCACATGTTCGAGAGATTCACCGACCGAGCCCGTCGTGTTGTCGTCCTCGCTCAAGAAGAAGCGAAGATGCTCAACCACAACTACATCGGCACCGAGCACATCCTCCTCGGCCTCATCCACGAGGGTGAGGGCGTCGCCGCCAAGGCGCTGGAGTCGCTCGGCATCTCGCTCGATGCCGTCCGCGAGCAGGTCCAGGACATCATCGGGCAGGGCCAGCAGCAGCCGACCGGGCACATCCCGTTCACGCCGCGCGCCAAGAAGGTGCTCGAGCTGTCCCTGCGCGAGGCGCTGCAGCTCGGTCACAACTACATCGGCACCGAGCACATCCTCCTCGGCCTCATCCGTGAGGGCGAGGGTGTCGCAGCCCAGGTGCTCGTCAAGCTCGGGGCCGACCTCAACCGCGTCCGCCAGCAGGTCATCCAGCTCCTGTCCGGCTACCAGGGCAAGGAAGCGGTCGCCGTCGGCGGCGAGCAGCAGCAGAACGCCCAGCAGGGTTCGCAGGTCCTCGACCAGTTCGGTCGGAACCTCACCCAGGCCGCGCGCGACGGCAAGCTCGACCCGGTCATCGGGCGCGAGAAGGAGATGGAGCGGGTCATGCAGATCCTCTCCCGCCGCTCCAAGAACAACCCCGTCCTGATCGGTGAGCCCGGCGTCGGCAAGACCGCCGTCGTCGAGGGCCTCGCCCAGGCGATCGTCAAGGGCGACGTGCCCGAGACGCTCAAGGACAAGCAGCTCTACTCGCTCGACCTCGGCTCGCTCATCGCCGGGTCCCGCTACCGCGGTGACTTCGAGGAGCGCCTCAAGAAGGTCACGAAGGAGATCCGCACCCGCGGCGACATCATCGTCTTCATCGACGAGATCCACACCCTCGTGGGAGCCGGTGCAGCCGAGGGCGCGATCGACGCGGCCTCGATCCTCAAGCCGCTCCTCGCCCGTGGTGAGCTCCAGACCATCGGTGCCACCACGCTCGACGAGTACCGCAAGCACTTCGAGAAGGACGCCGCACTCGAGCGTCGCTTCCAGCCGGTGCAGGTCAACGAACCGTCGCTCCCGCACGCGATCAACATCCTCAAGGGCCTCCGCGACAAGTACGAGGCGTTCCACAAGGTGTCCATCACCGACGGCGCCATCGTCGCCGCGGCGAACCTCGCGGACCGCTACGTGCAGGACCGCTTCCTGCCCGACAAGGCCATCGACCTGATCGACGAGGCCGGCGCTCGCCTGCGTCTGTCGATCCTGTCGGCGCCGCCGGAGCTCCGCGAGTTCGACGAGAAGATCTCGACGGTCCGCGGGTCGAAGGAAGCCGCCATCGAGGAGCAGGACTTCGAGAAGGCAGCGAGCCTGCGCGACGAGGAGAAGAAGCTCCTCGGCGAGCGGCTCCGTCTCGAGAAGCAGTGGCGTGCCGGTGACGTCGCCGCGTCTGGCACCGTCGACGAGGGCATCATCGCCGAGGTCCTGGCGCAGGCCACCGGCATCCCGGTGTTCAAGCTCACCGAAGAGGAGACCTCGCGTCTCGTCTTCATGGAGAAGGCCCTGCACCAGCGCGTCATCGGTCAGGAAGAGGCCATCTCGGCCCTGTCCAAGACGATCCGCCGCACCCGCGCCGGTCTCAAGGACCCGAACCGCCCCTCCGGCTCGTTCATCTTCGCCGGCCCCACCGGTGTCGGGAAGACCGAGCTCGCCAAGGCGCTCGCGGAGTTCCTGTTCGACGACGAGGGCGCACTGATCTCCCTCGACATGTCGGAGTTCGGCGAGAAGCACACCGTCTCGCGCCTGTTCGGTGCCCCTCCCGGGTTCGTCGGGTTCGAAGAGGGCGGCCAGCTCACCGAGAAGGTGCGCCGCAAGCCGTTCTCCGTGGTCCTCTTCGACGAGATCGAGAAGGCCCACCCGGACATCTTCAACTCGCTGCTGCAGGTCCTCGAAGAGGGTCGACTGACCGATGGTCAGGGCCGCGTGGTCGACTTCAAGAACACCGTCATCATCATGACCACGAACCTCGGTTCGCAGGGCATCGCCGGTGGCCCGGTGGGCTTCCAGGTCGAGGGTGACTCGGGCGTCGGCTACGACCGCATGCGCTCGAAGGTGAACGAGGAGCTCAAGAAGCACTTCAAGCCCGAGTTCCTCAACCGCGTCGACGACACGATCGTGTTCCCGCAGCTCTCGCAGTCCGAGCTGCTGCAGATCGTGGACCTGTTCGTGAAGCGTCTGTCCGACCGCATGCTCGACCGCGACATGACCGTCGAGCTGACGCTGCCGGCGAAGGAGCAGCTCATCAAGGTCGGGTTCGACCCCGCCCTCGGTGCCCGCCCGCTCCGTCGTGCCATGCAGCACGAGGTCGAGGACCAGCTGTCCGAGCACATCCTGCAGGGTGAGCTCACCGCTGGCGACCACGTCAAGGTCGACTTCATCGACGGCAAGTTCGAGTTCGAGACCGGGCGTCAGCCGGGCCGCGAAGAGGTCCTCGCCGGCGCAACCGCCGTGGAGTCCGGAACGGAAGCCGCTCCGCAGGGCGAGATCGAGTCCTAGGGCCCAGCCACAGACAGACGGGAGGCCCGGTGCCAGCTGGCACCGGGCCTCCCGTCTGTCTTCGGCCGGGTCTCAGGCCTGGACGTCACCACGCCAGCCGGCGTCCGTGGGAGCCGACTCGACGTGTTCCTTGTAGTTCTGCAGGTCCTTCTTGATGGCGTGGCCACCGATGCCGACGGCGGAGCCGAGCTTCTCCAGGAAGCCGGAGGGCTGCCAGTCGATCTGCGCGGTCACGCGCGTCTCGGTGTCGGACAGCTTGTGGAACGTGACGACGCCGGCGTGGTCGGTCTCGCCGTCCTTGACCGCCCAGGCGACCCGCTCGTCGGGGTGCTGCTCGGTGATCTTCGCGCGGAACTCGCGCTCCTGGCCCGCGACCTTCACGGTCCAGTCGGTGGTGGTGTCGTCGACCTGGACGATCTTCTCCACCTCGCTGAGGAACTCGGGGAACTCCTCGAAGCGGGTCCACTGCCCGTAGGCAGCGCTGACGGGGACGTTGACGTCGATGGTCTCGATGATCTGGGGCATGTCCTGGACGGTAGGCGGCGGCGCATGTGCACGGCCCAGGGAGCCCGTACCCCGTGAGCACTATGGTTGGGGAGATGACTGAGCACGGGAAGCACGCGTTCCACGAGCGGGACGACCACGGCATCCTCGTGCGACCGGCACTGGCGTCGGACGTGCCGCACATCCAGCGCCTCATCGCCCCGTACGTCGACCGGCGCATCCTGCTCGGCAAGGAGAACGTCGCGCTCTACGGTTCGATCCAGCAGTTCCGGATCGCCGAGGGTCCCGACGGTGTGCCGATCGGCTGCGGAGCGCTCGCGGTGTTCTGGGACGACATCGCCGAGGTGCGCACGCTCGCCCTCGACGCGGACTGGATCCACAAGCGCGTCGGGCACCGGATGCTCGAAGCGCTCGAGCACGACGCCCGTGAGCTGGGTGTCGCGCGGATCTTCTGCCTGACGTTCGAGGTCGACTTCTTCACGAAGCACGGGTACCTCGAGATCGGCGAGAGCGTCGTGTCGCCGGACGTCTACGCGGAGCTCGTCCGGTCGTCGGACGAAGGCGTGGCGGAGTTCCTCGACCTCGCCAGGGTCAAGCCGAACACCCTCGGCAACACCCGCATGCTGAAGATCCTCTGACGCTTTCGGGTCCTCCTCGGCGGGGTTCCGTCGCGCCGTGCCGGGCGTTGTCTACCCTGTGCGCATGTCCTCGTTCCGTCACCCCGTCGGCCCGCAGAAGCCGGGCGTCTACTGGCGCCGCCGTGCGACCGTGGCCGGAGTGATCCTGCTCATCGTGGTCGTCATCGTGCTCATCGTCGTGGGGCGCGGGAACGGGGCGTCGTCCGCCGCTGCCCCGTCGGCGTCGCCGTCTTCGTCTCCTGCCGCATCGTCGTCGTCGTCTTCCTCGTCTGCCGGTGCGTCGTCGCCGTCAGCGTCCGCGTCCGCTTCGGCGCCTGCTTCCGCCGCCGACGGGTCGACGTGCTCGAAGGACCAGATCACGCTCAAGCCCGTCCTCGACAAGAGCGCGTACGGGCCCACCGAGGACCCCAAGATCGCGATGTCGATCGAGAACACCGGTTCGAACTCCTGCCACATGGACCTCGGGTCGTCGCAACAGGTCCTGACGATCAGCTCCGGCGAGGAGCAGTACTGGTCGTCGAAGGACTGCCAGACCGGCGGGACGAACCAGGACGTCACGATCAAGGCCGGGCAGACCCTGACCACGCCGGCGATCGCGTGGGACCGGACCCGGTCGTCGACCTCGACGTGTGATGCCTCTCGCCCGTCCGTGACCGGTGGGGGAGCGAGCTACCACCTGCAGGTCGCGGTGGGGAACATCACGGCGAAGGACTCGGCGCAGTTCATCCTGAACTGAGGCGGGCCGGCCCGGGCGTCAACCGAACTTCGGGGTCGTCGCCTTGCAGCGCACGATCTGACCGACGCCGCCGTGCTCCTCGGCGATGACCTTCTTGCCGTCGAGCAGGATGCGGCAGCTCGCCGTCCGGTCGGCCGGGGGAGTGGCCCGCACGGATGCATCGTCCTCAGCGAGCACGATCGAGTCGTGCGTCCAACTGGTGTTGTCGCCCTCGGTCGCCTTGGTCGACGTCGACCCGGCGGTGTGGGTCTCGGGGGCATCGCCACGGCTCTCGGCGCCCACGTAGCTGACGTCGTGGAGCGGGGTCGCGTCCGGAGAGTCGACGGTGACCTCGTACGTGACGGACCATGCGTCGCCGACCTGCTGCTGGATCTGCGCACACCCCGTCATGGCGATCGCGACGAGGGCGGCGGCGGAGATGGCTGCTGTTGTCCGGGTTTTCGTCATACAAACACAATCGCGGCCGGCCGATCGAACTTCGTCATGACGAAGGCTCGATCGAGTCCGACCGCGGTCGTGTTCGGGGTCAGCCGACCGGATGACGGTCAGCGTTCCCCTGGGGTTCAGCCGATGACGGTGATGTTCTCCGCCTGCGGGCCCTTGCGGCCCTCAGTGATCTCGAACTCCACCTTCTGGTTCTCTTCGAGACCGCGGTAGCCGCTGCCCGAGATCGCCGAGAAGTGCGCGAAGACGTCCGCGCTGTTGTCGTCCGGGGCGATGAACCCGAAGCCCTTTTCGTTGTTAAACCACTTGACGGTTCCAGTTGCCATGATGGCGTTTCCTTAACTGTTCTTGCTTTCCATCGCGGTATGACACGCAGACGGAGCCTCGTCGTATGTCGACGAGGATGATGCGCCACGCGGGCAGGTGCCGGCGGGACGGGTTCGGGGTCAGGCCTGAGCCAGTGACCCTGTGCAGTCCGGTCGGGGGAGTGTCACCACCCCGCCCGGACGTTGGGCGCCGCAGAAGCGGTTCCCTCAACCTACAGGGTCTTTGGCCCCACGACCAGACAGTTCGCCTCCTTGGGGCGAAATCTGATGAACTTGATGGTGATGGCAGACAAGGAACAGCGCTTCCGGAGCGAACAGCTCGAGGAAGCCCTCGCGAAGCAGGACGTGGCGGCGGTGGCGTTCGCGCTGCGGAACGACATCGTGATCGTGCCCCGGCTCGTCACGGGCAAGAAGGACATGCAGGTCCGCGTCTTCGGGCGTGAGGGGTCGGAGAAGCGCATCCTGCTGCTGTTCTCGTCGGCTGACGCGTACACGGCGATGGTGCCGGACGAGAAGATCCGGCAGGTCATGGTCTACGACGCAGCTCGTCTGGAGGAGTTCCTCGCCGCGCACCTCGACTCGCTCGAGGGCGTCTTCTTCGACATCGCCGGCCCGAACACGATGCAGGCGGACCCCGCTGATCTGTTGGATGCCCTTCGCGCCTGACCGTCCTCATCTCGGAGGGAGTGCGCTCAGCGGACAGCCCCGCGTGGCCGGGTGCTGAAGACGCGTTGCGCCCACGCCACACGGGAGGCTCGGCTCACCCCGGGTGCGCTGGTCCGGTCAGCGCGGTGACGCTTCAAGGCCGTGATTCAGAACGCTGCGTCGAGCTCGCGTTCGCGCACCGACTTCGTCAGCGAGAACGCGACGCGGAGTGCTTCGCGCAGGTGCTCTGCGTCCGCGCCGAGGACGGTCGTGAAGCCGAGACGCTTCGCTTCGTTCGCGCGCTGCTTGGCTCCGGTCGCCGGTCGGATCTCGCCAGCGAGGCTGATCTCACCGATGGCCGCGAGCGTGTGCGGGTACGGACGATCGCGAGCGGCACTGGCCAGGGCGAGGACGATCGCCAGGTCGGCTCCGGGCTCGGTGAGCTTCATCCCGCCGACGGTGGAGACGTAGACGTCGGCATCGGAGAGCTTGATGCCCGCACGGCGTTCGAGTACCGCGAGCAGCATCGCCACGCGTGAGGAGTCGACGCCGTTCACGACGCGCCTGGGCTGCGGAGCGGAACTCGGTACGACCAGCGCCTGGACCTCGACCGGCAGGGCGCGGCGGCCTTCCATCGCGACGGTGATGCACGTGCCGGAGACGGGGGCGCCGTTGCGGGACATGAACAGTCCGCTGGGATCGGGGACCTCGTGGATGCCGTCGCCCGCCATGTCGAAGCAGCCGACCTCGTCGGTGGGGCCGAAGCGGTTCTTCAGTGCACGGACGAACCGGAGCGCGGTCTGCCGGTCGCCCTCGAAGTGGCAGACGACGTCGACGAGGTGTTCGAGCAGCCGCGGACCGGCGATCGATCCGTCCTTCGTCACGTGGCCGACGATCAACACGGGCAGGTTGCGCTGCTTGGCTTCGCGGATGAGGGTCGATGCGACCTCCCGCACCTGGGACGTGCCACCCGCGATGCCGTCGACCGTGGCGGAGGAGATCGTCTGCACGGAGTCGGCGATGAGCAGGTCTGGCTGGACCTGGTCGATCTGACCGAGGATGACGCCGAGGTCGACTTCACTCGCGAGGTACAGGTCGTCGTGCATCGCCCCGGTGCGCTCGGCGCGGAGCCGGACCTGGTCGACGGACTCTTCCGCGCTGACGTAGAGCACCCGCTTGCCGGACGCGGCAGCGCGCGAGGCAACCTCGAGCAAGAGCGTCGACTTCCCCACGCCCGGCTCGCCGCTCAGCAGTACCGCGGCACCGGGGACGATCCCGCCGCCGAGGACACGGTCGAACTCGCCGATGCCGGACCGCCAGCGTGGCACTGCGCCGACCCGAGCCTGCGTGATGGGCTGCGCGACACGGGTGCCCGTCACGGCGACCGCGCTCGTGCCGCGGACGCTGGCCGTCGTGGCGGTGGTGTCCTCGACGGTGCCCCACGACTGGCATTCGCCGCAGCGCCCGACCCACTTGATGGTGGTCCAGCCGCACTCGGAGCAGCGGTAGGAAGACTGGGGGCGGGCCATGGGACGAGGTTAGGCCGCGCCGCCGACATCCCCCGGGCGGCGGTCCGGTGCGTCCGGTGCGTTCGGCCCGTCGTTCTCGCCGCGCTCGTCGTGCGCGCCGCCGGCGTACTCGCCGGGCAACGGGACGGACCCGGTCATGCGCTGCCGGAGGCGGTCGATCCGGCCCGGACGGTGCGCGTGGTCCAGATCGTCCGCCCCGCCGGTGTCCTGCTCCGCACGCGCGTTCGCGACCGCGCCGGCTTCTCGCCCCAGGTCCTCTGCTTCCCGCACCGACAAGTAGTGCCGGATCGCCGCGACGGTGTCGACCCTGGCATCGATCGCCGGCTCGAACGCGCTCGCCCAGATCTCGTACCCGCGGTCGTTCGGGTGGAACAGGTCCCCGTACGTATTGAAGAAGGTCCGGCGCAGCCCGACCCGCTTCGTGATCGCGTGCAGCGGCGCCACCGTCAGCCCGAGCTCGTCCGCGACCCGGTGCACGATCTCGTTCGCCACGGCGACCTTGCGCTCGCGGTCGGGCACGAACATGCACGGCAGCTCAGCCACGATCGCGTGCGACGGCACCGCGGCGTAGATCTCGCGGAGGTTCCGCTCGAACTTGTCGGGGTTGAAGTCGGCGATGTCGTTCGCGCCGATCGACACCGTGCAGATGTCGGGAGTGAACGTACGGAGTTCGGGGAGCTGCTGCTTCTTGGCGCCCCAAGTCGTCGCACCGGAGATGCTGAGGTTCACCACGCGGACGGTGCTGCGCGACCGGTGCTTGATCCGTCGGGCGAGGAGCCCGACGTAGCCACGGGACGGGACCGTCGCACCGACGCCCTGCGCCGCGGAGTCGCCGATCGCCAGGTACGTGATCTGTCCTTCGTGGTGGAGCCGTTCGCGCCACCAGTCCGCGTGTGTGGGGAGCATCTCGACCACGCGTTGGGCTGCCGCGCGCTGTCCCTTGACGCCGGCCCGGGCGCCGAATGCCGCGCCGCCGGCGACCGCGAGGCCGCCGGCGATCGAGGAGATCAGTGCGATGAGTGTGCGGGACTTCATGCCGCTGACGGTACGCCCGCTGGCCATGACGGATCGGAGTGGGATCTGTGGTTGTGGGAAGTGCCCCGGACGTGACCACCTGTGGAGGGTGGGCCGGCCCGCGGTGTCGCGAGGGGCCTCCCGGATCGTGTAAACTCTTCCCCGGTACCGTGTCCGAGCGGCCGAAGGATCATGTCTCGAAAACATGTGTGGGGGCAACTCCACCGTGGGTTCAAATCCCACCGGTACCGCCACACCACAGGGTTGATTGCAGGTCTGGTCTCCAGCATTTGCAGGTCCGACCCAACGAGAGAGCCCCCGGCTTCGGCCGGGGGCTTTTCTGGTTCTCGGGGGCTGTTCGGCGATCGATCGGTCATCGCCAGTTACCGTAGCGCGGCATGGTCCGCCTCAGTGCACAGCTGACCCCTTGTTCTTGGTCGCCGGTTGGGTCGCCGACTTTCATCCTCGCTGGCCCTATGCGCGGATAGCCGACGTTGATAGAAGATGCAGCGACCCCCGCTCCGCAGGACCGTCTCGATCGACGCTCAACGCGTCGTCAGGGTCCACGACGTGTTACGGCATGGCGGGACGAACGGTAACAACGCTTTGCCGGCGCGTACCTCAGACATCGACAAGAGCACGGGCAGCTCGACCTCGCCAGCTTAGACAGCGGACAGGGAAACAACGGATGGTAGCCAGCTTCGGAGTGGTCCGGCGCACGCTGCCGGCGAGTGCCGGGCGTGGTGGGCACTATCAGCGGATGGCTTCCTGTGTCAGCGTCGCCAGAGACCGATGACTGGCCCAGTCGAACCCGTCGTACCTACCGGTCGACGGGGTAGGCGCGTAGACACCGTCGACCGGTGTGTACGTGGCCACGGGCGTGTCCGCTGTTGGGCCAGTGTGGGTGTCCCGCAGCGCACGAAGCGCCGTGGCGAGGTCGCTTCGGGTCGGTGTCTGTGCGGCACCGTCTGGGAGAGCTCCGGTGCGAAGTAGGAATTGCGCGCCCCAGGTATCGTCGCCGCAGGACTCCATATGTGCCCAGAAGTCGCGCCACGCGAGCTGCGGGGCGGTCTGCAGCGCAGGGCCGACCGGGCGGAGTGCTCCGTTGGTGATCGCGCCGATGAGATGCTGCTTCTTCTTCCCCGGTGCCAGCGCAGCCATCTCGGCGTGCAGATGTTGGCGCAACGCCCAACCGGGCACAACCCGTGTCCAGTGCACAAACCACTGTTCGCCGCTCCATGACTCGTACGCCAGACGCTCCCGCCCCGTTGCGAGCCATTGGTAGCTGGATGGGTCGCCGAGCACTCCGTCCCACGGCGGAACGGGGAACACGTAATAGTCGGGGATCGGCTGCTGACCGTACGCAGCGAGCTGCGCCAGGTCGATCCGTAGTTCGTGACGGGCCTTCGTGCCGTTCCACTCCGTCGTTTTGAGCTCCAGCCAGAACCGTTTTCCCCACATCCCAGCCGGCTGCGTGATCTCGATGTCGGCGGTGACCGCCGGCCACCACATCAGCAACTTCGCCCGATACCGGTAGGTGAGATGGATGGAGCACCAATGCTCCAGCGTCTTCTCCGGGAACGACCTCGTCATCCCAGCCCCCTCTTGCTGGTCGTGCGTCGCGTCCCTATACGCGATCCCCGGCCACGCTAGCGGCGCGTGGATTGAGTCCGCGGCCCGTGTTCGGGGGGTGATGCGCCTGACTACTGTCGGATGGAACATCCGAGGATGCCGGCGACCGTCGTCCTGAGTCATTGCCGGACCGACGGCTCCGCATCAGCGGCGACGCGGCGGTAAGCTCCCAGATTTGTTCAGGTGAAAGTGATGAAAAAGCTGAAGGTCGAGATTGGCGCTCCGATCGAGCCCGTCGGGGACGTCTCCGTACGACTCGATGGGAACCGCTGCCGCTCGCGTGCCGAGTTTCTCGGGGAGATCGGCGTCGCTCTTCGGTTCCCGTCTTACTATGGCGAGAATTGAGATGCTCTTGAAGAGTGCATTCATGATCTGGAATGGTCGCCGGATGCGCAAATCAACCTGATCGTGGAGAACGCGGACCAGTTGCTCGCAAGCGAGCCTGAGCGGCAGTTGGAGATCTTCGTCGATATCCTTCGAGCCGATACGGGGCGGGAGCGGGCGCTAACGATTCGCCTCGACCGCGTTTCGGAAGGCGGCGCGTTGACGGCGTTTGCTCCGCTCGTCAAGAGGTGAGCAGGCCACAGTGGTAGGTGATGCGTACGCTCTGATAGTGCTGAGGAAGGCCCGGATTCGGTTTCCCGCTGCTCGCGCAAGTCAATGCCGACAGTGCAGCAAGCAGGGGAGACCGTTAGATGGCTGAATACTCGTTCGTACTCGCTAGCGTCGTCGGGGAACGAGACGGCATGGCCCTCGAACTGCGCGACAGCTCGGGCGACGTGGTCGCGGAGGTGTTCGAGGCGGATGCGACCGGTGCGTGCACGTTCTCGATGCAGAGCGGGGCTTCTGTGCCGGTAGCTTAGTCCGCCGTCTGCTGGCGCATCACACGCCGCGAAGCGCGCAGCGGGACGACATAGACCTGTCCACTGTGCTGGTCACCCGCTACGACGAGTCAGAATGCCTACGCTTCATGCGGCCAGCCTCATCAGACGCCGGAGGATTCAACTCCGACATGTACACGTTCGACGACCACGACGGCGTGCAGATCATCGCGTTCCTGACCTTCGATCCCGAGGGGAATATCCAGGAACTCGATCTTTGGAAAGCCGACGACACTCCGATTCTCGGTCTCGGTCTAGGTCTAGCGGGTTCAAGTAGCAGCGCCACCTTCAGCAGAAGCTGCCTCGCCCGTTAGCGTGAGCCCGGTGAGGCCCGCCCTACCGGAGCTGGACCACCGGTACGACCCACGTCCCGTCCTCGTCCCGCCGGCCGCCGGGTACCGGGCGGACAGAACGGTCGGCGAGGTGTACCGCCGCGCGCAATTCGCCGTCCGGGTCGCGGATGATTTCGCCGCATCCGACGAGGTCACCAGCTATGTCGCCGACGCCGGACGTGGTGCGGTCCGGCCGGAAGTGCCGGAAGCAGGGATCGCGATGCGGGGGAGGGGCAGGCGCGATCGCCGCCTCAGAGACGTCAGTCATCGCCTGTACGCTTCGAGCCGTCGAAGAACCTGAAAGGGGACCTTTATGGGCGGGACGGGGACGTTGAAGCCGGTGACGGTTCTTGACGCGCTTGACGGGGCGATCGGAGAGCGTCGAGGGACACGCCTCCAGAGGCTGTCCTTGCGCGAACTCGACAACATCGCAGAGCTACTCGATGCGTTCTGGTCAGCCCAGCATGAGTCGGCGCCCGACCCAACCGCGTCACGTTCGGCATTCGTTGGCGGCTGGATGGGGCCTTTCTTCAGCGAACCGATGCTCCGACACGACCTCGCGGATGCGCTCCTCTACTACCCAAAGCTGTTGGTCCTTGACCCACTCGCCGACTTTTTCAGCCGTGGGGAAGGTCTTCCGGGACTATGGACGGTCGGCTACGTCCGACCGGACCGTGAGATCAACAAGGTCGCATCTGGACCAGCGATGTGGCGGAACCACGGCAACTACGAGTCGTTCCGCAACGATGCCGAAGGCGCGGCGCGACGTTTCGCCAGCATCGTCGACAATCTCTACCTACTTGAAGGGCCAATCCGCGCCGGTGTCATCGAGGTCCGCAGCCAATGGCCGATCATCAGTGGAAGAGCTCGCCAACTGGAGACCGCGCTTCGCTTCGACGTGCGGAACGCGGCGCTTCAGGATTACCTTGCCACCGCCGACGCCAGCGGCTTGCATGTCTGGGACAGCATCACAGGGCTGCAGGTCAGCATGGATCTGCCAGTCGTGCGTCGGGACGCGCCGATGCGGGCGGCCCCGATTCTCTACTACCTTGCGAAGACCCTCGCCGTTGCTGATGCCGGCAACGCGCAATACGTCCCGACCAACGAAGCTTCGCTCGGTCTGCTCCGAACCAAGTACAACGACGCCGTTGCCCGCACCCATCCGGCTGCCATGCTGCGAGAGGTCGCACGCATCGCTGTCCCTTCGGCCGACGTCGCGCTGCGCGAGGCGGTCGCAATCCGCCAGTCATCCGACAACTTCGAAGACTGGCGGCTCAGCCTGCAGGCTCTGCACCGTGCAACTGCCTCGGATGACTCTCACACCCTCCGAGAGCGGGTGGAGGAGACGCTGGTGCCGAAAGTGCACAGCGTCGAGCGTGAACTTGGAAGCTCGTCGCTCGGGAGCTCGTTCCGAAAAGCTGGCGCCGACGTCGTCATCGACGGAGCGGTCGGAGCGGCCACAGGAGCTATCGCCGCAGGAAGCGTAGACCCAGGAGCCGCCGCGCTCCTCGGCGTCGGCGGGGCAGCCGCAGCAGGAGCGCTCAGATGGCTGCTTCGGCAGTACGCTCCCGCACCCATCGAAGGCGACCAAGCGGTCCTCGCAACCCTGATCAAGGCACAACAGATAGCCGAGTGACCGTCGCCAGTCCGCGGGCGATCCGCACCTGCGTGTGCTGCCTTCACGGTTGCTCCCGCCGTGCCTCGCTGATCAGCGATGCTCTTCGCAGCAAGCATCAGTCGTCGAGATTGCGCCACGACCTGGGCTTTCTTGAAGAAGGGGAAAATCGAGCCCACCCCAGGGGAAAAGCGGCCAACGAACCGAGCAGGAACGTCTTCGCGCTGGCGAGCTGCGTACTTGCCCGGACCTGCACCGCACGCACATGCGCGAGCTGCCGGTCCAACTCGGGAGCTGCCGATCTGCGGGTGAACGCGGTCAGAGAGCGTCGGCGACGGTGAACAGGTGGTGGCACAGCTGCTGATGTTTCGACTTCGCCAGGTTCGTCTCATGACCATCGACCCGGTACTGGTGCAGCGTCCGGAACCCCGGCGAGCTCCTGAACCGGCCAGGCGTGGTTCTTGCCTGCTCCGTATCGATGTGCGCGATCGCTTGCAGCAGCTTCACACCGACCGGCGGTGCGCCGGCGGTCCGGTCGTCGGAGAGGAAGTGCTGGACACGTAGTTCTTTCGATGCCGGATCCTGGTAAGTCATGTGTACGGCGACGGCGCCAGCAGAGCCGCCGCCGCCGGATGGGTACCGCGGCGGCTTCGGGTCGAGGATGGTGAAGTCGGCGAACCCGTCCGGACTGTACGATCGCGGGTCGAGGCTGAACGGCGATCCGGCGGGATAGAGAGCATTGGTGACCGCGGTGAACCGGGACTCGAGTGCGATGACGGGCACGCCAGTCAGCGCGGTCCTGTAGTCGGTGACGTTTGCGGCTGAGCCAACGAATACCCGCGCGGTGCGAGTGCCGAGCGCGGTCGCGAAGTCTTTCGGTGGGAGGCCGACGCCGAGGACGACGAACGCAACGTCACGGTTCGGGTAGGCGGCGAGGAACGCCGCTACGTCCGACGCGGTGGTGGTCGCGAACATGTGCATCGTCGGGGTGATCAGCGTCGGCTGCGCGACGTAGCCGGCCATCCCCGTGGTCCACGACGTCTGCGCCGCGTTCGTCTGCAAAGCACCGCGGGTCGGGTTGACGACAAGGTGTGCTCTCACCCCGGTGCTGCGGAACGTGTCGAGCAGCTTCGTCAGGTCCTTCGCCGGTGAATACGGTTCAAGAATCGGCTGCACCTTCTGCGGTCCGCCGAGGTGCGGTGCGACGTCGATCAGCGCGTCGCGTTCGGATTGACGTGCGTACAGATACGGGAAGTACAAATGGAGCCCCCAAAGTCCCTCCCATGGTTACCCGGACCCGACGGATGCTCAATCACCCCAAACTGGGGGGATAGGTTGCTGCATCCGTTTGAGAAGCCGCGCCCCGGCGGTTTTCGACAGTGCCGCGGAATACGCCAACGCTCTGGCTGATTGTGGGAGGTCTGCGTGCGCGGCAACGGTGGCCGCCTGCATGCCGCGATGGCGGAGCGCCGTGACGGCACCGGAGTGCGCCCTCGTCGAGTCCAATGCTGCGAACGCGGAGCGGAGTGCTTCCCACCGCTCGGCGGGCCCGCCAGCGGTGTCGAGCGCGGCGGCGCCAACCACGCACTCGGCTTCCGCGCGTCGCAGCATTCCGAAGATGTGATCAGACCGCAGCCGGTCACGGTTCGAGTGCGGTGGGCGGATCTGCGTGAACGAGCCGTTTCGTCGGAGTGCGAGGAGACCGACGTGCGCGGGCACGTGACGTTCCGCGGCGGATGCGCGGGCGTCGGAGACCACCACGTTCACGAACTCCACGCGGGTGCTGTAGTCGGCGACTTGTGAGTCCAGCCGCGCGAAGGAGTCCAGGTCCGTTTTGATCTCGTAGACCGTTGAGGTGCCGTTGAACACGGCGACGTCGGCGAACGAAGCGCCGACTGGGAGTTCCAGGATCGCGGACGCGGTCGTGGGACGGTGCCGACCGAACACGACCGAGGAGACGACCGCGTTCTTGAACACGTATTCGTTGCGGTAGTCGCGGCGGAGCGTCGCGTACGCGGCGTTGAACACGTCCGCCATCGTTCGTGCGCCCCCTGCTGCCGCCGCCGGGGCAATGCGCTCCAGCCGGGTCATCGCATCCAGCGGCTGCTGCGTCGAGAGGTTGCGGAACGTCGCCGATGACAGGACGGCAGCGACGTGCGTGATCTCTTGATCGACCATCACTTCCGTGCGCACCGCAGCAGCATACGCATCGAAGACGGGGTCGGTGGCTGAAGACGAGGTGGCTGACCACCAACGACTGAGTCTCGGAGCGCGCGTGCGGCGTTGTGGATTTCGCGCCAGACGCCCCGCGCACGGCCCAGTCGGCACTGATCCGCAAGCCCTCAGAGGACCGGACGGATCTCGAGCCTCCGGTTGCAAGCCTTCGACGCCTCTGCCGCCAACTGGAGGGCGACGTCGGCGTCGGGAACGTCCCAGATCCACACACCGGCGACGAATTCGGTCGTCGCGACGTACGGGCCGTCCGTGACCAAGGCGGCGTCGTCCCGGTTGTCGACGACCGTCGCGAGCTCGGGCGCCGCCAGGCCGGCGGCGAACACCCAGTGCCCGTCGGCGCGGAGCCGGTCGTTGAACGCATCGATGGCGGCCATCTCGGCGTCGGTGGCGCGCCCGGATGTCTGCCCGCCCGTGGTCGGGCTGCCGTCGAGGACGTTGACGAGGTACTGCATCGTTGTCTCCTTCGGTCGTCGACCGCTCGTGCGGTCTCACGTACACGGCATACACGGTGCTTCGCCGAAACGGACGTCTTCGGCCATCGACCTCGGCAGAGCCCCGAGTGTCACCGGCGCCGGACGGGCTCGGCGCCGGTGCGCGGCGCCGCCGGCGTCTCCCTCAGGCGCCCGGCCGCCGTGGTCGCGGCGTCGGTGATGGTGTGGAGGAACGTGGTGACCTGGCGGAGATCGTCGGCGCCTGTGCGTCGGAGGACCGTGGCGATCTCCTCGCTCGACCGTTCCGCGAACGCGCGCGCCCGGTCCTCCGCCGCGGCGGTCGGGCGGAGCGTCACGCGCCGTCGGTCGGTGTGCTCCCGGCTCCGGACGATCAAGCCCGCTCCCTCGAGGCGGTCGACCAGTACCGTGACCGACCCGGAGGTCATGCCGATCAGTTGCCCGAGCCGTGCGGGGGACAGCGGTTCCCCGGCAGAGGCCGCCCAGAGCACCTGTCCGAGCGCGTGCGCGTCGTTGGTCGGCAGGTCGAGCCAGACCGCCATCTGCTGGTTCAGCTCCGTGAAGGCCACGGCCCAGTCGCGGAGCGCCTGCATCACGTCGACTTGGGGGACAGACCAGGTCGTGTCGAAGATGTTCTCCATCAGACTCCTTCAATGTGCAGTCGCTTTACTGTAAAGACATCATCGAGGAGGAGCCCATGGAACAACGCACCGCGATCGTCTCGGGAGCCAGTATCGCCGGACTCTCGGTGGCCTACTGGCTGCGGCGCACGGGCTGGCAGGTCACGGTCGTCGAACGCGCCGACTCCTTCCGGGACGGCGGCCAGAACGTCGATGTCCGCGGCGTCGCGCGGGACGTCCTCCGTCGCATGGGCCTCTTCGATGCCGTGAAGGCGAAGAACACCACCGAGACAGGCACGGTCCTCGTCGACGCCGACGGAAAGGTGACGGCCGAACTGCCCTCGGATGGGACGGACGGCGCGACGGCGGAGCTCGAGGTGCTCCGCGGCGACCTCGCCCGGGTGGTGCTCGACCACCTGCCGGACGGCGTCGACTTCGTGTACGGACAGACCATCACCGCTGTCGAGGACCGCGGTGACGCGGTCACGGTGCGCCTCGCGGACGGCCAGGCGCTCGACGCGGACCTGCTCGTCGTCGCCGAGGGTGTTCGGTCGTCCACACGTCCGCTCCTCTTCCCTGGCGACGACGTCGAGGAGCGCGATCTCGACGTCACGATGGTCTTCGGGACGATCCCCCGGACCGACGGTGACGACGACCGCTGGCGTTGGCACAACTCCGTCGGCGGCCGGCAGGTGCATCTCCGGCCCGACCCGTACGGAACGATCCGCGCGATCCTCGCGTACTCGCCGGGCGGCGACCTCCTCGGCCTGACGCGGGCCGAGATGCTCACCGCCGTGCGGGAGCGGTACGACGGAGCGGGGTGGGAGGCACCGCGCATCCTGGAGGCGCTCGAGACGTCCGACGACGTCTACGTCGACCAGCTGCAGCAGGTGCGAATGCAGACCTGGCACCGCGGCCGGGTCGTGATGGCCGGCGACGCAGCGTGGTGCGTGACGCCGATGGGCGGTGGTGGTGCATCCCTCGCGCTCACCGCCGGGTACGTGCTCGCCGCCGAACTCGCCGGAGCACCCGACGATCAACCTGGCGCGCTCATCGCCTACGAGAGGTGGATGCGCCCACTGGTCGACGACGTCCAGCACCTGCCGCGCGGCATCACGGCCTTCGCGTACCCGCAGACGCGCGTCGGTCTCGCGGTGCGCGGGGTCGCGGACAAGGTCCTGCTCTCCCGGCCCTTCCGCCCACTCGCGGCGAAGCTGACCCAGGTCGCACAGACCGAGCGCGACCTGCCGCCGCTCCATGACGAACGACGGTGACGGCGAGGTGGTGCTCCGCGCGTTCGTCGTCGGTCTGCCGGAGCGCTCGCGCGAGTTCGAAACGTCGCCGCGCTCGGCAACCTGACCTTCACTGACGACGAGTTTGCGCCGGTGTCGAGCAGCGGTGCGTCGATGGCCTGGCGACGGCGTGCAGCGTTCCGCGCACGTCGTCGCCAGGCCGTCAGGTCAGCCCTCAGGCGCGGCGGCGCCGCACCACGATCAGGCCGACACCGAGCAGGACCGCGAGCGCAGCACCGCCGACGATCAGTGGTGAAATCGTCGCCCCGGTGAAGGCGAGTTCCGCGACGGCCTGACGAGCGACCGCGGTCGTCGTGGCGGCGACGGTGGCGGGAGCGACCGTGAACGCGTACGAGGCGGTGACGGGGTCCGCGCCGGTGCCGTCCAGCGTCAGGATCAGCTCGTGGGCACCTGCGGCAGTGCCGGCCGGGATGATCACGTCGGTGTCGAGCACGCCGTCGTCGCCGATCGTCACCGTCGCCAGGCGGACCGGCGTCGAGTGCAGGTCGATCGTCACGGTGGCACCCGCGGGCAGGTCGGTCGCACCGAGGTGGACGCGGGCACCGACGGACAGCGTGGTGCCGTCGATCGAGTCCCCGTCGATGCGCGCGGTGGGATCGAACACGAACGGCGTGGTCGAGACGCTGGCACTCGGGGTGCCCGGCCCGACGGGTGTGACGGCACGCACGCGGAACTCGTAGCGGGTCCCGTTGTCCAAACCACTGATCGTGACCGGGGAGGTCGATGCGTCGACGACGGTCCAATCCGCGCCAGCGGCACGGTACTCGACGCGGTAGCCGCCGACGGGCGCCCCGCCGTCGTCCGAGGGGGCGGTCCACGCGAGGACGGCCGCGCCGTCAGTGGGGACCACAGCCAGATCGTTCGGAGCGCTCGCGATGGTGACGGGCGTCGCGGTGGCGAGTTCGCTCCAGGGGCCGGTGCCGGCTGCGTTCACGGCGGCGACGCGGAAGGAGTACTCGGTGCCGTTGGTGAGGCCCGTGACGTGCGCGGATCCGGTGGCGGCGGCGATGGGCTCACTCCATGTGGAGCCGTCGCTGCTGTACTCGACCTGGTACCCGGTGACCGGGGCGCCGTTCGCGTTGGCCGGCGCCGACCAGGTGAGCGAGACTGACTCGTCGTCACCGGTTGCCTTGACCGCCTGCGGCGATCCGGCCACGCCGAACGGGGTGGTCGGGTTGCTCGACGCGGCGGGCCCGGTGCCCGCAGCGTTGGACGCGACGATCCGGTACTCGTAGGTGGAGCCGTTCTGCAGCCCGTCGATGACGGCGCTGGTGTCGGCCGCGGCCGGCGTGGCGACGTCGGCCCATGGTCCGCCGTCGACGCTCTGGGAGATGGTGTAGCCGGTCAGCGGGCTGAAGCCGTCGCTCGCGGGCGCTGCCCAGTTCAGCTCGACCGATCCGTCACCGGGGGTCATGCGGAAATCGAGCGGAGCGGACGGCGTCGTGTAGGGGGTCACTGCGGTGCTCGGGCCGGACGCGGCACCGGTGCCGGAGGCGCTCGTGGCGGCGACCTGGAACGTGTAGGCGGTACCAGGGGTCAGGCCGTCGATCGTCGCGCTGGTGGCGGCGGTCGTCGCCGTCACGTTGCCAGGGGTCGACGTGACGGTGTACCCGGTGACGGGGTCGTCGCCGGCGTCGGTGGGTGCCGACCATGACACCGTCGCGGAACCCGCGCCGGCGGCTGCGGTGACGTCACCCGGAGCCGACGGCACCGCCGCCGGTCGGACGACGATGGTCGAGGTGACGTCCTGCTGTCCCTTGTCGTTCGCGGAGCGGATCGTGAACGTCGAGGAGCCGACCTCGGTCGGCGTGCCGGAGAGCCGGCCGGACTGCGAGAGGGTGAGGCCCTCGGGGAGCGTGCCGTCGACGACCGAGAGTGTCGGAGCGGGGTAGCCGTTGACCGCGTAGTCGTAGGAGTAGGGGTGGTCGACGGGGGTGTTCGACGTCGGGGTGCCCGAGATCGTGCCACCGGCGACGACGTACTCGCGGAAGGCGAGGTCGTAGCTTGAGGCGTAGCTCTGGCCTTGGTAGATCGCGCCGCCGCCGGGGTAGACGTTGGTGTCGCAACCCACGTACGCGTTCGACGGGCCCTGGAACGAGATCGCGTACGAACCCCCCGCGGTGACGGGGGCGGTGGACGTGATCGGGACCGAGAACCATCCGACACTGGAGACGGTCGCCGAGCCGGTACCGAGGACCGGGCCGGTGGGGAGTCCGTTCTGCGCTGCGCGGATGGTCACGTCGTACGTGGCAGACCCGGAGATCCGCGCCTCGTACAGGTCGATGCCTGACACGAGCCCGCTGATCGCCGGCGTGAACGTCTGGCCGTTGTCGCCGTTCGACCACGGGCCGAGGCGGTACGTCTCACTCGCCTGGTCGAGCGTGCCCTGCTGGGCAGCCTGGGCGGCGCCCACGGAGAGCAGCGCCGGTGCGAGTGCTGCCGCGAGGACTGCGGCGCTCGCGATGGCCTTCCGCATCGGCCGGACGGTTCGGGTTGGAGACGGAGCGGTGCGTGCGCGCAAGAGCGTTCCTTCGGGAGAGGCTCCCTCCTGCAGGGAGCAGGCCGATCATATGAGCCCTCTTCGCTTCGTTACGCCGCGATGCTCACCCCAGTTCGGGGTCTCGAGCGACGCCCGAAGGGGGAGACCATCCCCGTCCTGGCCCTCCGCTACCTCTCGGCCCGGAGCCGCTCGACGTCCGGCAGGACGGCGAGCAACCGGTTCTCGGAGGCGATCTGCTCGGCGACGGCGAGATGGTGCTCCGCGGGTTCGGCTTCGTCGGTCTGCCGGAGTGCTCGCGCGAGTTCGAGGTGCGCCCTGGCAAGACCTTCGGCGTAGTTCGCCGCCGCGGCTTCCTCGATGACGCCCGGCATCGTCTCCAGGGCGTACGCGGGGTTGCCGGACCGGGTGAGCACATCCGCGAGCACGGTCCGTGTGCTGACACCGGTGACCAGCATGAGGTTCGGCTGGACCCGGTCGCCACGGTCGGCGAGGAGCCGGAGGATCTGCTCGTAGTGGGCGGCTGCACCGGCGAGATCGCCGGAGTGCATGAGGAAGTTCGCGGTCATCGAGAGCGTCTGTGTGACGCCCTCCTGATCACCGGCGACGGTGAGGAGTTCCATCGCCCGGCCCGCTTCACGGAGCGCCGTGTCGAAGTCGAGGAGACGGCCTCGCGTCCACGCGAGGTAGAACAGCGCCCAGCCCTGTTCCTTCACGTCGTCCGTGCGTTCGGCGGCGTCCACCGCGATGACGGCGGCGCGGTGCGCGGCATCGAACTCGTGCTGTGTGAGGTGCAACCACGCCGCGTACCCGTGGTGCACGGCGATGTCCCGGTCGGTGCCGGATCGGGTGGCAGCGCCGGCGGCGGTCAGGAAGAGGATGCGCCAGAGATCCCATGCCGGCCACGTGTCGGAGAACCAGTGCAACGCCTCAGCGACGTCGAGGACGAGCTGGTCCTCGCCGAGGGCGTACGCCTGTTGGATCGCGCTGGCCCACTGCGCGCCCTCGATACGCAGCCAGGTCTGTGCGTGGTCCGCCGAGGAGAAGTGCCGTCCGGGGGACGCTTGATCAGGCTCGCGGTCGGGCTCGAACCAGAGGCCGGCGTTCTGGGCGGTCTGCAGCACCCAGTGTCGGAGTGCTCGTCGTTGGTGCGCGACTGCCGGCTCGTCGCGTCTGGACAGGGCGGCGGCGAAGAGCCGCACCAGATCGTGGAGGTGGTAGCGGTTGCTGCCCCGGGCTTCGACGAGACCGAGGTCGGTCAGTTCGTCGAGCCGGTCGGCAGCGTCGTCGGGGTCGGTGGCGGTCGGTGCTGCGGCGAGGTGCGCATCGAAGGTGGCACCGTCGATCAGCGACAGGCTCCTGAACAGCTGTTGCGAAGCCGCGTCGATCTGGTCGTAGGAGAGCGTCAGCGCCGGCTCGACGGCGAGGTCTCCTGCGACGAGTGCGCTCAGCGGGTTGTGGCGCGCGGACATCTTGTCGAGGAAGTCACCGACCGTGGAGCGCGGCTGCGCCGCCACGCGGTTCGACGCGATCCGCAACGCGAGCGGCAGATCGCCACACGCCGCAGCGAGCGCGTCGGTGTCCCGGTCGGTGCGCTGGGCGGCTGGGACGATCCGACCGATGAGCTGCGTGCTCTCGGCACGGCTGAGGGACTCGAGCGTGATGCGTTGCACGTTCACCAGTCCGGCGAGGCTCCTGCGTGAGGTGACGATGACGACGATGTTGGTCGCCGTCAGGACCGGCCTGATCTGGTCCTCGTTCGCGGCGTTGTCGATCACGATCGCGACGCGCTGCGCATCGGTGATCCGACGCCAGTGCGCGATGGCCTCGTCCATGCTCGAGATGTCACGGATCTCGGACGTCTGCGCGATGAGTGACGCCAGCACTCCGAGCGGCGACAGCGGCAGCGAGTTCATGCCGTTGAGGTCGATGAACGCACGTCGGCAGTCGTCGTGTTCGTGGCGGCGGAGTGCCTCCAGCGCGACGGTGGTCTTCCCGACGCCGGCAGGGCCACAGATGACGAGGACCGGCGCGGCCAGACCGCCGTCGG
This sequence comes from Curtobacterium sp. 9128, assembly GCF_900086645.1. Lineage (NCBI taxonomy): Bacteria > Bacillati > Actinomycetota > Actinomycetes > Micrococcales > Microbacteriaceae > Curtobacterium > Curtobacterium sp. 9128. Next base: position 751,894 of record NZ_LT576451.1, read on the forward strand.
TGCCGTGGAGGAACGCCGCGACCGACGCCATCACGTCGGGCCTTCCGGTGAAGTCCGTCACGAGCGGAGGGGCCAGCATCGCGGAACGACGAGAGCTCCCCGAGACGACACGAGGGGCGCGTGCCAGACGCAGCAGCTCCTGTTGCTCGGCGTCGTCGAGGCCGAGCGCGTCGAAGAGCGCGGTGAGGGTCCGCCGCTGTGGTGCGGCGCTGATGCCGCGTTCGATGTTGCTGATGGTCCGGTCGCTGATGCCGGATGCGTGCGCGAGGCTCTCCAAGGTGAAGCCCGACAGCAGGCGATGCCGGCGCAGCCGGTCACCCAGCGGTTCTGCGTGCGGTTTCTTCATGCTTTCTTCCTGGCGTCGGGGCACCCGGTGGCCCTTTCATGAGGGGCATCACCATGGTGCCTGACCGTCCGATCAGACGCGAGAGGACCGCACCACGGGGAAGGGGAACTGCTCATGCCGACGCCCACCATCATCCTCGTGCACGGCGCCTTCGCCGACTCCGCGAGCTGGGCTCCCGTCACCAGGGAGCTCCTCGACCGCGGTCACACCGTGCTCGTGCCGCCGGTCTACAACCGCAGTCTCGCCGAGGACGCCGCCTCCGTCCGGGCCGTCGCCGAACACGTCGACGGCCCCGTGGTCCTCGCCGGCCACTCCTACGGTGGCGCGGTCATCACGGTCGCCGGCGCCGCGGAGAACGTCGTCGGGCTGGTGTTCGTCTCCGGCTACGTCCTCGAGGTCGGTGAGAGCCTCGGGCAGCTGCAGGGCGGTTTCCCGGACTCCGACCTCGCCGCGAACCTGGTGTACACGCCGTACCCGATCGCCGGCGCAGAGGACGGCACCGACGTGTCCGTGAAGGTCGACGCGTTCCCGCCCGTGTTCGCCGACGGAGTCGACCCGAAGACCGCCGAGGTCCTCGCGGTGTCCCAGCGGCCGCTGACCGGAGCAGCGTTCGGGGAACCGGGGTCGACGGCGGCGTGGAAGACCACGCCGGGGTGGGGCATCGTCTCCACGAACGACCACACCATCAACCCCGACGTCGAACGCTTCGGGTACGAACGCGCCGGCCTCCGGGACGTCGTGGAGCTCCCCGCCCCGCACCTGGTGATGCACACCCACCCGGCCGAGGTCGCCGACGTCATCGAGACCGCCGTCCGCGAGACCACCACCGACTAGCGCCGCGCCCGACTACCGACCCACCAGCGACGACCATCCACCACCCACGACCACGTACAGGAGAACACCATGGGTTTCGTGACCACCGACGACGGTGCAGAGATCTACTTCAAGGACTGGGGCAGCCACGATGCGCAGCCGATCGTGTTCCACCACGGCTGGCCGCTGTCCTCCGATGACTGGGACGCACAGATGCTGTACTTCCTGGCCGAGGGCTACCGGGTCGTCGCGAGCGACCGTCGCGGGCACGGCCGTTCGTCGCAGATCGGCACCGGCCACGACATGGACCACTACGCCAGCGACGTGTCCGCGGTGGTCGAGCACCTGGACCTGCACGACGCGATCCACATCGGCCACTCGACCGGCGGCGGCCAGGTCGCTCGGTACGTCGCCCGGTACGGTCAGCCGCAGGGCCGCGTCGCGAAGGCCGTGCTGGTGTCCGCGGTCCCGCCACTGATGGTGAAGACCGACGCGAACCCCGACGGCACCGACATCTCGGTCTTCGACGGGTTCCGGGAGGCACTCGCGGCGAACCGCGCGGAGTTCTTCCAGGACGTCGCCGCCGGACCGTTCTACGGCTTCAACCGCGACGGCGTGACGCCGTCGGAGCCGGTGATCGCGAACTGGTGGCGGCAGGGCATGACGGGCAGCACCCTCGCGCACTACGAGGGCATCAAGGCGTTCTCGGAGACCGACCAGACCGAGGACCTGCGCGCGATCACGGTCCCCGTCCTCGTCCTGCAGGGCGACGACGACCAGGTCGTGCCGTACCGCGACGCCGCACTGAAGCAGGACGAGCTCCTCAGTGACTCGACGTTGAAGATCTACGAGGGGTACCCGCACGGCATGCTGACGACCCATGCTGACGTGATCAACCCCGACATCCTCGCGTTCATCCGCAGCTGACCGGACCTGATCGGCTCGAAGACGGTCGCCGGAGTCGTCCAGCGGTTCCGGTGGCCGACACGCGAAGCCGCGAGCATCCCGTCGGCGTGAACCGCGAGCGGCATCGCGGCGGACGAGGATCGCCCATCGGACGCGGTGGGTCGCCCGGTGTTCTCCGCCGCGTTGACGCTGTCGGCAGAGATGGAGGCGTCGCTGGCGGAGCCCACGGGATGACAGACTCGGTCCCGGAGGTTCGACGATGGTGACCGAGCAACAAGCCGAGGAGACGCAGCGCGGTTTCGTGGGTGGCGGAATCGTCATCGCGGCAGTGCTGAGTCTGGCGGCGGCGGCGGCGATGCTGCTCGGGGAGACGTGGGCCGTCTGGCCCCTCATCCCCCTGGTGGCGCTGGAGATCGTGTTCGTCGCGCTGTGGGTTCGACGTCGGCGATCGAGCGGAGCCCGTCGATGAGGTCCATCGAAGTCCCCATGCTCCCGATCGTGATTGCTCTCGGGGTCGTCATCTTCCTCGTCCTGCTCTGGACCCTCCGCGCCCGTGGCCGCGTCACACTTCCCAGGGCGAGCGTCGCCGCCGTCCTCGCGCTCTACGCCGGGGGCGTGATCGCGAACACGGTCTTCCCGATCTTCATCCACGTCGGGACCTGGCCGGATCGCGGGCCGCGCCCCCTGTCCCTCTGGCTCGTCCCGTTCGTGGACTACGGGCGCGAGGACGCGCTCATCAACGTCGCGGTGTTCGTCCCGCTCGGCGTGCTCATCCCCCTGCTCCTCGCGCGGCCGAGCTGGTGGCGGGTGACGGCGATCGTCGCCGGCGCGAGTCTCGCGATCGAACTCACGCAGATGGCCACCGCAGGGCTCGCGTTCGGCGGACACATCGCGGACATCAACGACTGGATGACCAACATCGTGGGCGGCGTCATCGGCTTCGGCTTGTTCGTCCTCGTGACACGCTCGAAGACGGTCGCCGGAGTCGTCCAGCGGTTCCGGTGGCCGACACGCGAAGCCGCGAGCTTCCCGTCGGCGTGAACCGCGAGCGGCATCGCGGCGGACGAGGATCGCCCATCGGACGCGGTGGGTCGCCCGGTACGTTTCCCCTCGGCGAGAGGACGTGGAGTCCTCGGCGAGAGGATGTGGAGTCATGAGGGCTGCTTGGTACGACGAACAAGGTCCGGCGAGCGAGGTGCTGCGAGTCGGAGAACGACCTGATCCCGCTCCCGGCGAGGGGGAGGTCCGGGTCCGGGTCGCGTTCTCCGGGGTGAACCCTGGTGACACGAAGAAGCGCGACGGGTGGCTGGGGTCGGCGATGCCCTACCCGGTGGTGATCCCGCACAGTGACGGTGCGGGCGTCGTTGACCGGGTCGGCGCGGGCGTCGACGATGGCCTGCTCGGCCGCCGCGTCGCCGTGCACGGCGCGCAGTCGTACCGGCAGTTCGGCACGGCCGCCGAGTACACCGTCGTCCCGACGGACCTCATCACCCCGCTGCCCGACACGGTCAGCGACGAGATCGGCGCGCTCCTCGGCATCCCCGGGATCACGGCTCACCGAGCTGTGTTCGGCGACGGCCCGGTGACCGGGAAGGTCGTCCTCGTGCACGGCATCCGCGGCGGTGTCAGCGGGATCGCCGCGCAGCTCGCGCAGTGGGGCGGTGCGACGGTCATCGGCACGGTCCGCCGATCGTCGGATCTCGATGCGGCAGGGCTCCCCGACGTCGATCACGTCATCGCACTCGACGACGACCCGGCGGCCGCTGTCCGACGCATCGCACCGGACGGCGTCGACCGGATCGTCGAGGTGGCGCTGGACGCCAACGGGGACCTGGACGCGTCCGTGATCGCGAACGACGGGGTGATCGCGACGTACTTCGCGCGCGGAGACCGCGTCTCGCTGCCGTTCCCACCGTTGCTCTTCGCCAACGTCACCGTCCGGTTCCTCGGCAGCGACGACTTCCCACCGGCCGCGAAGCGCGCCGCGATGGACGACCTGGTCACCGCCGTGGACGCGGGTGTGCTCCGCCTCTCGGTCGGGCAGGTGCTTCCCCTCGACCAGATCGCGCAGGCGCACGACGACGTCGATGCCGGTCGTACCGGCCGCGTCCTGGTGCGGGTCGCTCCGTCGTGGCCGGCACGCGACGGCGCGAGCATGCCGTCGGCGTGAACCGCGAGCCGCATCGCGGCGGACGAGGATCGCCGTCGTCGTCGGTGAGTACGCTGGCGACTGTGATGGGCGAGGCATCGTGAGCGACGGTCGGTCGACCCGGCTCCGTGGCGTCGATGCCGTCTCGGTCGGAGCGATGGTGTTCACCGCAGCCGGCCTGTGCACCTGCGCCACGCTCCTGATCGACGTCAGTCACGAGGTCGCGTCCACGGCGTCGCTGTTCGCCGGCCCCCTGACACTCGCCGGCCTGCTCATCCTGGGCTTCGGTGCGTCGGACGAACGTCCGTTGCGGGCGGTCCCCGCCGCGCAGGTGCTGCTCCTGGTGGCCGCGGTCGCGGGGGTGGTCCAGACGACGGCCCTGCGGGTCCGGGTACCCGACGTCTTCTCCGAGCCGTTCCTCCGGCTGGTCGTCCCGGGGATCGGTGTCGTCGGTGGCACGGCGGTGGCTGTCGCGTGCATCCTGCTCGCGCTGCACCGCGCGAGGCGCGTCGTCCCCGCCGCGGTCTTCGTCGGCCTCGGCCTCATCGCGATCTCGGCCCTGGTCACGAACGGCACGGCGATCCTCGCCGATCGCCTGCTCCTCACGGCGAGATCCGGCATCGACGTCGCGTCGATGTCGATCCACCTCTCCGTGCTCGGGAGTGGCATCGGGCTGCTCGTCATCGCCGTCGGGCTCCTCCTGTCGTCCCGGTCGGCGACACGGCAGACCGAGCGCCGTCCCGTCTGAGGACGAGTCGCGATGCCGCGCCCTGTCCGTCTCCACGGTCCGCGTCCGGCGCGCGTCCCGGTGACCCACCGCTGACGGGAGGCTCGTGGCGACCCCGCCACGAGCCTCCCGTCCGTCGTCGAGGATGCTCTGACGACGCTCGCTCAGCGGACGCGCGCCGCGGTCACCGTCTCGGTCGCCGGAACCGTGTCGAATCGCCCCGCACCGACGAGCTGCCCCGTCCGTGGTGCGTGGAAGGTCGCGCCGCCGCCGGTCGCCAGGGCGACGTGGTGGATCCCGTGCTCGTTCGCGAAGAACACCGGATCGCCGGGTCGGGCGTCCTCCGGCGCGACCGGGTCGAGTGCCGCTGCCTGGTCGTCGGCGTCACGCGGGACGACGATCCCGAGGGCGCGGTAGGACACGTGGACGAGGCCCGAGCAGTCGACACCGGCGGCCGATGACCCGGCCCAGAGGTACGGCATCCCCGTGAAGGTGCGGGCGACCGCGAGCGCATCGGCGGGGTCGACGGCTCCCGGCGAGGGCGAGGGCGAGGGCGAGCGCAGCGCCGTGACCGCGGTCGCTGCGAGGTCGTGCACGACGCCGTCGGGGCCGAGGTACCCGCCCGCTGCACGGCGGTCGAGGATCGCGCCGAGGAGCGGCCCGCTCCGCACGACGACCGGGTCGGTCCGGGGGCTCTCGAGCGGCAGGAGGTGCGCCGTCGGCAGGAATCCGGGGTACCCGGCCGGGTGCTTCGACGACGGTTGGAGCGGCAGGCGGACCTCCACCCACCCGTCGGCCTCGGCGACGACGATCACCGGCTCGCCCAGGACGGCGTGGGTGTCGGCGCGGTCGAGCAGTCCGAGCCGTGCGTCGTCGTCGAGGCCGGCTGCCCACGCGACGAGGTCCGGCGCGTCGGCCACGGCGGCGGCGTCGATCGGCCGTGGAGCGGTCGGGGCGTTCCAGAGCACCGTCGCGGGGACCCCGACGACCGTCGGGGTGGCCAGCAGGTCGAGCATGCGCGTCATCGTGCGAGGCCCGTCGAGGAGGACGCCCGGTCAAGTGCGATCCGCAGGTGCCCGTCGGCAGCGGCGAGCGCGGACGTCGCGGTGGCGGGGCTGCTGCCGGTCAGGAGTGCGAAGACCGCCTCCTTGACCGAGCCGTGCGCCGCGTCGAGTGCGGTGGCCGCCGTCGCGGTGTCGACGCCGGTGACCGAGACGACCGTGCGGCGGCTGCGGGCGACGAGCTTGGCGTTCGTCGCGCGGAGGTCGACCATGACGTTGCCGTAGGTCTTGCCGAGCCGCACCATCGTCAGGGTCGAGAGCATGTTGACCACCAGCTTCTGGGCGGTCCCGGCGTTGAGCCGGGTCGAGCCGGCGATGAACTCGGCGCCCACCGGGGCCTCGATCGCGATCGCCGCCGTCGCGCCCGTCCTGGAGTGCTCGTTGCCGGCGACCGAGACGGTGAGCGCACCGACCTCGTTCGCGGCACGGAGCGCGCCCAGCACGTACGGGGTGCGGCCGGAGGCGGAGAGTCCGACGACGGTGTCCTGCGCGGTGAGCCCGACGGCGGCGAGGTCGGCTGCTCCTGATGCCTCGTCGTCCTCGGAGCGTTCGACGGCAGAGCGGATCGCGCGCTCCCCGCCGGCGATGATCCCGACGACGAGCGACGGATCCGTCCCGAACGTCGGTGGGCACTCGCTCGCGTCGAGGACACCGAGGCGGCCGGACGTCCCCGCGCCGATGTAGATGAGCCGGCCGCCGCCGGCCATCCGCGAGCTGATCGCGTCGACGGCGCTGGCGATCGCGGGGAGCGCGGTGCCGACGGCGTCGAACGCGGCGCGGTTCCCGTCGTGCATGGCGGCGACCAGGTCGGCGGTGTCGAGGAGGTCGACGGAGCTGCGGCGCTCGTCGACGGACTCGGTGGCGAGCGTGCTGAGCTCGTCGCCGATGGCGTCGAGGAGCGCGTCGTCTGGGTCACGGGGCATCGACACGGGACACCTGCCTCTCATGGGGGAGATCGGGGTTGTCGAGGATGAGTGCGGCGCCGTCGAGGGCGTCACCGAGCGGCTCGACGACGTCGAGGTCGTCGTCGACGAGCGCTTGCCGGAGCCGCGCCGCGAACCCGTCGTGCGCGACGAGTCCACCGGTGATCGCGACCACGTGCGCCGCAGGGTCGGCTGGAGCCACCGCGCGGGCCGTCGTGACGAGGTGCCCGATCGCCCGCTCGACGATGTCCGACGCGACGGCGTCGCCGTCGGCCGCGTGCGACAGGACGACGGGCGCGAAGGCGGCCAGGGTGCGCTCGGGGGTCGCGGACCCGCCGACGACGGCGGGCAGTGCGTCGAGCGACGGCGCCAGCGACATCGCGGCCTCACGGAGGGCGGTGTCGCGTCCGCGTCCGTCGTGCGCGCGGAGGGCAGCACGCAGGCCCTGTTGTCCGATCCAGCGCCCGGACCCGTCGTCGCCGAGCCAGATGCCGGAGCCGTCCGCGCGTCGGATCCGTCCGGTCGGGTCGATCCCGATCGCGACGGCTCCGGTGCCGGCGACCAGCACGGTCCCGGGTGCGCCGCCGAGGGCACCGGCGTGCGCGGTCACGACGTCACTCGTGACGACGGCGCGCCCGCCGGAGGCCGTGGCGACACGGTCGGCCAGCTCGCGGGCACGATCGGGCACCGTCGCCGCCCCGGCTGCACCGATGGCGACACCGCCGACGAACGCGGCGAGCGACGCGGGCGCGGGTCCGGGCCGGGGTCCGGGTCCGGGTCCGGGTCGGAGCTCGGCCAGTGCGTCGGTGATCGCGGCGATCGCGTCCTCGAGCCCGTCGTGCTCCGCGAGGCCGGCGCTCCCGTGCCCCGAGGCGGACCGGTCGCCGACGCGCACACGGCACGTCGTCTTCCCCAGGTCGACGAGGGCAGCGGGCTCGGCTGGTGCCATGGTGGGTAATTTACCTGATCGTCATGCCGGATGAAAAGCATTGACGCGACGACATCCCGCTCCGTAGCATGACGACCAATCGGAACGCGTTCGGAGAGGTTGTCCATGACCGTGCTGGAATCGCCCAATAGTGTCATCAGGGTGAGCATCCGGACCTCGATCCAGTCGCGACTCGACACCTACCCTCCCTCGACGAGGCGTGTCGCCGAGGCGATCCTCGAGCGTCCGCAGATCGTGCTCGAGCAGACGATCACCGAGCTGGCCCGCAACTGTTCCACGAGCGAGACGAGCGTCGTCCGGTTCTGCCGCACGATCGGGTTCACCGGGTACGCCCCGATGCGGTTGCAGATGGCCACCGAGCTCGCGACCGAGTCCGCGCAGTTCGGCCAGGTCGGCGAGTACGGCTCCGACATCACCGACGCGGACTCCCTCGCCGAGATGATCGCGAAGATCAGCAGGTCCGAGATCGTCGGGATCCAGGAGACCGCGGCGTCGCTCGACCTCGACGTGCTGCAGTCCGTCATCGACCGGGTCGCCGCCGCGGACACCGTCATCGTGTTCGGTGTGTCCGCGAGCAACGCCGGCGCCCGCGACCTCGCGCAGAAACTCCTCCGCGTCGGTCGGACGGCGCTGTCGTTCGCGGACGCGCACGACGCGCTGGTCCCGGCGACGCTGCTCGGCCCGAACGGCGTCGCGATCGCGTTCTCGCACAGCGGCCGGACGCGCGAGGCGATCGAGTTCCTCCGCGCCGCGCACGACAGCGGCGCCGCGACGGTGGCGATCACGAACGCCGCGGACTCGCCACTCGGCGGTGTCGCGGACGCCGTGCTCCGGACCGCAGTCCGTGAGACCGCCTTCCGCTCCGGCGCGATGGCGAGCCGGATCGCGCAGCTCACCGTCGTCGACTACCTCTTCGTCGGGGTCGCCCGCGCCGACCACGACCGGAGCGTCGCCGCCATCCGGCGCACCCACTCGGCCGTCCGACCGCTCCGCGACGGTGCGTGACGTGGCGGTCGCCGCGATCGACCGACTGCTCGCCGACCCCGGGCTCCGCGCGTCCGTGATCGGGGACGCCCGCGTCGGCCTGGTCACGAACGACACCGCCGTCACCGCGGGCTTCGAGCGCACCGCCGACGCCCTGCAGCGCATCGGTGTGCGTCTCGCCCTGTTGTTCGGACCGGAGCACGGCATGCACGGCACCGGGCAGGCGGGGGAGTCCGAGGCCCTCGAGCACGACCGCGCAACCGGCCTGCCCGTCGTCGACACGTACGAGCTCGACCCCGATCGACTGGCCGAACGGATGGCCGCGTCGGGCATCGACCTCCTGCTCGTCGACCTGCCGGACGTCGGGACGCGGTTCTGGACGTACCCGTGGACGATGATCGACTGCCTCGTCGCCGCGGACCGCGCCGGCGTCCCGGTGGTCGTGCTCGACCGCCCGAACCCGATCGGCGGGACCCTCGTCGAGGGTCCAGGTCTCGATCCGGCGTTCGCGAGCTTCGTCGGCCGGGTGGACGTCCCGATCCGGCACGGGCTGACCCTGGGCGAGCTCGCCAGGACGGCGGTCGCCACGGGCACCGGCGGCCTCCGGACGACCACGGCGCTCGAGGTCGTCGAGGTCGCGGAGTGGGACGACCGCGCACCGTGGCCGCTCGACGGTGGGCCCTGGGTCACGCCGTCGCCGAACCTGCCGACACCGGACACCGCGTTCGTCTACCCGGGCACCGGGCTCGTCGAGGGCACCAACCTCAGCGAGGGGCGCGGGACGACCCGACCGTTCGAGACCGTCGGCGCGCCGTGGCTCGACGACCGGTTCGTGCCGGCACTCCGCGAACTCGAGCTCCCCGGCGTCCGCTTCCGCGAGACCCGCTTCCGTCCGACGTTCCACAAGTACGCAGGGGAGGTCGTGCGCGGGGTTGTCCTCCACGTCACGGACCGCGACCGATTCCGGCCGGTCCGGACCGGCCTCGCGATCATCGGGACCGCCGCGCGGCTGCACCCGGACGCGTTCGCCGTGCGGCCACAGCCCGCGGACGCCCCGCCGGAGCCCGGCTGCCCGCTCGACCGCCTCTGGGGGTCCGACCGGCTGCGGCTCGCGCTCACCGCGGGTGACGACGTGGTCGGGTTCGCGGACGCGACTGACGACCGGGTGACCGCATGAGCCTGGAGGCTCGGCTCACCACGCTCCTCGACGTCGCGGTGGACGGCGGGGTCGCCTCCGCAGCGGCCGCCGTCGTGGTCGTCGACGGGAGCGTCGCGGCGCGGAGCGTCCGTGGCACGGTCGCGACCGTCGACGACGACGGCGCCGCGATCCCCGCCGAGGCGCGCACCGCGGTCGCCGACGGAGCGCGCTTCGACCTGGCGTCCGTGACGAAGACGTACTCGGCGTACACGCTCCTCCGGCTCGTGGAGTCCGGTGTGCTCGGCCTCGACGACCCGATCGCGGAACACCTGCCGGACTACCGGACCGACCCGGACCGACGTGCCGTCACCCTCCGTCACCTGCTGACCCACACCTCCGGGCTGCCGGCGACCTGGGGCGGCTGGCGGGCTCCCTTCGATGCGGCGCTCGCCGCGCTGCCGGACGGCGCTCCGACCTTCCGGGCGTCGCCGCTGTCGGACCGGGCCGCTCTCCGGGCGGACCTGGCGCGCACGACGCTCACCGAGCCTCCCGGCCGGCACTGGGAGTACGCGTGCACCGGGTTCAACACGGCCATGCTCGTGGCGGAGGCCGCGACCGGCGAGCCGTGGGCCGACCTCGTCTCGCGCGAGACGCTCGTCCCGCTCGGGCTCGCGGACACGCGCTACCGACCGAACGATGCCGGGCCGCGGGACGACGTCGTCGCGACCGAGTACCAGCCGGAGCTGCACCGCGGCGTCGTGCGCGGCGACGTGCACGACGAGTCGTCGTGGTCACTCGGCGGCGCGACCGCGAACGCGGGGCTCTTCGCTGACGTCGACGACGTCGCGCGCTTCGGCGAGGTGCTCCGTCGTGGCGAGACCGAGGTCACCGCGCGGTGGATGTGGGACGACCAGTTGCCCACGGTGACCGGACGGCCGGATCCACGCGGCGACGGGACGGGAGCCAGTCTCGGGCTCCGCGTCGGCGAGACGTCGTGGATGGGCGCCTCCGGCGCGGCCTCGCGCGGGCACACCGGGTTCACGGGCACGTCGGTCCAGGTCGACCGGGATGCCGGACTGACGATCGTGCTGCTGACGAACCGGGTGCACCCCACACGGCACGGCTCGGGTGTCACGGCGCTGCGTCGCGACGTCGCCGACCTGGCGTTCGCGTGCCGGTGAGCGTGGCCGGTGACGGCGGACCGCTCGTCACCTGGGTGCTCCTCGACCCCACCGGTGGCACGGTGTCCGAACGGGACGCCGACGTGGTGCTGCCAGCGGCCTCCACCATCAAGCTCGTCGTGCTCCTCGCCCTGCTCCTGGAGGTCGACGACGGCACGATCGCGCTGGACCGATCGGTCACGGTGTCCTCGACCACGGCGTCGGCGGCGGGCGGCGGCATCGTCGTCCGACCGGATCCCGAGGACGCCGACCCGGAGTTCCCGCCGGACGGCGCGGAGGCGACCGTCGCGGCGCTCGCCGGGATGATGATCGAACGGTCCTCGAACGAGGCGACCAACGTGCTCCTGGACCTGCTCGGTCCCGAACGGATCGCGGAGACCATCCGTGCGGCGGAGCTCGGCCGCACGGTCCTCGCCCGCAAGCTCGGCGACGTGCCGGCGCAGCGTGCGGGGCTCGAGAACCGGTCGTCCGCGTCCGACCTCGCCCGCACGATGCACCTGCTCGTGTCCGGTCGCATGCTCGCCGCGTCGAGCGCCGCGTTCGCGCGTGCGGTGCTCGCACGACAGCGTTTTCCGCACATCGCGCGCGAGCTGCCACCCGGTCGGTGGTGGGGGTCGAAGAGCGGGTGGGTCCCGGGGGTCGTGCACGACGTCGCCGCGTTCGCGACCACTGCGGACGCCGATGACGCGTCCGTCCTGGCGGTCTGCACGCGCGGCTTCGACGAGGCGCAGGGCGATGCGGTCATCCGGTCCGTGGGGAGCGTGTTGCGATCGTGTTTCCTGATCACGTAAACCATTGACGCAATTGCGTCGCGCTAGGTAACCTTCCGACAACTTCGCTCCCGAGACGAAGAACCACGGAAAGGATGCCGCTCATGACCGCCATCCCCACTCGGCCCGCTCGCCCCGCAGGAGCAGCACCGACGCGGCACCGCGGCCGGCGGGCCGGCGCCGCTCCGGTCGTGAGCCACGTCGTCCTCGTCATCGCGTCGATCGTCGTGCTGCTGCCGCTGCTGTTCGTCGTGTTCCTGTCGTTCAAGGACATCCCCGGCATCCTCGGCACCCCGCTGTCGTGGCCGGACGTCTTCCACGTCGAGAATTACCCGAACGCCTGGAACGAGGGCGACATCGGGCGCTTCCTGGCCAACACGATCATCGTCGCGTGCGTCACCGTCGCCGCGATCCTCGCGTTCTCGTCGCTCGCCGCGTTCGTGATCGCGCGCTACCGGTTCACGGGCAACCAGCTGCTGTACCTGTTCTTCGTGTCCGGTCTCGCGCTGCCGATCCAGATCATCGCGCTGCCGATCTTCATCCTCATCAAGAACCTGCACCTGCTGAACACGCTCACGTCGCTGGTCATCGTGTTCGCGTCCGGTGGGATCTCGTACAGCGTGTTCATCCTCGTCAACTTCATGCGGACGATCCCCTTCGAGCTGCAGGAGGCCGCGGTGATGGACGGTGCCGGCCCGCTGCGGATCTACTGGCACATCGTGCTGCCGCTGATCCGCCCGGCGCTCGGCATCGTCGCGATCTTCCAGTTCCTGTCGGCGTGGAAGGAGTTCTTCCTCCCGCTGCTCCTCGTGCAGGACCCGTCGAGCATGACCGTGCCCGTCGGCATCCTCTCCTTCGTCGGCGAGCACTCCACGGAGTGGCAACTCCTCCTCGCCGGGCTCGTCATCATCAGCCTGCCGACCCTCATCGGGTTCCTGCTCGTCGCGAAACAGTTCCGACGGAACCTCGTCGGCGGCGGCGTCAAGGCCTGACCGCTTCCCCGACCGACCCCGAAAGCCGACCGACCCCGAAAGGACGTCCGGAGCCATGCAACGAACGCACACCACCCGACACCGTCGCGGCAGGACCCTCGCGGTCGTCGGCGCCGTCGCCGCAGCCGCCATCGCCCTCGCCGGGTGTTCAGCGGGCGGGTCCGCCGCCGGTGCCGACAGCGGGGACTCGAGCGGGCCGACCGTGTCCGTCTGGTCGTGGCGCTCCCAGGACAAGCCCCTGTGGGAGAGCGTCCAGAAGAACCTCCGCGCCGAGGGCACCGACCTCACGATCAAGTTCCGGTCCATCTCCGCGACGTCCTACGACTCCGTGCTGAAGACCGCGATGAACGGTGGGAGCGGGCCGGACATCTTCTACGACCGCGCCGGCAACGGCACCCAGACGTACGCGGCGGCGGGGCTCGTCAAGCCGATCGACGACGTCGCCGACACCTCCGGCATGAAGCCGGCGTCGCTCGCGGCCGCGCAGTACCAGGGCAAGACGTACGGCGTCCCCTTCGCGGTCCAGACGATGTCGATGTTCTACAACAAGAAGATCCTCAAGGACGCCGGCATCGAGAAGCCGACCACGTGGAAGCAGTTCATCGCCGCGATGAAGAAGCTCAAGTCCAAGGGCACGACCCCGATGTACACGATGGGCGTCCAGCAGTGGCTGATGTCGCTCCAGCTGCAGGCGGTCGGCGCGTCCACGGTGAGCAACACCACCGCGCAGGCGATCACGGACAAGAAGTCGGACTACACGGACCCGGAGTTCGTGCAGTCGCTCGCCGCGTTCCAGGACCTCGCACCGTACCTGCAGGACAACTGGCAGGCGACGGGTTCGGCCGGCAACGAGCAGGAGACGGCCTTCGCGCTCGGCAAGGCGGCGTTCATCATCGACGGCATCTTCGACACGGCGACGATCGACCAGGTGAACCCCGACCTCGACTACGGGCAGATGCTCGTCCCGTCGCCGAACGGCCAGAAGCCGAAGATCACCTGGTACGTCGACGGCAACATCTCGATGAACGCGAAGATCGGTGACTCGGCCGTGGAGAAGGCGTCCGAGAAGGTCATCGCCTACACGGCGACGAAGAAGTTCGGCAACGCGTTCTCGGACGTCGCGGGTGAGATCTCCCCGATCGCCGGCGTGACGATCCCGAAGAAGTACCCGCTCAGCCGACAGGCCGCGGCGTGGTTCGACAGCCAGGCGGCGAACCCGATCATCGGGATCCGCTCGCCGATGGACACGCCGGACCCCGACCCGACGTCGCTCTCGAAGAAGAAGACGGTGTCGACGACCTCGGGCGTGTACACGGCCGAGCAGGACGTCGTCGTGCCGCTCCTCGAGGGCAAGACGACCCCGCAGGAAGCCGCCGAGCACATCAACGGCAAGCTCGACTGGTACTTCGGGGCCAAGTGACCATGGCCACCATCACCGATTCCGGGAGGCGGGGCGGCACGCCGGCCCCGTCTCCCGCGGCTCCCTCGGACCAGCCAGCACCGCGGGTTCCCCGCGGGATGCCGAAGCGCCAGGTCGCGATCCTCGCCGCCTTCGTCGCCCCGGCGTTCCTGCTCTTCGCGGTCTTCGTGGTGTTCCCGCTGCTCGACGGCGTCCGGTACAGCTTCTACAACTGGAACGGCACCGGCCCGCTGTCGAACTTCATCGGCCTCGGGAACTACACGTTCACGCTCTTCGACCCCTCGTTCGCCCCGGAGTTCTGGCGGGCGGTCGGCCACAACCTGTACTTCTTCGCCATCTCGATGGTCCTGACGCTCGTGTTCGGCATCGGGCTCGCGTACATGATGATGATCGTCAACGAGCGGGCGTCGCAGCGCTACTCGATCATCATGATGCTGCCGTTCACGCTGCCCCCGGTCGCGATCGCGTACATCTGGACGATCTACCTCGAACCGAACAGCGGCGTGCTGTACTCCGTGCTGCACGCGCTCCACCTCGACGCCCTCGCGCTGCCGTTCCTCGGATCGACGACGCTCGCGCTCCCGACGATCGCCGTCATCACGGCGTGGGTCGGCATGGGCTTCCCGGTGCTGGTGTTCCTCGCGTCGCTGACCGAGGTGCCGCAGGACACGATGGACGCCGCAGCGCTCGATGGTGCCGGGCGGTTCCGGATCCTGTGGTCGGTCCTCATCCCGGCGATCCGGCCGACGATCCTGCTCATCACGACGATGAACTTCATCGGCGCCTTCGGGACGTTCGACCTGATCTACATCATGCAGGGGAGCCAGGCCGGGCCGAGCGGCTCGACGGACGTCCTCGGCACGCTGTTCTACCGGACCGGCTTCGGTGGGTTCGGGACGACGGCGCAGTCGATGGGGCTCGCGACGGCGCTCGCCGTCGTCGGGTTCGTCATCGTGGTCGGCGTCTCGGCGGTCTTCCTCCGGCTGCAGAAGCGGTTCGCGGACTGAGCCGACTGCGCGGACTGACCCGACTGCGCGGACTGAGCCGACTGCGCGGACTGACCCACCACTGGACGGGAGGCTCGTGGCGGCACCGCCACGAGCCTCCCGTCCGTCACGTCGTGACCGGCGTCCGTGCCAACCGGTCCCGCAGCCGGGTCGCGAGCTCGCGCTCGTCGGCGGCCACGAGCGCGAAGTCCCTCACCACCACGCGCCCACCGACGACGACGTGCCGGGGCCGGCGCCCCGGTGACGCCCACAGCAGGCCGGCCACCGGGTCGTCGACACCGGCGTCGGCGACCCCGGACACGTCCCACACGCAGAGGTCCCCGGCGGAACCGGCACCGAGGTGGCCGAGTTCCGGTCGGCCGAGTCCGAGGGCGGAGCCCTCCGTCGCCATCCCGAGCACCTGCCGGGCCGGGAGCTGCGGTCCGACCAGTGCCGACACCTGCATCGCGAGCCGGGCGTCCGCGAGCAGGTGCCCGGCGTCGTTGCTGCCGCCACCGCTCGTCCCGAGTCCGACCCTGATCCCGGCGTCCGTGAGCCGTGCGACCGGGGCGATGCCCCACCCCATCGGCACGTCGCACCCCGGCGCGTGCGTCGCGGTCACGCCGGCGGCGGCGAGCCGGGCGATCTCGTCGTCGGTCACGTCGCACAGGTGCGCGATGGTCACGTCCGGCGCGAGCCAGCCCCAGTCCTCGAGCAGGTCGATCGGCCGTCGGCCGTACCGCTCGAGCGCGATGGCGGTGTCGACCTGCTCGTTCGCCTGCGTCCGGCGGCGGAGCCCGTGGCGTGTGGCCACGTCGCCGAGCGCCCGGAACGTCGCTTCACCGTCGGAGTGCACGCCCGCCGGTCCGACCGCGACCTGGAGCAGACCGTCGGGGTCGACACCACCGACGGCGTCGGGGTGGAGCAGACCGGTCACGATCGCCTCGGCCGACGCGGCCGCGCGGTCCGGGTCGTCCCGCGCGGAGCCGCGGACGAACGCCAGGCGGCCACCGAGCGCTCGGACCGCCCCGGCCGTCGCGGCCGCCAGCGCGACCGTGTCGTCCGCGGACGCCGCGGCCGGCCAGTTCAGGTGGTGGTCGGCGATCGTGGTGACCCCGGACAGGAGGCCCTCCGCGGCTCCGACGGTCGCGGCGAGTCCGTAGAGCTCGGGATCGTGGCCGACCCGGCCGTACGCATCGGCCATCGTCGGCAACCACGCCGACATGGGCACGCCACGCGTGCCCGGGAGGGTCCGGAAGGCCGTCTGCAGCAGGTGGTGGTGGGCGTTGACGAGGCCGGGGGTGACGACGCAGCCGGAGGCGTCGAGGGTCGCGCGGTCCGGCGAGCCGTCGTCGACGAGGACGTCTCCGTCCCGTTCGGTCCTGGGGTCGACGAGGACGCGGCGTGCGCCGGAGACGGTGAGCATGGACCGGTTCTAGCAGCGGTGCGTTTCGGGGCGGTTTCGGGTGCGGGCCGTTTCGGGCTAGAGGTCGAGGACCAGGCGCGGGCAGCCCCGTGCCGCGCGGGACACGCAGATCATCATGGTGTGGTCGCCGGCCTGTTCCGCGGCGCTCAGCACGGCGTCGCGGTGGTCGACCGAGCCCTCGAGCACCGGCGTCTCGCAGGTGCCGCACGTGCCCTCGCGGCAGGACGACAGGACGAACACCCCGGCGTCCTCGGCGACCTCGAGCAGCGTCCGGTCCGCCGGCACGGTCAGGGTCATCCCGGACACGGCCAGTTCGGCCTCGAACTCCGTGCCGGGGAGCGTGGCGGCGTCGGACGCCTCGAACCGTTCGACCCGGACGCTGCCGTCCGGCCAGTGCGCCGCCGCCGCCTCGACCGCGTCCATCAGGCGCCGCGGGCCGCAGCAGTACACGACCGCGTCACGTGGCGCGGCGAGCAGTGCCTCGACGTCGAGTCGTGTGCCCTCGTCGGCGACGGCGAGCGACACCCGGCCCGGGTGGTCGGCCACGAGGTCCTCGGCGAAGGCCATCGCGTCCCGCCGGCGACCCGCGTAGTGCAGCTCCCACGGGGTCCCACGGAGCTCGGCCTCGGCGATCATCGCGGCGATCGGGGTGATGCCGATGCCGCCGGCGACGAACACCGCGGGTCGATCGGGATCGAAGGCGAAGTGGTTGCGCGGGCCGCCGACCGTCACGGTGCTCCCGACCTCGAGCGTGTCGTGGACGGCCACCGAGCCACCGCGGCCGCCGTGCTCGCGGAGGACGGCCACCCGCCAGTGCCCGTCGTCCGTGGTGGTGACGAGCGAGTACTGCCGCTCGACGCCGGGTGCGACCTCGACGTCGAGGTGTGCGCCCGGCTGCCAGGTGGGGAGCGGCTCGGGGCCGACAGCGGCGAGGTCGATCGCGACGACGTCCGCCGCGACGGTCCGGCGGGCGGCGATCCGGAGGGGGAACCGAGCGCTCATGCGCCGCCCTCCACGCCGACCGGGCTCTGCTTGACCACGACGAGCTGGAACCGGTCGCCGTCCGGGCTGCACCACCGGTGCGGTGTGCCGCCGCGGTAGTACGCGGAGTCGCCCGGTTCCAGGTGCTGCACGCCGGAGCTGCCGAGGTCGAGGAGCAGGGAACCGGACAGCACGTAGAGGAACTCGTCCTCGCGGTGCTCGTAGTACTCGCCGGGGTCGGTGTTCATGCCGGTGAACTCGAGCGGTTCGAACGCGTGCCGGCCACCGTGCACGAGCAGGCGCGCCTCGCCCTTCGAGAACGGACCGCGGGCACCGTCGGCGGCACGCAGGACGTCGGGGGAGCGGTCGTCGGGTTCGCGGTGCTGCGCGTCCCCGGCCGCGAGCAGCTCGACCTGGCTCGTGCCCAACGCGATCGCGATCTTCTCGAGCGAGACCATGCTGGCGCGGGAGTGCCCGCGTTCGAGCTGGCTGAGGAACGGGTGCGACAGCCCGGTGCGTTCGGCGAGCTGGACGAGGGTCTGGCCGTGCGACCGGCGCAGCGCGCGGATGTGCTCGCCGGTGCGGAGCGCCTGCTCGTCGACGACGCGGGTGTTCGTCGAGCCGGGCTCGATGAGGTCGGTGGGCACTGTTCCTCCGTCGGTCGGTCACGGGCGGGGTTTCACCGGGACGCGACCGTCACACATGGCAACCGCCGCGAAATACGTGGGAAACGTGGTCCTCATAGCATCACCAATGTTGATGCGATCAACATTCTGACACACGATCGAGAGGGCGTTCCGATGCGGCCATCCCTGCCGAACGCACTTGCCCTGCTGCGCGGAGCGACACTGCCGGACGGGCGCACCGTCGACGTCCGGATCGACGGCGAGACCGTCGTCGAGGTCGCTGCGGCCGGCTCCCTCACCGCCGACGCAGCGGCGACGTTCGACCTGCAGGGCCGGCTCCTGCTCACCGCGCCCGCCGAACCGCACGCGCACCTCGACAAGGCCCTGAGCTTCGACCGCATCCAGCCGCCGCTCGGCGACCTCGGGTCCGCGATCGAGGCGTGGGTCGACCACGCCGACGACATGACCGTGGCCGACATCGCGGATCGGGCACGGACGCAGGCCCTCGCGATGCTCGCTGCCGGGACGACCTCCATCCGGACCCACGTCGACGTGTTGAGCGCCCGCGGGACCGCCGACGCGCAGGCGGCCACCCGTGGTGCGCGGGCGCTCGTGCAGGTCCGTCGCGAGCTCGCCGGGCTCGTCGACCTGGAGCTCGTCGCGCTCGCCGGACACCACGCGCCGGACGAACACGTCGAGGCGGTCCTCGACCTCGGCGTCGACCTGGTCGGTGGTGCCCCGCACCTCGCCGACGACCCGGAGGCCGACCTCGTCCGGCTCCTCGCCATCGCCGAGCGGCGGGGCCTCGGCGTCGACCTGCACGCGGACGAGAGCCTGGACGGCCCCGTCACCCTCGACCGGTATGCGCAGATCGTGCGCGACTGGCCCCGCGACCGCCAGTACTCCGCTGGGCACTGCGTCCGGCTCGGCACGCTCGAACCCGGCCGTCTCGCCGAGGTCGTCGCGGACGTGCTCGCCGCCGACATCGGGGTGATCTCCCTCCCGATCACGAACCTGTACCTGCAGGGCTGGCAGCACCCGGTGTCGACGCCCCGCGGACTCACCGCCCTGCGCGCCCTGCTCGACGCCGGCGTCCGCGTCGCCGCCGGCGCGGACAACGTCCGCGACCCGTTCAACCCCGTCGGCCGGTCCGACGCGTTCGAGACGGCATCGCTCCTGGTCAGTGCCG
The DNA here is from genome assembly GCF_900086645.1 of Curtobacterium sp. 9128. Taxonomy (NCBI): domain Bacteria; kingdom Bacillati; phylum Actinomycetota; class Actinomycetes; order Micrococcales; family Microbacteriaceae; genus Curtobacterium; species Curtobacterium sp. 9128. The sequence continues at coordinate 771,461 of NZ_LT576451.1, forward strand.
GGCACCTGACGCCGGACGAGGCGTACGCGCTCGTCAGCGACGGCGCTCGCAGCGTGATGGGCCTGCCCGTCGCCGGCGTCGTGCCAGGAGCGCGCGCGGACCTCATCGCGGTGGACGCGACGAGCGTCGTCGACGCCGTGGCGAACGCCCCCGCCGACCGGGTGGTCATCGCGCACGGCCGACTCGTCGCCGTCACCGAGGTCCACCGCAGCGTCGCGGCACCCGCGCTCGGAGCGCCCGTCGCCCCCGAGCTCGTCCCCTGACCGGGCTCCCCGGCACGACCCGCCCGCCCCACCCCACCGAAACGAGGTACACGTGACCACCACCGCACCAGCGCCCGTCACGTCGACGGACACGCTGCTCGACTTCGGCAACGTCGAGATGACGTTCCCGAACGGCACCGTCGCCCTGCAGGGAGTCGACCTCACCGTGGACCGCGGCGAGTTCGTCTCCGTCGTCGGCCCCTCCGGCTGCGGCAAGTCGACCCTGCTCCGTATCGCCTCCGGCCTCGAGACCGCCTCGGACGGGACCGCCCAGGTCACCGCGGACCGGATCGGCTACGTCTTCCAGGACGCCACGCTGCTGCCGTGGCGTTCGGTGCAGGGCAACGTCGAGCTGCTCGCCGAGCTGCAGCACGCACCGAAGGCCGACCGGGCCGAGAAGGCACGACGGGCGATCGACCTCGTCGGGCTCAACGGCTTCGAGTCGAACCTGCCGAAGCAGCTCTCCGGCGGCATGCGGATGCGCGTCTCGCTCGCCAGGTCGCTCACCCTCGACCCGCAGCTGTTCCTGTTCGACGAGCCGTTCGGCGCCCTCGACGAGATCACCCGCGAGCGCCTCAACGACGAGCTCCTCCGGCTCTTCGTCGCGCAGCGCTTCGCGGGGCTGTTCATCACGCACTCGGTGTCCGAGGCCGTGTACCTGTCCACCAAGGTCATCGTGATGTCCGGTCGCCCCGGCAGCATCGTCGGCCGCTTCGACGTCCCGTTCCCGATGCCACGCGACCCCGACATCCGGTTCACCCCCGAGTTCGCCGAACTGGTCGGCGAGGTCTCCCACGCACTCCGAGAGGGGCACCGCTGATGGCGACCCTGCAGCAGGCCACCGAGGCCAGGGCGGCGAGACTCGCCACCCGCCGCTCCCGACCGCGTCGCGCCGTCACGTGGTGGCAGCCGGTCGTCGTCTTCGCCGTCCTGATCGGCGTCTGGTACGCGGCCGCCGCCTACTACGACCACGTCAGGAACCTCGCGTTCCTGGTGCCGTACCCGCACCTCGTGCTCAAGGCGATCGTCTGGGACACCGGCGTGAACGGTGCCCCCACGACGTTCGACAGCGACCTGTGGAAGGCGCTCGGTCGCACGTCGGTCGTGTCGCTCACCGGGCTCGCGTTCGCGATCGTGATCGGCGTCGTCTGGGCGATGCTGATGGCGCAGGCGAAGTGGCTCGAGAACTCGCTCTACCCGTACGCCGTCGTCCTGCAGTGCGTGCCGATCCTGGCGCTGGTGCCGCTCATCGGCGCCCTGTTCGGCTACGAGTTCACCAGCCGGGTCATCGTCACGGTGATGATCGCCCTGTTCCCGATGGTCTCCAACACGCTCTTCGGACTGCAGTCCGCCGACCGGGCGCAACGCGAGCTCTTCCGCCTGCAGCGGGCCGGGCGCGGCGCGCAGCTCGTGAAGCTCCAGGTCCCCGCCGCGCTGCCGTCGATCTTCGTCGGTCTGCGGACCTCCGCGGGGCTGTCGGTCATCGGCGCGATCGTCGGCGACCAGTTCTTCCAGCGCGGCAACCCCGGGCTCGGCGTCCTCATCCAGGTCACCGCCTCACGCCTGATGGGCCCGGAGCTCTACGCGACCATCATCATCGCCTCGCTCTACGGCGTCGCCGTCTTCCTGCTCTTCGGCCTGATCGGTCGCCTCGCCGTCGGGCGCTGGCACGACTTCGGCTGAGCCCCCCCGACCATTCCTCCCATCATCCCGACGCACCACGTGAACAGCACCACGAACGGAGCACCCATGCGCATCAAGACCCGCCTCGGCATCGCGACCGCCGCCCTCGGCGTCACCGCGATCGCCCTCACCGGCTGTGCGAGCGGATCCGGCGCCGCGACCGGCGACAGCACGTCGACCGCATCCACGGCGAGCGGCCCGGCCGTCGACCTGTCGGACGTCTGCCCGGCGACCGTCGTCGTCCAGACCGACTGGAACCCCGAGGCCGACCACGGCCACCTGTACCAGATGCTCGGACCGAACCCGAAGATCGACGCGAGCGGGAAGTCCGTCACCGGCGACCTGTACGCCAACGGCAAGTCGACCGGCGTGCAGCTCGAGGTCCGTGCAGGCGGCCCGGCGATCGGCTACTCGACCGTCAGTTCGCAGATGTACCAGGACAAGGACATCACCCTCGGCTACGTCTCCACCGACGAGGCCGTGCAGTTCTCCGACAACCTGCCGACCACCGCGGTGTTCGCCGAGAACGACCAGTCGCCGATGGTGCTCATGTGGGACCCGTCGAAGTACAAAGACGTCGACTCGATCAAGTCGCTCGGCAAGGCGCTCGAGAAGAACGACGGCGTCGTGCGCTACTTCAGCGGCGCCGCGTACATGACCTACCTCGAGCAGTCCGGCAACCTGCCGAAGAGCGTCCTCGACGGCAGCTACGACGGCACCCCGTCGAAGTTCGTCTCGGCCGGCGGCAAGGACGCCCAGCAGGGCTTCGCCACCGCCGAGCCGTACATCTACCAGAACGAGGTCGCCGCCTGGGGCAAGAAGGTGGACTACTCGCTCATCTCCAGCACCGGGTGGAACCCGTACCCCGAGACCATGTCGGTCCGCAGTGGTGACCTCGAGAAGCTGAGCCCGTGCCTCGAGAAGCTCGTGCCGGTGATGCAGCAGGCCGACGTCGACTACTTCAAGGACCCGACGCCGACGAACGACCTGATCGACCAGCTCGTCCAGCAGTACAACAACGGCTGGACCTACGACGCCCAGGTCGGCGCGTTCGCCGTCAAGCAGATGAAGAAGCTGAAGGTCGCGACCGACGGCGACAACGCCTACGTCGGCGACATGGACGCCGACCGGATGACGGACTTCATCGCGAAGGCGAAGCCGATCTTCGACGCATCCGGCGGACACGTGAAGGCCGACCTCACGGCCGACGACCTCTACACCAACAAGTTCCTCGACGACAAGATCGGGTTCGGCTTCTAGCCGGCCACGGGGCCGGCCGCCATCGCGGTGGTCGGCCCCACCCACCGTTCTGGAGGCTCGGTGCCGGACCGTCACCGAGCCTCCCGTCCGACCACCCCACAGGAGCCCCCAATGCCCGCCACCCAGGAATCCCTCGACACCCTGCGGGTCGCGCTCGTCGACCTGCTCGGCGACCGCGGCGTCAGCACCGACCAGCGGACGCGCGAACGCGCGTCCGTGGACGAGGCGACGATGAGCCCGATCCTCACCGAACAGCTCCCCCTCGGCCTCGCCGACCTGGTCGCGTACCCCGCGAGCGCCGACGAGATCGCCGCCGTCCTGCAGCTCGCGGCGCGGCACGGCGTCCCCGTCACCACCCGGGGCAAGGGAACCGGCAACTACGGCCAGGGCATCCCCCTGCACGGCGGTGTGGTGCTCGACACCTCGCGGGCCCGCGCCGTCGTCGAGGTCGGCGACGGGTACGTCACGGCAGAGGCCGGCGCCTCGATGGTCTCGCTCGAACAGGCCGCAGCGGCCGCCGGGCAGCAGCTCTGGATGTACCCGTCCACCGCGCAGTCGACGATCGGCGGCTTCCTGTCCGGCGGCTCCGGCGGCACCGGATCGATCTCGCACGGATCGAACTGGGAGGGCTTCGTCACCGCGCTCGACATCGCGCTGCCCGGCGAGGACGGACTGCTGCACGTCGAAGGTGCCGAAGCGCAGACGTTCGTGCACACCTACGGCACCGCCGGGGTCATCGCGCGCGCCACCGTGCGGCTCGAGCCCCTGCAGGACTGGCGGGCCGTGTACGCGACGTTCCCCACCTTCGAGCAGGCGCTCACCGCGGTCCGCACGCTCCGAGGGACGACCCCGGCACCACGCCTCGTGAGCGCCGACCGAGCCGAGATCGCGGCGAAGCTGCCGAAGGACCCCGCCATCGCCGTCGACCGGGCGAGCCTGCGCGGGATCATCGACGGCGTCGTGCTCGAGGAGTCGCGGGACCTCATCGAGGCAGCGGGTGGCACCGTCGAGGACGTCCGCGAGGGCCTCCAGCAGACGACCAAGGTCTCGATGCTGTCCTACAACCACCCGATCTGGTGGCTCAAGCGGAACTCGCCGGACACCGTCTGGTTCCACGTCGAGGTCGGCGGCGAGGCGCTGATCGACCGCATCGCCGAGGTCGAGGCGGTGTACCCGGGCGCCTTGCTGCACATCGAGGCGGCGCACATCGGGCCGATCGGCATGCTGACCGCGCCGTACACCGGCGCCGAGGACGTCTACGCCGGCTACCCGGCACTCCGCGACCTCGGCGTCCGCGTGCACAGCCCCCACCAGTACTACGTCGACCACGGCGTCGAGGAACTCGTCGCGCTCAAGCAGCGCACCGACCCCGCCGGATTGCTGAACCCCGGGCACGTGATCGACCCCGCGCTGGTCGAGTCCGGCGGGTCCACGGCGTCGGCGCAGCCGAGCATCCCGGGATTCGGCAAGTGAGCGGGACGAGGAACCTCGCCGAGCTGTCCGGCCCCGAGGTCGCGGCACGGTTCACGCCCGACACGATCGTCGTCCAGCCCACCGGCGCCGTCGAGCACCACGGACCGCACCTGCCGCTCCTGACCGACTTCCTGCTCGCGGACCACATCGGCGGCGCGGCCGTCGAGCGCGCGGCGACCGAGGGGCTCGACGTGTGGCGGCTCCCGACCCTGGCGTTCACGAAGTCGGACGAGCACAGCTGGGCGCCGGGGACCGTGTGGCTCGACGAGGCGACGATGTTCGACACCGTCGTGCAGGTCGGCCGCGCCGTCGCCCTCACCGGTGCCGGCACGCTGGTGTTCGCCAACGGGCACGGCGGGAACGTCGCGCTGCTGCAGGTCGCCCTGCGCGAGATCCGGAAGCGGTTCGGGCTGAAGACGTTCCTGATGCCGACCCTGGCGCGCGTGCCTGGGCCCGGTGGCGAGGACGCCGACGAGCGCGGCCTCGGGATCCACGGCGGTGCGGCGGAGACCTCGATGATCCTGCACCTGCGTCCGGACCTCGTCGACATGACGAAGGCCGAACGGTGGGTGCCGGACCACCTCGCCGAGTTCGAGCGCATCCGGTTCAACGGCGGCCCGGTCAGCTTCGGGTGGCTGTCGAACGACTTCGGGACGCCGGGTGTCATCGGGGACGCGAGCCGCGCGACGGCGGAGTACGGCAAGGCGCTGTGGGACGTCTCGCTCGACGAGGCGGTCGCGTCGCTCCACGAGATCGCACGGTTCGACCCCGCCGTCCGGCGGTGACGTCGGTGCTGCCGGGCGAGGTCACCGCGGACGGTTCCGGTTCCGGTTCTGCTTCTGCGGCGCCGGCGGACCCCCTGGCGCTCGCCGCGTCGTGGCTCCCGGGCACGGGTGCGCCGGTGACGATGACGCTGTCGACGATCGGTCTCGACGGCTACCCGTCGGCGAGGACCGTGCTGCTCTCCGCGTTCGACGGGGAGCGCCTGCACTTCCACACCGACTCCAGGAGCCGGAAGGCCGCCGAGGTCGCGGCGGTCCCCAGGGCGACCGCCACGATCGTCTGGCCGGAGACCGCGCGGCAGCTCGTCGTCACCGGGGACGTCGCGCCGGTCACCGACCAGGAAGCTCGGGCCGCCTACGCCGCGAGGACCCATTACCTGCAGGTGCTCGCCTGGGTCAACGACCACCCGCTCGCCGCTGCGGAGGACGACGTGCGGCGCGCGACCTGGGCGGCGTTCATCGCGGAGCACGAGGACGCCGTACTCGATCCGCCGGACACCTGGGTCGGGTACGCGATCACGCCGGTGCGGATGCTGTTCTGGCGTGGTGCGACGGACGCGCCGAGCAACCGGCTCGCGTTCGAACGGGACGGGGACGGCACGTGGACCTCGGAGCGCTGGCCGGGCTGACGGGCCGACCACGACCCTCCCGTCCGTCGTCACCCCGCTCGCGCGGAGCGAGTGCGCAGACGATGCGTTCTCGGGAGCGATCTGCTCGCCGTTTCCGCGCACTCGATGCGGCGGGCGGAGGGCGGCGGGCGGCGACCGCGCGCGATGGGCGCGGCCGGGTCAGGCCCCGGTCGGGCAGACGGTCTGGACGGGGCCGGTCGACTCGGGCGCGACGTCGACGACCACCGCAGACGGCTCCACCGGCACCGCGTTCCCACGGCGCAGCCCGAGGCCGACCAGCACGACGGCCCCGACGACCGCGATGCCACCGGCGAACCAGAAGTCCGCGGCGATCCCGAACGACGTCACGGCGACGCCGCCGAGGACCGATCCCGCGGCGATCGCGAGCTGGATCGTGGTGACGAAGAGCGCGAGACCGGTCTCCGAACCGCCGGGTGACGCGGTGGACATCCAGGTCTGCATCCCGAGCGGGAGTGCGCCCCACACGAGGCCCCAGACGACGAGCAGGGCGAACACCCCCACGACCGAGTGGGCGAGCAGCGGCAGCGCGATCACGGCTGCAGCCAGGACGATCTTGGACGCCCCGATCGTGCCGAGCACGTTCCGGCTCAGCGTGACCCCCGCCACGAAGTTGCCGACGATGCCGGCCACGCCGAACACCAGGAGCGCGAGGGTGATCGTCTCCGGCCCGACGCCGACGAGCTCCTGCAGGTACGGCGCGACGTAGGTGTACGCCGCGAACTGCGCCGCGAAGACGAACGCGGCGCCGATGAGCCCGACCCGGGCCCTCGGCACGCGGAGCAGTGCGCCGAGCGTGGCGAACCGCACCCGCTGCACCGCCGGGATGCTCGGCAGCATCGCCAGCTGGAGCACCAGCGCGACCAGCCCGAGCGCGCCGCCGATCACGAACCCGAGGCGCCAGCTGCCGAGCGCGGAGACGAACGCGCCGAGCGGCAGGCTGACCACGGTGGCGACCGAGACGCCCGCGGTGATGAAGGAGGTCGCGCGGATGACCGACGGGGCCGGGACGAGCCTCCCGGCGATCCCGGCACCGATCGCCCAGAAGCCACCGATCCCGACCCCGAGCAGCATGCGTGCGGCGAGGAGGACCGCGAACGTCGGCGCGACGGCTGCCAGGCCGTCGGCGACGACCAGCAGCACCGTCAAGGCGACGAGGACCACACGACGGTCGAGGCGCGAGGTCGCGACCGTCACGACGGGGGCGGCGACGGCACCGACGAGTCCGGTCGCGACGACCATCAGGCCGGCGGTCCCGACCGGGACGTCGAGGTCGGCGGCGATCGCGGGGAGGAGCCCGATGGGCAGGAACTCGGAGAGGACGAGCACGAAGGAACCGAGTGCGACGGAGAGGACGCTGAGCCACCCACGGCGCTGGGCTGACGATGTCATGGAGGGGTCAAACCCGGGGACGCGGGTTCCATTCCCGCGGTCGGCAGTGTGACGGACGGGAGGCACGGTGCCAGCTGGCACCGTGCCTCCCGTCCGGTCTGCGGTCGCGCCTACTGCGCGTCCTGGATGGCCTTCTTCAGCTGCGACACGTACTGCTCGGCCCCCGCCTTCGGCGTGGTCTTGCCGAACTGGACGTTCTGCCAGATCTGGGCCAGCAGCGTGTCCGCGTCCTGTGCGCCGACCGGCGTGATCGGTGCTGGCGGACCGGACTCCGCGGTGACCTGCTTCACGTAGTCCATGACGATCTTGTCCGAGCCGCTGAGGTCCGGCGTGATCTGCTTCTGGAACACGGGGTTCGCGGGCATGCCGCGTTCGGCGCCGAAGATCTTGCCGACCTTCGGGCTGGTCGTCAGGAAGTCGATGAGCTCCGCCGCTTCCGCCGGGTGCTTCGACTTGCTCGAGATCGACCAGTACATCGAGGACTTGAGGTACTGCCAGCCCTTCTTCGCATCGGCGGCTGCCGGCATCGGGAGCATGTCGAGCTTCTGCGACGGCGCTGCGACCTGGTACGCGCTCAGGTTGGAGGGGATGAACGTCATCGCGACCTTGCCGGTGGCGATGTCGGACTGGTCGAGCGCGGCGTTCGTGCCCTCGGCGAGCTGCGACGGACTCGGCGTGACCCCGGCGTCGATCTGGTCGAGCGCGTACTGCCAGTAGTCGGCGAGCATGGACGGCTTCAGGACGACCTTGCCCTTGTCGTCGAAGACCGCGCCGCCGTGCTGGCGGGCCCAGAGCGTCAGCGACGGGGTGTCGCCGCCGAACGGGTCGAGGCCCTTGACCTTGCCGCCGGACTTCTCGGTGACCTCCTTCGCGACCGTGTTCATCTCGTCCCACGTCCACCCCTTCGCGGAGGGCATGTCGATGCCGTACTCGTCGAGGACGGTCCGGTTCACGGCGACGCCGATCGAGTTCAGCCCGATCGGGACGGCGTAGAGCTTGCCGTCGTACTGGCCGGTGTCGCGGACGTTCTTCGTGAGGTCCGAGGTGTCGAGGTACTTGCTGTACTGCCCGAGGTCGGCGATCGCGCCGCGCTGGGCGTACGAGGCGACGTAGATCTGGTCGAACTGCATGACGTCCGGCGCGCTGCCGCCAGCGACGGTGGTGGCGAGCTTGTCCCAGTAGCTGCCCCAGTCGGTGGACTGGGTCTTCACGGTGATGTTGGGGTGCTCCTTCTCGAAGGCCTTCACCGCCTCTTCGGTGGCGGTGACGCGGGCCCCGGCGCCCCACCAGTTCAGGGAGATGGTGACGGGGTCCTTGCTCAGCTCGGCTCCACCGCCGTTCGAGTTGCCGACGGCGCAGCCGCCGACGGCGAGGACGGAGGCGGTGGCGATCGCGACGGCGCCGATGACGCGTGATCTCAGGTGCATGGTCTTCCTTGCTCTGGTGAGTGGATCGATCGGGTGGGGCGGTTCACTTGCCGCCGGTGGTCGCGATGCCCCTGAGGAGGAACCGCTGGCCGAAGAGGAACGCGAGGAACACGGGGACGAGCGTGACGACGCTCATCGCGAAGAGGGCGCCGAAGTCGGACTGCCCGGTCGGGTCGATGAACTGGCGGAGGGCGACGGACGCCGTGTACTTGTCCGGTGCGGTGACGAACACGAGCTGGCTGAAGAAGTCGTTCCACGTCCAGATGAAGGTGAAGATCGCCGCCGTCGCCAGCGCTGGCTTCATGAGCGGCAGGATCACCTGGAAGAAGATCCGTGCGTGCCCTGCGCCGTCGATGCGCGCGGCCTCGTCGAGCTCCCGCGGGATCCCGCGGATGAACTGGACCATCAGGAAGACGAAGAAGCCGTCCGTGGCGAGGAACTTCGGCACGATGAGCGGCAGGAACGTGTTGATCCAGCCGAGCTGCGAGTAGATGACGTACTGCGGGATGATGAGCACCTGGATGGGCAGCATCATCGTCACGAGCATCGCGCCGAACGCGAGCCGCTTGTACCGGAAGCTCAGCCGGGCGAACGCGTAGGCCGCGAGGGAGCAGCTCACGAGGTTGCCGATGATGGCGCCGATCACGATGATCGCCGAGTTCGCCAGGTACACGCCGAACGGGCGTTGCAGTGCGCTCCAGCCCGTCGTGTAGTTCTCGGTGTCGAAGGTGTTGAGCACGAGGCTCGGGTTGTCGAAGATGTGTCCGTCGGGGCGGAGCGAACTCACCACCATCCAGAGCACCGGGTAGAGCATCACGAGGCTCAGCAGGATGAGGACGGTGTGCTTGGCGATGCTGCCGGCGCGTGAGCCGCGGGCCTTCGCGACGCGGACCGTCTCGGGTCGGGGATCGGGTCGGCGGTCCGCCGGGGGCGTCGCCGGTGCTGGACGCAGCGCGGTCGAGTGATCAGTCATCGTAGAAGACCCAGTACTTCGAGGCCCAGAAGTTGAGCGCGGTGGCGGCGCCGACGATGAGCAGGAGGAGCCACGCGATCGCGGAGGCGTATCCCATCTGCAGGCTGCCGAACGCCTTCTGGTAGAGGTAGAGCGTGATGAAGAGGGTCGAGTTCGTCGGCCCTCCTGTGCCGTTCGAGATCACGTAGGCCTGCGTGAACGACTGGAAGGCCCCGATGATCCCGAGCACCAGGTTGAAGAACACGATCGGGCTGAGCAGCGGCAGCGTGATCGACCGGAACTGCCGCCAGCGGGTCGCCCCGTCGGTGGAGGCCGCCTCGTAGTACTGCCGGGGGATCTGCCGGAGCCCGGCGAGGAAGATCACCATCGGCGCCCCGAACGTCCAGACGTGCAGGATGATCAGCGTCCCGAGGGCCGTGTTCGGGGACCCGATCCAGGACTGTCCCTGGATGCCGAAGACCGCCAGGAGTGCGTTGAGCAGTCCGTCGCCGCCGAACACCAGACGCCAGAGCACCGCGATCGCGACACTGCCGCCGAGCAGGGACGGCAGGTAGAGGACCGACCGGTAGAAGGACAGCCCCCGCATCCCGCGGTCGAGCAGCACGGCGACGAGGAGGGCGGCCGCGAGCTGCAGCGGCACGGAGACCACCGTGTAGACGAGCGTCACCACGAGCGAGCTGCCGAGGTTGGTGTCCTCGACCATCCGCTGGATGTTGGTCAGGCCGGTGAACGTCGGGTTCTGCAGGAGGTTGTAGTTGGTGAAGGACAGGTAGAGCGAGGCGAGGATCGGGCCGAGGGTGATCCCGACCATGCCGATCAGCCACGGGGCGAGGAAGACGGCCGCGGCCTTGTCGTCCCGCCGGGAAGCGGGGATGCGTTTCCCCTGGGCGTCTCGTGCGCGGAGTGCACGGAGTTCGCCGAGCGCACTCACCGGGAGCTCGCCGTCATGGAGTTGCTGCGTTGCACGATTCCCATCTCCTTTGATGGTGGTGTCGGTGACTGGGCGCCACCGTAATCGTTGTAACGGACCTTGGCAAGCGCTTTCCGCAAGTGTGCCGGTGGCCTGCCGGGGCCGGTGTGGACGGCAACGCCTGGCATGCTGTGACCGTGTCCGCGAACGCGCGGCCGGGACGGAGCGTCGAGGTGGTCGAGCGCAGCAGTGCGACCCTGGAGGACGTCGCCCGTGCGGCCGGCGTCTCGCTCGCGACGGCGTCCCGAGCGCTCAACGGCAGCACCCGCCGCGTGCGTCCCGAGTACGTCGAGCGGGTGGAGGCGGCGGCGCGGGAGCTCCGGTACATGCCCAACGTGCAGGCGCAGGCCGTCGCGCGTGGGGCGACGACGGTGGTGTCGCTCGTCGTGGGTGAGATCACGGACCCGTACTTCGCACAGATCGCCGCGGGGGCGATGCGGGCGGCCGACCGGGCCGGCCTCGTGCTCGTGATCACCTCCACCGCGGGGGACGCGGAGCGCGAGGCGTCGGTGTTGCAGAGCGTCGCGGGACTCCGGCCGCGCGCGGTCGTCCTCGCTGTGAGTCGCAGGACCAGCAGCGCGGTCGGAGCGGGCGTGGAGCTCCTGCGCGGTGGTGGCGCCTCGGTCGTCGCCCTGGTGTCGGACGAGGGTGCCGCGTCGCCGACCGCCGTCATCCCGCTCGTGATCGGGAACCGCGCGGGAGCGGCTGCGCTCGCCGAGGCGCTCGTCGACGAGGGGCACCGGGACTTCGCGGTGCTCGCCGGCGAGCCGGACGTCGTCACCGCCAGGGCACGGGCGACGGGCTTCGTCGACGGGCTCGCGGGTCGGGGGATCCGTCTGGCGGACGACCGGGTGGTCGCCGGGGTGTTCACGCGTGACGGTGGCCACGCCGCGATGACGCAGCTGCTCGAGGCCGGGGTCCGTCCCGGGTGCGTCTTCGCGGTCAACGACGTCAGTGCGGTCGGGGCGCTCGCCGCGATCCGCGACCACGGGCTCGAACCGGGACGGGACATCGCGGTCGCGGGCTTCGACGACGTCGGCACGCTGGCTGACGTGGTCCCCGCGCTGTCGACCGTGCACCTGCCGCTCGAGACGATCGGGGAGTTCGCCGTCCAGGCGGCCCTCGGCGAGGACGTGCCTGCGGTGGTCGCCGGCGAGGTCGTCCTCCGGGCGAGCACCAGACTCGGCTGAGGACGGGGCTTCCCCGAGCGGATGCATCCGTGTACCGTTTGGTAAGCGCTTTCCGCACGGAATCCGTGCGAGATCACCGACGATCACCGGAGGACTCCGTGTCACGACCACCACTCGGCATCATCATGAACGGCGTCTCCGGCCGGATGGGGTACCGGCAGCACCTCGTCCGCTCGATCCTCGCCATCCGGGAGCAGGGCGGCGTGCTGCTGTCCGACGGTTCCCGCGTGCAGGTCGAGCCGCTGCTCGTCGGGCGCTCCGATCCGAAGCTCGCCGAGATCGCGCACCGGCACGGCATCGAGCACTGGACGACCGACCTCGACGCCGCGCTGTCCGACCCGCGCTGGGACGTCTACGCCGACTTCCTCGTGACGAGTGCCCGCGTCCCCGCACTCCGCCGCGCGATCGCCGCCGGCAAGGCGGTCTACACCGAGAAGCCCACCGCGGAGACCCTCGACGACGCCCTCGACCTCGCCCGCGCGGCCCGCGACGCCGGGGTCAAGAACGGCGTCGTGCACGACAAGCTGTTCCTCCCGGGGCTCCGGAAGCTCCGCCGGGTGCTGGCGTCCGGCGCCCTCGGACGGGTCCTCAGTGTCCGCGGGGAGTTCGGCTACTGGGTCTTCGAGGGCGACTGGCAGGCCGCGCAGCGCCCGAGCTGGAACTACCGCGCCGAGGACGGCGGTGGCATCGTTGTCGACATGTTCCCGCACTGGAACTACGTCATGGAGGACCTGTTCGGCCGGGTCGAGTCCGTCTCCGCCCGTGCGGTCACCCACATCCCGGAGCGGGTGGACGAGCACGGGCACCGGTACCGGGCCACCGCGGACGACGCGGCGTACGGCATCTTCGACCTGGCCGGCGGGATCACTGCGCAGATCAACTCGAGCTGGACGGTGCGCGTCGACCGCGACGAGCTCGTCGAGTTCCAGGTCGACGGTACCGACGGCAGCGCCGTCGCCGGGCTCTTCGGCTGCCGGGTCCAGCACCGGAGCACCACGCCGAAGCCGGTCTGGAACCCCGACATCCGCGACGAGAACGACTACCGCGCCGGCTGGCAGGAGGTCCCGGACAACGAGGTCTTCGAGAACGGCTTCAAGGTCCAGTGGGAGCAGTTCGTGCGCCACGTCGTCGAGGACGCGCCGCACCCGTACGACCTGCTCTCCGGTGCGCGCGGGGTGGCGCTGGCGGAAGCCGGTCTGCGGTCGAACCGCGAGGGGCGACGGATCGACCTGCCGGACCTGCGGCTCGGCGACGGAGCCGCACCGAGCCTCCAGGCCGACGACGCCCGGGTGACCGCATGACGGACCTGACGCTCCTCGCGCCGGACGGCACCACGGCCAGCGTCCCGCTCCGCGAGGCCCCGATGTGGACGAAGCCGCGCGGACCGCTCACCAGCCGGGTCGTCTACGCGGCGGCCCACGTCGTCCCGCGCGTCGCGGGCGACAACACCCCCGGTGCCGCAGCGGACGTCGACTGGGACGCGACCCTCGCGTTCCGGCACCACCTGTGGTCGTGGGGGCTCGGCGTGGCGGACGCGATGGACACCGCGCAGCGCAACGCGGGCCTCGACCCGGTCGCGATGCGGGAACTCGTCCGGCGCAGTGCGGCAGAGGCCCGTTCCGTCGGCGGACGCATCGCGGTCGGCGTGAACACCGACGACATCGCGTCCGAGGGTGCCACCCTCGACGAGATCGTCGACGCGTACGTCGCGCAGCTCCGGCACGCCGAGGAGCACGGTGCGGTCGCCGTCGTGATGGCGAGTCGGCACCTGGCGCGCGCGGCCCGGACGGCCGACGACTACCGACACGTGTACGAGCGGGTGATCGCCGCTGCGACGCAGCCGGTGGTCCTGCATTGGCTCGGCGCCGCGTTCGACCCGGTGCTCGAGGGGTACTTCGGTTCCGCGTCAGTACCGGAAGCCACGAACACCGTCATCCGGATCATCGCGGATGCCGGTGAACGGGTCGCCGGCATCAAGATGAGCCTGCTCGACGGGGACGCCGAGGTCGCGCTCCGCTCGCGGCTCCCGGGGAGCGCCCGGATGTTCACGGGGGACGACTTCCACTACGTCGACCTGATGTCCGAGCAGGCCGGTCGGCACTCCGACGCGCTGCTCGGGGCGTTCGCCGCGATCGCGCCGATCGCGTCGTCGGCGGTGCAGGCGCTCGACCGCGGCGACGCGCACGGGTTCCGCAGCGTCCTCGGTCCGACGGAGGCGCTCGCTCGGCAGGTCTTCGCCGCGCCGACCTGGCACTACAAGACCGGGATCGCCTTCCTGTCCTGGCTGAACGGCCACCAGCCCGCCTTCACGATGGTCGGTGGCATGCACGCGGCGCGCAGTCTGCCGCAGCTGTCCGAGACCGTCCGCCTCGCGAACGCCTGCGGCGCGCTCGAGGACCCGGACCTCGCCGCGTCGCGCTGGCACGGCCTGCTCACGTCGGCGGGGGTGCCGGTCGGGACGGCCGGGAGGCTCGGTGCCGGTCCGCGCGGCGGCTCCAGGAACGCGGTGGTGGCGTGAGCAGCGTGGCGGGGCGCGCGGGGGCGCGTGTGGGTGGGCGCGCCGGGGCGCACCCGCGCTTGTCGCTCAACCAGGCGACGGTGAAGTCCGCGTCGCTCGCCGAGGCGATCGCCGCCACGCGGTCCGCCGGCATCGGTGCGATCGGGACGTGGCGTGAGCCGGTGCAGGAGGTCGGACTCGACGAGGCCGCGCGGATGCTCGCCGACTCCGGGCTCCGGGTGTCGTCGCACTGCCGCGGCGGGTTCTTCACGCCCGTCGAGGGCACGGTCCGACGGGCGGCGATCGACGACAACCGGCGGGCGATCGAGGAGACGGCGGCACTGGTGGCTGCGGGAGCCCCGGGATCGCGAGCGGTGCTGGTGCTCGTCGCCGGGGGACTCCCGTCGGGATCGACGGACCTGGTCGGGGCGCGGGGCAGGGTCGCCGACGCGCTCGCCGAACTCGAACCGACGGCGGCCGCAGCGGGCGTGCAGCTCGCGATCGAGCCGCTCCACCCGATGTACGCGGCCGACCGGGCCGTCGTGTCGACGCTCGCGCAGGCCCTCGACCTCGCCGCGCCGTTCGACCCGGCCGTCGTCGGCGTCGTGGTGGACACCTTCCACGTCTGGTGGGACCCTGCTCTGCCCGGATCGGTCGCGCGAGCCGGGAGGGAGCGCCGGATCGCGTCCTACCAGGTGAGCGACTGGGTCACGCCGATCGCCGCGGACCCGCTGCTGTCGCGCGGCCTGATGGGGGACGGGCACATCGACTTCGGCCCGGTCTCCGAGGCCGTCGACGCGGCCGGGTACACCGGGGACGTCGAGGTCGAGGTGTTCAACCAGGACGTCTGGGACACGCCGGCCGACGTCGTCGCCGAACGGGTGGTCGCGGCGTTCGACGCGTGCGTTCCCGTGGCTCGCCGATGACCGGGGCGTCGGTCGTGCTCGTCGGGGTGCGCGGCTTCGGAGCCGTGCACCTGGCAAACCTGCGGCGGTTGCAGGCGGCGGGCGCGGTCCGGTTGATCGCGCTGGTCGACCCGCTCGTGGTTGATGTCGATCCCGTCGGCGCTCCGCTCTTCCCGTCACTCGGCGACGCCTTGGCGGGTGTCGGCGTCCCGGACGTCGTGATCGCCGCGGTACCCATCCCCGTGCACGCGACCGTCGCTGCCGAGGCGCTCCGTGCCGGTGCCGACGTCCTGCTCGAGAAGCCGCCCTTCGCCCGGATGGCGGACTTCGAGACCCTGCTCGCCGTGCAGCGCGAGACCGGCCGGGTCGTGCAGGTGGGGTTCCAGAGCCTCGGGTCGCACGTGCTCGACGACCTCGATGTCGACCGGCTCGGCATCGGTCCGGTCCGGCAGGTGCGGGCGATGGGGACGTGGGTGCGTCGCGCGGCGTACTGGAAGCGCTCGCCCTGGGCCGGCAGGCGCTCGCTCGACGGCGTCGACGTCGTGGACGGGGTCGTCACGAACCCGCTCGCCCACGCTGTGGCGACGGCGCTCCGCATCGCCGGGGTCCAGCGTGTCGAGGACGTGGAGCGTGTCGACGTCGATGCCTACCGGGCGAACGCGATCGACGCGGACGACACCACGGCGCTCCGGATCGTGCCCGCTTCGCTCGACGCCGAGCAACCGACCGTCTCCGCTGCCCTGACCCTGGCGGCGTCGGGCTCGGCGGATGCGGCACCGGTCGTCGAGGTCGTCGGCGACCGCGGTACCGTCTCCTTCCGGTACACGACGGACGAGGTCGTCGGTCCGGACGGCGCGGTGACCTCGGGTACGAGGACCGACCTGCTCGAGAACCTCCTGGCCCACCGCGCCGACGGCGTCCCGCTGCTGGTGCCACTCGACTCGACCGGTGCGTTCATGCGGGTCGTCGAGGCGATGCGCACCGCACCGGAGCCCACCAGGATCGAACCCCGTTTCGTCGAGGTCGTCGGGACCGGCGACGACGCGCACCCGGTCGTGCAGGACGTCGAGCGCTGGGTCCGGGCGGCCGCGGACCTCGACGGGACCTTCGTCGATGCCGGCGCCCCGTGGGCGTCAGCCGCTCGGGACGCCGTGGTGGCCACCGCCGGTGCAGGACCGCTCCTCGTGCTGCAGGACGGCGCCGGGACCACGCCGTCCTCGTCCCCTCGCCCGTTCCTGCACCCTGTCCGGACACTCGGCGGCGTCGAGCTCACCGCCCGTCGACCGGCTGACCACGACTGGCACCTCGGGCTGGGGTTCACCGTCGCCGATGTCGACGGGACGAACACCTGGGGCGGCGGGACGTACGTGCACGGGCGCGGGTACGTCGACCAGGACGACCACGGGCGGCAGCGGTTGGACGACCTCGAGGGGGACGCCGACTCGATCACGGCATCCCTGACGTGGGTCGATCGCGACGGTGCCGACCAGCTCCGCGAGGTCCGCACGATGCGGTCCCGACCGCTCGACGATGACTGCTGGCTGCTGGAGCTGTCCACGTCGCTCGAACCCGTGGAGGACCGGCCGGTGACGCTCGGCAGCCCCGGGGCGAACGGTCGGGTGCGCGCCGGGTACGGTGGGTGGTTCTGGCGCTTCCCGCCGTGCTCCGGCATCGAGGTCTCCGCGGCCGACGCCGACGGGGAGGACGCCGTGCTCGGCACCCGGGCACCGTGGGTCAGATGGGCGGCGGACTTCGCCGGGACCCCGGGTGCGACCGGGCCGGCGACGATCCTGCTGACGTCTTCGGCGCCTGACCCGTGGTTCGTCCGGGCAACCGACTACCCGGGCATCGGTACCGCGGTCGCGTGGGAGCAGCCCGTCACCGTCTCGCCGGGTGCCCCGTTCGTCCGCTCTCTCCGTGGGGTCGTCGCCGACGGGCGTCGTCCCGCCGCTGCGCTGCTCCGGCACCTGGCTTGACCGGAGCTCACCGCCGTCGCATCACCGCACGCCAGATGTGGTTCGGCCGGAGGGGTGGCCCACCGAGTGGCTCTCGTTCCGCTCCCGGTGCTCGGAGGGCATCGAGGAGCAGGTCGACCCATCGTCTGTGGAGCTGTGGGGCCACCTCGCCGAAGGCCGCGATCGTGCTCGACATCGAGAGCTGCAGGACGGCCACGTCCTCGAGCGCTGCGTCGGGCCGGATCGAGCCGGAGTCCTGCGCGCGACGGAACAGCGACTCGAGGCCGGTCTGGATCTCCGCACGCATGGCGAGGAGCGTCGGCGCGCCCGTGAACCGAGTGGTCATCAGGTCGCTGAAGCCCTCGCGCCGCGCCTCGATCTCGGCGGTCCGGCGGATGAAGGTGGCGAAGCCGCTCCACGGATCCCCCTCGGACAGGGCGTCGCACTCGTGCACCAGGTCGAGGACCTCCTGCAACGGTGCCAGGAGGACCTCCTCCCACAGGGCAGCGCGCTCGGGGAAGTGCCGGTAGAGCGTCGCGTTGCCGACTCCTGCGGCCGCGGCGATCGGTTCGAGCGGGGCGTCGAGTCCCCGCTCCGCGAAGGCCGTGCACGCCGACTCGACGATCGCTGCTCGGTTGCGGAGGGCGTCCTTCCGAGGTGCTCTCGCGGGGGTCTCGCTCACGATCGGAGTGTACGACGGCGATCCGGGAATACGGACAGTGGTGTCCGGATTGAATCGGACACCACTGTCCGTTTCATCACCTGGAGCATCCCGTGCACATCGCAGCCGTCATCCTGTCCCTCGTCCTCGCCGCCGCCATGCTCGGGTCCGGTGTCATGAAGCTCGTCGGCGCGGCGCCCATGCGAGCGAACATGGCGTCGGTGCACGTGACCCCGTCGCAGATGCGCGTGCTCGGGGTGCTCGAGGTCCTCGCCACGATCGGCCTCGTCGCGGGGCTGTGGATCCCGGCGCTCGGCATCGCTGCCGCCATCGGCTCGATCGTGTACTTCGTCGGCGCGATCGTCGCGCACGTGCGGGCGCACGACAAGGGCCTGCAGGGCGCAGCTGCACTCCTCGTGCTGTCGGTCGCGACCCTGGTGGTCCTGCTGCTCGCGCTCTGAACGCGGGCTGAGCCGCGTCCGCTCAGCGCGTGACGCGGTGGCGGAGGAACACCGACCCGGCCTCGAAGACGCGGGCCTCGACGAGTTCGAGCTGCCGGTGCGCGCCGGCGTGCGCGAAGTACGGCGTCCCGCCGCCGACGAGCACCGGAGCGACCACGAGCTGGTACTCGTCGATCAGGTCGAGGCCGGCGACCTGGGCTGCGAGCTCGGGGCCACCGATCGCGATGTCGCCGTCGCCGGGGGCCGTGCGCAGCCGGGCGACCTCTTCCTCGATGCCGTCCGTCGCCAGGCGTGCGTTGCCCTCCACCGACGTCAAGGTGCGCGAGAACACCACCTTCGGCAGCGCCTTCCAGATCGTCGTCCACTCGCGTTCGGCGTCGCTCAGACCTGGCACGTCGTCCGCGGTCTCCCAGAACAGCATCGTCTCGTAGAGCTTCCGCCCCATGAGGTGCACGTCGACGCCGCGGAGCTGGTCGAGGAAGACCCGGAAGACCTCGTCGTCCGGTTCGCTCCAGTCGAAGCGTCCGTCGGTGTCCATCGTGAACCCGTCGAGGGACGCCGTCATCGAGTACGTGACCTTGTGCATGCGCGACCTCCTCGTCGGCGTTGCCCGGTGGCTCGCAGCGTAGCCCGAACGTGAGCGGCGCGGGTCGGCGCGCGCGGGTGGTCCGGCGCGAGCGACTCGGAACGACAGTGTCGATGTCGCACGACATCGACGTTGTCGCCGCCACGCGCGTACAACAGTTGCGAGCGCTCGGTACCGACAACGCGGGTGTCGTACGACAGCGACCCTGTCGCTCGTTGCGGGCGCAACCATCGCGGATGCAACGGTCGGACGCGGCCCGGACCACGGTGGAGTGATGCTCACCGAGGACTCGTGCTCGCGTCGCGGTACGACGACAGGGCAGGCTGGGCCCGTGATGATCTCCGTGGACGACCTCGTGGTAGCGGCCGACGACGTGACCCTGTTGCCCGCGACGACCGTCCGGTGCGACGCGGGGCAGGCCCTCATCGTGCGCGGACACAACGGCGCCGGCAAGTCGACACTGCTCCGCGTGCTCGCCGGGATGCGGTCGCCGAGCACAGGGACCGCCACCATCGCGGGGGCGCGGATCTCCCGTCGTGACCCGGCCTTCCGGCGCCGGGTCGCCTCGATGATCGGACTGCCACCGATGGCGAGCGACCTGACCGTCCAGGACCACGTCCGACTCGTCGCCGCGACCTGGTTCGACGACCGCGAGACCGCCGAGACGCTGGCCACGGAGACACTCGGTGCGCTCGGACTGGACACGCTGGTGCGGCGGTTCCCGCACGAGCTGTCGACCGGGCAGCAACAGCTGGTCGGACTGGCGCTCGTGCTCGCGCGGCCGTTCGACGTGCTCCTGCTCGACGAGCCCGAACAACGACTCGACCAGGAACGCCTCGAGATGGTGAGCGCCGTGCTCGGCCGTCGGCGAGACGCCGGCGCGTCCCTCGTCGTCGCGACGCACAGCGACCTCCTCACCGAGCAGCTCGCCGACCGCGTCGTCGACCTGGGCGCCCACCGGTGAGCGCACGCCTCGCTGCCGCCACCGGCGTGTGGCGCGACCGTCAGGTCCGGGACCTGGGGGACCGGGCCTACCTCGCGTACACGCTCGTGCTCGCCGCGCTCATCGTCGGGGCCCCGATCGGCCGGACCGTGTGGCTGCGGATCACCACGGAGACCAGCTCGTCCGCGCTGGCGTCGTCGGCCGCAGGGACGATCGCCGGGACCGTCGTGCTCGGCATCTGGGCGGCGGCGCTCCTGATCGGCAGGAGCCGTGGGCCGGTGGTCGCCCCGCCGTTCCTCGTCCACGCGCTGACCGGGAGCGATCTCCGCCGACGGACCGTGTTCCGATCGCGGGTCCTCACCGCGGCGGCCGTCGCGGTGGTCGTCGGCGGCGGGATCGCGGCGTTCATCGGACTCGCGCTCGGCTCGCTCGGGCTGGTGTCCGCGCCCGCCGTGCTGGACTTCGCGCTGCGCGGGGCGCTCGTCGGCGTGGTCGCGGTCGTGTGCTGGCTCATCGGTGAGTCGTTCCCCCGCGTCGCCGGGGCGCTCGCCGTGGTCCTGCTCCTCCTCGCGGTGGCGGTGCAGGTCGTGTCCGCTGAACCGTTCGGTCGATGGGCATGGGTGAGCAGCGCCGGACCGGTCGTCGCCGCCGACGTGGTGCTGCTCGTCCTCGCCGTCGCCGGACTCGTGGCGGTGCCGTGGCTGCTCGACCGGATCGACGACGCGACGCTCACGGCGCAGGCGGCGAACTGGGACGTGGCGATCGCCCACGCCGTCAGCCTCGACTTCACCTCCGTCGCCGAGTCCTACCAGGCGCTCCCGACGGTCGGGCGGCGGATCGACGGGGTGCGCCGCAGCGCACGCCTCGGGCTGGTCTTCGTCGTCCGCGACCTGGTCGGGGCGGTCCGGACGCCGGCACGGCTCGCGACCGGGGTCGTGACGGTCGCCGGGGCCGGAGCGTTCCTGGTGCTCGCAGCGGTCGCACCCGCTGGCGGCTTCCTCCTCGGAGCCCTCGCCGCGGTCCTGCTGTACACCGGCGTCGGCGCGTTCAGCCGCGGGCTGCACCACGCCGCGCAGGTCACGACGGACCTCCCGCTGTACGGCGTCGGTGACGGGCGGCTGCTCCTCCTCCACAGCATCGTGCCGACCGGAGCGACGCTGCTCCTGACCGGCGGGACAGCGATCGCGCTCGGTGCCGTCGTCGCGCCGGCATCGGTGCCCGTGCTCGTCTGGGGAGGCATCGCGCTGCCGATCGTCGTGGTCGCGGCACATCTCAGCAACGCCCTCCGCGGGCCTGCGCCGCTCTTCCTGATGACGCCGGCGCCCTCCGCGGTCGGCGACCCGATGCCGGTCATCCGGGTCCTCTGGGCGATGGACGCCCCGGCCCTGGCGGTGCTCGCCGGTGTGGCCGTGTCGGCCGGAGCGGCGGGGATCGGCGGGTTCGTGGCCGTGGCCGTCGTGCTCGGGTTGTTCCTGCTGGTCCGGTGGTCGCGCCGCACGGAGCACTAGCGTCGCCGGAACGAGCGCGTCGGGTCGCTCCGCTCCACGTGCCGACTCGGAACGACGAAGTCGCTGTCGTACGACAACGACGATGTCGTCACCGCGCGCGTGCAACCGTTGCGCGCGCTGGGTAGCGACGAAGTCGCTGTCGTACGACAGCGCAGCTGTCGCACGTTGCGGACGCAACGACCGTGCGGTGGACGGTCACCCCGACGGACGGGAGGCGCGGTGCCAGCCCGCACCGTGCCTCCCGTCCTGCTGCGCGACCGCCCAGAGCACCCACAACGCCCGCAATGGAAAGCGGGATCGCGCGTAGGAGGTCGGAAAAACCGACCTCCTACGCGCGATTCGACCTCCTACGCGCGAATCGACCCCCTCCGCCGCGACCCCCTGGAGCGCACCCGGGCCGCTAGCGTTGACGGCATGGACGCAACGGGGGCGACGACGAGCGAATGGTCGCGGCTGCCCGTCGGTCGTGCGGAGTACCGGCAGGACACGATCCTCGCGGCGGTGCTCGCCGTCGCGATGGGCATCTCGACGATCCTCTACGGCTCGACCGGCTTCTACGACGAGCTCGCACCGTGGTGGCTGTCCGTCCTGCTCGTCGTGGCGAACGCCGGACCCCTCGCGTTCCGCCGCCGCTTCCCGATGACCGTCGCGGTGGTCGTGGCGGCGACGTTCGCGGCGATGCAGATCCTGCACGTGCCCGAGCTGTTCTTCAACAACTTCACGCTCTTCATCGCGCTGTACACGGTGGGGGCGTGGTGTTCCGACCGTGTCCGCGCCGAGGTGGTGCGCTGGATCGTCATCGTCGGCATGTTCGCCTGGCTGTTCATCGCCCTGTCGTTCAGCTGGTCGGTGCCGAGCGCCCTGCCGAAGACGGGCGACGGACCGGTCTCGCCGTTCATCGCGAACTCGCTGATGTCGATCATCATCAACCTCGTCTACTTCGGCGCCGCCTGGTACTCCGGCAACCGTGCATGGGCGTCGGCGGTCGCGAAGCACGAGCTCGCCGAACGCACCGCCGAGCTCGCGGTCGAGCGCGAGCGGACCGCGGCACAGGCCGTCACGCTCGAACGCGTCCGGATCGCGCGGGAACTGCACGACGTCGTGGCCCACCACGTCTCGCTCATGGGTGTCCAGGCGGGCGCTGCCCGACGGGTGCTCGACCGCGACCCGGACCAGGCGGCGACGTCGCTCGGCGTCGTCGAGGACAGCGCGCGGACCGCGGTGGAGGAACTCCGGAAGATGCTCGGCACCCTGCGGGAGACGGACCGCGTCGACCGGGACACCGTCCCCGATGCCCCCAGCACCGAGGGGATGGCCCGGCTCGGTGAACTCGCCGAGTCGGCCAGGACTGCAGGACACCCCACGCAGTACACGGTGGTCGGCGACGAGCGCGCGGTGCCGCCGACGGTCGCCGTCGTCGCCTTCCGCATCGCGCAAGAGGCCGTGACCAACGTCCTGAAGCACGCCGGACCGGACGCACACGCGGACCTGCGACTCCGGTACCTGCCGGACGCGGTGGAGATCGAGGTGACGGACACCGGGATCGGGAGTCGAGCCTCCAGTCCGGCGGCGAGGGCCGAGGCGGACGGCACCGGGCGGGGCGGACTCGGCCACGTCGGGATGCGTGAGCGGGTCGCCGCCGTCGGCGGTCGCATCGAGATCGGGCCACGCGCCCGGGGAGGGTACCTGGTGCGCGCATGGCTGCCGACGACGTGACCGTGCGGGTGGTGCTGGCCGATGACCAGGACCTGGTGCGCGCCGGCTTCCGGGTCATCCTCGAGTCGGAGCCGGGCATCACGGTCGTGGGCGAGGCGGCCGACGGAGCCACGGCGGTCGACGCCGTCACCATGCTCCGGCCGGACGTGGTCTGCCTCGACGTGCAGATGCCTGGCGTGGACGGGCTCGAAGCGGCGCGGCGCATCACGGCGCTGGACGATCCGCCCGCCGTCCTGATCCTGACCACCTTCGACAACGACGACACCCTGTTCGCCGCGTTGGACGCGGGAGCGAGCGGGTTCCTGCTGAAGAACGCCTCGCCGGAGAAGCTCATCGACGCGGTGCTGACGGTCGCGTCCGGCGACGCGCTGCTGGCCCCGGACGTCACCCGTCGGGTGATCAGCCGCGCGACGGGATCCGCACCGGCCGGGGTCTCGGACGGCGCCGTCCCCGGACTCACCGAGCGCGAGGCCGAGGTCCTGCGGCTGCTCGCGCAGGGCATGAGCAACGGTGAGATCGCGGAGCGACTGTACGTGGGGGAGGCGACCGTGAAGACGCACGTGTCGAACGTGCTGCAGAAGCTGCAGCTCCGGGACCGCGTGCAGGCGGTGGTCTGGGCGTACGAGCACGGGGTGGCCCGGTCCGGCGGGTAGCTCCCGTCCCGCCCCGCCCGGTCCGGCGGGTAGGTCCCCCCCTCCGTCTCGGGACGGAGGCTCGGAACCCGTCCGGCGTGGGAGGTGCGGTCCGCGGGTCCTTGCGTAGCGTCGGTGGTGCGGTGGATCCACCACCGCACGAGAGGGGACACGATGCTCAGTGTCGAGGGAGTGACGAAGCACTTCGGAGACCGCCTGGTGCTCGACGACGTGGCGTTCACGGTCGGCCGGGGTCGGCTCACCGGGTTCGTCGGCGGCAACGGCGCCGGCAAGACCACCACCATGCGCATCATGCTCGGCGTGCTCGACGCCGACAGCGGATCGGTGTCGATCGACGGCCAGGCCATCGGGCCCGCCGACCGCCGCCGCTTCGGCTACATGCCCGAAGAACGCGGCCTGTACCCGAAGATGCCCGTCGCCGAGCAGGTCACCTACCTGGCGCGGCTGCACGGGGTCGACCGTCGCGCGGCCGCCGCTCGCACCGCCGAACTGCTCGAGCGCCTCGAACTGACGCAGCACGCCGACGACCCGGTCGAGAAGCTCTCCCTCGGCAACCAGCAGCGCGTGCAGGTCGCCGCGGCGCTCGCCCACCGGCCGGAGGTGCTCGTGCTCGACGAGCCGTTCTCCGGCCTCGACCCGATGGCCGTCGACACCGTGCTCGGCGTCCTGCGCGAGGCCGCGGCCGACGGGGCCCCCGTCCTGTTCTCCAGCCACCAGCTCGACGTGGTCGAGCGGCTCTGCGACGACGTCGTGGTCATCGCCGACGGCCGGATCCGTGCTGCGGGCCCGCAGGAGGAACTCCGCCGTGCGGCAGGTCCGGCGGCGTGGGAGCTGCTGGTCGACGGGGACGTCGCCTGGCTCCGCGAGGAGCCGGACGTGCACGTCCGCGAGTTCGACGGCGGCTACGCGGTCTTCGAGGCGTCCGAGCCCGTGGCGCAGCGCGTCCTGCAGCGGGCGGTCACCACGGGGACGGTGGGGTCGTTCGGGCCCCGGGTCGCCCGGCTCAGCGAGGTCTTCCGGGAGGTCGTCCGATGAACTCGTTCGGTCAGGCGGTCCGTCTCGTCTCCATCCGTGAGATCCAGGCACGGCTCCGCAGCAAGGCCTTCGTCGTCTCGGCGCTGATCCTGCTCCTGATGGTCGTCGCGTCGATCGTGGTCGGCGGCATCGTCGGCAAGTCGAGCGGTGACAGCACCACGCCCGTCGCGGTCGTGGACGGTGTCAGCCTGCCGTCGACCGGGGGGCTCGACGTCACCCGGGTCGACGACCGTGCCGCGGCCGAGCGACTCGTCCGGAGCGGTGACGTCGACGCCGCGATCGTGCCGGAGTCCGGCCCGATCGGGTTCGGTGTCGTCGGCCTCGACAGCGCGCCGACCGACGTCGTCCAGGCGCTCAGCGTCTCGCCGAAGGTGGAGCTGCTCGACCCGGACGCGATGGCGCCGGGGCTCATCTCCCTCGTCGGGATCGCGTTCGGCATCGTGTTCTTCGCCGCGGCGGTCACGTTCGGGCAGTCGATCGCGCAGAGCGTCGTCGAGGAGAAGGCGACCCGCGTGGTCGAGATCCTGATGGCGGCGATCCCGGCCAGGGCCCTGCTCGCGGGCAAGGTGATCGGGAACAGCGTCATGGCCCTCGGACAGATCGTGGCGATCGCGATCGCAGCGGCGGTGACGCTCGCCGTGACCGGGCAGGACAACCTGTTCACGCTGCTCGGGCCGAGCATGCTCTGGTTCGTCGTGTTCTTCGCGTTCGGGTTCGTGCTCATCGCGGCGCTGTTCGCGGCGTCGGCGGCACTCGTGTCCCGACAGGAGGACGTCGGCAGCGTCACCACCCCGGTGATGATGCTCGTGATGATCCCGTACTTCCTGATCATCTTCGCCGCGGACAACCCCACCGTGCTCGGGATCATGTCCTACGTGCCGTTCAGCGCCCCGATCGGGATGCCGATGCGGATCTTCCTCGGGACCGCCGAGTGGTGGGAGCCGATCGTGTCGCTCCTCGTGGTCATCGCCTCCGCCGCGCTCGTCGTGGTGATCGGTGCCCGGGTCTACGAGAACGCCCTGCTCCGCACCGGTGGACGGGTCAAGCTGACGGAGGCGCTGCAGCGCTGACGTCGTCCGGGCCGGCGGTGGCGGTCACGGAGTCGACCGCCACCGTCCGCCCGGTCCGCACGGACTCCTGTGCTGCCAGCACGATCGACAGCGTCCGCAGCCCCACCCGCACGTCGGGCTGGGGCTGCACCCCTGTCCGGACGGCGTCGACGAAGGTGGCGAGCATCGCCTCGTCGAGGTCGGCGCCGTACCTGGCCTCGATCGGCAAGCCCGTCTCCGCGGCGATCCCCCGAGCGGCGGGGCCGAAGAAGTCGAGCGACACGGTCCCGCCGGTTCCCGCGACGTCGAGCGTCAGCCCGCCCCACACCGCGGACGTGTCCGCCTTGCTCCACGAGCAGTCGATCGCGGCGATCACCCCGTTGTCGTAGGTGATCGTCACGAGCCCGGCGGTCTCGGCCCGCGCCCGCCCGGCGTGCAGCGTGCGGTTCGCCACGGCCGTGACGGTCTCCGGCGCTGCACCCATGAGCCCCTCGAGCATGTCGGCGATGTGCACGACGTGGTCGACGATCGCGCCGCCACCGGACAGCGCCGGGTCGGTGAACCAGTCGCGGGTGCGTGGCAGCATGCCGTTGTTCGTCCCACGGATCGCGAACAGCTGCCCGAGCGCACCGGCGTCGTGCGCTGCACGGAGCTTCGCGAACGCCGACGAGAACCGCACCGGGAACGCCACCATGAGCAGCACCCCGGCGCGTTCGACGGCGTCCCGGATGGCGAGGCCGTCCTCCCACGACGTGGCGAGCGGCTTCTCGCACAGCACGTGCGCGCCGGCCGCTGCGGCGAGTTCGACGAGCTCGCGGTGCCGCGCGTTCTCGCTCGTGACGACGACGGCGTCCGGCTGCCACGCCAGCAGCTCGTCGTGGGTGTCGGCGTAGGCGACCCCGAGCGCCTCGGCGAGGTCGCGGCCGCGCAGCGCACCGACGGACGGCCCGATGCTCATGCCGTCCGGATCCGAGCCCCTGACCTCGACGCCGTCCATCGCCTGCAGGGCGCTGAGGTACCCGATCGCGTGCGTGTGCGCGAACGACATCACGCCGATCCTGATGGTCACGCGCCACCTCCCAGCGTCACGGGCTGCCCGGTCTCGATCGACTCGAGCGCGGCGTTCGCGATGCGGACCGCTGCTGCTCCGTCCGCCGCCGTGACGCGGGGCTCGGGCTTCGCCGGATCCAGCACGGCCCCGAAGAACTCCGCGAGCTCCAGCCCGTACGGATCGTCGGCCGGATCGACCTCAGGCAGGAACCCGTCGACGGCCTCCGGCACCGCCAGGTCCGCGACGTAGTCGACCTCGTCGCGCGATCGGTGCGACAGGCTGCCGAGCGTGCCGGTCACCGAGTACTCCGTCGTGAACGGCAGGTGCTGCGGTCCCCAGATCCCCGCCACGTGGCTGATCGCCCCCGACGCGTGGGTCAGCAGGACGTGCGCCGCCTCGACCGGCTCGGCGTCGGTCCCGGAGCGCACACCGACCGCCGACACCGTCGTCACCTCGCCGGCCACCCAGCGCGCGATGTCGAGGTCGTGGATCATCTGGTCCATCACGATCCCGCCGGACAGGGCACGGTCCGCGAACCACGGGGTGCGGATCGGGAAGGCGCCGGAGCGGACGAACCGCAAGACCGCCAGGTCGCCCAGGAGGCCCGTGGTCACGGCCTCCTGCAGGCGCACGTACGCAGGGAAGAAGCGCACCACGTGGGCCGGGAAGAGCCGCCGGCCCGCGTCCCGTGCGCACTGCACCAGGTCCGACGCGTCGGCGTCGGTCCGCGCCAGGGGCTTCTCCGAGACGACGTCCTTGCCCGCCGCGAGGGCCGCTCGGACCACCTCGGCGTGGGCGAACGTCGGGGTGACCACGTCCACCACGTCGACCGCTTCGAGCAGGGCGTCGAGCGAGTCCACGACCGTGACGGACGATCCGGCTGCGGCCGCTGCCGATGCCCACGCAGCTGCGAACTCCGGCGCACCGTCCTTCGCGTACACGGTCACGGACCCGAGCCGCAGCAACCCGGGCATGTGGGCGTGCGCGATCCCACCGGCCCCGACGAGGCCGATGCGGAGCGGGGTCGCGGGCATCTCGAACTCCTTGACTGCCGGCCGGTTCGACGGTGACGCCGGTCGCCGTCAGCCTATCCAGCCGGTGCTCAGTCCTGCTGGTCCGCCTCGACCGCGGCGCTCAGCCGGTCCAGGACGTCGGGGACCGCAGAGCGCACGCGGCTCCAGCTCGGGATGAACGCCCGGTCGTTCGGGCGGGCGGTGAAGGCCCCGCCGGCGTCGAGGATCGCCTTCGTGAAGAGCTCGACCGCCGCTTCCTCCGCGTGCTGGTCGAACCCGAGCCCGTTCATCTGGGCTTCGTGCCGGTAGATCTCCACGATGTCGAGTGCGTTCCGGTAGTACGTCGCCTTGAGGACCCGGAACGAGTCCGAGGTGAGCGGGACGCCCATCGTCGCGAGCTTCCGGAACAGCGACTGCACGATGTCGTTCCCCATGCGCGCCAGCCCGCCGGTGCCGTCGGCCTCGGCGAGGGGCTGGTGCTTGTGATCGTACGCGTCGGCGATCTCCACCTGGCAGACCTGGCGGGTGGCGTAGTCGCGGTACACCTCGGACAGCATCCCGATCTCCAGGCCCCAGTCGCCCGGGATCTTCAGCCCGTTCAGGACGTGCGCGCGCATCGCGAACTCGCCGGACAGCGGGTAGCGGAAGCTGCTGAGGTACTCCAGGTACCCGGACTCCCCGTAGACCTGGCGGAGCGACCGGAGCAGCGGACCGACGAGCAGGCGGCCGACCCTGCCGTTGATCCGGCCGTCGGCGACGCGGGCGTAGTAGCCCTTCGAGAACTCGTAGTCGAACGCCGGGTTCGCGAGCGGGTAGAGCATCCGAGCGAGCATGCCCCGCTCGTACGTGGTGATGTCGCTGTCGTGCAGCGCGATGCACTCGGCCCGCTCGGACGCCAACGCGTACCCGGTGCAGTACCAGACGTTGCGGCCCTTGCCGGGTTCACCCGGTGCCAGTCCTGCTGCGTCGAGGTCGGCGTCGAGTGCCCTGAGGCGCGGGCCGTCGTTCCACAGGATCCGGTGGCGCTGCGGCAGACGCGCGAAGAACTCACGGGCGTGCTCGAACTGCGACCGGTCGGCGCGGTCGAGCCCGATCACGATCTCGCTGAGCCAGTCGGCCTCGGCGAGCTCGTCGACGATGCGGGTCAGCGCGGGCCGTTCGAGCTCCGAGTACAGTGCCGGCAGGATCAGGCTCATCGGGCGCTTCTCGGCGAACCCGCGCAGGTCGTCCTCGATGCTCGCGGTGCTGCGGCGGCTGAGGTCGTGGAACGTCGTGATGACGCCGTTCTGGTGGAAGTCGCTCATCGGTCGCTCCTCAGGAAGTGGGTCAGGCCCTCGGCCCAGCCGTGCGGGCCGGGGGCGGTCGTTCGGTACACGCGTTCGCGTCGGTCGTCGACGAACGGTCCCGGCGCCGGGCCGTGGCCACGGACGACGACGGCGAGGTCGACGGCATCGAGCAGGTCGGTGTCGTTCGGGCCGTCGCCGAGGCCGATCGTGCACGGCGTCCGGCCGGTCCGGCGCTCGTGGTCGGCGAGGAGCATCCGCACCGCAGCGCCCTTGCCGAACCCGGTCGGCAGGACGTGCCAGAACCGGCCACCGCGCACCAGGTCGAGGCCCGACGCTGCGAGCCCAGCGCGGAAGTCGTCGGCGCGGTCGTCGTCCTCGGTGCGCCAGAGCAGGACCTCGGACGCCGCACGTCGACGCGCTGCGGACGCGGCGACGACATCGAGCCCGGTCCACGTCGCGACGATCTCGTCGGAGACGGACGAGAACGTCGCGAAGTGCAGGTCGAGTGCGTCGCGCAGATCGTCGAGCACGTCCTGCAGCCGCCCGAGGCTGCCGTCCGCCGGTCCGGCGAGGACGGTTCCGCCACGGCCGACGACGACCGCGCCGTTCTCCGCGACGAACGCCTCGCCGGTCAGCCCGGTGCGCTCCTGCAGTGCCGCGATCTCGGCCGTCGTCTTGCTGCTGCAGAACACCACCGGGACGCCGTCGGATCGCAGACGATCGAGCATGGGGAGCGCCGCCGCGAACGAGTAGTCGTGGTGGTCGAGGAACGTACCGTCGAGGTCGGTGACGACCATCAGGTCGGGTACTGGCATCGGTCTCCGCTCGCGGCTGGCTGGGCTGCGGGCGGCGACGCCCGGACCCACCATGCCATGCGCATGCGACGGTCAGGTTAACGACGGTGCGTCGTCCCGGCGCCGCGCGACGATCGCCCCGTGCGGCCGTGGACCATCCGCGGACCCGGTGCGCGTGTGGGTCTCGAGCACGTCGAACCCGGCGGAGCGCAGTGCTGCCGACAGGGCCTCGGGAGACCAGCGGTAGGCGGTGACGACCGCGTGGTCGAAGGCCTCCACCCGCTGGCCGACGAAGAACCCGACGAGCAGCCCGCCGCCGGGGCGGACGACGCGGGCGAACTCGCCGAGCGGTCGGCGGATCGTGGCCGGTTCGTGGTGGATGAGCGAGTACCAGGCGAGCACACCGGCGTGGCTGCCCTCGGCATCGGGAAGCGCGTCGATGCTGCCGACGCCGAACATCGGTCCCGGATGTGCTGCCCGGGCGTGCGTGATGAACCCGGGGACCTGGTCGACCCCGCGCACGTCGCAGCCGCGCTCGGCGAGGTGGGCGGTCCAGTGTCCGGGGCCACACCCGGCGTCGATGATCGGGCCGTCGACGCCGCGCGCCCACGTCGTCACGAGGTGCTCGTCGGCGGGATGCACCGACGTCATCGACCCGAGCCGCCCGATGTACTCGGCCGCCCTGCCCGCGTACGACTCCTCCACGTCAGACGACATCGTGCACCGTCGAGTCGAAGTGCGCGACGACCGCCCGAGCGACCTCGGCCGGGGTCGTGCAGTCCGTCGCGAGCACCACCTCGTCGAGGTCTGCCCGAGCCTGTCGTTCCTGGAGCTCGGCGTACCGCTCGAGGTGCCAGGACAGTGCGTGGTCCTGATCAGCGTCGTACCGTCGGCGCAACCGGGTCTCGACGGTCGGGGGCTCCGCGACGAGCCGGATCGCCCGGACCGGCATCCCGACCGCGTCCTCGTACCGGTGGAGGTCCGTCCGGCTCGCGATCACACCGCTCAGGACGAGCTGCCGCGGACCGGCAGCGCGGTAGGACGCCCACACGGCGGCGATGTTCTGCGCCTCGATCACGGTGTTGTCGGGGTCGTGGTCCGCCACCGGCCACGATCGGTGGAACCAGTCGACGTCCATCAGGGCGAACGGGCGCCCGGCCGCTGCGAGGAGGTCCCCGACGTGGTCGAGCGTCGCGGTCTTCCCGACGCCGTACGAGCCGTTGAGGAAGATCGCGTACGCGTCGCTGCCGGTCACGTTCCGACCCTAGGGCGTCCCCACGGAACGGCCACATCAATGACCACGAATCCGGGTCACTTGACCCGGATTCGTGTACATTGATCTTCGGAGGACCTCAGACATGCAACTCGCATCACCCCTCGCAACGCTGGTCGGTGGGCAGCAGGCGGCTGCCCTGGGGGTGCTCGCGCGGACCGATGCGGGCATGACCGGTCGGCAGGTTGCACGTGTCGCTCAATCGGGGAACACCGCCATCAAGCGAGCCCTGGACAGACTCGAACACGCCGGTCTCGTGACGGTGGACCGCGGTCTGCACAGTTCGAGCTACCGCGTGAACGAAGAGCACGTGCTCTGGCCGGCGCTCCGCCTCGCGCTGGACGCACCTCGGGTACTCGATGAGCGCATCAGGCAGTTCGTGGACGAGTCAGACGTCCCGGTCACGTCGGTGGCGGTGTTCGGATCGGTCGCCCGCGGGGAGGCCACCGATGACTCGGATGTGGATCTCGTCGTGATCTACCCGGGCGAGCCCGTGGTCGACTTGTCCGTCGCGCTGGGGTCGGCCGTCGAGCGATGGACCGGCAACGAGTGCCAGGTGTTCGACGCGTCTCGAGCAGAGCTGCGGCGGATGGTCGCCGACGGCGATCCACTCGTGGGCTCCTGGCGGCGGGATGCGCGGACCATTGTCGGCGACGATCTGCGAGGCCTGCTCTGATGGCAGGCAGAATGCGTGCGATGACGCCCGCTGATGTGCGGGCGCGCGCCGCGGAGGCGAAAGCGTACCTCGAGGACGCGCAGCTGAACATCGAGTCGAACGACCCGACCTACTGGAAGATCGCCGGTTCGAGCGCCGTCCTCGGGGGAATCGCGGCGTCAGATGCGATCTGCGGGAAGGTACTCGGCGAGCGCTACAACGGTGAGCAGCACGGCGAGGCGAGGAAGCAGCTCGACAAGGCGACATCGCCGGACACGACTCCCGGCGTCAACTTCAAGCGGCTGACGGATGAGAAGACGAACTGCCAGTACTCGTCCTCGCGACCGACGCAGACGAACACGAGAGGGCTGATCAAGGCGCTCGAGCGCCTCATCGAGAGGATGGACGCCGTCCTCGGGTTCGATCGAGCCGACATGGGACCGTCCGGCAGGTGAGCGACGGTCGGACGGGAGGCTCGGTGCCAGCTGGCACCGTCCCTCCAGGCACGGCCGTCACGCCGCTGGCGCGTCGTGCCGGTACCGGCTGGTGGGGCCCACCTCCCGTCCGCCTCGGGGTACGTGATCAGGCGGCCGCTTCTTCCAGGACGGCTTCCGCCCGCTCTGCGCTGCCCTCGGCGAGGCCGCGGTCGATCCGACCGCGCGATGCCAGCCAGATGACGACCCCGGCGAGGAAGACCAGGATCTCCGTGATCGTCAGCGCCCAGATGATGCCGGCGAGGCCGAACCACAGGTTGCCGAGCAGGACGATCGGGATGAACAGGATGCCCTGCGCCATCGACATCGCGATCGCCGGGGTGGCGAGGCCCGCTGCCTGGAACAGCGAGGTGAACAGGCCGGTGAAGCCGTTCACGATCGTGGCGACGAGCTGGGCGACCAGGATCGTCAGACCGATCGCCAGCACGGAGTGGTCGGAGGAGAAGATCGTGAAGACCTGCTCGCGGAAGACGAACACCGTGCCGGAGAAGATCAGCACGATCGCGCCGACGGTGAGTGCCGATGCCTTGAGTGCCGAGTTCAGGCGGGTCCTGTCGCCCTTGCCGTAGGCGTACGCGAGGAGCGGCAGGACACCGATCGTGACGCCCATCACCAGGAACTCCGGGACCTGGGCGATGCGGACCGCGACACCCATCGCGGCGAGTGGGTCGTCGCCGTACTGCGCGGCGAGGTTGTTGAGGACGAGGGTCGTCACGATGAGGAACCCGGCCTGCAGCAGCTCGCTGACGCCGATGCCGAACACCGGCCCCAGGACGGCGGGGCGGAGCGTGAACCAGCGGAGCGACAGGGAGACGTTCTCGCTGTGCTTGCCGAGCCACATCACCCAGTAGACGATGCTGACGGCGTTGGCGAGACCGACCGCGAGTGCGGCGCCGGCGACGCCCCAGTGCAGGACCAGGATGAACAGCACGTCGAAGACGAGGTTCCCGATCGTCGACAGGATGAGGCCGATCATGGCCTGGCGTGCCGCACCCTCTGCCCGGACCATCTGCTCGAGGCAGAACGCCGCGGCGAGTACGGGGACGAACGCGAGCATGACGGCGACGTAGGCGCTCGTGGCGGGCACGGCCGCCGCGTCCGCGCCGAGCACGCCGACGAGGGGCTGCAGGAGGAGCAGACCGATCCCGCCGAGCACGATGCCCGTGATGACCGAGCCCCACACCGCGAAGGACGCGACGTGCTTGATCTCGCCGGCCTTCGCGGGGTCGTTCTCGGACGCCCCGAGCAGGCGGGACATCAGCGAGCTGCCGCCGACGCCGAACACGCCGCCGATCGCCATGATCAGGCCGAGGAGCGGGGTGCCGAAGGTGATCGCGGCGAGGAGCGAGGTGTCGTGCTGCGAGCCGATGAAGCCCGCGTTGATGACGTTGTAGAGGGCGCTGACGACCATCGCGGCGGCCATCGGCACGCAGAGGTGGACGAGGGCGCGGGCGATGGGGGCGGCGGAGAGGTACCAGCGGTTCTTCTCCGCTGCGGTCCGTTCCACGGCGGAGGCGGATGCGGTTTCGGTGCTCATGGTGTGCTCCTTCCCTCCCGGTTCCGGGCAGGGTCGAGCGCGCGCCGACGGACGCCGGCACGGCGTGGTGTGAGTGGAAGTGGGAGCGCCCTGGCGGGCGTGGTCTACCGGGTGGGCTCGTCGAGCTCTGCGGTGACCTTCAGCAGCAGGGTGCGGAGGGTGGCGCGCTCGTCCGGGGTGAGCGGTGCGAGCAGGGTGTCGTCGAGTGCGAGCATCGCGTCCTCGAACCCGGCGATCAGGTCGATGCCGGTCGGTGTGGCGTACACGAGCTTCGTCCGGGCGTTGCCGGCCTCTGCTCGTCGTTCGATCAGCCCGCGCTTCTCGAGGCCCTGCAGGAGACTCGAGACACTCGCGGCGCTGGTCCGGGTCATCTCGGCGATGTCACGCTGGATGGCCCCGGGGTTCTGCTGCAGGTAGCCGAGCACGAAGCTCTGTTCGTGGGTGAGCTCGCGCTCGCGTACCCACTCTTCTGCGGCCTTGCGCTGGGCCCACCCGATCCAGCGCATGAGCTGGAGCGGGGTGTCGAAGTGTGGTGCGCGCTGCGTCATGATCAGAACTCTAAGTGTTAGAACTCGAACTGTCAATCTTCGAACTGACTAGGTTCCGCTCACCCGTCGAGACACCGCACAACACCCGAGGCGCCGCAGTTTTCGGCGGCGTCTGGCGCGGAAGGAGGCGTTTCGGCGGGATCAGTGCGCGGCGGCGCGAGCGGCCCGCACGACGTCGGCGTCGGTCACGAAGTGCGCGGAACCGTCGTCGGAGCCGCCCATCGGGACGCCGTCGTGGGCGCTCCCCGCGGCCGCGCGCTTCGCGGAGAGGTGCACGGCGGCGGCCCCCGTCGCGAGGAGGGCCGGGACGTCAGCGGGAGTGACCCCTGCGCCCGCCATGACCTGCACGGGCCCGGCGGCATCGACCATGCGGGCGATCGTCGTGGCACCGGCGACCGCGGTGGGCTTGCCGCCGGACGTCAGCACGCGGGTGAACCCGATGTCGGCGAGGAGCGCGACGGCTGCGACGGGGTCGGCGGCGTGGTCGATCGCGCGGTGCAGGGTGACCTCTGCCGTGTCGCGGACCTCCTTCGCGGTCGCCACGAAGCGCCGGAGGACGTCCACGTCGAGCGAGTGGTCCGGACGCAGCGCCCCGACCACGACACCGGCGGCGCCGGAGCGCAGCACGGCCCGGAGTTCCCGTTCCATGAGGTCGATCTCGGCAGCGTCGAACACGAACCCGCCCGGCCGGCTGCGGATGAGCGCGTGCGCCGGGATGCCGGTCTCGTGCACGGCCTCGACGAGGGCCTGCGACGGGGTGAGCCCGCCGAGCTCCAGCCCGACGCAGAGCTCGACACGGTCGGCACCGCCGTCGCGGGCGGTCGCGGCACCGGCCGGCGAGGTGACGGCGATCTCGAGGGCAACGGTCACAGCACGGCTCCGAGGGGTTCGTTCGACGAGGGGATGATCCGCGCGGTCAGGTCGGGCTCCGACGGGAACACTCGATCGTAGGGGAACATCGGCCGCTCGATCCTGTGGTGCCCGAGCCGCTCGAGGTCCTGGTCGACGCCCCCCGGGGTGAGCGCGAGCATCCAGTCGGCGGACATGTCGAAGAGCTCTGGTTCGAGGTAGCCGATCTTCACGATGACGACGTCGGCGCTGCGCGGGTCGAGGTCGAGGTCGGTGAAGTCGTGCTCGTGGTGGTACGGCTTCCTGGTCTTGGTCAGGATCGCGTAGACGCTGCCGACCTGCAGCACGACCTCGATCTCGGCGTCTCGGTCGCCGTGCTTGATCGCGTGCACCCGGCCGGTCATCGTGATCGGGCCCGCGTGCACGGCGTCGACCGTGGCGCCGGCGGTCACGGTGACGGTCGCACCGACTCCGGCGTCGACGGCGGTGGCGACGGCATCGGCGCCGGGCACGCTCGCGTAGATGACCACCGGGCCGGACGGGTCGGTGAACGCGGGATGCGCGAGCACCTGGGTCAGCCCCCACGTCATGTCGCCGGAGCCGCCCGCGGTCGGGTTGTCGCCGGAGTCGGAGATGAAGTACGGGTGTGCGGCGCCGGGAGCCAGCGCAGCGGCGAGGCATTCGTCGAAGGTGCCCGTCGGCGCGACGAACACGAAGTCCTCGCGGACGTCCCAGAAGGCCTGCGCCAGCCGTTCGGCACCCGCGGCAACCGCGTCCCTCGACCACCCGGTGACGACGGTGACGGCACGGTCTCGGGGTTGATCGGCCCAGGCGTACCCGACCCAGATCGCGGCGTCGAGGACACCCTCGGTCGCCTCGACCTCCGGCACCTGCGCGTACAGCGACGCCGCGGGCTCGATGCGCGTCGAGGTCTGCTCGCCGGGGAGGAGCACGGGGATCGGGATCCACGCCTTCACCGGACGACGCGCACCGACGGGTCGGGTGGTGAGCACGTCGACGAGGTTCCGGACGGCGCGCTCCTTCGTCTCCATGGCGTCCTCGTGCGGGGCCATCCGGTAGCAGGTGACGAGGTCGACCTGGTGCGCGAGGTCCGCGGTGACGTTGCCGTGCAGGTCCATCGATGCCGAGACGACCACGTCGGGGCCGATCACCGCGCGGATGCGTCCGAGCAGGTCGGCCTCGGCGTCGTCCAGCCCCTCGACGACCATCGCCCCGTGGATGTCGTACCAGAGCCCGTCGACGGACGTCGACGCCACGATCGCGGTCAGGCGCGCCACGATCTCGGACGCGAGCTCCTCGTAGGACGCGCGGTCGACGATGCCCCCCGGCAGCGCGTGCCCGATGAGCGCCCCACGGAAGTCGGCGTCCAGCGACGCGAGGAACGGGTACCGCGCAACGACCTCGTCCCCGCGATCCGGGTGGAACGCCGGCGCGAGGGTCCGCGTCGGCGTGAACGTCGACGTCTCGATGGCGAGCCCGGCGATGGCGATGACGGGACGGTGGCCGGCGGTCGTGGTGCTGGTCGTGTCAGACACGGACGCTCCTGTTCCTGGTGGTCGACTGGGGGATCGGCGTCGACAGGTCCTGCAGTGACGCGGCGAGACCGCGCTGCAGGGCGAACTGTCCGGCACCGACGAGACCCGCGTCCGCGCCGAGCGAGGCGCGCTCGATGACGAGGTGCTGCGTCATGAGGGGGTGGCAGCTCTCGTAGAGCTGGCTGCGCACAGCCGCGACGAACGGGTCGAGGGTGGACAGGATGCCGCCGAGGTACACCGCATCCGGGTTGAAGAAGTTCACGTTGGCGGCGAGCACCTCGCCGAGGTACCGACCGGCGAGCCGCACGGCACGGGTCGCCTCGGGGTCGGCGTCGGATGCGAGTCGCACGACGTCGGCCGTCGAGGTGACCGGCACCCCTGCGGCGCTGAGGATCCGGACGAGCGCCGCGCCGGACGCCACAGTCTCGAGGCACCCGGTGTTGCCGCAGGAGCACGGGGTGTCCCCGGCCGCGTCGATCCGCACGTGCGTGATGTCCCCGGCGGAACCGGTGGCGCCCCGGTAGAGCCGGCCGTCGATGACGATCCCGGCACCGATCGCCGAGCCGGCCTTGATCGTGATGGCCTGTCG
The DNA here is from genome assembly GCF_900086645.1 of Curtobacterium sp. 9128. NCBI lineage: Bacteria > Bacillati > Actinomycetota > Actinomycetes > Micrococcales > Microbacteriaceae > Curtobacterium > Curtobacterium sp. 9128. The sequence goes on from NZ_LT576451.1 coordinate 809,135, forward strand.
CCGCGATGCGGGTTGCACGATCTGCTCACCGGCGGCCATGCAGTTCGCGTCGTTGTCGACCGCCGCCGGCACCCCGAACCGCTCGGTGAGCCACGACGCGACGGGGAACCCGTTCCACCCGGGCATCCGGCTCGGCAGGTCGACGACACCGGCCTCGACGTCGACCGGACCGGGAAGGCTCAGCCCGACGCCGCGGAGTCCGGCCGCTCCGCGCGACTCGATCAGCTCCTCCAGCAGCGACGCCAGTCGCTGGAGCCCGGCGGTGGGGCCGTCGGATAGCGCGAACGGTACGTTCGCGACCGACTCGAGCGAGCCTCCTGGCAGCACGATGCCGACCCGCGCGTGACCGCCGCCGACGTCGGCGGCGACCGCGTACTCGTCCACCCCACCGATCCGGAGCACCTTGCGGGGACGACCGCCGGTCGAGGCATCGGTGCCCTCCTCGGCGAGCAACCCGTGTGACAGGAGCTGCGACACGACGTGCGACACGGTCGAGGGAGCGGCGGCGAGCAGCCCGGCGATCTCGGTCCGGCTGGTCGCCTGACCGGATGCGACGAGCTCCAGCACTCGGGAGCTGAGGTCCGGCACGACTTTCTCCAATACAACGAAAACACCTGGCAACAACGACGCATCGCCGACTCTAACGGGCAGACAGCAAGGTCGACCCTTTCGACCGAACCGCAGAAACGAAGTATTTACAAACAAATGTTTGTTTTTCCAACGGCTTTGGTCGTTGACTGTCCCCACGCTCCACCTCCCGAATCCCACGCACTAGGAGATCCGCATGACCAAGCCCCGTCGCTGGGCCCTCCTCACCGGGGCGGCGATCGCGGTGAGCGCGCTGCTCGCCGGCTGTTCCGGTGGTGGCACAGCCGCCACGAACACCAACTCGGACGAGATCAACTACGCGCTGCCGGCGAACTTCACGCCGAACTGGATCCTGCCGATCGGCACCGCAGCGCACCTCAACACGAACAACGGCTCGATCGCGCAGTCGCTGTACGAGCCCCTGATCGCGTACGACGGCTCGACCGGCAAGATCGCCTGGAACAAGAAGGGGTCGGTCGCGACGGCCGCGGACTTCGCGAGCGACGGCAAGAGCGTCACGGTGACCCTGGGCGACCGGCACTGGTCCGACGGCAAGCCGATCACGAGCCGCGACGTCGAGTTCTGGTTCAACCTGATCAAGGCGAACAAGGCCCAGTGGGGGTCCTACTCCGAGGGCAAGGTCCCGGACAACTGGACCTCGTTCAAGGCCGACGACGACACGCACTTCACGATCACGTTCGACAAGGCGTACAACTCCGACTGGATGCTCGCCAACCAGCTGAGCCTCGTCGTCCCGCTGCCGCAGCACGCGTGGGACAAGACGAGCGCCTCGGCATCGGTGTCGGACGCCGACCGCACGACCGACGGTGCGAAGGCGGTCTGGAAGACCATCAACACCGCCGCAGGCAAGATCGCCGACTACGACTCCGACCCGCTCTGGAAGACGATCTCCGGCCCGTACGGCGTGAAGTCGTTCACCACCGCCGGCAAGGTCCAGCTGGTCGCCAACAGCAAGTACGACGGCGGCCAGAAGGCGCAGATCACGACGGTCAACCTGCTCCCGTTCACCACCGCCGACGCCGAGGCGAACGCGGTCCGCTCCGGCGAGGTCGACTACGGCTACATCCAGGCGACCGACCTCGACCAGAAGGACTCCTTCACGTCGAAGGGCTACGACGTGAAGCCGTGGACCGGCTGGGCGATCACGTACATGCCGTACAACTTCAACAACCCGACCATGGGCGCTGTGTTCAAGCAGGACTACGCCCGCCAGGCCGTGCAGATGTCGATCGACCAGAAGAGCCTGTCGAAGGTGGTCTTCAACGGCACCGCGACGCCGACCTACGGCCCGGTCCCGCAGGCGCAGGAGTCCGACTACGTGTCGAGTGCCCAGAAGGACAACCCGTACCCGTTCAGCACGTCCAAGGCCAAGGCCCTGCTCACCAGCCACGGCTGGACCGAGCAGGGCGGCACGATGGTCTGCTCCGACGCGGGTTCCGGCGCCAGCCAGTGCGGCGAGGGCGTCGCGGCCGGCACGAAGTTCACGATGCAGGTGCTGTCGCAGTCCGGTTCGTCCGTGACCGACAACATGATGAGCGCGATCCAGTCCTCGCTCGCGAAGACGGGCATCGGCTTCACCATCAAGACGGCCCCGGTGTCGAGCGTCCTGTCGCAGACCCCGACGTGCACCTCGGACGAGGACAGCTGCGACTGGGACCTGTCGTTCTTCGGCACCGCGGGCAGCTGGTACTTCCCGGCCTACCCGACCGGTGAGGCGCTGTTCTCCACGGGCGGCTCGGCGAACTTCGGCAGCTACTCGAACAAGCAGGTCGACGACCTGGTCAACGCGACCACCACCTCGACCGACTCCAGCGCGGTGCAGGACTACAGCGCAGCGGTCGCGAAGGACCTGCCGGTGATCTGGCTGCCGAGCCCGGACTACCAGATCTCGGTGGTCAAGCAGGGCCTGACCGGGTTCGACCAGGACTCCCTGGCGAACTTCCACCCGGCCCAGTGGAAGTGGAGCAAGTAGGTCGCTGACGCGACCACCGGACTGGAGGCTCGGTGCGCGCCCGGCGCACACCGAGCCTCCCGTCCCGCTCACGTAGGAACCGACCAACGGAAGCCGCATGACCACAGTCCTCTACCTCACCCGGCGGGTGCTCCAGGCGCTCGCGGTGATCCTCATCGTCACGATCGTCGTGTTCTGCCTGCTGCACGCGCTGCCCGGCGGCCCCGCGAGGGGCGTGCTCGGCGTCTCCGCGACACCCGTCCAGATCGCCGCCTTCAACCAGGCGCAGGGGCTCGACCAGCCGCTGCCCGTGCAGTACCTCCGGTTCCTCGGGCGGCTGCTCACCGGCGACCTCGGCACCTCGTACACGCTCAACGAGCCGGTTTCCCAGCTCATCCAGGAGCGCCTGCCGAAGACCCTGGTGCTGACCGGGCTCTCCGCGGTCCTCGGCCTCGTCGTCGCGATCCCGATCGGCATGTGGCAGGCCGCCCGCCGCAACGGCGCGGTGGACTACACGGTCACGGCACTCGCGTTCGTCTTCTACTCGACGCCCGCGTTCTTCCTCGGCCTCGTCCTCATCGTGGTGTTCAGCCAGCAGCTGCCGTGGTTGCCGTCGCAGGCGCCCAGCGGCAACACCCTCGCCGAGGTCTTCCAGGACCCGGCAGGACTCGTGCTGCCGGTGCTCACCGGGGCGCTCGCGATGATCGCGGTGTTCAGCCGGTACATGCGGGCATCGACGCTCGAGAACCTGCAGGAGGACTACGTGCGCACCGCCCGCGCCGGCGGATCGTCGACGATGACGATCCTGCGGCGGCACGTGTTCCGGAACTCGCTGACGCCGATCGTCGCGATGCTCGGGTACTACCTGCCGGTGCTGTTCGGCGGCGCGCTCGTCACCGAGCAGCTGTTCAACTACCCGGGAATGGGGCTGCTGTTCTGGAACGCGGCGCAGTCCTCGGACTACCCGACGCTCCTCGGCTGTGTCCTCGTCATCTCGGTCGCGACGGTGATCGGCACGCTGCTCGCCGACGTCGCCCAGTCGCTCATCGATCCTCGTGTGAAGGCGGACCGCGCATGACCACCGTCCAGATGGCCCCGGAAGCACCGGGCACACCCGTCACCGTCGCCGCGACCGGCTTCCGCCTCGCCGCCCGCCGGTTCTCGCACAACACCCTCGCCGTGATCGGCCTCGCCGTGATCGTCGTCATCGTGCTGTTCTGCTTCGTCGGTCCGTTCCTGTACCCGACCGACCAGACGCACACGCAGCTGTCGCAGGCCAACCTCGGCCCGAGCGCCGCACACTGGCTCGGCACGGACGCCGTCGGGCACGACGTCCTCGGCCGCCTGATGTACGGCGGCAAGGTGTCGCTCATGGTCGGCATCGCGGCCGGCATCCTCGCCACGGTCGTCGGCACGCTGTGGGGATCGATCGCCGGGTACGTCGGCGGCTGGGTGGACGCGGTGATGATGCGCATCGTCGACGCGGGCATCGCGATCCCCGCACTGTTCATCCTGCTCGTCATCTCCGCGATCACAACGCCGGGGGTCGGCGGGCTCATCGTGATCCTCGGCCTGGTGTCGTGGCTGGTCCCCTCCCGCCTGATCCGCGCCGAGACGCTCACGCTGAAGAACCGCGACTACGTCCTCACCCTCCGGGCCATCGGCGGCTCGCACGCCCGCGCCATCGGGAAGCACCTGCTACCGAACTCGGTGTCCACGATCGTCGTCGCCGCCACGTTCCAGGTCGCCGACGCGATCCTCCTCGTGGCGTACGTCTCGTACCTCGGCCTCGGGGTCCAGGCGCCGGCGACGGACTGGGGTGGGATGCTCTCGGCGGGACTGACCGCCGCGTACTCGGGGCGGTGGTGGCTGATCGTGCCGCCGGGTCTCGCCGTGATCCTGGTCGTCTGCGCGTTCAACGCCGTGGGCGACGGGCTCCGGGACGCTTTCGACGTGAGGGGCCGGGGATGACCGACACCATTCTGCAGACGACCGACCTCGGGGTCTCGTTCAGCACCGAGTCCGGCACGGTCGACGCCGTCCGCGGAGTCTCCCTGTCAGTGGCGCCCGGGGAGACCCTGGCGATCGTCGGGGAGTCCGGCTCGGGCAAGTCCACCGTCGCGCTCGCCGCGATGGGGCTCCTCTCCGGCAACGCGACGTCGTCGGGCAGCGCGGTCGTCGCCGGGCACGAGGTGATCGGTGCCACCGAGCCGGCGCTCCGTGGGCTCCGTGGGAAGACCGTGTCGATGGTCTTCCAGGAGCCGGCGACCGCCCTCGACCCGCTGACCCGCGTGGGGGAGCAGATCGCCGAGGTCATCAGGAACCACCGCTCCGTCCCCGCCGCTGCCGCACGGTCAGAGGCCGTCGAGCTCCTCGGCAAGGTCGGCATCCCCGACCCGTCCACGCGCGCCCGTGCCTTCCCGTTCGAGCTCTCCGGCGGCCAGCGGCAGCGTGTCGTCATCGCGATGGCGATCGCGAACAACCCGGCGCTCCTCATCGCCGACGAACCCACCACGGCACTGGACGTCACCGTGCAGGCCGAGATCCTCGAGCTGCTCCGAGCGCTCGCGGTGGACAGCGGCACCGGTGTGCTCCTCGTCACGCACAACATGGGCGTCGTCGCGGACTTCGCGGATCGCGTGGCCGTGATGCTGCAAGGCGAGATCGTCGAGACGGGCCCGGTCGAGGACGTCCTGCTCCGCCCGCAGCACGAGTACACGAAGCGGCTGCTCGCCGCGGTGCCGCGGCTCGACACGCCTGAGTCGGTCGCGGCCCGGGACCGAGCAGCGGCCCCGGTCGTCGAGGTGATCGAGGACACGGACGGGAGGCTCCGCTCGGCTCCGGTGGTCGACCTGCGGGACGTCTCGGTGACGTTCGGGCGCGGGGCGCGGGCGGTCCATGCCCTGAGCGGCATCGACATCGCGGTGCACGCCGGTGAGACCGTCGGCCTGGTCGGCGAGTCCGGCTCCGGCAAGTCGACGGCAGCGCGGGTCGCGCTCGGCCTCATCAAGCCGACCGCCGGCGCCGTGCACCTGTTCGGCGAGGACCTCCGGCGCACGCGTGGGCGGGACCGGCGTGCGCTGCGGTCGGGGATCGGCGTCGTCCTGCAGGACCCCGTCGCCTCGCTCGACGCCCGCATGTCCGTCGGGGAATGCATCGCGGAACCGCTCGCGGTGCACCGTCGCGGGATGTCGACCGGGGAGCGGCGGAAGCGCGTCGACGAGGTGCTCGACGCCGTCCGGCTGCCCCGTGCCCTGGCGAATCGTGCTCCGCGGGAACTCTCGGGTGGCCAGCGGCAGCGAGTCAGCCTTGCCCGTGCGCTCGTGCTCGACCCGCGTTTGCTCGTCGCCGACGAACCAACATCCGCGCTGGACGTCAGCGTGCAGGAGGCAGTGCTCGAGGTCCTGACCGAACTGCAGGGCGAGCTCGGGTTCGCGTGTCTGTTCGTGTCGCACGACCTCGCCGTCGTGCAGCACTTCGCCGAGCGCGTCGTCGTGATGCGCCGCGGCGTGATCGAGGAGCAGGGCACGACGGGCACCACGCTCCTGCACCCGACGACGGACTACACGCGTCGGCTGCTCGCGGCGGTCCCGGTCCCGGACCCTGTGCTGCAACGGCAGCGTCGAACCGAGCGGCTCGCGACCCTCGCGGCGGTGGAGTCGTGAGCGCGGTCTTCGCCGGCGTCGACGTCGGTGGGACGAACACCAAGGTGCTCATCGCGACACCGTCCCTCGAGGTGATCGACCGTGTCGATCTGCCGACGCCCGCGCACGCGGGTGGGGCGGCGATCGTGGCGGCGGCGCTCGGCGCGGTGACGGACCTGCTCGACCGGCACCGAGCCTCCCTTGCGGGTGTCGGCGTCGGCGCTGCCGGTGTCGTGGACCCGGCCACGGGGACCGTGCTCGTGACCGGGAACTCGTTCACCGGCTGGGCCGGTTACGGCGTGACCAACGCGGTGTCTGCGGCGCTCGGTGTCCCCGCGACGCTCGACAACGACGTGAACGCGTTCCTGCTCGGCGAGATCGCGGCCGGTGCCGTCGTGGGGGAGCGCGACGTGCTCGGGATGACCCTCGGGACCGGGGTCGGCGGTGCCCTCGTGCTCGACGGGTCCCTGTTCGGCGGCCCGCGGGGTGCCGCTGGCGAGATCGGGCACGTGCCGGGGTTCGGCGACGAGCTCTGCACGTGCGGCCAGCACGGACACCTCGAGACGATCGCGGCGGCGCGCGGGATGGCATCGCGCTACGAAGCCCGGACCGGGCAGCGCCTGCCCGTGCACGCCATCGCGGACGCTGCCCGCGCCGGCGACGTCGATGCCCGCGCGGTGTTCGACGACGCCGGGTGGGGGATCGCCAGGGGGATCCTGCTGACGGCGGGCATCCTCGACGTGACGACGGTCGTCATCGGGGGCGGGGTGGCACGGTCGTGGGACCTGCTCGCCCCGACGATCTCCGCCGCGATCGCTGCCGAGCCCCCGGTGTCCGGGGCGGCCATCCGCGTGGAGCAGTCAACGCTCGGGTCCGACGCCGTCGCCCTCGGCGCGGCGGCGCAGGTGCGGGCGCTCGTCCGCGATGCGGAGCTCGCGTAGGGACCGCGCCGCCAGGCGTCGTCGTCCGTGGTCGTCCGTGGTCGTCTTTCGTTGTCCGCTGGATTGCGCCCGCCTGCGAACATCGCGCCCCGTCACGGCGGGGCGCGATGTTCGTGCGGAGGTGCGATATGGACGGGCCGCGCCGCCCCTCCGACGTACCCCAGGCCCCCAGGGGCGTGAGGAGATCTCGGGAGTAGGTTCTCGCCATGGTCGTGTGGATCGTCATCGGAGCCGTTCTGCTCGTGTCCGTCGTGCTCATCGCCGTCGAAGGCCGCATCATGCACAAGCCCGAGTCCGAGCGGAGCGACCGAGAACGTCGCTTCATGCGGGCGGACCGGGCCGTCGGGCGCGCGAACCAGTCGTACGCGCGCAGCATCGCACCGTGGTTGGTCGTCGGGCTGGCTGTCGTGGGGCTCGCCATCACGATCCCGTTCTGGGCGGAGGGGAAGACCGGCGCGGCCGCGGGGCTGACCGCGTTCTTCCTCGTCTTCGGCGTGGGGGCGGTCGTCTTCTGGGCGCTCGTGCTCCGGAAGCGCGGTCCCGGCAGCGCCTGGCGCGAGGACCAGGACCGGCAGCAGCGCGAGGCCGACGCTGCCGGCCGACCGCGCTGGTTCGTCAGCGTCAAGGCCGGGTGGCTGCTCGGCGGCATGTTCACCGCGATCGGCGTCGTGGCGCTCGTCACGTCGCTGATCAGCGGTGGCGGGTTCGTCACCGCGTCGATCCTCCTCGCCGTCGGCATCCTGTTCCTCGTCATGGTCGTGATGCAGCAGCAGGCCGAGGCGAAGCGCTGACCTGAGTGGCCGTCCGGGCCGGGATGAGCACGCTGGACTCATGAGCCAGTACGACAAGCGCGACCCGAACACCCTCTACCCCGCACCGCCGTACCCGAAGCAGGAACAGTCCCTGCCCGGTGCCGCGTGGAAGATGGACCCGAAGCCCGACCACGGCGAGGAGAGCTACGTCGGGCGGGAACGCCTGACCGGGTACCGCGGCATCGTCACCGGCGCGGACTCCGGGATCGGCCGTGCCGCGGCGATCGCGCTCTCGCGTGAGGGCGCCGACCTCGTGCTGTCGTACCTCCCCGACGAGCAGGAGGACGCCGAAGAGGTCCGCGACCTGCTCGAGGGCGAGGGACGTCGCGCCGTGCTCTTCCCCGGTGACATCGCCGACGAGCAGTACTGCATCGACCTCGTCCAGAAGGGCGTCGACGAGCTCGGCGGTCTCGACACCCTCGTGATGGTCGCCGGCCGCATGGACAGCAACGACGACATCCTGACGCTCGACACGTCGATGTTCGACTCGACGTTCAAGACGAACATCTACTCGCTGTTCTGGCTGACCAAGGCCGCTGTGCCGCACCTCGAGCCGGGGTCGACGATCGTCACGACCGGGTCGATCCAGGCATCGACGCCGTCGGCCGACAAGATCGACTACGCGGTGTCGAAGGGCGCGATCAAGCTCTTCACCGAGGCCGTCGCGCAGCAGCTCGCGCCGAAGGGCATCCGCGTGAACTCCGTCGCACCGGGACCGGTGTGGACGCCGCTGCAGCCCGGGTCGGACGACGCCGAGACCGTGTCGCACTTCGGCGAGGGCTCGCCGTTCGGCCGCCCGGGGCAGCCCGCGGAGCTCGGTGCCGCGTACGTGCACCTCGTCAGCCCGGAGTCGAGCTACCAGTCGGGCTCCACGATCACGATCGCCGGGGGCACGCCCGCGTTCTGACCCGCGAACACCTCGCACCCCGTCACGAACATCGCGCCCTGTCACGGCGGGGTGCGATGTTCGCCTCGGGGTGCAAGCGCTGACGACGGGATTCCCCCGCGTCACTCGACGAGCGACTGCGTCCCGAGCACGACGGCCAGCGCGAGCCGCTCGGCGTCGACCGTCCCCGGTTCGGCCGTGTACGCCAGGATGCAGAGGTCCTCTGGCGCGACGACGAGCGCATCGCAGTCGAGCGTGATCCGACCGACGAGCGGGTGCTCGATCACCTTCCGCCGCCCTTGCGCGGCCGGTGTCCCCGACACCGACGCCCACAGCTCCACGAACCGCGGGCTCACCGCCCGGAGGTCCCGCACGAGCTGCTGCAGCTGCCGGTCGAGCGGGTACCGAGCCACCGTCATCCGGAGCCCGGCCACGAGCGACTCCTCGAACGCCGCCTGTTCGGCATCGGTGTGCACCGCGCGGCTGCCCGGTCCGACGAGGTGCCGCCACGTGGTGTTCCGCTCGTGCCCGGTGTACGCCGCGATCGACCCCATCAACGCGTCGTGCGGGGCGTTCGCGACGAGCAGGTTGCCCGCGGCGTCGAGGACCGCGACCGGGGTGTCGGCGAGCCGGTCGAGCAGCCGTTGCACGCTCGGCGGGATCCGGGTCGGGACGACGTCCGCGCCGGGCGCGGCGTGCCCGGCGAGGCGGTAGAGCAACTCCCGGTCGGCGTCGGCCACCCGCAGCGCGCGGACCAGCGCCTCGACGACCTGCGCGGACGGGGAGGTCGCACGCCCCTGCTCGAGTCGGGTCAGGTAGTCGGCGGAGATCCCGGCGAGGCCGGCGAGCTCCTCGCGCCGGAGCCCCACCGCACGACGCCGCGGTCCCACCGTCACGCCGACCGCATCGGGAGCGACGTGGTCCCGCAGTCGTCGGAGCGTGCTCCCGAAGTCGTTCTCGTCCACGACACCAGTCTGCGCGTGTCGCGCCCGCGAGTCCTGGTCCTGGCAGTCCTACGACAACCGGACGACTCCCTCGGAAGGACGCGCCGACCGACGCTGGGGGCATGACAACGACACTCGTGACCGGAGCCACCCGTGGCCTCGGCAAGGAAACCGCCCGCCAGCTCGTCGAAGCCGGACACACCGTCTGGATCGGCGCCAGGAACGCCGAGCAGGGGGAGGCCGTCGCCGCCGAGATCGGCGCCCGGTCCGTCCAGCTCGACGTGACCGACGACGCCTCGGTCGCCGCGGCGTTCGCGCAGGTCGACGCCGACGGCGGGCTCGACGTGCTGGTGAACAACGCCGGCATCGCGATGTGGGGGCTGAACGGTCCCGATGCACTCCGGGTGTTCGACACGAACGCCGTCGGCATCGTCCGCACCACCGAGGCAGCGCTCCCGATCCTCCGCCGCTCGGCCAACCCGCTCGTGGTGAACATCTCGAGCGCCCTCGGCTCGTTCACCGCGGTGCACGACCCGGAGAGCGCCGCGTCGACCGTGCAGGCAGCGGTCTACGGCGCGAGCAAGTCCGCCGTGACGATGCTCACCGTCCAGTACGCCCGGATGGCTCCAGAGGTGCACTTCGTCGCGCTCGAGCCCGGCTACACCGCGACGGAGCTCGGCGGGATGCCGAACCCGCACGGGCGACCCGTCGAGGTCAGCGCCGCCACGGTGGTGGCAGCCGCCAGCGCGGGCCCGGAGGGCCCGACCGGCGTCCTGCTGGAGGACGGCCACCCGCTCGGTTGGTGACCCGATGGCGGACGGGAGGCTCGGTGCCAGCTGGCACCGAGCCTCCCGTCCGCCTCGTGGTGACGACTAGAGCAGCTGACGGAAGTTCGTGGAGGCCAGGTCCAGCAACTCGTCTCCGCGACCCGACATGACGGTCCGGATCGCGTAGAGCGTGAAGCCCTTCGCCTGCTCCATCGTCACCGCCGGCGGCATCGACAGCTCCTGCCGGTCCACCTTCACGCTGACCAGCGCCGGACCGTCGTGGGCGAGTGCTGCTGCCATCGCGTCCTCGAACTCGTCGGACGTGTCGACGCGGAAGCCCTTGATGCCGACCGCTTCTGCGACCGCCGCGAAGTCCGGGTTCTGCAGCTCGGTGCCGTACGTGACGAACCCGGCGGCCTTCATCTCGAGCTCGACGAAGTTCAGCGACGAGTTGTCGAACACGACGACCTTCACCGGCAGCTTGTTCTGCACGATCGTGATGAGCTCGCCGAGGAGCATCGCCAGGCCACCGTCGCCCGCGAGGGCGATCACCTGCCGGTCCGGGAACGCCGCCTGCGCGCCGATCGCCTGCGGGACCGCGTTCGCCATCGTGCCGTGCACGAACGAGCCGATCAGCCGGCGACCGCCGTTCATCGTGAGGTAGCGCGACGCCCACACGACGGGGGAGCCGACGTCGGGGATGAACACGGCGTCATCGGCCGCCAGCTGGTCGAGCACCCTCGCGACGTACTGCGGGTGCAGGGGCTTCTTCTTGCCGGCCGGGACCGCGAGGTCGTCGAGTCGCTCGCGGGTCTTGCGGTAGTGCTTCAGCGCGTCCTGCAGGTGCTTCGTCGGCTTCGAGCCGTCGAGCATCGGGATGAGGGCGAGCGCCGTGTCCTTGACCGTCCCGACGAGCCCGATGTCGACGGGGTGCCGGCGGCCGAGCTGCGATCCGCGGACGTCGACCTGCACGTGCTTCGCCTTGGCGGGGAAGAACTGCTGGTACGGGAAGTCGGTGCCGAGCATCAGCACGACGTCGGCGTCCTCCATCGCGCGGTACCCGGACGCGAAGCCGAGCAGCCCGGTCATCCCGACGTCGTAGGGGTTGTCGTACTCGATGTGCTCCTTGCCGCGGAGCGCGTGCACGATCGGTGCCTGCAGGCGTTCGGCGAGGGCGACGACCTCGTCGTGGGCACCGGCGACGCCCGCGCCGGCCAGGATCGTGACCTTGTCGGCGCCGTTGAGGAGCTCGGCGGTGCGCTGGAGCTCCGCCTCGGTCGGGATGATGCGCGGCGTGGTGGCCTCGATGCGGGTCTCGCGCGTGCCGACCGCCTCGGCGAGGAGCACGTCGCCCGGGATGACGAGGACGGCGACGCCGCGCTTCTCGATCGCCTCGCGCATCGCGATCTCGAGCAGACGGGGCATCTGCGTCGGGTCGGCGACGTACTCGACGTAGACGGAGCACTCGCGGAAGAGTTCCTGCGGGTGCGTCTCCTGGAAGTAGCCGGAGCCGATCTCGGCGGTCGGGATGTGTGCGGCGATCGCGAGGACGGGAACGCGGGACCGGTTCGCGTCGTAGAGGCCGTTGACGAGGTGCAGGTTGCCGGGGCCGCAGCTGCCGGCACACACGGCGATGTTCCCCGTGAGTGCGGCTTCGGCGCTCGCGGCGAACGCGGCCGCCTCCTCGTGCCGGACGTGCTCCCACCGGATGGAGCCGTCCTTGCGGAGCGCGTCGGTGAACCCGTTGAGGGAGTCGCCTGGGAGGCCGTAGACCCGCTCGACGTCGTTCTTGCGGAGGGTGGCGACGATGTTCTCGGCAACGGTTGGCATGTCTCCTGTGTAGTCCTCCGGGCCTGCGCCTTTCCGTGCGCTGAACGCTTTCTGATGGTGTTGGCGGCTGGTCGGCAACGAGGGATGTCACGATGGACGGATGATCGACGATGCGCCGCCGCTCCGCCCACGACGCCGGGAGCCCGACGCGAACGGCATCCTCCTGCGGTCGACGTACCCGCTGACGACCCTCGCGATCGCCGTCGGCGCCGTCGTCGTCATCACGGTCATCGGGTTCTTCCTCGGCACCGTCGACATCGGGATCGCCCGCGCGCTCAACTCGTTGCACGTCGGGTTCCTCGGCGCGATCACGGACGGGGTCTACCACGCGATCAGCCCCGGCCCCGCGATCGTCGTGACCGCGATCGTCACCGGGCTGATCTGGGCGCTCCAGCGGAACATCCGGCCGGCGGCGGCGTTCGCCGGGGTCGTCGCGATCACCTGGATCCCGTCGGACCTGGCGAAGGAGATCGTGCACCGCGCGCGGCCGTCGGTCGACGTGCTGCCGCACCCGTTCCCCGTGCAGCCGGACCCCGGGTACCCGAGCGGGCACACGGTGTTCATGGTGGCGTTCACGATCGCGCTGTGCTGGGTGCTGCGGGACACCAGGTGGCACCGGCTCGCGGTGGTGCTCGGGACGGTCGCGGTCGTCGTCGTGTGGTTCTCGGTGACGATCGACGCCGTGCACTACCCGACGGACGCGCTGGCCTCGGTCGCGTGGGCGCTCGCCGTGGCGCCGGCGGCACGCCTGGTGTGGGTGGACTGGCTGATGCCGCGCATCCCGTACCTGCGCCCCGCGCGCCCGGCCGGCGGCGGCGCGACGGGTGCGGGCTCGGGCGGAGGCCGAGTCTCGGGCTGAGCGACGCCTCTCGCGCCCGGGAGCGCGAGAACTGTCGCTCAGGCCGAGTCTCGGCCCAGCGTCAGGCCTCGCGCCGCCCGCGTGCGACGAGCAGCGCGAGCACCGCGACGACCGCGGCAGCGAGCATCACGATCGCCAGGGGTACCGCGGTGGTCGAGCCGCCGACGCTCACGAGCGGGGACACCAGCGCGGCGAGCCCGAACTGCAGCGCGCCGAGCACCGCGGACGCACTCCCGGCCGCGGACGGGACCGCACCGAGCGCCAGGGCCGTCGCGTTCCCGAGCACGAGCCCGAGGCTGCCGACCGCGGTGAAGAGCGGCACGGCGAGGAAGACCACCGGCGCGGACGTGACGACCAGCACCGCGAACGCCACCGTCGACGCGAGCACCAGCACGATGCCGAGCGCCAGCACGCCGACGACCGAACGCGTCTCGGTGAGCTTGGCGGACAGGATGCTCACCCCCATCAACGCGAACGCGTTGATGCCGAACGCGATGCCGTAGCCGACCGTGCCGAAGCCGATCATGTCCTGGTACAGGAACGGTGACGCCGAGATGTACGCCATCATCACCGCGAACGCGAAGCCGAACACCGCGGTGTAGCCGAGGAACGTCCGCGAGCGCAGTGCCCGGACAGGCGAACCAGACGACGTCCGTGCCGCACGCAGCGCTGCACGGTGCGACCGGAGGTGGGTCTCGCGGATCACGGCGAGCACCGCCACGAGCATGACGACCGACAGGCCGAGCACGACGGTGAGCAGCCCGCGCCATCCGATCGGCCCGGTGAGCAGCCCACCGAGGAGCGGCGCGACGACCGGGGCGACGCCGCCGACGATCATCATGAGCGAGAACGCCTTCGCCGCGGGCTTGCCGGTGGCCAGGTCGGAGATGACCGCACGGCCGATCACCATGCCGGCCGCACCGCCGAGGCCCTGCAGGAGCCGGGCCACGATGAGCACGCCGACGTTCGGCGCGAGCACGGCTGCCGCACTGGCGAGCACGCAGAGCACCGCCCCGGCGATCAGCGGCGGCACCCGGCCGAACCGGTCGGAGAGCGGCCCGAAGACGAGCTGGCCCGCGGTGACCCCGACCAGGAAGGCCGTGAGGGTGAGCTGGACGGTCGTGGCGGAGGTCTGCAGCTCGACCGTCATCTCGGGGAACGCCGGCAGGTACAGGTCGGTGGCGAACGGGGCCACCGCGCTGAGCAGTCCGAGCACGAGCAGCAGCGCCGTGGTGATGCCCTGCTGTCGGGGCGCGGCCGCTGCCGTCGTGGGTGTCGCGTCGTGCGCGCGGATGGATCCGGTGTCCGTCGTCATGATTATGAAATCATAACCCAATGGTTGTGAATGCATAACCCTGGTCGGCCGGCGCTACAGTGCTCCCCATGGGACGACCGGTGACCGACGACGTGCTCGCGGAGCTGGCCGAGGCCGTGCTCCGGATCTCCCGCGAGATCGACCCGCACGGCACGCCGGCGCTCGACATCGTGCCGCTCACCGGGACCGAGGCCCTCGTGATGCGCTGGGTCGACATGCACCCGGGTACCTCACCGAGCGCGACCGCCGAGGCGACCGCACTCCACCGGAGCAACCTCAGCGCTGCCCTTCGATCCCTCGTCGCGAAGGGCATGGTCGATCGTCGCGCGGATCCGGCCGACGCACGTCTGGTCCAGCTGTTCCCGACCGAGCGGGCGGCGGAGAACATCGCGATCCTGCGCGGCCACTGGGCAGCCAAGCTGCGGAACGCCCTCGATGGCGACGACGAGGGCGTGCGGGATGCCCTCGCCCTGCTCACCCGGCTCGACGGCGGACTACGGGGCTGACGGCTCCTCGTCCTCGATCGGCAGGAGCCGACGGGCGCCGTGGCCCTCGGCAGCGAGCGCGTCGCCCGGGTTCATCACCAGGCAGGCGTTCAGCGAGACGCAGCCGCACCCGATGCACTGCGTCATCTCCTGCTGCAGGCGTTCGAGCTCCAGCTGGCGGGCCCGGAGTCGTGCACGCCACCGTTCGTTCAGCCGGTTCCAGTCCCGGAGCGACGGCATCCGGTCCTCCGGCAGGGTCGCGAACTGCTCGGCGACCTCGCTCAGCGGGATGCCGAGCCGTTTCGCCACCTGGATGATCGCGATCCGTCGTTCCACGTGTCGCGGGTACAGCCGGGTCCCGCCGTCGGTCCGCTCCGGGTGGATCAGGCCCTTGCGTTCGTAGAAGTGCAGCGCGGACGCCGCGACCCCGGTGCGCGCGACGACCTCGCCGATCGTCAGCAGGTCGGTGGGCTTGGGATGCGCGATCTCGACCATGGTCGAGATCCTACGGGTGCGGTCATCGCTGTTGGAACGACTCCCAGAGCAGGAAGGCGGTGAAGAGGACGAACGGTGCGCAGGCGATGAGGTTCAACCACCGGTGCTCGACGATGACGGCGACGAACTCTCTGAGGAAAGCGCTCGGAACGTAGTAGGTGGCGGTCGGTGACCCCACCACCTGTGCAGGGAGGTCGAGCTGCCGCGCGAGCACCGCGGCGCGGAGGACGTGGTAGTTGTTCGTCACGATGACGATCGGTCCGTCGCGGCCAGCTCCGGTCTGCACGTCCCGAGAGAACCGCAGGTTCTCGAGGGTGCTCCGCGAATCGGTCTCGGGTAGGACGTCAGCGGGATCGGCTCCGTTCGCGACCAGGTACTCGGCCATCGCCGTCCCTTCCGGACGCGGTTCGTCCGCTCCTTGGCCGCCGGATGGGATCAGCGCCGGGTGCCTCCCCGCTGCTCGTTCCGCGCGGTACAGGGCAAGGCCCCGGTCGAGTCGGCTGCGGAGGAGTGGAGGGACCTCGCCGCGGATGAGCCCCGACCCGAGCACGACGACGGCGGCCGGTTCGATCCGGTGACGAATCCGTCCGTACACGATCGAGTAGACCGCGAACGCGACGAAGGCCACCGCGAAGTAGCCGCAGACGAAGACCATGAGGACGGCGACCGCCACGCCGACGACGTTCCACGTCGTCGTCCGGGGTCCGGTCGACAGCGCGAACAGTGTGATCGCGACCGCAGGGAGCACGAAGACCAGCACGCCGGCGACGAGCGAGAGCAGGTTGCCGAGGCTGTGCCCCTCGGCGCGCAGCATCTGCACGCCGTTCGCGATCAGTGCGATGCCCAGCGCCACCACCGCCACCGGGATCAACAGCAGTGCCAGGCCCACGGCCACGCCGAACCCCGGGACGACCGCGCTCAGCACGGACACCACCGTCACCATCGCGAAGAACGCCGCTCCGGTCAGGAACACGCCGTTCCGGAGCATCCGCGGGTCGTGTCGTCGGCAGATGACGTACAGGAAGAGGAACAGCGCGGCGAAGACCGGAGCGGCTCCGATGGTCAGCACGCTGCGGCCGAGCAGGGTGACGAGGTCATGCGGTCGAGGTTACCGACGCTCGCGACCGAGGTCCTCCTCGTTGCTCGGATCCATTTCGCATAACACTTGACCGGCTATGCAGTATCCAATATGTTGTGTGTATCCGGGTTCGCCAGGGAGCCCGCACCACGAGGAGCCCCCCATGACCGCAGTCACCGCGACCATCCGACCCGCCGCCGCCACCGCTGCAGGGATGCCGCTCGACGCGGTCCTCGGCGGACTCGAGCGTGCCGCGGCGCGTCTGCCGCATGCAGTGGCACTGCCGGTCATGGTGGCGCATGCCGCACTGTCGACCGTCGCCTACCGCTGACCCGGCGGGCGTTCCTGCCCACAACGCCCGCGATGGGAAGTCGAATCGCGCGTAGAAGGTCCGAAAAAGCGACCCTCTACGCGCGAATCGACCCCCTACGCGCGAATCGACCCCCTACGCGCGAATCGACCGCGAGACCACGCGGCCACGGAGCCGCTCGCGCGTGAGCGCCGGCAGCGGGAACCCCGTGTCCCGCTCGAGCACGTGCGTCCCCGGCGGCACGATCGCGTCCACCGCGTCGAGCACGTCGTCATCGAGCACGACCTCGGCCGCCTGCGCGTAGGCGTCCACGTGCGACACGGTCCGCGGCCCGACCACCACCGAGGCCACGTCCGGATGCGTCAGCGCGAACCCGATCGACAGCTCGAGGAGCGTCAACCCGGCCTCGTCCGCCAGGGTCCCGAGCCGATCGGCGACCGCGAGCTTCCGCCGGTTCTGCGGCGACCCGATGTCGTACACGTCGGGCTGCTCGACGGCGTGCGGCGACCGGGGTTGCACGGTGCCGTCCCGGTAGGCGCCGGCGAGCCACCCGCCGGCGAGCGGCGCCCCCGCGAGCACCCCGAGCCCGAAGCGCCTGGCGACGGGGAACACGGTGCGCTCCGCCGTCCTGGTCAGGATCGAGTAGGGCACGTGCGTCGCGGTCGCACTCTTCGCGCCGGAGCGGAGCCACTGCGCCTCGACGAGTTCCTCCGCGGGGAACCCGGGGATGCCGAAGCTGCGGATCTTGCCCTGCGTGACGAGGTCGGCGAGCGCGTCGAGGGTCTCGTCGAGCGATGTCGTCGGGTCGGGCCGCGCGGGCTGGTACAGGTCGATGACGTCGGTGCCGAGCCGTTCGAGGCTCCGCTCGACCGCGCGGAACATCCACCGGCGCCCGGATCCCCGGTGCGCGGAGTCATCGTCGACGGGGTCGCCGAACCGCACCGACACGAAGACGTCGTCGCGACGTCCGGCGAGCGCGGCACCGACGACGGACTCCGCGAGCCCCGAGCCGTGTGCGTCCGACACGTCGATCGCGGTGACGCCACGGCCGAGGGACTCGACCACCAGGTCGACCGCGTCGTCCACGTCGCGCTCCGCGACGCCCGCGACGGCCCGTGTGCCGAGCGTCAGCGCACTGACGGGCGCACCCGTCCGCCCCATGGTCCGCTGCTCCATGGCCGACACGATATGGGTGACCACGTCCCGACGTGACGCGGGTGACGAACCGTGACGAGCCTCCCCTTCGGGTCCCGTGTACGTGACGTTCCGTGACACGCGCTCCCGCGGTCCGCGACGCCGTGTGACGGTCCGTTGCGACGGAAGACGGGAGGCTCGACCCGACCCCGCCCTGCTGCCTACGGTCCTCGACATGACCCGATCCGACACTGCACGGCGCGTGTTCCACCGCCGCGTGACCGCGGCGCTCGCCGCTGCCGCCGCGACCGTGGTGCTCCTCGCCGGCTGCTCCGCCGGCGCTGCCTCGGCGACCCGCGACACCGGACCGGTGCGCGGCGGGAACCTCGTGTACGCGACGGACCGTGAGCCGACGTGCCTCGATCCCCACAACTCCGGGGACATGCCGCAGACGTACATCGCCCGGCAGTACCTCGACTCGCTCGTGTCGCTGCAGAAGGACGGCTCCGTCAAGCCGTGGCTCGCGTCGAGCTGGACGATCTCGGACGACGGCACGCAGTACGACTTCACGCTCGAGCAGGGCGTGGAGTTCACCGACGGCACCCCGTTCGACGCCCAGGCCGTCGTGGACAACTTCACGCAGATCCTCGACCCGGCGACGCAGTCCTCGACCGACCTGCTCTACCTGACCGGGTACTTCGACAAGGCCACCGCCGTCAGCGACCACGTCGTGCGGATCACCCTGAAGCGGCCGTACTCGCCGCTCCTCGCCGCCCTGTCGCAGGCGTTCTTCGGCATGGAGTCGCCGAAGGCCATGGCGCGGGGGCTCGCCGCGAACTGCGAGTCGCCGGTCGGGACGGGGCCGTTCAAGGTCGCGGCGTGGAACCACGAGCGGGACGTCGAGCTCGTCCGGAACGATGCGTACAACAGCGCCCCGGCTGATGCGAAGCACCAGGGCCCTGCCTACCTCGACGGCATCACGTGGAAGTTCCTCAAGGACAACACCACGCGGTACGGCGCGCTCAGCTCGGGCGAAGCGGACGTCATCTTCAACGTCCCGCCGGAGAGCGAGGGCCTGGCGAAGTCGGACCCCTCGATCGAGCTGCAGTCGTTCGTGCACTCGGGAGCGCCGTTCAGCCTCGACATCAACACGAAGAGCACGGTCTTCAGCGACATCCGGGTGCGGAAGGCGTTCGTGCACGCCTCGGACGCGAAGGAAGCGGTGGAGAGCGCCTACAACGGGGTGTTCCCGTACGAGGGCAACAACGTCTCCTCGGGGACGCCGCACTACGACGCGGCGTACCACGAGCCCTTCCCGTACGACCCGGCCGAGGCGAAGCGGCTCCTCGACGAGGCCGGCTGGACCGGACGTGACGCGGACGGCTACCGGACCAAGGACGGTGAGACGCTGACCGTGAAACTGCCGTACAACGCCGACTCCGCGGAGACCCCGCCGGCCGACGTCACGATCCTGCAGGACATCCAGGCGATGGAGAAGCGCGTCGGGATCAAGGTCGTGCTGCAGGCGCTCGACTCGTCCTCGATGAACGCGGTGTGGGGCAACCCGAAGGCGTACGACCTGCTCGGGAACTACTGGAACAGCCCGACCCCGCACGTGATGTACATCAAGTACTCGAAGGCGACCTACGACGTCGACAACGGCCAGAACTCGGCGTTCGCGTACGACGACGAGCTCGACCGGCTGCTCATCGCGGGCACGGCGACCACCGACCCGGCGCAGCAGGAGGTCTTCTACGACAAGGCCCAGGAGCTGCTGTCGTCGCAGGCCTGGACGCTGCCGCTCTACCCGATCCAGACCCGCCTCGGCATCTCCGATCGCGTCGGCGGCGTGTGGATCGAACCCAGCGAGGGCGAACCCGTCCTCTCCGACGCCTACCTGATCGACGGAGGCAAGTGATGGTCATCCGAGTCACACGACGCATCGTCGAGGCGGTGGTCCTGCTCCTCGCCGTCGGCACGATCGTGTTCTTCCTCGAGCACGCCGTGCCTGGTGACCCCGCCGTCGCGATCCTCGGCGGCGCCGCTGCACACCCCACGAAGGAAGCGGTCGCCGCGGTCACCGAGCAGTACGGCTTCGACCGACCCCTCATCGCGCAGTACGGCGACTTCCTCGGCGGGCTGTTCCGGCTCGACTTCGGGGAGTCCTACACGCTGAAGCAGTCCGTCACGAGCGTCATCGCGGGGCAGATCGGCCCGACCCTGGCGCTGACGGTGTCCGCGCTCGTCATCGCATGGCTGCTCTCGATCGCGTCGACCCTCCTCACCGCCGGTCGCCCGGGCATCGTCGGACGCCTCGGCTCCGTCGTCGAGACCGTCGCCGCGGGGCTCCCGCAGTTCTGGCTCGGCCTCGTGCTGCTCCTGGTCTTCGCCGTGCAGCTGCACTGGTTCCCGGTCATCGGCTCCGGTCCGCTCGGCATCGTCCTGCCCGCCCTGACGCTGGCGATCCCGCTCGCCGGGTTCCTCGGGCAGGTCACCCGCGACGAGTTCGAGGACAAGCAGCAGCAGCCGTTCGTCCTCTCCGCCCGCAGTCGGGGCCTCTCCGAGCGCGCCATCCGCGGGAAGTACGTGCTCCGGCACGCGGCGCTCCCCGGCGTCACGCTGTCCGGCTGGGGCCTCGGCTCGCTCGTCTCCGGCGCCGTCATCGCCGAGGTCGTCTTCGCCCGCCAGGGCATCGGGCAGGTCCTGGTCACGGCCGTGAGCGCGCAGGACCTGCCGCTCGTGATCGGCATCACCTTCGTCGTG
The DNA here is from genome assembly GCF_900086645.1 of Curtobacterium sp. 9128. NCBI lineage: Bacteria > Bacillati > Actinomycetota > Actinomycetes > Micrococcales > Microbacteriaceae > Curtobacterium > Curtobacterium sp. 9128. The sequence goes on from NZ_LT576451.1 coordinate 829,958, forward strand.
GCACTCGTCTACGTCGTGGCGAACATCCTCACCGACATCGCGTACGTCGTCATCGACCCACGACTGCGCCGCACGACGGGAGCCGCAGCATGACCACCGCAACGATCGCACCCATTGAACCCGACGTCCTGGACCCGGCCCCGGCACCCGCCGCGGCCGGCGTCCGGAAGGTGCGCCGGGCCTCCCACCCGTTGCGCCGCGTCTCGTTCTGGGTGGCCGCAGCGTTCATCGCGCTCGTCGCGGTGGCGGCCCTCTGGCCGTCCCTGCTCGCGCCGCAGGACCCGCTCGCCATCGACCTCGGCAAGAGCTTCGACGCACCCAGTGCGCAGCACGTGTTCGGGACCGACCAGTCCGGGCGCGACGTCTACTCGCGGGTCGTGCACGGCGCCGGCCAGTCGGTCCTGATCGGGGTCGGCGCGACCGCGCTCGGGCTCGCGGGGGCCGTGCTGCTCGGGGTCCTCGGCGGGCTCGGCGGCCGTGCCGTCGACGCCGTCGTGACCCGCGTGATCGAGGTGCTGTACGCGTTCCCGGGCATCCTGCTCGCGCTCATCCTGATCGCCGTGTTCGGGTCGAGTGCGGGGACGCAGATCCTCGCCGTCGGCATCGCGACCATCCCCGGGTACGCACGGATGGTCCGTGGCCAGGTGCTCGCCGTCCGTGGTGCACCGTACGTGCAGGCGGAGCGGGCGCTCGGGCACTCGTCGGCGCACGTGCTGTTCCGGACGCTGCTGCCGAACGCGTTCCGGCCGCTCACCGTCCTGGTCACGCTCGGCATCGGGCAGGCGATCGTCTGGGCGTCGGCGCTCGGGTTCCTCGGCATGGGCGTGCAACCGCCCGCACCGGAGTGGGGCGCGATGCTCAACGCCGGCCGCAACTACCTGCAACAGGCCTGGTGGCTCGACTTCTGGCCCGGTGTCGTGATCGTGCTGCTCGCCCTGTCGCTGACCGCCGTCGGTCGCGCCGTGCAGACCCTGACCCAGCCTGGAGGCCCCCGGTGACCACCGCAGACTCGCTCACGTCCGCCACGTCAGTCGTCCAGGGCCCAGCCCCGGTCGTCGACGTCCGGAACCTGTCCGTCGCCTTCGGCGACCGCACCGTCGTGCAGGACGTCTCCTTCACGCTCGACGCCGGCCGCTGCGTGGCGATCGTCGGCGAGTCCGGCTCCGGCAAGAGCGTCACCGCCCGGTCGTTTCTCGGGCTGAACGGGACCACTGCGACGACCACGGCCTCGGCCCTGTCGCTCGGCGGCCAGGACCTCCGCGACCTGTCCGACGGCGCATGGCGGAAGGTCCGCGGCAAGCAGGTCGGCTACGTGCTGCAGGACGCACTGGTCTCGCTCGACCCGCTCCGGAAGGTCGGGGCGTCCGTCGCCGATGCCCTGCGTGAGCACGGCGTCGGGCCCCGCTCCGTCCGGGAGCAGCAGGTGCTCTCGCTGCTCTCGCGCGTCGGTGTGCCGTCACCCGCGCTCCGTGCTCGTCAGCTGCCGTCGGAGCTGTCCGGCGGGCTCCGGCAGCGTGCGCTCATCGCCGCCGCGATCGCCCTCGACCCGGCCGTGCTCATCGCCGACGAGCCGACGACCGCGCTCGACACCACCGTGCAGGCGCAGATCCTGGCGCTCCTCGACGAGCTCCGTGCGGGCGGGACCGGGCTCGTGCTCATCAGTCACGACCTCGGCGTCGTCGAGCAGCTCGCGGACGACGTCGTCGTGATGCAGCACGGGGTCGTCGTCGAGCAGGGGCCCGTCGGCGCCGTGCTCGGCGACCCGCAGCACCCGTACACGAAGCGTCTGCTCGCGGCGATCCCGTCCGCACACGCACCGGGAGCCCGGCTGTCGGACGCTCCCCGTGCGACCCTCGCCCCGCGGCCGGCATCACGTCCGGTGCCCGTCGCCGGCTCCGTCGTGCTGTCGGTGTCGCACGTGACCAAGCGGTACCGGGGGCCCGACCGGGTCACGCGGACCGTGGTCGACGACGTGTCGTTCGAGCTCCGCGCGGGCGAGACGCTCGGCATCGTGGGGGAGTCCGGCTCCGGGAAGTCCACGACCGCGGCGATCGCCCTCGCACTGACCCCGCCCTCGTCGGGGACGGTCACGTTCGAGGGCCGCCCGTGGTCGGACCTGTCCGAGCGGGCTCGTCGCGGCGATCGTCCGCGCATCGCCACGGTGTCGCAGGACCCGCTGTCCTCGTTCGACCCCCGTCGGACGGTCGGCGACCTCATCCGCTCCGCCCTGACGGGTGCGCGCGCCGCGCGAAGGTCATCCGACGACGGTCGTTCCGACTCCGCTCGCGTGGAGGAACTCCTCACGGGCGTCGGGCTCGACGTGGGGATCGCCCGCCGGCACCCCTCGACGCTGTCCGGCGGGCAGCGCCAGCGCGTGGCCATCGCCCGAGCGCTCGCCACCGACCCCGACGTGCTCGTCCTCGACGAGGCCGTCAGCGCGCTCGACGTCTCCGTCCAGGCGCAGGTGCTCGACCTCCTCGCGGACATCCGCCAGGAGTACGGCACCGCCGCGCTCTTCATCTCGCACGACCTCGGGGTGATCCACCACGTCAGCGACCGCGTGCTCGTGCTGCGCGACGGTCGTGTCGTCGAGGAGGGGCCGGCCGACCAGGTCTTCCGCTCCCCGCGCGACCCGTACACGCAGGGGCTGCTCGACGCGGTCCCCGGCGTCAGCATCCACCGGAACCCGCAGGAGGAACCATGACCGTCACCACACTCCCCACCCGGGACTCGCTGCTGGAGCGCTTCGCCCCGGTGTTCGCCCGGATCGCGGACGGCGCCGTGGACCGCGAGCAGCACCGCACGCTGCCGCACGAGCAGGTCAGGTGGCTCGCGGACGCGGGGTTCACGGCCGTCACCGTCCCGGTCGCCGCGGGCGGTGCCGGCGCTTCGGCATCGGACCTGTTCACCCTGCTCATCCGGCTCGCCGAGGCCGACTCGAACATCCCACAACTGCTCCGCGCGCACTTCGCCTTCGTCGAGGAACTGCTGCTCGACCCGGACGTCGTCCGCCGCGACGAGTGGTTCACGCGGATCGCCGCGGGCGAGGTGTTCGGGAACGCCAGTCACGAGCGCTCCACCGCGGCCGTCGGCTCCCTGTCGACGCACATCGTCCCAGACGGCGACGGCTGGCGTCTGCACGGCCAGAAGCACTACAGCACCGGCACGATCTTCGCGGACTGGACCACCGTCACCGCGCAGACGCCGGACGGCCACACCGTCGGGGTCACCGTGCGGGTGGACGACCCGGACGTCGAGGTCCACGACGACTGGAACGGCTTCGGACAGCGCCTGACCGGCAGCGGCACCACGACGTTCGACGGGGTCCGCGTCGAGCTCTGGCAGCTCCGACCCGAGCGTGCCGAGCGACGCACGGTGCTGCCGGCGTTCCTGCAGACCGTGCTGCTCGCCTCGCTCGCGGGGGTCGGCGCGGCCGCAGCCCGCGACGCCGCCGCGTTCGTGCGGTCCCGGACCCGGCACTACCAGCACGGGGTCGGCCGGACCGCGGCGTCCGACCCGCTCGTGCAGTCCGTCGTCGGCCGGATCGCATCGGACGCCGTCGCCGCAGAGGCCCTCGTGCTGAACGCCGCCGCCGCCATCGACACCGCACACGACGCGATCGTGGACGGCGAGGACGGCCCCGAGCTCGACGCGGTCATCGACGCCGCCGAGCTCCGGACGATCGCCGTGCAGGGGACCGTCGTCGAGGTCGTCCTGCGTGCGACGACGACCCTGTTCGAGGTCGGCGGTGCGAGTGCGACCGACCGCGACCGTGCACTCGACCGGCACTGGCGGAACGCCCGGACGCTGTCGTCGCACAACCCCGTCGTGTTCCAGCAGCGGGTGATCGGCGACCACCTGGTGAACGGCGCTCCCCTGACCTACTTCTGGGCCACGGGCGAGACCCGCTGAGCGCCTGTCGACTCGCATCCGGCACGGGCTCTGAGTGGGGTGAAATCTGGCATGGAAGCAGATATCGTGGGGTCGTGGACTTCATCGGGACGGCACTACAAGGCGGCCTCGTAGTGCTCGCAGCCCTGTTCGCGGTCGTCGTCGTCGTCGCTGTCGTCCAGCTGGGTCGGCTAGCGCGCGGTCAGCGCCGAAGCCGCGCGGATCGCCACGTGCATGATGTTCTCCGAGCCGAGGGGTACACCGAAGACGAGATCAGTCAGGCTCAACGGGACTATCAGTAAGGGGCGCGACTCCGGCGCGTGACGCCCCTCACTGCTGACCAGGACGTCACTCGGGGAAGTCGCCCCGCAGCCAGCCGACGTACCGCTCGAGCGACGACTCGACGATCCCCGATGCGTCGGCGGAGAGCTCGCCGAAGGCGCTGTAGAGCCGATCGAACGCGAACCCCCGCGCCACGCCCTGCACCCGACGAACCGCGCGCTCGGGCAGCGGGATGTTGTTCACGAAGCTCCGCATCACGTTCGCCGACCGCCGGTCGCCGCCGACCGCGATCGTGTCGCCCGTGAGCAGCACGCCGCGTCCGTCGGAACCGGCTGCCCAGTGCACGACGCTGCTCCCCGCGAAGTGCCCGCCTGCCTCGACCATGACGAGCCCGGGCAGCAGCTCGACCCGGTCCCGCCACAGCGCGATCACCGGGTCCGGCCGGCGGATCCAGTGCCCGTCCTTCTCGTTGACCAGGACGGGGACCCGGTCGAAGGCGTGGCTCCACTGGATCGACGACCCGGTCAGGTGCGGGTGGCTCGAGGCGATCACCGCGACGCCACCGAGGGCACGCACGGCTGCGACCCCGGCCGCGTCGATGAACCCCGGCGGCTCGAACAGCAGGTTCCCGCCCTCGGTCTGCACGAGGAGTCCACGCTGGTTGATGCCGAGCGCGGGCTCGGTCGTGATCGCGTGCAGGCCCGGTTCGATCTCGGTGACGACGATCCGGAGGCCCTCGTCGGCGAGGGTGTCCCGGGTCGTCCATCGCTGTCCGCCCACCGGGACGAACTGCCGTTCGTCCGAGCAGATCTCGCAGCGGACGGGTGGTTCGTCGGTGTCGGCGTGCTCGATGGCGCACGTGGCGCAGGTCCAGACGGTCATGGCATCCAGTGAACGACCTCAACCAAGGTGGAGATCAAGCCCTTTGGTACCATCAGGGAACGCAGTGTGTATCTACCGGCCGTCGCACCTCGACGGACAACGGCGGCACCCGATGGGTCCGCCGGACAGACGCGGGCCGAGAAGGCACACCTCGACATGCTCCAACCGCGTTCTTCCGACGCATCGCTGATCGCCCACGCCGGACGGTCCTACTTCCCGATCGCGTTCATCGCCCGGCTCCCCTTCGCGATGATGGTCGTCGGCGTCCTGACCCTCGTCGTCGCATCCCGTGACTCCGTCGCCCTCGGTGGCATCAACTCCGCCTTCGTCGGCATCGGCTCGGCGGTCTTCGGCCCGATGGTGGGCGCAGCGGCCGACCGGCTCGGCCAGCGGAAGGTGCTGGTCCCCGTCGGCCTGGCGAACGGTGGGCTGCTGGGCGTCCTGCCGTTCGTCGTGCAGAGCGCCGCTCCGGACCTCGCCGTGCTGGCGATGTCGTTCCTCATCGGCGCGACGGCACCCCAGGTCGCGCCGATGTCCCGCACGCGGCTCGTCGCGATCATCCGGCAGCGCATGTCGGGGGACCGTCGCGAGCGGGTGCTCAGCGGCACGATGGCGTACGAGTCCGCCGCCGACGAGACGGTGTTCATCATCGGCCCGTTCCTGGTCGGGCTGCTCGCGAGCGCGATCGCCCCGTGGGTGGCCGTCGCGGGCGCGTCCGTGCTGACATTCGTGTTCGTGACGGCGTTCGCGCTGCACCCGACCGGCAAGCTGTCCGCCGGGCAGCACGCCGTGGTCGCCCAGGCGCCGGCTCGGGAGCTCCTGCGCCCGCGGCTCGTCGTCGTGGTCGCCGGGATCCTCGGCATCGGCTTCTTCTTCGGTTCGACCCTGACCTCGCTGACCGCGTTCATGGAGATCCACGGCGAGTCCTCGCAGGCCGGGCTCCTCTACGGCCTGATGGGGATCGGCTCCGCGGGACTCGCGCTCGGTTCGGCGGCGTTCCCGAAGACGTTCGGCATCGGGTGGCGGTGGCTCGTCTTCGGTCTCGTGCTCCTCGGCGGGGCCGTCGCGTTCGCCTCCGCGGACTCGGTGCTCGCGGTCGGGATCGTCCTCGCGATCATGGGGGTCGGCATCGGCCCGACGCTGGTCGCGCAGTACAGCCTCGGCTCGGACCGGTCGCCCGTCGGGCGCTCGGCGACGACCATGACGATCCTCGGCTCCGCCGTGATCGTCGGCCAGTCGCTCACCTCGGCGGTCGTCGGCGAGGTCGCGGAACGATCCGGCACCGAAGCCGCGATGCTCTTCCCGGCCCTGTCCGCCGCCCTCGTGGTGCTCGCGGCCGTCGTCAACCTGGTCCTGTCGCGTCGCGACCAGCGGGGCTGACGCGACCACGGGACGGACGGGAGGCTCCCCACCGGTCACGGCCGACCCGCCGCTGGCGCGTCGGTCCGGAACCGGCCGGTGTGGGCCCAGGTGCCAGCCCGCACCGAGCCTCCCGTCCGTCCCCCCGTCCGTCCACCGGTCGCGTCCTGCGGATACGTTCGGTCCATGGACGAAGCGAGTCGCGACCTCATCCCCGCCGGCACCACGTTCACGGCCGACGACGTCACCTGGTGGGCCGGGAAGGGCGAGCGGTCCCTCGACCAGGCGATCGCCGAGGCCGACGTCCTCGTCAGTGCTCCGCATGCCGGAGCAGCGATCCCGGAGGAGCTCGACCGGTTCCTCGCGCCGGAGTTCACGCGGCGGCTGCAGTACGACTACACCGACGTGTCGACGAGCGCCGTCGTGCGTCGCTGGGCCGAGATCGATCCCCGCGTCGTCGTCGTCGAGAACCCGCACCCCCGCATGGTGCGCGACCCGAACCGTGCACGTCCGGCGAGCCTCGTCGACGACCTGCGCGAGGCGTTCGACCGCGTCCGCACGGCCGGCCGCGGGAACCGCGTGGACCTCGGCGGTGTCGACGCGATCCGCCCGGTGACGTTCTCGTTCTTCCCGCTCATCGAGCCGCCGACCTCGGACGCGGCGCTCGTGGACCTGGCCGCGGCGTTCGAAGACGTCGCCGACCGCGGGCTCGGCGTGTACGAACGGACCCGCGACGAACTCATCGAGCGTTTCGTGACGCGCACCATGGCCGGCGGCGGCACGTTCACCACGCTCTCCTTCCACGACACGATGAACACCACCACGAGGATCGACGGCGCGGTCGACGTTCCCCGGGAGCCGGCGGACCGGCTCCCGGGGATGGTGGCGCTCTCGAACCGCGGCGACGCGAACGGTGACCGGCGTGGGGACGACGCCGTGACGATGGACCCGGCGCGACTGCGGTCTCTGGCGGCGGCGCACCGGATGGCGTTCGGGGTGCCGGACGGCGCCGTGCAGTGCAACCAGCCGTACCTCGGCAGCCAGGAGATCATCCGCGCCGGAGCCCGGTTCGCGCAGCTGGCGAACGACGCCGCCGTGCACGGGGCGACGTTCGACGCGGTGCAGGCCGAGTTCCTGCGGGAGTTCCTGCTCGGCGACGCGAACACGGCGGTGCTCCGTGCGCCGGGGACCGGGTGGGTCACGCCGGATGCCGCGCACGTGGACCGCATCGCGCACGCGTGCCGAGACGCCTGGGACGCGTACCGAGCTGCCTGATGTCAGCCGTCCCTGCGATGATTTGTTATGAAGTCGACCTTTCATAACACTTCGTCGGAGGAACGCCGTGCAACCGAGTCCCTACACGCCTGGTGAGGTCGCGCGCGCGGTCCCCGGGCGCGCCGCGCAGGTCGCCGACGTGGACGAGCGATTGTCCGTACTGGTCGATCTCCGCCGACTGGTCGGCCGGATCCGTGTCGACCACGCGCCCCGCGGCTTCGGGAAGACCTCGCTGCTCCGAGAGTACGAGCGACGGGCTCGCGCGCGAGGGGTGGTGACTGTGTGGGTCACGGCCGGCGAGGAGCAAGGCCTCATCGAGCAGATCTGCAATGCGGTCGACAAGGCCACCGAGGAGTTCGGTGCCGTCACTCGGCGGAAGATCCGAGATCGAGTCGACTCGGTACGGATGACCGTCGGTGCTCCCGGACTCGCGCAGGTCTCCGGCACGGTGCGAGCGCCGGAGCGTTCAGCAGAGCCGAACGGTTCTCGTGCGTTCGAACGAGTGATCCGTGCCGCTGCTGAGGACACCGTGGGCATCGTGATCCTCGTCGACGAGATCCAGGCCGCCGACCCCGCTGGTCTCCGGACCCTGGTCTACGCCTGGCAGCACCTGCAAGCCGAGGCGCAGGACCTGCCGGTGGCACTCTTCGCAGCGGGCCTCCCGAACGCGCCAGAGGTGATCGCGTCGATCGTGACCTTCAGCGAACGCATCGCGTATCGCCCCCTTGGCCCTCTCGAGCGTGAGGCCGAGGAAGTCGCGCTCGTCGGGCCCGCACGAGCACTTGGAGTCTCTTGGACGCCACGGGCCGTCGACTTGGCGTTGGCCATCGCGCAGGGCTACCCGTACGCCGTGCAGCTCATCGCGGATGCTGCATGGGCGGCCACGGGCAGGCCTGATCCCGGTGGTGTGATCGACCTGGGCGGAGTGGAGCGAGGGCGCATCGCGATGCGAGCAGACCTCGACGCGCTGTTCCGCGCACGGTGGGCGAGCTGCTCACCGCTCGAACGCCGGATGGTCGTGGCGATGGCCGAGAACGGTGACGGCCCGGTCGCTCGAGCGACGATCGCATCGGACCTGGGTACCTCGACGAACCAACTGTCGACACCCCGTGCGCGGCTGATCGACAAGGGTCTCGTTCAGCCAGCCGACCGCGGGATGCTCCAGTTCACGATCCCCGGATTCGCGGAGTTCGTCCGCTCACTCGAAGGGGAGTGAGGAGGCCGCCTGGCCGCGGGGTCAGCCCCAGAGCAGGCCGAACACCGCGCCGAACACGATCGTCGTCGCCGCGAGCACGAGCGTCGGGATGAAGAACGAGTGGTCGACGAGCTTCGTGCCGAGCTTCGTGCTGCCCGTCGGGTCGAAGTTCGCCGCCGCGATCTGCGACCCGTTCGTCGGCAACAGGTAGATGCCCGCGAACGCGCCCGCCCACATGCCGCTGAGCAGCCCGAGCGGGATGCCCGCAGCGAGCCCGATCGGCACGATCGTCCTGGTCGCCGTCGACTGGCTCGTGGTGAGCACACAGACCAGGAAGACACCGAGGGCGAAGATCCACGGCGCAGCGGTCACGAGGCCGCCGATCGACGTCGAGATCTCCTCGGTGTAGTGCGACAGGAAGGTGTCGGTCAGCCAGGCGAGCCCGAAGAGCGCCACGGCGGAGACCATGCCGGCGCGGAACACCGTCGCCGTCGGGACCTCGGACGCCTTCGGCCGGCTGATCAGGATGATGAGCGTGCCGACGACGAACATCACGATCTCGATGATCGGCGTCATGCTCACCGGCACCCCCTCGGCGTCGAGCGGGCGGAGGCCCCGGAAGAGCCCGAACACCACGATCGCGACGACGCCGAGCAGGAACACGATCGCCGCGTTGCGTCCGCCGGAGGTCACGGTGACCTCGGCCTTCGCCGCGTCGGCCGCCGCGGACCCCGGCGCAGGGATGGTCCCGGCGGCGATGCGCGCCTGGATGTCGGGGTCGTGCGCGATGTCATTGCCGAGCCGTCCGACCACGAACGACGACACGACGATGCCCGCGATCGCCGCCGGGATCGTCACCTTGAGGATGTCGACGAGCTCGTACCCGTACGGCGGCACCTCGGTCAGTGTCACCATCGCCGCCATGGCTGCCGAGACCGGGCTGCAGGCGAGGGCGACGCCGGTGGCCACCACCGAGAGTGACAGGGGCCGCGAGGGTCGGATGCCGTTCCGGTAGGACAGGTCCTGGATGACGGGCAGCAGCGGGTAGAGGATGTTCGAGGTCCCCGCGCCGACGGAGAACAGGAACGCGACGAGCGGGGCGATCAGGGTGATCTGCTTCGGGAAGCGCGAGATGATCTTCGCCGCGACCGACACCATCCAGTCGATGCCGCCGGCGACCTGCATGATCGACGAGGCGACGACGACCGAGATCACGATGAGCAGCGCGTCGATCGGCGGCGACCCCGGCGGCAACCGGAAGACGAACACCAGGATCGCGACACCGAAGCCGCCCCAGAGCCCCAGCCCGACGCCGCTCGACCGGGTGCCCATGACGATGCACCCGAGCACGACCAGCAGTTCCACGATGAACAGCACGACGTCCATGCCGGACCCCTCCGTGTCAGCGCCCCGGCCCCTGTCCGGCGCGTCGAGCGCGAGCCTATCCAGGAAGCGCAGAGCCGGTTCGGTGCTGCATGAGGCGAAGGTGAAGCGGTTCCGTGCCAGCATGACGGGCATGGCACGGCAGACGACGGTCCTCGTGGTGGACGACGACCCGAACGTGCTGCTCGGCATCCGTGTCGCCCTCGAGACCGACGGCCACGCGGTCGTGACCGCTCCCGACGGTCGGCAGGCACTCGCCGCGGTCGTGTCGGACGACCCCGACGCCGTCGTGCTCGACCTGGCGATGCCCTTCCTCGACGGCCTCGGCGTGTGCCGGGCCCTGCGTGCCGCCGGCGACGCCGTCCCGGTGATGATGCTCACCGCGCACGACCGACCCCGCGAACGCGTGGACGGACTCGACGCCGGTGCGGACGACTACCTCGGCAAGCCGTTCGACGTCGACGAGCTCCGGGCACGGGTGCGTGCGCTCGTCCGACGAGGTGGCCAGACCACGGGGACGGACCAGCCCACCTGGCGCGGGAACGGTCTCGACGCCGAGCAGCAGCGCCTCCTGACGGCAGCCGGCCCCGTCGACCTCACGCGCACCGAGACCGTCGTCGCCGAGCTGCTCTTCCGGGACCCTGCCCGCGTGCGCACCCGCGACGAGCTCGGCGAGGCGGTGTGGCCCGACGGATCCGTGCCCACGTCGAACGCCCTCGACGTCGCGGTGAGCTCCCTGCGACGGAAGCTCGTCGCCGCGACCGACGGCCCCGCGATCACGGCCGTCCGCGGTCTCGGCTACCGGCTCGAGTCATGAGGACGCGGACCGGATCCCTCCGCCGTCGCCTGGCCGCCGTCGTGGCCGGAGCCGTCGCGGTCGCCGTCGTCCTGGTGGCCGTCCTGACGTGGTTCGTCGTCGCCTCGCAGCTGCACAGCGCGCTCGACACCTCCCTCGACCGCGAGGCCACCCGCGTCCAACGTCTGATCCAGGCGAACGCCGACTGGACCGGCGAGGGGAGTGGCGGGTGCGCGTACGCCGTGGAGCCCGCGTGCGTCCGGCGCATCGACACGAGCGAGCCGGTGGGGGCTGGGAGCGGGCCGCTCACCGTCACCGAGCAGGCGCACGCGGTCGCCACCCGGGAATCGGCACGCGCGCGGTACACGGCCGACGGGGTCCGGGTCGCCGTGGTCCCGACCCGTACGGGCGAGGCCGTGATGGTCGGCGTCCCCACCCGCCAGACCGAGACGGCGCTCACGCGCACGGCCATCGCGCTCGCCGTCGCCGGTGCGATCGGGATCGTGCTCGCCGCGGCCCTCGGGTACGTCGTCGCCACCGTGGGGCTCCGGCCCGTGCGCGCGCTCGACACCGCGGTGCGACGGGTCCGGGACACCGCCGATCCGCACGAGCGCGTCGACGTGCACCGCAACGACGAACTCGGGCGGCTCGCCGGCGCCTTCGACGAGATGCTCGCCGAGCTCGCGGCCGCCAGCGACGCGCAGCGGGACTTCGTCGCCGACGCGTCGCACGAACTCCGGACCCCGCTGACGACCCTGCGCACGAACCTCCAGCTCCTCACCGACGACCGGCCGCTCGACGAGGCCACCCGCGCCGCCCTGCGCGCAGCGGTCACCGAGGAGATCACCGCGATGCAGGCGACGATCGACGACCTCGCAGAACTCGCGCGCGGGGACCGTCCCGGCGCCGACACCCTGACGACGGTGAACCTGGTCAGTGTCGTCCGGTCGTCGGCGGCCACGGCGGCCCGTCGTTGGGGCGTGTCGTTCCGGGTGCAGTTCCCGTCGTCGGACGTCCCGGTCCGCGTCGCCGACGGACGGCTCCCGCGCCTGCTGGACGTCGTGCTCGACAACGCCGGCAAGTACGGCGCAGGCGAAGCGGTCGACATCGAGGTCCTCGACGGGCGGCCGGTCCTCGTGTCGATCCGGGACCGAGGGATCGGCATCCCGCCGGAGGACCGCGCACACGTCTTCGACCGCTTCCACCGGGCCGCGTCCGCGCGCGGGCTCCCCGGGTCCGGGCTCGGGCTGGCGATCGCGGCGCAGATCGTCGCCGCGTCCGGCGGGACGATCACGGCTGCCGCTCGCGGCGACGGCCCCGGCACCGAGATCGTCATCACCCTGCCGGCTGGCTGAGGCCCCTCGACCTCACGTTCGGCTCACGACCGCGTCGCACCCTTGCGGCATGGTCATGCTGCACTCGAACCGCACGTCGCGCTCCATCGCCGACGGTGCGCCGCTCCGCGTCGTCATCGCCGCCGGCGGCACCGGCGGACACGTCTTCCCCGGCCTCGCGGTCGCCGCCGCGATCGAACGACTCGTGCCCGGCGCGTCCGTCACGTTCTCGGGAACGCCGGACCGCCTGGAGGCCCGGCTCGTCCCCGCCGCCGGGTACCGTCTCGACACCACACGGATGGTGCCGTTCCCGCGTCGCGTGGACCGGCGCGCGTTCGGCTTCCCCGCACGGTTCATCCGGTGCGTCCTGCGCGCCCGCCGGCAACTCCGCGACCGACGGGCGGACGTCGTCGTCGGCGTCGGCGGGTACCCGAGCGTGCCGGCGATCGTCGCCGCGTGGACGCTCCGCATCCCGGTGCTCGTGCACGAGTCGAACGCGACGCCGGGGCTCGCCAACGTCCTCGCCGCGCGGCTGGCCGGGAAGGTCGCGTGCGCGTTCGACCCCGACCGTGCCGGGTTCGCGTCGAGCGCCGAGGTCCGGCGGGTCGGCATCCCGATCCTCCCGGGGCTGGCGTCCTGCGACCGCTCGGTGATGCGGGAACGTGCCAGGGCGGTGTTCGGCATCGCCGCCGAGGAGCGCTTCGTGGTCGTGTCCGGCGGGAGCCTCGGCGCGGTGTCGCTCGACCGGGCCGCCGTCGACCTGGCGTGTGCCCGGTCGTGGGACGGTCGGCTCCGCATGCTGGTCAAGGCGAGCGGCTCGCACGCCGCGGAGCTCGGACAGCGACTCCGCGACGGCGGAGGAGACGCGGTCGCCACGATCGTGCCGCACATCGACGACATGGCCGCCGCGTACGCCGCGGCCGACGTCGTGGTCGTCCGGGCCGGAGCCTCGACCGTCGCCGAGGTCGAGCACCTCGGTGTCCCCGCCGTCCTCGTGCCGCTGCCCGGTGCCACCGCCGACCACCAGACCGCGAACGCCCGAGCCCTCGCGGCGTCCGGCGCCCGTGTCGTGGTGCTGGCCGACTCGGAACTGGACGCCCGTGCCCTGGACCGGGCCGTCTCGGAACTCGCCGGACCCGTCGGAGCCGGACCGGGCCTCCCGGTCGCACCGATCAGCCACGCGCACCACGCGACCTCACCCCATGCGGCGGCGGCCGACGCCGTCGCCGACTGGGCGATCGAACTCGCCCGTACCTCCACGGAAAGGACCGCACGATGAACGACACGTACTGGGAGGGCCGCAGCGTCCTCGTGACCGGCGCCGAGGGCTTCATCGGCTCGACGCTCGTCGACGCCCTCGTCGAACGGGGCGCCCGTGTCCGCGCGCTCTGCCACTACAAGCCGTACGGATCTGCTGGGTGGCTCGCCCGGTACGCCGAGGACGACCGCGTCGAGGTCCTCGCGGGCGACGTGCGCGACCCGTTCCTCGTCGACTCCGCGGTCGCGGGCACGGACACCGTGTTCCACCTGGCGGCCCTCATCGGGATCCCGTACTCCTACGTCGCGCCGGAGTCGTACGTGCAGACGAACGTCGTCGGCTCGCACAACGTCGTCGCCGCGTGCCGACGCCACGGTTCCCGGATGGTGCACACCTCGACGTCGGAGACCTACGGCAGCGCGTTGCGGGTGCCGATGGACGAGACGCACCCGGCGCAGCCGCAGTCGCCGTACTCCGCGTCGAAGATCGCCGCGGACGCGATGGTGCTGTCGTACCACGCGGCCTTCGGCACGCCGGTCGCGGTCTGCCGCCCGTTCAACACGTACGGACCCCGGCAGAGTGCCCGCGCGGTGATCCCGGCGGTCCTCGGGCAGCTCGCCGCGGGGTCTGACGTCATCCGGCTCGGCTCGACGACACCCACGCGGGACTTCACGTACGTGACCGACACGGTCGCGGGGTTCCTGGCGATCGGGGCCTCGGACGCGGCGGTCGGACGCACGTGCAACCTCGGGACCGGGAGCGAGGTGTCCATCGGGGACCTCGCGGCGATGCTCGTGCGGGTGAGCGGCCGTCGGGCGCGGATCGTGGTGGACGAGTCGCGCCTGCGCCCGGAGGCCAGCGAGGTCGATCGACTGCTGTCGGACAACACGCTCGTCCGGTCGCTCACCGGGTGGGCACCGCAGGTGTCGCTCGAGGACGGTCTCGCCCGCACGTGGGAGTCGGTGCGTGCGGCGTCCGGCCTGGGCACCGCCTACGTCGTCTAGGACTCGGTGTCGTCGACGAGGAGCGCCTGGTGGTCGTAGTCGCCGGAACGGACCCCGGCCCGGGCGATCATGTGCGTCGACACCGGCACCAGGAAGAGCTGGAACACCATGATCGGCAGGACGACCCAGAGCGCGGTCCACGTCCACACCGCGACGACGATCGCCGCGAGCCCGAACGCCAGCCCGAGGACCTGCGGCTTCGCCATCGCGTGCAGCCGGACGAGCGGGTCGGGGAAGCGCACGATCCCGACGCCGGCGCCGAGCGAGAGCAGCGACCCGACGAGCAGCAGCCCGACGGCGATCCAGGCTCGGATGCCGGCGCCGTCGATGAAGGACTCGATGATCTCGATCACGACTCGCCTCCTTGTCGTCGCTCCGGTGTGGTGACGTCCGCCCCGTCGTCGGAGGGGTCCGAGGACGGCGTCACGGCACGGGCCACGGCGATGGTCGCGAAGACGCTCGTCGCGGCGATCACCACCAGCACCGGGATCCCTGCGAGGTCCTGCCGGATCACCATGGCCGCGGCGATCACCACGAGGACGGTGGTGAGCACCATGTCGGAGCCGATCATCCGATCGAGGATGGTCGGGCCGCGGACGATGCGGAACACGGCGAGGAGCAGGGTGGCCCCGAGCAGGGCGAGGACCACGGCGATGAGGATCCCCATCACGACGACTCCGGCACTCATCGGGTCACCTCCGGCAGGGGTTCGGACAGTTCGGAGAGGTCCTGCTTCGACCCGAGCGCCCGGATCACCATCGTCTCGATGCCGAGTGCCTCGCGCTTGGCGTGCTCGACCTGTTCACCCCGTTCGGTGTCGAGCACGTGGAGCAGGAGCCGACGGCGGCGGAGGTCGACGTCCGCGACGTACGAGCCCGGCACGAGCGACACCGCGAGGGTCGCGAGGGTGAACGTCATCTCGGACGTCGTGTGCATCTGCACGAGCACGATCGAGCTGCGTCGGACACCCCGCGGCCGGAACGCCACCCACGCGACCCGGAACGACGCGGCGACGACGAGGCCGGACCAGACGACGAGGAACCAGACGAAGTGCAGCGGGGAGAACCGGGAGGACAGCGGGACGGCCGGCAGGGGGAGGGCCTGCGTCACGAGGAGCGCGACGACGATCCCGCACAGCAGGGTCAGCGGCGTCCACGACCCCCACAGCAGCGCCCACAGCACCGTGAGTCCGAGCACGAGCGGCACGTCGTAGCGCCACGCGACGGCGATCCGTCGGGCGTTCGCGATGCGTCGGGTCCTGGCGTCGGTCACGGTCGTGCCCCCAGGACTGCCTCGACGTACTGCTGGGGGGACTCGAGCGACTCGGCCGCCCTGGTGGCGTACCCGTACAGTGGGCCGGCGACGACGGTCAGCGCGACGGAGCCGAGCACGGCGACCGTGGTGACGCCGACCAGCATGCGCGGCAGGCGGGTGCGGCCGGAGACGTGGTGCATGCTCCCGGTGACCGGGTCCGTGACCGTCACCGAGCCTCCCGACAGGACCGAGCCGTCCGCTTCGGACCGGGTGACGGGTGCCGGCTCCGGAGCGCGCAGCGACTCGTGCGGCTCCGCCACCGCGACGTGCGGGGCCGCTGCCTCGGCGGCGGGCTTCGGCCGCCAGAAGGCGGCATCCCACACGCGCATCAGCGCGTAGAGGGTGAGGAGCGAGGTCACGATCCCGGCGGCGATGGTCATGTACGCCAGCGGACTGCCGTCGATCGCCGCGGCGCGGAAGAGTCCGAGCTTGCCGATGAACCCGGAGAAGGGTGGGATCCCGCCGAGGTTGAACGCCGGGATCAAGTACAGGGCGGCCAGGAACGGTGCGGCCTTGAGCAGACCGCCGAGCGACCTGGTCGACGTGGTCCCGCCGACGCGTTCCATCAGGCCAGACACCAGGAACAGGGTCGTCTGCACGACGATGTGGTGCACCGTGTAGAACACCGCAGCTGCCGTGCCGACGACCGATCCGAGCCCGACGCCCATCACCATGAACCCGATGTGGCTGATCAGCGTGAACGACAGCAGTCGCTTCACGTCGGTCTGCGACACGGCGCCGAGCACGCCGACGATCATCGTCAGTGCGGCGACCACGAGCAGGACGGTGTTGAGCTGCGGGCGCGGGAACATGATCGTCTCGAGGCGGATGATCGCGTAGATGCCCACCTTGGTCAGCAGGCCGGCGAACACCGCCGTGACCGGTGCCGGTGCGGTCGGGTACGAATCAGGGAGCCAGAACGCCAGCGGGAACACCGCCGCCTTGATGCCGAAGCCGATGAGCAGCATCGTGTGGATGAGCAGCTGCACGTGATCAGGCAGCGCGGCCATCCGCTCGCTGATCTGGGCGATGTTGACCGTGCCCGTCGCGCCGTAGACCAGCCCGATCGCGGAGAGGAAGATCGCCGACGCGATGAGGCTCGTCACGATGTACGTCGTGCCGGCCCGCACGCGCTGCTCGCTGCCGCCGAGGGTGATCAGCACGTAGCTCGCGACGAGGAGCATCTCGAACGCCACGTAGAGGTTGAAGAGGTCGCCGGCGATGAAGGAGTCGAGGACGCCCGCCGCGAGGACGAGGTACGTCGGGTAGAAGATCGTGACCGGGGCCTCGCCGTCGTCCGCGGCCAGACCCTGCCCGATCGAGAACAGCAGGACGATGAGCAGCACGCTCGCGGACACCGTGAGGAGCAACGCGCTCAACCGGTCGACGACGAGCGAGATGCCGTAGGGGGCGTCCCAGCCACCGACCTGCACGACGATGGTGCCGTGGTGGTCGACCAGCACCATCAGCGTCGCGGCGACGGCCAGCGCGATGACGAGCACGGCCACGGTGATCGCGCGCTGGATGCGCTGGTGCCGGAGCAGCCCGAGGGCGACGGCCGCGCCGAGGAGCGGGACGAGGACGAGGAGCGGGACGAGGAAGGTCATCGGTGGGCCTCGTCCTGGGTCTGGTCTTCGTGGTGGCGTTCGTGGTCGGTGTCGGCTTCCGGGTCCGTGTCGGTCTCCGGGTCGTCCTCGGCCGGGGCGTCCCGTTCGTGCCGGATCGCGACGTCGGCCTCGTCCACCTCGACCTCGTCCGCGCGGGACAGCGTCCAGGAGCGGTGGATGAGGGCGAGCAGGAACGCGCTGACGGCGAAGGTGATCACGATGGCGGTCAGGGCGAACGCCTGGGGCAGCGGGTCGGTGATGCCGTCCGACGACTTGCCGATCGGCGGGTTCCCGGCGGCTCCGGACATCACGAGCAGCAGCAGGTTGAGGGCGTTGCCGACGAGCAGGAACCCGAGCAGCATCCGCGTGAGCGAGCGTTCGAGCAGCAGGTAGACCCCGCAGGCGAAGAGCACGGCCATCGCGATGACGAGGACGAGGGTGATGGTCATGCGGTCACCTCTTGCTGTTCGTGGTCGCCTGGGTTGCCCTCGATCGAGTCGGACGTCGGGGTGTTCGTGTCCTCGAGCCGCTGCCGGTCGACCTCTGCGCCGAGGCTCCGCAGGACGTCGAGCACCAGGCCGACGACGACGAGGTACACACCGATGTCGAAGAACGTCGCCGTGACGAACTCGATGTGCCCGAGGATCGGGACCGTGGCCTCGAAGAACTCCGAGTACAGGGCTTCCCGGCCGAAGAACAGCGGCACGATCGCGGTGATCGCGGCCGTCGCGACCCCCAGGCCGAGCAGCCGGCCGGCACGGATCGGAGCGGCGGCGCCGAGCTCGGCGGGGCCACCGGCCAGGTAGCGGGCCGCGAGCGCGATGCCCGCGACGAGGCCGCCGGCGAACCCGCCACCGGCGGCGTTGTGCCCGGCGAACAGCAGGTACACGGACAGGACGATGAGCCCGTGGAACAGCAGTCGGACGACGACGTCCAGCAGCGCGGAGCGACCGGTCGGGAGCGCGGCGCTCGTCGGCAGCCAAGCGCGGGGCTCGCCGTCCGGGCGGTGCTTGTCGCTCGCGATGACACTCGGCAGGTCGCGGAGTCGGGGGAGCGTGTCCTCGCGCGAGTTCACGAAGATCAGGCTCGCGACACCGGTGGCCGCGGCGACGACCACGGTGAGCTCACCGAGCGTGTCCCAGCCACGGAGGTCGACGAGCGCGACGTTCACCACGTTCAGTCCGTGTCCGAACGAGCTCGTCAGCGCGGGGAGGTCCGGCCAGATCGGCCTGGCCGACCGAGCAGAGGCGGCGACGATGACGACGACCGCCAGGGTGGCGCCCGCGAGTGCTGCGAACAGGGCGCGGAGCACCCGGAAGCGCGAGGGGTTCGCCGTCGCGATCCGCGGGGGGAGGCGGCGGAGCACCAGGACGAAGGCGATGAGCGTCACCGTCTCGACGACGAGCTGCGTGAGGGCGAGGTCCACGGCGCCGTGCAGGACGAACAGCACCGACATGCCGTAGCCCGTGACGCCGACGAGCACGGCCGCGGCGAACCGGGTCTTCGCGGTGAGGACGGCGATCGCGGCGATCGACATCACGATCACGACCGGGATCTGGCCCCACGAGTCGGCGAAGCGCACGTGGAACTCCCACGGCCCGCCGAGCGCCAGGTTGACGAGGGCACCGGCGACGAACACCGACAGGATGACCGTCAGGTAGTAGGGGAGCGAGCCCCGCTGGAGGGCGGCGGTGACACCGGTGGCGGCCCGGTCGAGCCCGCGCATGAGGTGTCGGTAGGTGTTCGCCGCGCTCGGGAACCCGGCGAGGCGGTGCTGCAGCGACTCGACCCTCGTGCGCGCGGCGAAGAGCGCCAGGCCGCCGAGGAGCGTGATCGCGGAGATGCCGAGCGCCGGCTCGAGCCCGTGCCAGAGCGCCAGGTGCGGCACGGCTTCCCCGGACATCGACGCGGCGGCAGCGGCCGGTTCGAGCCCGTGCGCCACGACCGGCGTGAGGAGTCCGAGCGCGAGGCCCGTGAGCCCGAGGATCGACGGGACCACCCCGAGACCGTGCAGTGCGTGCGGCTCGGTCTGCTCCACGCCGGGCTTGCGGGCGAAGGCGCCCCAGAGGAAGCGCAGCGAGTAGGCGACGGTGAGGACGGACCCGACGGTGACACCGACGAGTGCGAACCACGCCCACCCGGACCCCGGGCCGTGCAGCGCTTCGACGAGTCCGGTGAGGACGGCTTCCTTCGCCACGAACCCGATCATCGGCGGGATGCCGGCCATCGACAGGAGTGCCAGGACGGCGACGGTCGCGAGCCACGGGAGCTTCCGGCCGAGCCCGGACAGATTGCCGAGGTCCCGGGTGCCGGTGACGTGGTCGATCGTCCCGACGACCAGGAACAGCGTCGACTTGAACGCGGCGTGGGCGACGAGCAGCGCGACCCCGCCGAGGGCGATCGCGGGCGTGCCCCAGCCGGCGGCGAGCACGAGGAACCCGAGCTGGGCGACCGTGCCGTACGCGAGCAGCAGCTTGAGGTCGGTCTGGCGGAGGGCCCGGTACCCGCCGATCACCATGCCGAGCACGCCGAGCAGGGTGATCGTCTCGCGCCAGCCTTCGAGCAGCGCGAACGCCGGGGCGAGCCGGGCGACGAGGTAGATGCCGGCCTTGACCATCGCCGCGGCGTGTAGGTACGCGCTCACCGGGGTCGGCGCGGCCATCGCGGCCGGGAGCCAGAAGTGGAAGGGGACGATCGCGGACTTCGTCAGGGCACCGGCGAGGATCAGCACGACCGACACCGTGACGATCGTGCCGGTCGGGGCCTGCGCGACGATGGCGGACAGCTGCGTCGTGCCGGCCGTGACGGACAGGATGACGAGGCCGGCGAGCATCGCCAGGCCGCCGGCCGTGGTGACGACGAGCGCCTGCATCGCAGCGGCGCGGCTCGCCCGCTTGACGGCGTCGTGGCCGATGAGCAGGTAGGAGAAGACGGTGGTCGCTTCCCACAGGACGAACAGCACGATGACGTCGTCGGCGATCACCAGGCCGTACATCGACCCGGCGAACGCGGTGAGGACGCCGGCGAAGCGCCCGAGCCCCGGCTCCTTCGGGCCGAAGTACGACGCGCAGTACACGAGCACGAGCGCGCCGACGACGGACACCACGAGCGCGAGGACCCACGACAGTGCGTCGACCCGGAGCGCGATCGACAGGTCGAGCTGCGGGATCCACGGCACCGTCGAACTGATGCCCCCGTGCAGTGCCCGGTCGGTCTGCGCGATCGTCAGGACCGCTGCGGCCGCCGGCGCGAGTGCGGCGACGTAGAAGACACGGCGCCCGAGCAGGGGTGTCAGCGCGGGGACGAGGAGTGCGACGACTCCGAACGCGACGAGGACGGTGACCATGGGGCGCCTCCTCGGGGTCGGGCGTGCAAGTCCGGCTCTGGGTGGCTCTCAGGCTACCGAGAGCCGGATGGGGAGAACCTGAACGACCGGACAGGATGACCCGCCGAGGATCAGACTACGAGCACCACTCTGCTCGTCCCGGCGTCGACCTGTCCGGCCCATGCGTCCGCGACGGCGTGCATCGGCAGCGCGGTCGCGTCGACCGCGATGGTGCCGTCCGCGATGGCGCCGACGATGCCCGGGAGCTCGGCGACGAACCCGGACGTCCCCACCGATCCCTGCCCGCTGCCGACGATGGTGAGGCCGGACGCGCGGAGCGCTGCGGACGGGATCGGAGCCTCCTGGCCGGCCGTCGACCCGATCGCGATCCAGTCGAGGCGCGCGCCGCGGGCCTCGCGGGCGGTGACGAGCGTCCGCATGACCGCGGCGGCGGGCGCACCCCAGACGTAGTCGATGACGACGTCCACGTCGGATGCCGCGCGGCCGATCGCCTCGACGTCGTCGAGCGGGACGACGACGTCCGCGCCGAGCGCCGGGAGTTCGGCGAGTCGCTCCGGGTTGCGCCCGCTCGCGACGACGTGGGACGCCCCGAGGTGCTTCGCGACCTGCACGGCGGCACGGCCGGATGCCCCGGTGGCGCCGAGCACGAGCACCCGCGCGCCGTCCGGGAACGCGATGCGCCGACGGAGCGCCACCCACGACGACATCACCGGGTTGACGCCGGCCGCGATCCGGGCGGGGTCGGCGCCGTCCGGCAGCACGACGCTCGCGCGGGGGTCCACCGCGGTGCGTTCGGCCATCGATCCCCGGGTGTCCGACTGCACGGCGAAGTAGCGGAGCGTGCCGTCCGGGAACCGTCCGACGCCGTCGACGCCCGGGACCAGGGGGAGCGCGCCGTCGCTCGTGTAGTGCGACCCGTCCGCCTGTGACCGGACGCGGGGGTGCAGGCCGGCGGCGACGACGTCGACCACGACCTCCTCGCCGCGGGGTTCGGGCTCCGGGAACTCGGTCCACGTGGGTGCCGAGTCGAAGTGTGTGACGACCGATGCGTGCATGACTGCCTCCAATTGGTTCGTGTTACGAATCAAAGTAGTTCGCACCACGAAGTTCGTCAAGTAGGCTCGGACCATGGACACCATCGAGCAGGACCGCCTCGTCGACGCCCTCGGCCACGCTGCGTTCACGACCATGGGCTCGCTGACCGGGCTGGCGGCCGACGCCGGGTTGTCCCTGACGCAGCTCCGGGTGCTCGCGATCCTGCGTGACCGCCGCCTGCGGATCGGCGACCTGGCCGAGTACCTCGGGCTCGAGAAGTCGACGATGACCGGGCTCGTCGCCCGTGCCGAGAAGAAGGAACTGCTCGCGCGCGTCCCGAACGCGGACGACGCGCGCGCGGTCGACGTGGTGCTCACCGACCGCGGGCACGAGGTGGCCGCCGCGCTCGAGGCAGCCATGCGTGACGCGCTCCTGCCGCTCACCGAGCGGCTGCCGTCGGCGGACCGCCGTCGGCTCCGCGAGCTGCTGGAGCGCATGCTGCGCTGACGTGCGCGGGTCCGGCAGGTGCTCTGGTCGCGCCCACCGCCGGACGGGAGGCTCGTGCCGGGGCCGCCACGAGCCTCCCGTCCGGTGGCCGGCCGCGTCGATCGCCGTGGGACGCGCGCACGTGTCGTTGCGTCTGCAAGGAGCGACAGGGTCGCTGTCGTACGACAGCGACCCTGTCGCTCCCACGCGCCTGCAACTGTTGCGGACGCGTGGGGACGACAAGACCGATGTCGTACGACACCGACGCTGTCGTTCCGAGTCGGGTCGAGGGAACGCGGGTGCGGGGGCGGGGACGGGTGCGGGGGTGCGGGAGGGGGGACGCGAGCACGCGGGCTCGCAACCGCGGCGCGTACCGTGCGCGCCATGCGCACCCGGACCGCAGCACCGATCGCGTCGTTCGCCCTGCTCGTCCTGGCGCTCGCCGGGTGCACCGCCGGGTCGGACGCCGACGAGTCGACCACACGCCGCAGCGCCACCGCGGGGCCGGCGCCGACCGACCTGGCCACCGGCGAGGTCGCACCCACCGGAGCCGTCTCGGACGTCGCGACGGACCTCGACGCCCCGTGGTCGGTGGTGCTCACCGACGACGACGTCCCGCTCGTCAGCCTGCGCGACTCCGGGGACGTGCTCGAAGTCGGGGACGACGGCGACACCCGCACGGTCGGCACGATCGAGGGTGTCCGGCACGGCGGCGAGGGTGGGCTGCTCGGCCTCGCGCTGCACGACGACGACCTGTACGTCTACTCGACGGGCGACGACGGCAACCGCGTCGAGCGCTACGCCCTCACCGGCAGCGCGGGGTCGTACGCCCTCGGCGACGCGGCGACGGTCATCGACGACCTGCCCGCGAACAGCTTCCACAACGGCGGGCGCATCGCGTTCGGCCCCGACGACATGCTCTACGTGACGGTCGGCGACGCCGGCAACCGGTCGGAGGCGCAGGACCGGGACTCACTCGCCGGCAAGATCCTGCGGCTCACGCCGACAGGGGAGGTCCCTGCCGACAACCCGTTCGACGGCTCCCCGGTGTGGTCGCTCGGGCACCGGAACGTGCAGGGGCTCGGGTGGGCATCCGACGGCACGATGTTCGCGTCCGAGTTCGGCGAGAACACCTGGGACGAGCTCAACGTCATCGAACCCGGTGCCGACTACGGCTGGCCCGAGGTCGAGGGCACCGGGGGTGTCGATCAGGGTTTCGTCGATCCGGTGCAGCAGTGGCGGACCTCCGACGCCAGCCCGTCCGGCCTCGCGGTGGTCGATGACACCGTGTTCATCGCGAACCTCCGCGGCGAGGTGCTGCGGTCGGTGCCCGTGTCCGACCCGTCGACGTCGCGGGAGTGGTTCGCCGGGACGTACGGGCGGCTGCGCACGGTGCTCGCCGGCCCCGGCGACACGCTCTGGTTCGTGACGAACAACACCGACGGCCGCGGCAGCACCGGGACCGGCGACGACCGGATCCTGTCGGTCGCACTGACCGACTGACAGGCTGACCGACTGATCGGGTGGCGGACCGACGCACGGCGCGCGCGTACCGTCTGGGCCATGCCTGCTCTCACCGACACGTTCGTCATGTCCAACGGCCTCCACATCCCGAAGATCGGGTTCGGCACCTGGCAGATCCCACCGGGCTCCGAGGCCTACGACGCCACCCGCGTCGCGCTCGACGCCGGCTACCGCCACATCGACACCGCGGCCGCGTACGGCAACGAGGCCAGCGTCGGCGAGGCCGTCCGCGACAGCGGCGTCCCGCGTGACGAGGTCTTCATCACCACGAAGCTCCCGGCCGAGATCAAGACCGCGGCAGGCGCCCGTGAGGCCTTCGCGGCCTCGACGGCGGCGCTCGACCTCGGCGTCGTCGACCTGTACCTGATCCACGCGCCGTGGCCGTGGAGTGACATGGGCAGCGACCACCGCGCGGGCAACGTCGAGGTGTGGAAGGTCTTCGAGGAGCTCTACGACGCCGGCAAGACGAAGTCGATCGGTGTCTCGAACTTCGTCGTCGCGGACCTCGAGCACCTCCTCGCGAACACCGACGTCACCCCGCACGCCGACCAGATCCGCTGGTTCATCGGCAACACCCAGGACGACACGACGGCCTTCAGCGCCGAGCACGACATCCTCGTCGAGGGGTACTCGCCGCTCGCCACCGGCGGCCTGCTGTCGAACGCCGCGATCGAGGAGATCGCCCGGAAGTACGACAAGACCGTCGCACAGGTCGCCATCCGCTACCTGCTCGAGAAGGACGTCCTGCCGCTGCCGAAGTCCACGACCCCGTCCCGCATCGCGGAGAACGCCGACGTCGACTTCGTCCTGGCGCCGGAGGACGTCGCGACCCTCGACGCGCTGGAGGACACCACGGCGTGACCGCGAGTGGCGCCGGGCCGGGGCCGTAGGCTCGTGGTGTTCGAAGGAGAACCCATGACGTCGATCACCGACCTCGTCCCGGACCCCGCCGCGCTCGAGCGCATCGCGACCGGCAGCACCTGGGCAGAGGGGCCGTGCTGGATCCCCGCCACCCGGACGCTGCGATGGTCGGACATCCCGGGCGACCGGATCCTGCAGTGGCACGCGGACACCGGTGCGACCGACGAGTACGCCACCGCCGTCGAGTTCACGAACGGCCGGACACTCGACCGCGACGGCAGCGTCGTGCAGTGCTCGCACGGGAACCGCCGCGTCGAGCGCGATCGGGACGGCGTCGTCGATGTCATCGCCGATGGGTGGAACGGCGTCCGGCTGAACTCCCCGAACGACGTCGTCGTCTCGCGGGACGGTGCCGTCTGGTTCACCGACCCGGCGTACGGCATCACCCAGCCGCGCGAGGGGCACCCGGGCGAGCGCGAGTACGGCGACCACTGGGTGTTCCGCTGCGGCCCCGACGGCGCTGACCTGCGTCCGGTGGTGCTCGACGCCGACGAGCCGAACGGGCTGGCGTTCGACCCGTCCGAGCGTGTGCTCTACCTCGCGAGCTCGTCCGGCGAGCGTCCGGTCATCCGCGCGTACGACGTCGACGGACACCGCGTGAAGAACGGCCGGGTCTTCGCCACACTCGGGCCAGGTGAAGGCGCACCGGACGGCATCCGCGTGGACACCGACGGCAACGTGTGGTCGTCGTCGCACGCGGGCATCGTCGTGTACGCCCCCGACGGAACCCGCATCGGCGAGGTCCCCGTCCCCGAGGTCGTCGCGAACCTCTGCTTCGGCGGCGACGACGGGACGACACTCTTCATCGCGGCGACCACCTCGATCTACCGCATCGCCACACGGGCGAGGGACGCCGCTGCCGTATCCTGACCGGGCCATGCAGTGCGACTACTTCGACCGCGGGGTGTGCCGCTCGTGCACGCTCATGGGGCAGCCGTACGCCGAGCAGGTCCTCGACAAGGAGCTCCGGACGCGCGAGCTCCTGCACGACGCGGTCGAGGCCGCCGGGGGTCCCGGCAGCGTCGAGTGGCTCCCCGCGGTCACCAGTCCGGAATCCGGGTACCGGAACAAGGCGAAGATGGTCGTCGGCGGGTCGACCGAGCACCCCACGATCGGGATCCTCGACCACCGGCAGCGCGGGGTCGACATCCGGCACTGCGGGATCTGCACGTCTGGCATCCGGCAGGCGCTCCCCGTCCTCGCGGAGTTCGTCACGTCCGCCGGACTGATCCCGTACGACGTCGCCGCACGGCGGGGTGAGCTCAAGTACGTCCTCGTCACCGAGTCGCCGGACGGCGAGCTCATGGTCCGGTTCGTCCTGCGCTCCGAGGGGCAGCTCGCACGACTCCGCTCGCGGCTCGGCGACCTGCTGCTGGCACTGCCGAACGCGGTGGTCGTCACCGCCAACCTGCTGCCGGAGCACAAGGCCGTCACCGAGGGGGACCGCGAGATCGTCCTCACCGAGCAGGAGACGCTCCCCATGCGCTTCGGCGACGTGACGATGCACCTGCGCCCGCAGAGCTTCTTCCAGACCAACGCGCACGTCGCGTCCGCGCTGTACATGCAGGCGTCGGCATGGATCGACGAGGTCGCACCGGCGTCGATGTGGGACCTCTACTGCGGTGTCGGTGGCTTCGCCCTGCACGCCGCCCGCCCTGGTCGTGCCGTGACCGGCATCGAGACCAGCGTCGAGGCCGTCCGGTCCGCGAAGCAGTCGGCACGAGAAGCCGGGCTGGTGGACCTCCGGTTCGCAGCGGACGACGCGACCGAGCACGCGCTCCGGTCCCGACCCGACCTGATGCCTGAGCTGGTCGTGGTCAACCCGCCACGACGGGGCATCGGTCAGGCGCTGTCGGAGTGGATCGAGACGTCCGACGTCGAGCACGTCGTGTACTCCAGCTGCAACCCGGTGACCCTCGCGAAGGACCTCGCGCGGATGCCGTCACTGCGGCTGCGCCGCGCGCGAGTCCTCGACATGTTCCCGCAGACCGGCCACCTCGAGGCGGTCACCCTCCTCTCCCGCGTCTGACCGGATCCGGTCCGGACCACGGCCGGACGGGAGGCACGGGTCGGTGTCGCCACGAGCCTCCAGTCCGGCCTTGCCAGGGGATTCGGATGTTCGTGTACCCGGGGACAGCGGATCGCCGCGTCCGCGGCGATCGGCGCGTACAGGTTCGGCGGAGGGGGACGACCGCCGATGGGTAGAACCATTTGTCTCAGTTTGATAACGACGCGGAGTTTCCTATGGTGGCCGACCGTGACGCCGGCGCGAACCGCTGCCCCCGGCGACACCTCAACAGACCGCGATCGGTCGGGGTGGGCAGCGAGGACGCCGGAAACGGCGGGCGGCCCCGGTGGAGCAACAACATGAAGAAGACCACTCGTACCCGCGCCGTCCTCGGCGGACTCGCCTTCGCTGGCATCGCCGCGGCAGGCGTCGGGCTCTCGGCCCCGGCCAACGCGGCCGACGGATCCACGTGGGACGCCCTCGCGCAGTGCGAGTCCGGCGGCAACTGGGCCATCAACACCGGCAACGGCTACTACGGTGGCCTGCAGTTCACGCAGGGCACCTGGGCCGCGAACGGCGGCACCGGCAGCCCGGCGAACGCCAGCCGCGAGACACAGATCGCCGTCGCCGAGCACGTCCTCGCCTCGCAGGGTTGGGGCGCATGGCCCGCCTGCTCCGCGAAGCTCGGGCTGAGCGGCACGACCGGAGCCGCCCCCGGCGCGATCCCCCAGCAGCAGGCGGCACCGGCACCGGCTGCGCCCGCTCCTGCGGCCCCGGCGCAGAAGGCCGCACCGTCGACCACGAGCACTGCTCCGAAGGTCACGGCCCCGGCCGCGCCGTCGAAGCCGGCCGCCGTGCCCACCAGCGGCAAGACCTACCAGGTCGTCTCCGGTGACACGCTCGACTCGATCGCCACGAAGCTGGGCATCGACGGCGGCTACAACAAGCTGTGGGCCGCGAACACGACCACGATCGACAACGCGAACCTGATCTACGCGGGTCAGACGCTGCAGCTCCCGGCCTGATCCCGGTCGACCGATCACCACGCGAACGCCCCCGTGACACTTGTCGCGGGGGCGTTCGGTGCTCCGGTCAGTGCGGGTTGTCCTGCAGCCAGCGGCCGAGGTCGTCGGAGCGGAGCGCCGACGAGAGTGACTGCACCGCGCCGGCGTTGACCGCGACGTACGACTGGCCGTCAGCGGACGTCCCACCGCCGGCGGTGGGCAACGTGAACGTCTGCAGGTCGCTCGGACGGACGTCCCGGAGTGACCAGCCGAGCCCCACGAGGGTCTGGAAGTCCAGGCCGGCATCCACCGACAGGTACTTGCTCGTCGCCGTGACGAAGTCCTGGACGCGTCCGGGGTTCGTGATCGTGCCCTTCGAGAGCACCCCGTCGATGATGCCGCGCATGAACGCCTGCTGGTTCTCCACGCGGGTGTGGTCGGCATCGGCAAATGCGTGCCGTTCGCGGACGAACGTCAGCGCCTGGGCTCCGTCGAGCCGGTTGGTTCCGGCGACGAAGTGCTGCCCGCGGACGGTGAAGTCCTTCGGTGACTGCACCGTGACGCCGCCGAGCGCGTCGGTCATCCCCTCGAAGCCGGCGAAGTCGATCTCGGCGACGTGGTCGATGCGGACGTCGAGGAGCTGCTCCACCGTCTGCACCGTCAGCGGGACGCCACCCCACGAGGAGGCGGCGTTGATCTTCGCGGTGCCGTGGCCGGGGACGTCGACCCACGAGTCCCGCATGATCGACATCAGGTACACGGCCTTCCGGTCGGCCGGGACGTGGGCGAGCATCAGGGTGTCCGACCGGCCGCCGCTCGCGGTGCCTGCGCCGCTCCTGGAGTCGGACCCGATCAGGAGGATGTTCTCCGCGCCGGTGCTGGGTGCTGGACGGTCGGCCGTCGGGAACGGGTCGGCGATGGTCTCCGAGTTGCGGTCGTAGCTGCGCGCGAGGACGCCGATGAACACGCTCGCGACCACGGCGATGACCGCCGCGATGCCGACGAGTGCGCCGACGGTCGCGATGAGGGCGACGAGGAAGGGGCGGCGACGACGGGCAGTGCGGCGACGAGGCATGCCACCGATGCTACGGCATGTGGTATGTCACGTGTGATGTGGTCAGGATCTGTGGAGGATCCGCCCCAGCGCTGCGCGCAGATCGGGATCGTCCGGCAGGACCTCACGCTCGATGTGCCGTGCGGTGTCCCACATCGTGCGCCCGTGCTCCGTGACGGTGACGACCCGGCGACGACGGTCGGCTGGGTGTGGGCCGCGCTCGATCATGCCGTCGCGCTCGAGGCGCTCGAGCGTCCGCGACATCGTCTGCGGTTGGACCCTGGCCGTGCGGGCGAGGGTGTCCGCCCCCGTCGGCCCTGTGCGGATGACGATGTCGAGTGCGATCAGCGCGGCGTGCGGCAGTCCGATCGCCCGGAGTCGCTCGTCCCAGTCGCGTTCGACCGAGCGGGCCGCGGCGGCGAGCAACCGGCCCAGGGGCCACTCGGCGGGGGCGTCGTCCATGGTCGGAGTCTACGGTTCGTGCTGATGTGGTTCTTCTAGTAATCAGCATGCTGACTATTGGAGTACGCTCATCGACGTGCCCCGCTTCCTCCGCATCACCATCCCCGCGGTCGTCATCGTCGCCTGGCTCGTCATCGCGTCGATCGGCGGTCCCTTCTTCGGGAAGATCTCTGAGGTCTCGACCAACGACCAGACCTCGTTCCTGCCGGCGTCCGCCGACGCGACCAAGGTGCAGGAGCGCACTGCGGACTTCCGGGACCCGTCCGGAGCGCCTGCCGTGATCGTGCTCGAGCGCTCGAGCGGGTTCTCGGCAACCGACACCGCTGTGGCCGCTGACCTCGTCGGACGGCTCGGCGACCGCTCCGAGGTCCAGTCGGTCAGCCCCGCGATCCCGAGCCACGACGGCGACGCCGTGGAGATCGTCGCCACGCTGATGACCGCGGCGGACACCGGGGACGCGGTCGAGGCGATCCGCGCGGACGTCGACGACGCGGTGCCCACGGGGATGCGCGGGTACGTCACGGGGCCTGCCGGGTTCACGGCTGACCTCACGGAGGCCTTCGCCGGGATCGACGGCATCCTGCTCGGCGTCGCGCTCGCAGCCGTCCTCGTCATCCTCATCGTCGTCTACCGCTCGCCGCTGCTGCCGTTCCTGGTGCTCGGGACCGCGACGTTCGCGCTGACCGCGTCGATCCTCGTCGTGTGGGCCCTGGCGAAGGCCGGTGTCGTCACCGTCAACGGGCAGGTGCAGGGCATCCTGTCGATCCTCGTCATCGGTGCGGCCACCGACTACGCGCTGCTGTACGTGTCCCGGTACCGCGAGGCCCTGCGCGACCACCGCACCGGCTGGGAAGCGACGAAGGCCGCGCTTCGTGGGAGTCTCGAGCCGATCCTGGCCTCCGGCGGCACCGTCATCGTGGGCGTGCTCTGCCTGCTGCTGTCCGACCTCAACTCGAACAAGGCGCTGGGTCCCGTCGCGGCCATCGGCATCGCGTTCAGCCTCCTCGCCGCGCTCACGCTGCTGCCCGCGCTGCTCCTCGCCTTCCGGCGCGCGGCGTTCTGGCCGCTCCGCCCCGTCCACGGCAGCGCGCACCCCGTCGTCACCGGGCCGGACGCCAGGGGGCTCTGGGCGCGCGTCGGCCGGCTCGTCGCGCGGCGCTCACGGGTCGTCTGGATCGTCTGCACCGTCGGGCTGCTCGCCATGGGGACCGGGCTCATCGGACTCAAGGCGGACGGGGTCCCGCAGAGCGACCTCGTGATCGGGCAGTCGCAGGCCAGGGACGGTCAGGATGTGCTCGCCGATCACTTCCCGGCGGGGTCGGGAAGCCCGGCGCAGGTGATCGGTTCGGCGGACCGGATCGATCGGCTGGCATCGGCGATCCGCGGTGTGGACGGTGTCGGCGAGGTCGTCGCGGTGTCGAAGGACTCCCCGTCCGGCACCGTGTCGATCGGGTCGTCGGACTCGCCGACGGTGTCGGACGGTGACGTCCTGCTGCAGGCCACGCTCACCTCCGCGGCCGACTCGGACGCCGCGGAGCAGACGATCAGGGACATGCGGACCGCGGTGGAACGCGTCGACCCGTCCGCGATCGTCGGCGGCGTGACCGCGACCGCCGTCGACACGAACGACACCGGCATCCGGGACCGGTCGGTGATCATCCCGGTCGTGCTCGTCGTCATCCTGCTGATCCTGATGCTGCTGCTCAGGAGCATCGTCGCGCCGCTCGTCCTGATCGGCAGCGTGATCGTGTCGTTCGCGGCGGCGCTCGGCGTCGGGGCGCTCGTGTTCGACCACGTGTTCCACTTCCCCGGCGCCGACCCGTCCGTGCCGCTGTACTCGTTCGTGTTCCTCGTGGCGCTCGGGGTCGACTACAACATCTTCCTCATGACCCGGGTGCGCGAGGAGACGATCCGGTTCGGTCCGCACGAGGGCGTCCTCCGCGGGCTCGGCGTCACCGGCGGCGTGATCACGTCCGCCGGCGTGGTCCTCGCGGCGACGTTCGCGGCCCTCGGGGTGATCCCCATCCTGTTCCTCGTGCAGATCGCGTTCGTGGTCGCGTTCGGCGTGCTGCTCGACACGATCGTGGTCCGTTCGCTGCTCGTCCCGGCGCTGGCGTACGACCTCGGGCGGCACGCGTGGTGGCCGTCGCGGCTGTCGCGTCGAACTGCCGACGATCCTGTCGCGGCGACGAGCCGACATGTGACACGCTGAGCGCATGCCAGTTCCCTCGACGCAGCCCGCAGCAGAGCGCAAGCTCCTCCGTGACACGGTGCAGGACAAGATCCGCGACGCGATCATGGACGGCACGCTCGAGCCGGGGGAGCGCCTGAACGACGACGACCTCATCGCGTGGCTCGGCGTCTCGCGCACCCCGATCCGCGAGGCCCTCGCGGAGCTCGCCCGCTCCGGCCTGATCGAGATGGCGCCGAACCGGTACACCCGGGTCGCCGCTCCGGCCAAGGACGAGCTCCTCGACGCCTACCGGACGCTCGGCGTCATCTACGGCGGTGTCGTCCGGCTCGCGGTCCCGCGGTTCACCGACGCCGAGCGCAAGAAGATCGTGAAGATGCTCGACGACGTCGCCTCGCGCGTCCGCAAGGAAGAGCAGTCCGAGGTCGCGCACGACGGAGCCGACCTCTACGCGATGTGGGCGGATGCCTGCGGGAACCCCTCGCTCGAGCAGCTCTGCAAGTCGACGACCGACGGGCTCGCGTTCAAGCTCCGCGTTCCCGAGTTCGCCGAACTCGTGCCGGCTGACGTCATCCTGCCGGAGCTCAGGAAGCTGCAGGACGCGGTCGTGGCAAAGGACCCGATCGCCGCCGAGCTCGCGATGGAGGCCGTGCACCTGCTGCCGTCGCGCGGCTGACGAAGCCGTCGAGCCCCCGCGCCGAGCGACGCTGAGGGGTCGCGTGCGGCGGTCAGTGCGCGACGGCGCTGATCATCCCCAGCCCGACGCTGATGCGGTCGGCCACCTCGATGAGGTCCTCGGCGAGGGAGTCCATGTCGCGGTCGCGGAGCTGCGTGACCCGGCCGGAGATCGACAGTGCTGCAGCGATCCGACCGGAGGCGTTCCGGATCGGCGCCGCGATGCAGAACCGACCGAGCGCGAGCTCCTGGTTCTCGACGCACCACCCGCGCGACGCCGACGCTGCGAGGTCCGCGGACAGGGCGTCGTGCGTCGTGATGGTGTGGTCGGTGTAGCGGGGGAGCTCCGGGAGCAGCGCCTGCCGCTGCGCCTCGGTCAGGTCGAGCATCAGTGCCTTGCCGAGCGCCGACGCGTGCAACGGCTGCCGCATGCCGATCATCGTGTGCGACTTGGGCGCGAGCGACCCCTCGAAGTGACACAGGTAGATCGCCCACGCGTCGTCGAGGACACCGACGTTGGCGGTCAGGCCGATGCGGTGCGCGAGCTCCTGTGCCGCTGCACGGGACTCGCGGTGGACCGGGTTGTGGTTCAGGCCCTGGCTGGCGAGTTCGAGCACGGCGCGACCGACGGAGTACCCCTGTGTCTCCGGGTCGCGGCGCACGTACTCGAGCGACTCCAGCGTCGCGAGGAGCCGGCCGGTCGTCGAGGTACCGAGCCCGATGGCCCTGGCGATGTCCGACGCGCGGACGCTCCCGTTCTCGGAGGCGCCGAGCGCACCGAGGACCGCGGCGGCGCGTTCGATGCTCTGATTCGGAGGGGTGGTGGCCATGTGCCCATTCTGCTGGTCGGACGGGCACCCCGCGCCGATCCCGACGCGGGGTGCCCTGGGTTCTCAGCCCTTGCGCCACAGGTCGACGAGGAGCCTGCCGAGGTTCACGAGCAAGCCCGCGACCCCCAACCAGAACACCTGACGCCCGGGCTTGGAGTCGTTGTCCTGGGACATCGATCCACCTTCCGGTGTCTGCGCCGGCGGACACGAGAAGCGCAGGCCAAGGGGCTTGCAGCTCGCCGGGTGGGGCGGCTACAATGGTGCGAGTTTGTGAGCTCGGGACGCTGGTTGTCCCTTGGCCATCCACTCGGAGGGCCGACCGAAGCCGACCATCGTTGTCGCGGTGGTGGGCTTCAACTCTGCCCGGGCCGCGCGCTCCGGCGGTGACGCGGACCCGGCGCCAGCCTAGGTCCTCCGTACCGTCGGATCCGCGTATTCCACATGCCTCAGGCGACGGTGACACCAGACACGAAGGCATTCGCGTGCACTTGCGACAAGGTCAGCGGCACCCCGCTGAGGACCACACCCTCGAATGACACGTCGGACACCGAGTGTGCGGCATCCCAGCCGGACAGCGTCACCGGGTCGGCGGTCACGCTCGTGAAGTCCCGGATCGTGATGCCCGTGATGTGACCGCGCTCGTCGCGGTACCCCGTGTCGTTCGAGTACGGCCCCTTGAGGACCTGCATCACGATCGACTGCTTGCTGACCGGCTGCGACTCCACGTGGTATCCGTCGATCGTCACGTCGGAGAGCGTCACCCAGTCCTGCACGTCGAGCTTCAGCGCCACCTCCTTCGCGCGGAGCACGTACGAGCGGGTGATCGACACGTCCGTGAACAGCGACGTCTCCATCGACGACCCGAAACGCACCGGGTTGCCGCCGGTCACGTTCCAGAACGTGGTGTCGTCCGCGCGCAGCCCGCGGGTCTCCGGCTCGCCGTTGGTCGCGGCGTCGAGGGCGTGCCAGCCGAAGCCGTCGTCGCCGCTCATCACGAAGTTGTGGGAGACAGTCATGTCCTGCACGCCGTCGGTGTCGATGCCGTCGTTGTTGATGAGCGTGCCCATCAGGTTCATCCACGAGACGTCGATGCCCGACGAGCGGATGTAGAGCGTCTGCCACCACTGGGCGTTGCGGACGCCGATGCCCTGCACGGTGATGTCCGAGCTGTCGTGGAAGCGGATGGCCATCGTCTTGCCCGTCCGCGACGTGTCGTCGCCGGCGTCGAGGATCCCGCGGCCGAGCACCCGCACCCCGGTCACACCGTCACCGTCGATACGGCCGTGGACGAGTGCGCCAGGTGCGAGGTAGACGGTCTGCCCGGACGACGGGCGGATGACACCGGCGTCGTGCACCCCCGGCCCGAAGTAGCGCACGTTCGGGTCGGACGCCGAGGGGACGTCCGTCTCGGCGGGCGTCACGTACAGGAACAGCGCTCGGACGCCGGGGGTCTCGATGACGAGCGGATGCGCGTCACGGATCGTGAACGTGACGGTGTCGCCGGACCGCTCGGTCTGGATGCCGAAGGTCCTGGGCGTGACGACGGGCGTCGCGGACGTGGCGAGCCCCGGCATCGTGACGCTGACCGCCGCCGTGCCCGACCCCTTCGCGAACATGGCGACGTCGTGGGACGTGCCGCTAACGGACTCGGCCTTTACCGGTACGGCGGTGCCGTTGACCGAGACACTGTGCGCGGTCGCCACCGGCGAGGTCGGGTTGCCGGGGTTCACCTGAACGGTGGCGGTGCCGGCGGCGGTCCCCACGGCCGTGGCGGCGACCGCCCGTGGGGCGGGAGGCGCGCTGGCGGCGTGCGCCGTGCCTCCCGTCAGGACCGCGCCGACCGTGACGGCGGCGACCGTGGATGCAGTGAGCAGTGCGCGCAGGCGCATGGCGATCTCCCTTGATCGTCGGATGGGTGGAGCATGGGGTCAGGACACCTTCACGGCGCTCGCTGTGACGAACGGCGATCCGTTGGTCGCGGTCACGACGACGCGCAGCGACGACGTCCGCACCGGCTCGACGTCGTGGACGCGGTGCCGGTGGCGGTTGCCCTCCACCGCCGCCACCGTGCGCCAGTCGCCGTCGACGCACGCCTCGACCCGGTAGTCGCGAGCGAGATCGGGGACGGCGTCCCAGTGCGTGCGGTGGTGGTGCAGGTTGATGAGGTCCGCGTCGACGTCGTCGTTCCAGACGATGCGGACCTGGTGGACGTCGACGGGCTCCGCCCAGTCGAGCGTCAGCGCTGCCGTCCCGACCGCGTCGGACGACCACATGTGCGGGCCGCCGAAGGGGCGCTGGTAGCCGTCCACCACCCTGGAGGCTCGCCACGCGTCCGTCTCGCCGCTCACACTGAACGCGAAGCCGGTTCCACGCAGGGCGCGGGCCTCCCAGTCGGTGACCGGTTGGTCGGCCTCCTCGGGGATGTGGTCGTCGAACGCCTCGTCCTCGGCGGATCGGGCACGGAGTGCCATCACGCCGTACGGGTGGGCGGTCGTCCGGAAGAGGCGGACGCCGGGGGCTGCCCGGACGACGACGACCGCGTTGCACGGCTCGTCCGGCGTGAACGCGAGGTCGACCACCGCGTCGCCGACACCGGCGGCCACGTGCGCCGCGTGCGTGGCGACGTGGACGATCGGGGCGTAGTTCTGCGGCTTGCCGGTGGTCCAGAGCTCGACGGTCAGGTCGGTGGCGTGGTCGGCTGCGGTGCGGATGGCGATCGTGCCGAGCGTCGGGTCCACCGGGAGGACGATCGCGGCGTCCCGGTCGAGGGCGAAGGTCTCCTCGCTGAGCCAGGGCGTGGTGTCGATCGTGGTCAGCTCCGAGCTCGCCGAGAGACGGGCGCTGCGTGCCAGGTCGGCGCCGTCGATCGCCCGGACGCCGATGAGCGGGGCGTCCTCGCGGAGGAGCGTCTGCTGGAGCATCGCGACGTGGTCGGTGCCGAGCTCCCGCGGCGTCGTCCCGTGCCGCGCGACGAGGTGTGCGGCGGTCCCGGCGGCCTGTCCCTGGCCGGAGCACGTGGCCATCACCCGCGTCGACCCGAAGGCGATGTGCGACGCGGAGATGTTCCGGCCGGCGAAGAGCAGGTTCGCGACGTTCGCCGAGTAGAGGGAGCGGAACGGGATGTCGTACGTGCCGTCGGTGTAGCGCTGCTGGGCGCCGGCCGTCTCCGCGTAGACACCCTCGACGGGGTGCAGGTCGATCGACCAGCCGCCGAACGCCACGGTGTCGGGGAAGGTCCGCTGCGACAGCAGGTCGTGCTGCGTGAGGGTGTGGTCGCCCACGAACCGCCGGTACTCGCGCTTGCCGGGGATCGCGCCGACCCAGTCGAGCGTCAGGGTGTCGGCGTCGAACTGCCCGGAGTTCTTGATGTGGTCCCAGATGCCGTAGACGACGCCCCAGAGTTCGTCGCGGATGTGTTCGTTGTCGGTCACGGTGTCGAGCTCGCCGCCCCACTCGATCCACCAGTAGTTGCAGCCGCTGTCGCCCGTCTTGATGGCGCGGTTCACGAGGATCGGGGTCGTCGACAGGTCGACGGCGATGGACGGTGCGACGAACTTCTCGGGCTTCCCGGTGTCGTGCGTGGAGAAGAAGATCGAGCTGCCGAGGAGCTCGTCGTCGGCCTGCTCCGGTGCCCAGTCCTCGCCGTACTCGTCGCGCCCTTCGCGGCCGATGCGGTACTCGGCGCCGGCGAGGGCACCGACGAGTCCGTCGCCCGTGCAGTCGAGGAACACCGGCGCGGTGAAGGTCGTCTCGATCTCGCTGCCCATCGTCCACCCGGTGACGCTCGTGATCCGGTGCGCCCCGTCGTCGTCGGACGTCGTGACCGTGCGGACGTCGGTGTTGAGGTGCAGGTGCACGTTCGGCTCGGCGCGGACGAGGTCGAGCACGACCTGGTCCCAGTAGATCGCGTTGCCCTGCGGGTTCCGGTACTGGTTCTCGAGGAACAGTTCACCCATGATCCCGGTCTCGCGGGCGAACCGCTGCGTGCCGTGCGCGGTGGCGCCGACGACCCACACACGGATCTCGCTCGACGAGTTCCCGCCGAGGACGGGACGGTTGGTGACGAGGGCGACGCTGGAGCCGAGGCGGGCGGCGGCGACGGCGGCGCTCACACCGGCGAGACCGCCGCCGACGACCACGACGTCGTGGTGCTG
This sequence comes from Curtobacterium sp. 9128, assembly GCF_900086645.1. Classification (NCBI taxonomy): domain Bacteria; kingdom Bacillati; phylum Actinomycetota; class Actinomycetes; order Micrococcales; family Microbacteriaceae; genus Curtobacterium; species Curtobacterium sp. 9128. Next base: position 867,228 of record NZ_LT576451.1, read on the forward strand.
TTTCCGGAACTGCATGGCAGCGAACGTATCACTCATTGGCGTTTCTTTCCCACTGTGTGGCAAAGTGTGCCCGGCCGATGCTATGGTCAAGCAACTCTCGACAACGAAGTGTGAGGTTCCCACATGAGCGACGTAACCCGAGCGCCTGCAGCGCCGGACGCTGCCACCACCCCAGATCTGAACGCCGCGCTGGGTGACGACGCTCGTCGCACCGGCATGCGGAAGGTCATCGTCGCCGCCGGTGTCGGCCACTTCGTCGAGTGGTTCGACTTCGGCCTCTACGGCACGCTCGCGACGGTCATCTCCGTGCACTTCTTCAAGCAGGGTGACCCGCAAGTCGCGCTGCTGTCGGCGTTCGCCGTGTTCGGCGCCGGGTTCGTGATGCGTCCGCTCGGCGGGCTCTTCTGGGGATCGCTCGGCGACCGGGTCGGCCGCAAGACGACGCTCGCCACGGTCATCCTCATCACGAGCGGTGCGACCGCGCTGATGGGCATCCTGCCGACGTACGAGAACGTCGGACTGTGGGCACCGCTGCTGCTCGTCGTCGTGCGACTCGTGCAGGGCTTCGCGGCCGGTGGCGAGGGAGCGGGGGCGACGACGCTGCTGGCGGAGTACGCCCCGTCGAACCGGCGCGGGTTCGTCACGAGCTTCATCGACGTCTTCGGGTTCGTCGCCTTCATCGTCGGCGGCGGCCTGGTGTTCCTGTTCACCGCGATCGCCGGCGGGGACGCACTCGGGTCGTGGGGTTGGCGCGTCCTGTTCCTGATCGCGGTGCCGCTCGGTCTCGTCGGGCTCTACCTCCGCACGAAGCTCGAGGACACCCCGGAGTTCCGGGCGCTCAAGGCGAAGGGCGAGGTCGCGGCGAACCCGCTGCGCCGCTCGATCCGCAGCTCGTGGAAGGCGCTGCTGTTCTGCGTCGGGTTCGTCGTGATCAAGGCCGTCGGTCACTGGATCCTGCAGACGTTCATGCCGTCCTACCTGCAGACCGACCTCGGGTACTCCCCGCTGGTGTCCTACGGCGCCGTCGTCCTCGGGTTCATCGTGATCGCCGCCCTGGTGCCGTTCTTCGGGCTGCTGTCGGACAAGATCGGCCGGAAGCCCGTCATGCTGGCCGGTTGCGCGGGGTTCGTCGTGTTGACCTACCCGACGCTCATGCTCATGAACGCCGGCAACTTCTGGGCGGCGGCCGGGGCGATGATGCTCCTCGGGTTGTTCATGGCCGCGTTCGACGGTGCCGTGAGTGCCGCGATGGCCGAGCTCTTCCCGACGAACATCCGCTACGGCTCGATGGGCATCGCCTACAACATCAGCGTGGCCGTCTTCGGTGGGATCACCCCGTACTTCGCCACCTGGCTGATCGCCTCCACGGGCAACACGTTCGCACCGGCCTTCTACGTGATGGCCGCCGCGCTGATCAGCGGCATCGCGGTCCTGCGGGCCCGCGAGACCAACAAGGCCTCGTTGCGTCCGGAGTGACGCGGCGACCCGGAGCCGGTCTGGAGGTCCGTGGCGGGGGTGCCACGGGCCTCCAGGCCGTTTTGCAGGGCGGTTTCATGCTCGACTCACGGTCCGCCGCTATCGTGCTCACGTGAGTTCGCAACCCGATGAGACGACTGTGCGCCGCGGACGCGGCGCCGTGCCGCCCCGGCACGGCCGCCAGAAGCGCGGTTTCGGCGTGGTGCTGCCCGCCGTCGCCGGTGTGCTCACGATGGCCCTGCTGCTCGGCGGCGGCTACGCGGCGTACGCGTACAACCGCCTGGCGTCCAGCGTCACCAAGGTCGACGCGATCACCGGTTCGACGGACAAGAAGGACGACGTCGACGGCAAGGCGATGAACATCCTGCTGGTCGGGGACGACCACCGGCCGGACAACGCCACACCCGAGCAGATGGCGGAACTCAGCACCGAGTCGGACGGCGGTGCGACGAACACCGACACGATGATCGTGTTGCACATCTCCGCGGACGGCAAGGACGCGACGATGATCTCGTTCCCGCGCGACTCCTACGTCGCGATCCCCGGCGTCGGCAAGGGCAAGCTCAACAGTGCCTTCTACTACGGCACCCTCAACGGCGGTGGTGCCGCCGGCGGTGCACAGCTGCTCATCAAGACGATCGAGGGGCTCAGCGGGCTGTCGATCGACCACTACGTGCGCGTCTCCCTGCTCGGGTTCTACGAGATCGTCAAGCAACTGGGACCGGTCTCGGTCTGCCTCAAGGAGCCGGCCAAGGACAGCTACTCGGGCGTCGACCTGCCGGCCGGCACGTCCGAGCTCGACGCCAAGCAGGCGCTGTCGTTCGTGCGGCAGCGGCACGGACTGCCGAACGGCGACCTCGACCGCCAGGTCCGTCAGCAGTACTTCCTGTCGCAGGAAGCGCGGAAGATCCTGTCGGCGGGCACCCTGCTCAACCCCGTGAAGACGACGAACATCATCGATGCCATCGGCGGGTCCATCGAGACCGACCAGGGGCTCGACATGCTCTCGCTCGCCACCCAGCTGCGGAACCTGCGGCCGGCGAACATCAAGTCGGCGACGATCCCGATCCTCGGCACCCCCACGATCTACGTCGGCGGCTCCGCCCTGTCGATCGTGGAGGTCGACACCGCCGGCATGCCCGCCTTCGTCCAGAGCCTCGTCGGACAGCCGGAGGCGTACACGAAGGCCACGGCGGCCGACCCGGCGAGCGTCGCGGTGACCGTGCTCAACGGCAGCGGCGTGACGGGCGCGGCAGGTGCCGCCGCCACGGTGCTCGCCGGACGGTCGTTCCAGGTCGGCGCACCGGGATCGTCGGACACCACCGCGACGACGATGGTGCAGTACCCCGCGGGCATGGAAGCGCAGGCCAAGGCCGTCGCCGCCGCGGTCCCCGGCGCGGTCGCCGTGCAGACCTCCTCGGTGCAGGGCGTGACGCTCGTCCTCGGCACGGACGGCAAGACGGCGGTCGCGGCCGAGCAGCCGGCCGACCCGGCGGCACCGTCGGACGCGGCGTCCCCGTCGGACCAGGCGTCGTCGGACTCTGGCTCGTCGGACTCGGGATCGTCGTCCGAGCCGAGCCCGACGTCCACCGCCGTGCACAACTACGGCTCGGCGGACGCCTGCATCTACTAGGTTCGAGGGTGTGGACAACGCATCGCGTCCGATCACCCTGATGACCTACAACATCAAGAACCCGGATCCGGCGCACGACTGGCCGGCCAGGCTCCCCGTCCTGCTCGACATCGTGCGGCGCCACGACCCGGACGTCCTGTGCGTGCAAGAGGCCTTCGACCACCAGATGGACGACCTCCGGCAGGGGCTCGGCGGCTACACGGCCGTCGGACAGGGGCGCGAGGGCGGCAGCGCGGGGGAGCACGCCGCGGTCTTCTTCCGACATGACCGCCTCCGCCCGATCGAGGACGGGTCGTTCTGGCTGTCGGACACCCCGGACGAGCCGGTGTCGAACACGTGGGGCAGCCTGTTCCCCCGCATCGCGAACCACGTCCGCTTCCTGGACGTCGACGGGGCAGCGTTCACCCTGCTGACCACGCACCTGGACCACGAGGCGAACGAGCACGGGGACGAGATCCGCGGCAAGAGTGCTGCGCTCATCGTCGAGCGGCTCGCGGGTGTGGACGGCCCCGTCGTCGTCGCGGGGGACTGCAACGAACCGGCCGGCGCGGGGACGGCGTCGCGCGTCTTCGCCGACGGTGGGTACGTCGACACGTGGACGGTCGCGGGGGACCTGGACGACCGGACCGCGACGTTCAACGACTGGCTGCCACCGGTGGAGTCGGGGGAGCGGATCGACTGGGTCCTGACGAAGGACGTGACCGGGGTGGACCGTGTCGTGATCGACCACGACGGTCCGGAGACCTGGTTCGCGAGCGATCACTTCCCGGTGGTCGCGACGATCCGGATGTGACCCGGGGGGTCAGCAGCTCTTCGTCGCGTTGACCGGCATCGGCGATCCGATCACGGTCACGGTGGTGTCGTCGGTCAACGCCGAGACGCCGTTCGTCCCCGCGCCCGGGCGGTCGGAAGCCCATCCCTCGGCGAGGAGCAGCTGCCAGGCTTCGGCGTCCCCCGACCCCAGGGACTCGCGGTCGCGCTTCGGGGTGTCGTGGATCAGGTCCGAGACGTCGTCGCCGACCTGGACGCCGTCGGGTCCGCTCAGCTCGACGATGCCGCCCGTGCGTGAACGGACCTCGTCGCGGAGCACGCGGACCTCGAGCGAGTTGCCGAGGTCGGACGGCTCGGAGAGCGCGGCGACACGGAGGGACCCGCCCCAGGTGTAGGTCGTCCCCGCCGGCAGGCAGCGTCCGCCGTCACCCTCGGCGGTGAGGGTGCGCGACGGGGTGCCGAACAGCCGGTCGAGGAGCTCCACGGTCGCGGAACCGTTCCGCATCGACGCGACGGCCACGGTGCGGTCGCCGCGGCGGAGCGTGATGGACTCGGCACCCAGCTCGAGTCCGTCGACACGCTTCAGCTTGGCGTTCGAGACCGGAGACGGCGTGGTCGCCGGTGTCACCTCTGCTGCTGCGGCCCGGTCGTCAGCGGCCGCACCGGTCGTCAGATCGACGCTCGTGGTGCCGGCCACGAGGGCGAGCACGACGGCACCGGTCGCGAGCAGGGTCCGTGTGGTCACCATTCGACGGTAGGGCCGACGGGCTCGTTGCACGACGTGTGTTACCGAATCGGGGCCTGGCCGAAACCGGACCGTGACCTTGTGGTGGACTGGACAGGTCTTGTACATGTACCATCACCGTCATGCCCGTCTCATCGAAGCGACGCCTCGTCGCCGACGCCCTCCGCGACGCGATCGCGACGGGCCGGTACGTCTCCGGCGAACGACTCCCGGGGGAGCACGACCTCGCCGAGCGCTTCGCGGTCAGCCGCGGCACCGTCCGTGCAGCGCTCGCCGACCTTGCCGACGACGAGTACATCGCCACGCACGGCGGCATCGGTTCGGTCGTCACCTTCGACGGTGCTGCGCTCGACCCGCGTGCCGGGTGGGCACGGTCCATCGCCGGGAGCGGCACCGAGGTCCGGGCGTCCACGCTGCGGATCGAACGGATCGAGGACGCCGAACTCGCGAGCCTTGTCGACGCCGAACCGGCCTTCGTCGCCGTTGACCGGGTGCGCTCCGTGGTCGACGGTCCGCACGTCTCCTACGAGCGCAGCGTCGTGCCGCGCATCGGCCGGCTCGACCGTGCCGTCGAGGACGGACTCGTCGAGGGGTCGTTGAGCGCGACGATCGAGGCGGCCGGCCTCGTCCCGGCGCGAGCGGAGCAGTGGATCGACGTCCGCCCGCTCGACGACGCCGAGGCCGCGGTCCTCGACCGCACCCCTGGTACCCCCTTCCTGCACAGCCGTCGGGTCTCCCGCACCGCGGGCGGTGCCTTCGTCGAGGCCGTCGACAGCCTGCTCGACCCCGAGCGCTTCCGCATCCACATGCGCTTCGGACAAGGAGACCCCCGATGACCCGCACGACCACCTCCGACCACGCGCTCGCTGCCTTCCGGGGCCTCGCGATCGGTGACGCCCTCGGCATGCCGACGCAGTCGATGTCCCTCGGGGAGATCCGCGAGGACCACGGACGCATCACCGGGTTCGTCGACGCCGGCCCCCGGCAGCGCATCGCGCACGGCATGCCCGCCGCGAGCATCACCGACGACACCGAGCAGGCCGTGCTCGTCGCACGGCTGCTCGTCGAGGGCGACGGCCGGCTCGACCCGACCCGGTTCGCCGAGGCGCTCATCGACTGGGAGCGCGGGATGGCGGCGAAGGGATCCCTCGACCTGCTCGGCCCGAGCACGAAGACCGCGGTGCAGCGCATCCTCGACGGCGTCCCCGCGTCCGAAGCCGGTTCCACGGGCACCACCAACGGTGCGGCGATGCGGATCACGCCGGTCGGCATCACCACGACCGCTGACGACCTCGACGCGCTCGTCGACGCCGTGCAGGACGCCTCCCGCGTCACCCACGACACCGGGCTCGGCATCGGCGGCGCGGCCGCGATCGCCGCTGCCGTCAGTGCCGGCATCGACGGAGCGTCGCGTGCCGAGGCGCTGGACGTCGCGGTCGCCGCCGCCCGGATCGGGGAGCGACGGGGCCACTGGATCGCCGGGGCGTCGATCGCCGACAAGACCGCCTGGGCGCGGGAGTGGCTCCCGACCGTGCCGTCGTCCGACCGGATCGCCGCCATCGACGGCGTGATCGGCACGAGCGTCGCCAGTCAGGAGTCCGTCGTCGCCGCACTCGCCCTCGTGTCGCTCGACCTCGACCCGTGGGAGACGCTCTGCACCGCCGCGAGCATCGGTGGCGACACCGACACGATCGCCGCGATGGCCGGCGCGGTGCTCGGCGCCGTGCACGGTGCCGGCGCGTGGTCGCCCGAGACCGTCGACCAGGTCGAGTCCGTGAACGACATCCGCTTCGCCGACGTCGTGACCCCCCTGCTGCAGCTCCGCGCGAGCCGCGTGGAGCGCGTGGACCGCGCCCGCACCGCGAGCAGCACCTCCTAGCCCCCGGTCGGTGGCATCCCCCACGAGCCACCGCCCGGTCCCACCCCAAGCCCTTCCGACGACGTAAGAGGAACCATGGCAGACACCCCGAGCTCGGGAACCCTCACCAGCATCGAGCAGCGCGGCATCGAACCGGTGCCCGCCGCCGAGCGCACCGGGAACGCCGGCGCGCTGTTCTGGGTGTGGTTCGCCGCCAACATCTCCATCCTCGGTCTGCCCCTCGGCGCGACCCTGGTGGCGTTCCAGCACCTGAACATCTGGCAGGCGCTCCTCGTCGCCGTGATCGGCGCCGCGGGGTCGTTCGCCGTGGTCGGTGTGATCTCGATCGCCGGGCGCCGTGGTGGCGCACCCGGCCTGACCCTGAGCCGCGCGGTCTTCGGCGTCCGCGGCAACATCGGCCCGACGTTCGTCTCGCTGCTGTCCCGCCTGGGCTGGGAGACGGTGAACACCACGACCGCGGCCTTCGTGCTGCTGTCGCTGTTCACGATCCTCTTCGGCACGGACGGGGACGCCAAGCACAACCCGGTCCTGACGATCGTCGCGATCCTGGTCTTCGTCGTCGCGACCGTGCTCATCTCCGGCCTGGGCCACGCCTTCATCGTCGCCGTGCAGAAGTGGGCCACGTGGGTCTTCGGCGCGCTGAACGTCTTCGTCGCCGTGTTCCTGGTCGTCCGCGTGGACTGGCACGTCGTCGGCAGCGCCCCCGCCGGGCCCGTCGCAGCGATGGTGATCGGCATCGGGACCATCGCCGCCGGCACCGGCATCGGGTGGGCGACCGCCGGTGCGGACATCGCCCGCTACTCGAAGACGAGCGTCCGCGCGGCCAAGCTGGTCAGCGCGAGCGCAGCCGGTGCCGGCATCCCGCTCGTCGTGCTCGTCGGCCTGGGCGCGCTGGTCTCCGCTGGCGATCCGACGCTGGCGCAGGCGGGCGACCCCGTCGCCGCGATCCGTGACCTGCTGCCCGGCTGGATGGCGGTGCCGTACCTCATCGCGGCGTTCGGCGGGCTGCTCCTCTCGAACCACCTGTCCGTGTACTCGGCGAGCCTCACGACGCTCACGCTCGGCATCAAGGTGCCCCGGGTCTGGGCGGTCACCGTGGACGTCGTGGTCACGTTCCTCGGGGCGATGTACTTCATGCTCGTCGCGGACGGCTTCTACGCGCCGTTCATCACCTTCATCTCGGTGCTCGCCGTGCCGATCACCGCCTGGCTCGGCGTCTTCATCGCCGACATCCTCCGTCGCACCTGGTACGACCCGGTGGCCCTGCTCGACCTCCGCGCCGGCGGCCGGTACTGGTACTCGGGCGGCATCGCGTGGCGCGCCGTCATCGCGTGGGCCGTCGCGATCGTCGTCGGCTTCCTGTTCACGAGCGTGCAGGTCGGCGACGCGGACCCGGTCTTCGTCGGCGCGTTCTCGAGCACCTGGATCGGCGCCAACGGACTCGGTTGGATCGTCACCTTCTTCGTCGCCGCAGCCGTGTACGTGCTCACGGGCGGCCCGAAGGGCGTGCTCCACGAGCCGGTCGACGAGTCCGCGCCGATGCACGTGACGGAGCACGCCTGATGCCGCGGCTCGTCTCCGTCGGCAACGTCATCGTCGACATCGTGATGCGCGTCGGGGAACTGCCGGAGCCCGGTGGCGACGTGATCGCGTCGTCGTCGGACATCACGGCCGGTGGCGGCCTGAACACGATGGTCGCCGCTCGGCGTGACGGCCTCGAGGTCGTGTTCGCCGGGCAGTACGGCACCGGCCCGTTCGGCGACGTGGTCCGCGCCGCGCTCGCCGCTGCCGACGTCGAGGTCCTGCAGCCCGGGGTTCCCGACCAGGACAGCGGGTACTGCGTCGCGCTGGTGGACGCCTCAACCGAGCGCACCTTCGTCACGAGTGTCGGCGCGGAGGGGCGTCTCGGGACCGCCGAGCTGGACCGCGTCGACCTCCGGGACGACGACACCCTGTTCGTGTCCGGGTACGGGCTCGCCCACCCGGTGAACGGGCGTGCGATCGCGTCCTGGATCACGACGATCCCGGCATCGGTACGGGTCGTGTTCGACCCGTCGCCACTCGTCGCGACGCTGGACCCGCAGGTGGTCGCGCCCGTGACGGCGCGTACCGACGTCCTGTCCACGAACGCCCGGGAGGCCCGGCTCATGTCGCCGGGATCGGCCGACCTCCGGCAGGCGGTCACCGCCATGGCCGCGGTCGCGCGGGGCGCGGTGCTGGTGCGTGACGGCGGGGCCGGGTGCTGGATCGCGGACGATTCGCTCCCCGACGGGCCCGTCCTGGTGCCGGGGTTCACGGTCGCAGCCGTGGACACGAACGGAGCCGGCGACGCCCACGGTGGCGTCCTGGTCGCGGCGCTGTCCCGTGGTGCGCCGCTCCTCGACGCCGTGCGGCGTGCCAACGCCGCGGCGGCGATCGCCGTCTCGCGCCTCGGTCCCGCGACCGCGCCCACCCGGGCCGAGACCGACGCGTTCCTCGCCGCCCACCCGGCGTAGGCCGACCGCCGGGGCCGCACCGGGCCTCCCGTCCGGCGAGCACCCGCCGGCCTGGCCGCTGCGCGCATCGGGGGACAGCCTCCTGGAGCGGTCCTGACGGCGGCCTGCGTACCGTCGGCGGCATGACGGACCAGCAGATCGACCAGTACACGATGCAGGACCCGACGAAGCTCTACGCCGACAAGCAGCCCGACGAGCAGTACCTCGAGGGTGCTGGCACCGACGAGGAGATGGCGAAGAACGTCCCGGCCGACCACGGCGAGGAGACGTACCGCGGCTCCGGGCGCCTGCAGGGCCGGAAGGCGCTCGTCACCGGCGGCGACTCCGGGATCGGCGCGGCGGTCGCGATCGCCTACGCCCGCGAGGGTGCCGACGTCGCGATCGGCTACCTGCCGGAGGAGCAGGAGGACGCCGACCGGATCGTCTCGCTCATCGAGGCCGCCGGCCGCAAGGCCGTCGCGATCCCGGGTGACATCACGTCGCTCGCGTTCTGCGAGGAGCTCGTCGCGACCGCCGTGCAGGAGCTCGGTGGGCTCGACATCCTCGTGAACAACGCCGGCAAGCAGCAGAACGTGTCCTCGATCGAGGACATCTCGGACGAGGAGTTCGACGAGACCTTCAAGACGAACGTCTACGCGACGTTCCGGATCACGAAGGCGGCCGTGCCGCACCTGCAGCCGGGATCGACGATCATCAACACGACCTCGATCCAGGCCTACGCGCCGTCGCCGCACCTGGTGCACTACGCGGCGACCAAGTCGACCGTGAACAACCTGGCCAAGGGCCTCGCGGCGCAGCTCGCGCCGAAGGGCATCCGCGTGAACGCGGTCGCGCCGGGTCCGATCTGGACGCCGCTGCAGCCCGCCGGTGGGCAGCCGCCTGAGGCCCTGCCGACCGCGGGTGAGCAGACGTACCTCGGCCGCTGGGGGCAGCCGGCCGAGCTCGCGCCGGCGTACGTGTTCCTCGCGAGCGGGGAGTCGTCCTACGTGGTCGGCGAGACGCTGCACGTCGACGGCGGCATGCCGACGCCGTAGCGCGCCAGCGCCCGGCCGGCCGGGAGCCCGCCGCTCGCACAACCGAAAGCACCCCGCACCACGTGTTCGCGTGGCGCGGGGTGCTTTCGGTTGTGCGCAGAGCTGCGGCGAGTCGGCGAGCCGGCGAGTTGCCGGCCGGTCAGCTCGCGACGCCGCAGGACCTCGCCATGCGCTCGAGGAGCTCACGCGCGGACAGTGCGGCCGCGAGTTCGACCTCGACCGGGTTGATGCCGAACGCCCGCTCGAGCCTGCGACGACGGGCCTGGTCGGCCACGGGCACCTCCGGACGCTGCGGCAGCACCGCGATCGCCTGAGCCGCCGCCTCGAACGCGCCGTCCGGCCGACCGACCTGCTCCCACATCGCGCGGACGTCGTGGGCGACCTGATCGGCGTCGCCGCCGAACTCGAAGCCGGCGGAGGCCATGGTCGCCAAGCCCTGTGCGGTGGGGTCGTTCGGGGTCATCCCGGCATCGTCACACAGCTCGCCGGGAACCCGCCAGGAGTCCGTGACCGCCAGCACCTCGACGTTCTGTCCCCCATCATGCCGACCCCCGGAACGGGGATTCTGTCGCACCCCGGAATCCGTTTGGATGGACGTGCGGACAGGACGTCCGCAGACGGAGGGCACGATGCTCGAGGACACCAGCGCGGACACCCAGGCAGCTGCAGCCGCAGCAGCGACCCTGCACCTGCGGATCACCATCGTCGGCGCGACCGTGGACCTGCTCCGCGACGTCCCGTTCCACGAGGCCCGTCCCGAGGCCGTCGCCGAGCGCCTGGACATCAGCGTCGCCGAGCTCCGTCAACACTTCCCGTCGTGGGACGGTCTCGTGCTCGCCGCACTCGACCGCTGGAACGGCGGCCGCATGGACGAGGTCACGCGCGAGGTCGGTGACGGCAGCACGGTCGAGCTGCTCCGTGCGATCGTCGCCTCGAACGCCGAGGACCCGGCCCTGATGCGGCTCCTCGTCGCCCTGCTGTCCGTCGCGGGCAACCCGGCGCACCCGATGTCGACGTACCTCCGCTCGCGCTACCAGCTCTTCTACTCGCAGATCCGGCGCGGGCTGGAGCACGACGTCGCCGTCGGCCGCGCCCCGCACACGATGGACCCGCGCCGCGGCGCCGAGCAGCTCATCGCGCTCTACGAGGGGCTCCAGCTGCAGGCCCTGTTGCGCAGCGATCTCGACCTGGTGCCCGCGTTCGACCGTGCGGTCGCGCGGATGGAGCGCGGCTGGATGGAACGGTACGAGCCGCAGGCGCAGCGTCGGCTGTCCACCTGGTCGGACGGCGGCTGGGACATCTAGCCCGCCGCGGTCACCTGGGTCACCTGGGTCATCGCGTGCGGGAACCGCGGGGGACCGAGCCGTTGCCCGGGTCGTAGCCCGTGTCGCGCAGCACCGGGATCGCCGTCGTGTCGTTGTGCACCGAGTGCACCACCACGCGGCGGGTCCGCCGGAGCGCACGCCGAGCCCCCGGGGTCGCGAACAGGCCGCCGAGCACGAGCCCCGCGCCGATCCCGAGCGCGACCGAGACCGCTGCGACGAAGTCGAGCGCGGCGCTCGACGACCCCGACATGAAGTTCAGCAGCGCGTTCGACACCGCGACACCGGGCAGGAGCGCGCCGCAGAACGCCGGGACCGCGATCGCCGCGACCGCCGTGCGCATCCGGACGGCGGCGTACGTGGACAGGACGCCGAGGAGCACGGCGGCGATGAACGTCGCGCCGAGCAGCGGGAGACCGAGCTGGCGCAGCCCCCACAGCGAGGCAGCCGCCGCGACCGAGAACACCACCGCGACCGGGATCACCCGGGCGCTGGCCTGCTGCACGAAGCAGTTCGCACCCGCCGACACGACCGTCAGCGCGAGCGAGGCCCACAGGGGTAGGGCCTGGGTGACGATGCCGGACGGGTCGACCTCGAGGTGGAGCCACTTCGTCAGCGCGATGCCCGCCGGGACCCCGACCACGATCGCCGCGATGACCAGCCCGATGTAGAACGCGCGGGCGACGGCCATCGCCCGGAAACCGGAGATCGCGTCCTGCGCCCATGTGACGAGCGACACGTGGGGCAGGAGCAGCACCACCAGGGCCGCCACCATCGTCGCGGCGCCTGCCGGGTGCAGGATCCCGATGCCGATCGCCAGGGTGCCGATCACGGACGCCACCGCCCCCTGCGCACCGGAGACGAAGAACTGGGGGTAGCCCCTGCCCGTCAGCCAGCGCCCGGAGACGATGATGCCGAGCATGAGCACGAACGCCCCGATGCCCGCGCGCCAGCCCCCGCCGGCCTGCATCGCGATCGACGTGCCCAGGATGGACAGGCCGACGTCGGCGGTCCACATCGGCCACCGGGAGGGCATCCGCAGGACGGCCACGAGCGCGCTCACCGCCGACGACATGTCCCGCTCGTCGTGGATGACGTCGTCGACGATCTGGTTCGCCCACGCGAGCCGGTTCAGGTCGGAGCCGTCCGAGCGGATCGTCCGCATCTTGACGAGCATCGGCGCGTCCGACGGCGCGTACTGGATCGTGACCGAGCTGCCCGTGAAGTCGAGTTCGAGGGGTGCGAGGTTCCACTTGGTCGCCACGGCGACCAGGGCGATCTCGACGCTGCGGGTGTCGGCGCCCGAGGCCAGCATCACCTCGGCGAGGTCGAGACAGAAGTCGACGATCTGCTGCGCGGAGTACTGCTCGCGCCGGGACCGGGTGTCCGGCTCGACGTGCTCGTAGATCGTGCCGCGGAGCCGGGCACGGATGTCGCGGAGGTCGTGCTGGGCGACGCTGCGGGCCCGCGGACGGTGCGGACGACCGGGCCGGGCGCCGGGGAGGAGCGGTTCGGCCATCGCTCCATTGTGCCTGCCACGTCCACCCGAGTCCGGACGTCCGCTGAACGCCACGACTACCGTGCTGCCCATGGCGACCACCGACGGAGATCCCTGGGCGACGGTCCTCGACGTGCTGCCCGACGGTGCCACGCACCACGACGCCGACCGCGCCCTCCGAGCCGCCGGCTGGACCGACTGCGGCACCGGTGACTGGGCATGGGCCCTCCGCGCTCCCGACGGCCGGTCCGTTGCACGGATCAGCCCGTTCGACCCCGCCGCTCCGTACTCGGCAGCGCTCTACCGGGAGGCGTCGGACACCAGGCAGGTGCCCGTGCTGTTCGGGCACCGGGTCCTGGACGGCGGCGGTGACCTCACGCTGATGGAGGCCCTGGAGCCCGTCGCGGAACCCGAGGCCGCGGCGTTCCACCGATCGCTCGCAGCCGGGGACCCCGAGGTCGCGACACTCGTCCGGCACATCCGGACCGTGCACGCGCAGGGAGCGGACGAGCAGCCGTGGTGGGGCCCGCTCGACGACAACCCGGCGAACGTGATGCGCGGTGCCGATGGTCGGTTGGTGGTCGCCGACCTCTACTACGCCGACGGGCCGAACCTGTACCGCACCGTGCTCGAGGACCCCGATCGCGTCGTCCGCGCGTTCCCCGAGGAGCGTCGCCGGTTCATGACGGAGCTGCCGCTCGCGAGCTCGGGCGGCTGGCCGGACGGCGAGGCCGAACGGATGCGGGCCGCGCTCGCCGCAGCCGATGCCCGGCTCCGCGTCGCCGACGCGCGGTGACGCTCCGAGGGTGACCAGGAGACGGACTGGAGGCTCGTGGCGGGATCGCCACGAGCCTCCAGTCAGGTGGTGCCGACTACTGCTCGAACGTCGCGTTCAGCGTGATGTCGACCCCGGTGAGCGCCTTGCTGACGGGGCAGGTCGCCTTGGCGTCCTCTGCCGCCTTGAGGAAGGTCGCCTCGTCGATGCCGGACACCTCGCCGCTCACGGTGAGGGCGATGCCGGTGAACTTGAACCCGCCGGCCGAGTCCGGGCCGAGCGAGACGTCGGCCTTGACGTCGAGGGCCTCGACGGTGCCGCCGGCCTCGCCGAGGACCGCGGAGAACTGCATCGCGTAGCAGGCGGAGTGCGCTGCGGCGATGAGTTCCTCGGGGCTGGTCGTGCCGTCGGCGTCCTCGGCGGCGCGCTTCGGGAACGAGACGTCGTACGTGCCGACCTTCGAGCTGGAGAGTTCGACCTGGCCGGAGCCGTCCTGGAGGCCGCCGTTCCAGGCGGTGCGTGCGGTGCGCGTGGGCATGGCCGCTCCTTTCGTGTGGGGTGCGGTCCCGAGCGGGAGCCGCGGTGCCGAGTCAATCGGAGAACGCACGTTCTCGCAAGGGGTTCCCGGCGAAGACGCAGGTCGGTAGGGTCGAACGCATGGGGGATCGATCGTCGTTCCGTTCGCGCGCGCTCCGGCAGGGGCCGCTGCGCGACGCCGGCCCGCTCGAGGCCTGGGTCCGGTTCTGGACACAGGGCTGGCGGTTCTCCGGTCGGGCGAGCCGGTCCGAGTTCTTCTGGCCGATGGGGTTCGAGCTGGTCGTCGTGGTGCTCGCGGTGGGGATCCCGGTGTGGTCCGGGACACCGTGGCGGTGGGACTCGTACGCGGACCCGTTCGGGATCGTCCCGACGCCGGCCGTGCACTTCCACCTGTTCGGCAGCCCGACGTGGTGGTGGGGGTACGGCGACGGCGCGGACGTCCCGCCGAACCCGTGGGACGTGGTGCTGCTCCTGTGGGTCGCGGTGACGGCGATCCCGCGCTGGACCCTGCTGGTCCGGCGGCTGCACGACCGAGACCACACCGGGCTCTGGGTGCTGCTGCTCGCGCTCACCGGGCCCTTCGGGTGGTTGGTCGTGACCGCCATGGTCGTGCGTCGGCCTCGTGCGGCGGGCGTGCGGTTTGACCGCACGATGTGGGACGCCTACAAGCCGAGCGCCACCTTGCCGCCCGAGCCTCACGACACGGCGACGGCGACCCCTGCGGCGCCGAGCAGCACCACGTAGCCCCATGCGTGCACCGCCTCGGGGATGCGCGGGGGGCGTCGGCGGAGCAGCACGATCACCGGCATCGCGCCGAGCAGCAGCGCGACCGCGGCCGGGACGTCCACGGCGCCGACGAGGCGGGGCGCATCGGGCACCTGCCCGTGCACGAGCAGTGTGACGAGGACCGCCGGCGCGGCGATCGCGAGCGTCAGCGGGTTCGCCAGGGCGGTCGCCACCGGCATGGACGCACCGGCCCGGCGCATCACCGGGACGGTCATGACGCTGCCACCGACACCCAGGAACGCCGCGACCGCGCCGACCGGGAGGCCGAACACCGTCCGCATGCCGCGTCCGTCCGGCGTGCTGCCGGACGCCACGGCCGTCGGGCGCGTCCCGATGGACGGCTCGCGTCGGGGCCGGGGACCAGCCTCGCGTCGGAAGAACCCGGGGCGGACGAGCAGGTCGACGACAGTGGCCCCGACGTACGCGACGAAGCCCCACCGCAACAGCGCGTCGGGCGCGAACCGAGCGGCTGCGGCGCCGACCGCACCGCCGAGGACGAGCAGCGCGAAGAGCCCGGTGCGTCCGCGGAGTCCCCGGAGGACGACGCGCTTCGTGGACGCCGTCGCGACCGCGGCGTTCACGAGCATCACGAGCGCCGAGGTCGCCGTCGCCACGCGGACCGCATCGCCTCCGAGTGCGGCATCGGCGACCGTGATGATCGGGACCGTCACGAATCCGCCGCCGAAGCCGAACAACACGGTCGTCAGCCCGACGAGGACCCCGATGAGCACCAGCACGAAGAACGTCATGGCATCCAGTCCAGCGCCGACCGTCGCGGCGAGCAATCGATGGTCGGTCGCAGACCTTCGAGGGTTAGCCTCGAAGGGTGCGCAACGTCCGGGTCGAGGACCACGACCACCTGCCGCTCGACGTCCTGCCCATCGGGACCGAGTACCCGCCCGACTTCCTGCTCGCCCGGCACGCCCACCGGCGTGCTCAGGTGCTCTACGGGGCCAGCGGGACGATGCTCGTCGAGACGGACGAGGGGTCGTGGACGGTGCCGACCGACCGTGCCGTCCTGATCCCTCCGGGAGTCGAGCACGAGGTCAGGATGCTCGACGTCACCACGTGGAGCCTCTACATCGAGCCGGACGCGGTGCCGTGGTGGCCGACCTCGTGCACGGTCGTCGAGGTCGGGCCGCTCCTGCGTGAACTGCTCCGCGCGGCGTTCGACCTGCCGCTCGACCTCGACGTCCACGGACGTGACGGCGCGGTGCTCGACCTCGCGCTGCACGAACTCCAGCGCGTGGCGCCCGTCCCGCTGTCCATCCGACTGCCGGCGGAGGGCGTCCTCCGCGACCTGTGCCGCGCGTACCTCGCCGACCCCGACGTGCACGTGACGAACGCGGACTGGGCGATCCGGGCCTCCGTGAGCGGCCGGACGCTCGATCGGCGGTTCCGGGCGGCCACGGGGGTGGGGCCTGCGGTCTGGCGGGTGCGTGCGCGACTGCTGGCGAGCCTCCCGTCGCTCCGCACGGCGTCCGTGACGGACGTCGCCGGCCGGCTCGGCTACGCGACCCCTGCCGCGTTCACCGCGGCGTTCACCCGGGCGTTCGGGGTGCCGCCGTCGCGGTTCCGCTGAGGCCTTGACGGATGCTGCTCGCGGGCCGTCCTGATCGGCGTCTGCACAGGTTCGCTCGGGCGTACAGCCCCCACGACTGGGGCTGTGTCGGTCCGGCACCCCTCGGTGACCATCGTTCGGCGGCCTGTACAGGGCGGGCCGCCGAACGACTCGGGAGCCGAGTCGCCGCACGGCTCGTTGAGAGCGAGCCGCCGAACCAGGGGATCCACCACTTGCAGAGCTCACTCACCGCGCGGCTCGCCGCGATCACCACAGCCGTGCTCGTCACGGTGCTCGGCGGCGTCGTGCTCGCCGCTCCCGCCCACGCAGCCACCACCTACAAGGGCGTCCTGCCCGCCGGGACCACCATGGTCGCCGGTGACCAGCTCACCTCGGACAACGGGCAGTTCCGCCTCGTCATGCAGGGCGACGGGAACCTCGTCGAGTACGGCATCGGGAACGTCGTGCTGTACGCGTCGAACACGACGGACAAGCCCGGCGCGACCGCGGTCTACGGGACGAACGGCGTGCTGACCCTGCGATCCGGCGGCAAGGCGTTCAAGCAGTGGGGATCGGGTGCCAACCGCGGGCTCGGCCTCATCCTCGAGTCGGACGGATCGATCCACTCCGTGGACACCGCGGTCCGTGTGCTCTGGGGGATCGAGTCCTTCCAGAACACGGTGCGCTCCGGGACGAACATCATGCCCGGCACCGTCCTCCGCTCGGATGCGAGCAAGAGCCGCACCTTCACGATGCAGGCCGACGGCAACCTCGTGCAGTACGTCAACGGCCGGGCGACCTGGTCGACGCACACCAACCGGAACCCGGGAGCGTGGGCTGCGGTGCAGGCCGACGGGAACATCGTGGTCTACGCGCCGGACAAGCGGGTCCTCTGGGCATCGAGCACCAGCCGCGCCGGCGCGGGCTCCTTGATCGTGCAGCTCGACGCGAACGTCGTGTTCTACGGCAAGAGCGACACGCGTGCCTGGTCGACGCAGAAGGTCACGGGACTGCTGTGGCCGGTCGCGAGCCGGAGCATCACCGGCCGCTACGGTGACGACCGCGGGGCCGGACACACCCCGCGCTACCACCAGGGCACGGACGCCGGGGTGAAGACGGGCACGCCGGTGTACGCCTCGGGTGCTGGATCGGTGACGAGCACCGTGGCGAACGACAAGACGTTCGGCAACTACGTCGTCGTGAAGTACGGCCTGACGACCGTGCTCACCGCGCACCTCTCCGCGATCGAGGTCTCGAAGGGGCAGCTCGTGTCGCCGGGGACGGAGATCGCGAAGTCGGGCAACACCGGGCAGTCGACGGGGCCGCACGTGCACGTGGAGACGCGGGTGAACGGGACGCTGAAGGACCCGCTGACGATCCTCTCCTTCCGCTGACGCGCGCCGGGCGCCGGGCGCCGGACATGCAACATGTTCGGCACCCGCGCCCCGGATCGCCGATCATCGGCGGATGCCCACCCTGACCTCCACTGCCGGGAAGCCGACGGCCGCCGTGTACGTCGACGGCTTCAACCTCTTCCGCCGTGCCCTCCATGGTCGTGGCGACCTCAAGTGGCTCGACCTCGAACTGCTCTGCAGCCATCTCCTGCCGACCTACGACGTCGGCCAGATCCGTTACTTCACGGCGAGGGTGCGCCACGTCGAGGGAAGGAATCCAAGCGGGCCGCAGAACCAGGAGGCGTACCTCCGAGCACTCGCCACCCTGCCGTCCGTCTCGTTGCACTTCGGGACGTTCCGTGCGGACAAGCGCTGGATGGCGCTGTCCCCGCTCGAGCGCGATGCCGCCGGGGAGCCGAGGCGGGTCCGCGTGCGGAAGATCGAGGAGAAGGGGACGGACGTGAGTCTCGCGTCGCACATGGTGTGCGACGCGATGCACGACCTGGTCGACACGTACTTCCTGCTCTCGAACGACTCCGACTTCGCGGAGGCACTGCGGCTCGTGCGATCACGTGCCCGTCGACAGGTCGGGCTCATCGTTCCGGCGGGGGCGGCGGCGCGGGAGCTGCTCCGGCTCGAACCGGACGAGATCCGTGTCGTTCGGGAAGGAAATCTGCGGGAAAGTCAGTTCCCCGACCGGATCGTCGACGAGCTCGGCGGGTTCTCGCGCCCGAAGGCCTGGAGAGAAGCAGGGGCCCCGTTCCGTGGAACAGGGCCCCGCGCCGGTTAGCCGTTTGCGGCACCCCGGGTTGCGTGACGAGCGTAACCTGACTGGTCGCCGCCCGCAACTGCAGTATCACATTCAGATCGCGGGGCCTGCTGACCGCAGGGCCTCGGCGCGGTCGGGCGACGAACGCGCCGCGTACCCGATCCGGCTCTCGCGGACGTGCCACCCCATCCGCTCAGCCGCCGCATCCACGTCGCCGGCGTCGATCGCCGCGAGGATGCGTCGGTGCTCGGGCCACAGCCGCTTGCCACGGGAGAACGTGTCCGTGGCGTACAACCACTCGATCTTCCGGGACAACTGCCGGAGCAGCGTCGCGAGCGTCGCACTGCCGGAGAGTTCGGCGACCAGGAAGTGGAAGCGGTCGTTGAGGTCGACGAGCAGGTCGAGTTCGTCCCGCTCGACCGCGTCGTCACCGGCGTCCAGGACCGCGCCGAGCTCGCGCCGGATCCGCCACCAGTCCTCGGGCGGGGCGTCACCGTCGAAGAGCGTGCGCGCCCGGGTGGCCGCACGCCTGGCGGTGGCGATCTCGAGCGACTCCCGCACGGCGAACAGGTCGTCGGCCTCGTCGAACGGGATCGCCGCGATCCTGGAGCCCACGTTCGGCTGCGACACGACGAAGCCCTCGCCCTCGAGGCCGCGCAACGCCTCGCGCACCGGGACCCGGGAGACGCCGTACCGCTCCGCGAGGAACGCCTCCGTCACCCGGGTCCCGGGCAGCAGCGCGCCGGCGACGATGTCGCGGCGGATCGCGTCGAGGACGCCGGCACCGTTCAGCACGGTCACGATCGTCTCACGCGGACGACCGCCCACGGCGAGTGCGTCACGCGGCGTGCTCCGCCAGTGCCCTGCCGGGGATCGCATCGAGCAGGTCCCGCGTGTACTGCTCGGCGGGGGCGTCGAACACCTGCGCGACCGAACCGTGCTCCACGACCTTCCCGCGGCGCATCACCACGACGTCGTCCGCGATCCGCCTGACCACCCCGAGGTCGTGCGTGATGAACAGGTAGCTCAGGCCCAGGCGGTCCTGCAGGTCGTCGAGCAATGCCAGGATCTGCTCCTGCACGAGGACGTCGAGCGCGGAGACCGCCTCGTCGAGGATGAGCAGCTCCGGCTCGAGGGCGAGCGCGCGGGCGATCGCGACGCGCTGCCGCTGCCCGCCGGACAACTCGTTCGGACGGAGCTGCGCGACCGTGCGTGGCAGAGCGACCTGGTCGAGCAGCGTCGCGACCCGCTCGGTGCGGGACGCCCGGTCACCGATCCCGAACACGCGCAGGGGCTCGTCGATGATCCGTTCGATCGTCGACGTCGGGTCGAGCGAGCCGTACGGGTCCTGGAAGACCGGCTGCACCCGACGACGGACGCTCCGCCGTTCGGCGCCGCGGGCGGTCCCGATCGAGAGCCCGTCGACGAGCGCGCTGCCCGACGTCGGCGTCTCGAGCCCCAGGACGATCCTGGCGACCGTCGTCTTGCCCGACCCGGACTCCCCGACGACCGCGGTGGTGGTGCCGCGTCGGACGGTGAACGAGACGCCGTCGGACGCCCGGAGGGTGCCGGCGCCGCGCCCGCGGAGCTTGTACTCCTTGACCAGCTCCGACACGACGAGGATCGGTTCACCGGCAGCCACCGGCTCCGGAGCGACGCCCGTCAGCGCGGGTGCCGCCGCGATGAGCCGCTTCGTGTACTCGTGCTGCGGGTTCCGGAGGATGTCCTCCGGCGCGCCCTGCTCGACGATCGCACCGTCGAGCATCACGACGACGCGATCGGTCCGGTCCGCCGCGACCCCGAGGTCGTGCGTCACGAAGAGCAGTGTGGTGCCGTGCTGGTCCACCAGCGTCTGCAGGTGGTCGAGGATCTGCCGCTGCACCGTCACGTCGAGCGCGCTGGTCGGCTCGTCGGCGATGAGCAGTTCCGGCTGGCGGGCGAGCGCGATGGCGATGAGGATGCGCTGCCGCATGCCGCCGGAGAACTCGTGCGGGTACTGGTCCGCCCGTCGCGCGGCTTCCGGGATCCCGGCCTCGGTCATGAGCTCCACGACGCGCTGCCGGACCGCCGCGCGGCCGCGGAGCCCCCCGGCGCGGAGCGAGTCAGCGATCTGCGCGCCGACCTTCATCGCTGGGTTGAGGTTGGTCGACGGGTCCTGCGGCACGAGTCCGATGCGTCCGCCGCGGACCGGGCGCATGGTGGCCTCGTCCGCGCCGGAGACGTCGAGGTCGCCGAGGCGGATCGATCCGCCCGTGATCCGTCCGGCCCCGGGCAACAGCCGGAGCACCGCCGCGATCAGCGTCGACTTGCCGGATCCGGACTGGCCGACGATCGCGACGCGCTCGCCGCGACGGACGTCGAGGTCGACGCCGTGCAACACCTCGGTGCCGCCGAACGCGACGCGCAGGTCGCGGATGGTCAGCAAGGGGGCGGACGGGAGGCTCGGGTCGGCTCCGGTGGGCATCGTGCGGTCCTCAGCGTCCTGCGGCATGTCCCTGTGCTCCTCTCGGGTTGGCTGCGGCGCCCATGACGCCGGTTGCGGGGTCGCGCGTCACGCACGACAGGCGGCCGAGCGCCCAGTCGCCGGCTCGGGTGACGACGTGGCCGAGTTCCTCGAGGCCGGCGATCACGTCCTCGCCGAGCCGGTCCTCGACGACGAGGCCGCCCGGGGTCCAGGTCCGCGGCCAGAACGACCCGGGGAACGAGGTCGTGTGCAGCGCGGGCGCGTCGATGGCCTGCTGCGGGGAGTACCCGCCGACGATCGTGCGGAGCAGGAAGAGCAGCTGCCACTGGTCCTGCTGGTCGCCGCCGGGGGACCCGAGCGCCACGACGGGCTCGCCGTCACGGAGCACGAGCGTCGGGGTCAGTGTCGTCCGAGGGCGCTCGCCGGGGCGGAGCGTCGACGCGGTGCCCTCCTCGAGCCAGGTCATCTGCATGCGGGTGCCGAGGCAGAACCCGAGCTCGGGGATCGTCGGGGAGGACTGCAGCCATCCGCCGGACGGCGTCGCGCTGATGATGTTGCCCCAGCGGTCGACGACGTCGATGTGGACCGTGTCGCCGCGGGTCTCGCCGGTCGCCATCACGATCGGCTCACCTCGGTCCTCGACGGGTGCCGGGACGGTCGGTTCGCCGACGCCGGCGATGGGTTCGCCGCCCGGTGTGTACGTCTCGCGGAGCGGCGGGAGCGTGCTCGGGCCGTCGGCGGTCGTCCCCGGGCGGAACTCGTGGGACGCGTGGTCGCCGATCAGCGCACGACGGGCGTCGGTGTACGCGTCGCTCAGCAGCGCGTCCATCGGGACGTCGTGGTCGCCGTAGTACGCCTCGCGGTCGGCCATGGCGAGCTTCTGCGCCTCGACGATGGTGTGTGCGCCGTCGACCGTCGACGGGTCGAGCTGGGCGTCGTCGAAGGGCTCGAGCAACCGCAGGGTCTGCAGCAGTGCGGGTCCCTGCCCCCACGGGCCGGTCTTCGCGACCGTGTACCCGCGGAACTCGGCGGTCGTCGCGGGCTCGTAGGACGCCCGGAACGCGGCCATGTCGCTCGCGCGGATGACGCCGGCGTGGTCGGTGCCCGAGGCGTGCCGGTGCGGGGCGCGCACGAACCGGTCGATCGCCTCCGCGACGAACCCGCTCGACCACGCATCGCGCGCAGCGTCGATGCGGGCGACCCGGTCGTCCGCGCTGCCGCCCGTGTGCGCAGAGCCGGCGTCGACGAGCCGGTCGAGCACTGCAGCCCACGTCTCGTTGCGGATGACGGTCCCGGGGACCGGCACCCAGCCTCCCGGCATCCACCGAGCAGCGGAGGACGGCCAGTGATCCCGGAACAGGTCCTGGACCGTGCTGATCGTGGCGACCACGCGGGGCGCGACCGGGTGGCCGTCGCGCGCGTAGCCGATGGCGAAGGCGAGGACGTCGGCCAGTTCCCACGTGCCGTGGTCTCGGAGGAGCATGAGCCAGGCGTCGACGGCACCGGGCACGGCGGCCGCGAGTGCGCCGGCGCCGGGGACCAGGTCGAGGCCCTCGGCCCGGAAGTGTTCCGGGGTGGCGCCCGCCGGTGCCGGACCCTGGCCGACCAGCACCGTCGGTGTCTTGTCGTCGGCGGTGGCGAAGACGGCGGTCATGTCGCCGCCTGGACCGTTCAGGTGCGGTTCGACGACGTGCAGGACGAATGCGCCGGCGACGGCGGCGTCGAATGCGTTGCCGCCGCGTTCCAGGACGGCCTGCGCGCTCGCGGTGGCGATCCAGTGCGTGGCGGCGGCCATGCCGAACGTGCCCTGCAGGTCGGGACGTGTGGTGTGGGCGGTCGGCTGGACGAAGGCGGGGTTGGTGCTCATGGTGCTCACTTGCGGTCCGATGCGGTCGGGTCGAGGGCGTCGCGCAGGGCGTCCCCGAACAGGTTGAAGCCGAGGCAGATCACGGCGATGGCGATGCCGGGGACCACTGCGGCCCACGGTGCCTGACCGAGGTACTGCTGCGCGTCCGAGAGCATGATGCCGAGGCTCGGGGTCGGCGGCTGGATGCCCAGACCGAGGAACGACAGCAGCGCTTCGCCGATCACCGCGACCGGCATGATCACCGTCGCCTGCACGATGATCGCGGAGACGCAGTTCGGCAGGACGTGCTGCGCGATGATCCGGGCACCACCGGCGTCGAGGGTCTTCGCGCTCGTCACGAAGTCGGCGCTCGTGATGCGCAGCGTCTCACCGCGCACGATGCGGATCATCGCCGGGACGTGCGAGACGCCGATGGCGATGACGGCGTTCGACAGGCTGGGGCCGCTGATCGCGGCGAGGCCGACCGCGATGATGAGGAACGGGAACGCCAGGGCGACGTCGGTCAGGCGCGAGATGATCGCGTCGAGCCACTTCCAGTAGCCAGCGAGGAGCCCGAGCGGGGTCCCGACGACGACGGCGACGAGCACGGAGAGTGCGCCGACCACGAGTGAGACCTGCACGCCGTAGAGCGTGCGGGACAGGATGTCGCGACCGAGGTCGTCGGTACCGAGGCCGAAGCCGACGGTGAACGGCACCTGGAACGGCAGGTCGAAGTGCGTCTGCGTGGGGTCGTGCGGCGCGACGAGCGGAGCGGTCAGCGCGGCGAGCACGACGACCGCGAGCATGACGCCGCCGGTGAGCCCGAGGCGGTTCGCCCTGACCTGCTTCCAGACGCGGCCGCGGCTGGAGCCGAGGTCGAACGTGGGTGTCACGGTGGTCATCGGGTGCCTCCCACGCGGATCTTCGGGTTGATGACCGAGTACAGGACGTCCACGGCCAGGTTGATCACGACGTAGCCGACCGTGATGACGAGCACGACCGCCTGGATCACCGGGTAGTCGCGGGTGAACACCGAGTCGAGCGTCAGCTTGCCGAACCCGGGGAGCGCGAAGATGCGCTCGGTGACGACGGCGCCCGAGATGAGCCCGCCGAGCTGCAGCCCGACGATGGTGACGACCACGATCATCGAGTTGCGGAGCCCGTACCGGAACAGCACCCGGCCGCGGCCGAGCCCCTTCGCCCGTGCGGTCCGGACGAAGTCGGTCTTCATCGTCTCGATCATCGACGCACGGGTCTGCCGCATGATCACGGCCGCGAGCGAGGTGCCGAGGATGAGTGCCGGCAGGGTCAGGTGGTAGAGCGCACTGAGCGGGTTCGACGTCATCGGGACGTACCCGGACGCCGGGAACCAGCCGAGGCCTGCCGCCAGCCACACGATCGCCAGGATGCCGAGCCAGAAGTTCGGGACGCTGAGGCCGACGAGCGCAGCGGCGTTCGCCATCCACTCCGGCCACTGCCCGCGGTAGCGCTCGGCCAGGGTGCCGAGGGCGACCCCGACGAGCACGGCGACGACGATGGCGTAGAGCGCGAGCCACAGTGTGACCGGGAGCGTCGAACCGATGAGCTCGGTCACCGGGGTGCCCGTGCGGGTCGAGCGGCCGAAGTCGCCCTGGAACGCGTTCACCAGGAAGCGCCAGTACTGCACGACGATCGAGTCGTCGAGGCCGAGCTGCGCCCGGACCGCGGCGAGCCGTGCAGGGCTCGCCTCCTCGCCGGCCAGCGCGAGCGCCGGGTCGCCCGGGAGCTGCCGGACCCCGAAGAACACGACGATCGACGCGAGCACCAGCGTGATCGCCGACTGCCAGATGCGGGTGCTGACGTAGCGGATCACTTCGTCGCTCCTTCCACGAACGCGGCCTTGCTCAGCCGCACGACGCCGTCCGCGTACGTTGAGACGCCCGCGATCGTGTTCCCGACGCCGGTGATGCTCCGGGTCCGGTAGAGGTAGATGATCGGGTCGTCTCGTTGGACGATCTTCGTCATCTCGCCGTAGAGGTCGGCTCGCTCCTGCTCGTCGGTCGACTGCGCGGCGCGGGTGATGAGGTCGTCGACCTCGGCGTTGCTGTAGCCGGCGTAGTTGTTGCCGCCACCCGTCGTCAGGAAGCCGCCGATGTTGCCGTGCGGGTCGACGCGGCCGGACCAACCGAGCTGCAGCGCCTGGAAGTCGCCGCGGGTCTGGTCGTCGAGCAGTGTCGTGTACTCGACCGGGGTGATCGTGATCGCGAAGCCGCCACTGCGGGCCTGCGCCTGCAGTGCCTGGGCGAACCGCACGGTGTCGGGGGTGTTCGTCACCTCCATCTCGATCGGGAACGGCTGCTGGACGCCCGCATTCTCGAGGATCTTCTTCGCGGCGGCCGGGTCGTACTCCGGGCACGCCTTGCTCGCCGTGCTGGCGAACACGCTCGTGTCCGGCACGGGCGAGCACGCGACGTCGGCCCAACCGTGGAACACGCTCTGCACGAGTTCCGCCCGGTTGATCGACATCGACAGGGCCCGGCGGACGTCCGCGCGCTTCGCCAGCGGGGTGTCGATCTGCTTCGGGTCCGTGCCGACGCCGTCCTGGTTGCCGATGTTCACGGTGATGCCCTGGTAGCCGAGGGAACCCGTCCGCAGGATGGACAGGTCCTTGCGCTTCCGCAGGTCGTCGACGTCCTGCGTGGAGATCGTGTCCGCCACCTGGACGTCGCCGGAGCGGAGGTTCGCCGCCCGGATGCTGGCGTCGGTGATGATCCGGTAGGTGATCGTGTCGAAGTGCGCCGACGACGGGTCGTAGTACTCCGGGTCCTTCTCGACCTGGATCGAGGTCTGCGGGACGCGCTTCACGAACTTGTACGGGCCGACGCACACCGGGGAGTCGCCGAAGTCGTCGCCCTTCTCCGCGAGCGCCGTCGGCGACATCACCATGCCCGCGCGGTCCGCGAGCGCCGCGGTGAGCGGGGCGAACGGGGTGTCGTAGTGGAGCCGCACGGTGTGGTCGTCCACCGCCTCGACGTCGGACACCGGGCCGAGCTCGCTCTTCCGGCTGGAGTCCGCCTTCGTCAGGTTCCGCTCGAGCGTCGTCACGACCGCGTCGGCGTCGAACGGCGTGCCGTCGGCGAACCGCACGCCGGTCTTGACCGGGAACGTGACGGTCTTGCCGCCGTCGCTCACCGTCGGGAGCTCCGTCGCGAGCATCGGGACGAGGGTGCCCTCGGCGTCGATGTCGTAGAGCTTCTGGCACATCGTCTCCATGACGTACCGGGTGTACAGCGACGACGAGGTGGTCGGGTCGAGGCGGTCGGGCTCTGCCGAGAGCGCCATCACCAGGTCACCGCCCTCCTTGATCTGCTGGTCGCCGATCGGGGCGGTGGTGACGGTGCCGGCGGTGGTGCCGCCGGCCTTCGAGCGTTGGACGGGGACGCAGGCGGTGAGTGCGAGCGTCGCGGCGATGAGGACGGCGGGCAGCGCGATGAGCGTGCGTCGTCGTCGGGGGCTGATCGGGGACATGCGGTTCCTGATGCTGGGGAGGTGCGTGGCGTCCCTTGTGGGGTCGCGCTCAGGATCGGGGTTGATTGCATACAATCACACGCGTTGGCTGTCGCTTGTATACATTTCGTTTCGGTTGTGTAAAACCGTTTCCGGACTTCGAGCTGGTTCCCTTCGATCGAGTGCGCAGAAGTGGCGGCCGCCCGCGCGCTCGAGACCCCACGTCAGCGCACTCGATCCGCGTGTCGAGGGGAAGGGCCCGCGTGAGCCGCCGGACCGGGAGTGGTACCTCCGGGCGCTCGCCACGCTGCCTCCGGTCTCGGTGCAAGCAGAGGTGTTCCTGGCACCGGCGCACGGAGTCCGCTCGAGGTCAGGTCTGATCGCATGGGCATGCCAAGGAGGCGGCGCTCCGCGAGAACCGACGCGATGGCGGGACCTTCGACGTGTCCTTCCTGTTGTCGAACGACTCCGACTTCGTCGACGCCCTCCGCATCGTGCGGGAGCGCGCGCGGAAGGAGATCGGCCTCATCGTGCCGAATGAGTCTGCGCCAGCTCGGAGTCTGCGCGAGGTCAGGCCGGGCCACATCCGGTACATCAAGCAGAGCGCGCTCCGCGGAAGTCAGTTCCCGGCGCGGGTGGTCGACGAGTTGGGCACCTTCGGGTGGCCGAGCGCTTGGGAGATGCAGAAGCCCCTCTCGATGGAGAGGGGCTTCTGGCCGGTTAGCCGTTGACGTGGCACCCCGGGGGGTGATCTCAGCGTAGAGCCACCCACGCACCCGCCGCAACTGTCATGTCGTATTTGAATCCACGGTGCCGTGCGCGGCCGTACTCTGGACAGGATGAGATCCCGCGCCGCGCAACTGACCGTGCTCGTCGCGATCGGGATCGTCGCCGGGGTGCTCTCCGGCCTGTTCGGTGTCGGCGGCGGCGTGATCGTCGTCCCCGCACTCATGGCCTTCCTGCACATGGACCAGCGCGGCGCCTCCGCGAGCTCCCTCGTGGCGATCGCTCCCGCGGCGGTCGTCGGTGCGATCACCTACGCCGTGCAGGGCGAGGTGCACTGGCTCGCGGCGCTGACCCTGGCGATCGGCAGTGTCGTCGGAGCGCCCATCGGCTCCAGGCTCCTGCGAGCGATCCCGCTTCGGGTGCTCCCGTGGATCTTCGTCGGCTTCATCGTCGTCGTCCTCGTCTCCCTGTTCACCAACGTGCCCACCCGTGAGGGTGACGTGCACTTCGGCCCGATCGAGGCGGTCGTGCTGCTCGGGATCGGGCTGCTGGCCGGCGTCCTCTCCGGCCTGATCGGTGTCGGCGGCGGGGTGGTGATCGTGCCCGGGATGGAACTCGCACTGGGTGCGGGTGACCTGCTCGCGAAGGGGACGTCGCTGCTCACGATGGTGCCAACGTCGGTCTCCGGCACGGTGGCGAACCTGCGCCGTGGCGTCGTGGACATCCGCGTGGGACTGACGGTGGGCATCACGGCGGCGGTCTGCTCACCGATCGGGGCGTTCATCGCAGGGGTCGTCGACCCGCAGGTCGGGACGTGGATGTTCGCCGGGTTCTTGGTCGTGGTGGCGGTGATCGTGCTGCGACGCGGACTCAGGAAGGCGAGCAAGCCCGATCCGCAGGTCGGAGAGGTCGCGTGACGGTCACCGCCGAGGACGTCCTCGCCGCGTTCGCGAAGACGCCGGGCGACGTCGCGGGTGCCCGGCGGGTGGCCCGGGCGCACCGGGACCTCGACGAGGGCGAACGGTCCGCGCTGCTGTGGAGCGAGGACCCCGGCGGACGGCTCGTCGCCGTCGTGCTGCTCGTGCAGGCGATGCGGGAGCGCGCCGATCCCGAACTCACCGAGGAGTACCTGTCGGCGGCACGCGCCGAGCGGATCGACCGCGCAGAACTCGTCGACATCGCTGCCGAGGAGCTCGTCGGCGCGCCGATGCTCGACGGCTCGACCGGTCCACTGTTCGCGCTCGCGAAGTCGGACGTCGCGTGGGTCAGGCGCATCGCGGTGGTCGCGACGCTGGCGTTCGCCAAACAGGGCGACGCGGACGTGCCGCTCGCGGTGGCCGGCCGACTCGTCCGTGAGCGCGGGGACACCGTGCAGTCGGCCCTCGGCTGGGTGCTTCGAGAGGTCGGCAAGCGGGCGTCCGAGCCGGCACTCGTCGCGTTCCTCGAGCGACAGGGGCGGTTCCTCAGCCGGAGCGCGCTCGAGACCGCGACCGAGCACCTGCCGGCGGCCGAGCGCGACCGCCTCCGCCAGACCAGCTGAACGCGAGAGCTGCCGAACGCGAGACCGCCTGCGCGCTACCGTTCGAACACGTCGTCCAACGTGAACGTCGACAACTTCCGCTCCTGCAACAGCGCGTGCAACCGCGGCAGCGCTCCGATGGTCCCCCGGAAGTTCGCGTGCCCGATCACGATGTGCGCCGGCTGGAACCACTGCTCCGCGAACCCGACGATCTGGTCCGACGTGATGTCACCGGAGTCGGCCAGCGACCCGTACCAGAGCAGCGGCGTCGTGTAACCGGCACGCGCGGCTGCGGCGTCGACCCGGGCGTCGTGGTACCCGAACGGCGGCCGGAAGTACGGCTTCGCGTCCACGCCGTAGGTGTCCTGGATGAAGTCGTGGTTCCGGGTGAGCTGGTCGATGATGCCCTGGTCGGAGAGCTTCGTGAGCGCCGGGTGGTCCCACGTGTGGTTCCCGAGCTGCACCTGCCCGGAGGTCACCAACGGTCGCAGCAGGTCGGCGTGCTCGGTCCACGCGGGGCGCACCCCGTTCACGAAGAACGTCAGGCGGGTCCCGGTCTCGGCGGCGAACCGGGCGTAGGCCTCGACCACCTCGCTCGACGCTCCGTCGTCGACGGTCCAGGCGATCCCGGGCGTCCCCTCCGGCAGCCCGGTGATCGTCCCAGCGGGGAGCGGCTGTCGTTGCAGGGCGACCGGCGGAACAGTCGCGGTCGCCGTCGCAGTCGCAGTCGCGGATGACGAAGCAGAAGGGGACGGCGACGCGGAAGCCGGAGAAGTCGGCGAACCCGTCGGCCGTGACGACGGCCCGGCCGAACACGCGGCGAGCGCCCCCGTCAGCACGGTCCCACCGACCCCGGCCAACAGTGCGCGACGGGACGGACGGGAAGGAGCGCGGTGGTTCATCGCCGTCCAGCGTCCCCGCGCGGTGCACTGCCGCGCATCAGTCACCAGGACGATCCCCGATGGCCGATCGGCCACCGATGCGGCACGATGACCCCATGCCGCACACCGAGGTGCCCGTCATCGACGCCGATCTCGTCCGACGCCTCGTCGCCGAGCAGTTCCCCGCATGGTCGGACCTGCTCGTCACCGAGGTCGACCCGCAGGGCTGGGACAACCGCACCTACCGGCTCGGCGACGCACTGTCGGTCCGGCTGCCGAGCGCGGAGGGCTACGTCGCAGCCGTCGAGAAGGAGCAGCGCGTCCTGCCGTTCCTGGCGCCGTCCCTCGATGTCCCGGTTCCCGAGCCCGTCGGACTCGGACGCGCTGGCTGCGGCTACCCGTTCCCGTGGTCGGTGCGTCGCTGGCTCGACGGCACGGTGGCAGCACGCGCCGATCCGGACCGGTCGGCGCTCGCCGCGGACGTCGGCCGGGTCCTCCGGCAGCTCCGGGCCGTCCCGGCCGACGGCGGTCCGGCCGCCGGGGCGCACTCGTTCCACCGCGGCGCGCACCCGACGTTCTACGACCACGAGGTCCGCGACGCACTCGACCGGCTCGGCGACGACATCGACCGGGCGGCCTGCGAGGCGGTCTGGGACACGGCGTGCGCCACGGCCTGGGAGCGACCCGCCGTGTGGTTCCACGGCGACGTCGCCCCGACGAACCTGCTCGTGGGCGACGACGGCCGGCTCACGGCACTCATCGACTTCGGCACGTGCGGCGTCGGCGATCCGGCGTGCGACCTGGTGCTGGCGTGGACGTTCCTCGACCCGGCGGCGCGGCAGGTGTTCCGCGATGCGGTCGGTCTGGACGACGCGACCTGGGCCAGGGGTCGTGGGTGGGTCCTCTGGAAGTCCCTCATCATGCTGGCCGGCAGTGCCGGCCCCGGCGACCGCGCAGGCCACCAGGCGGTCCTGGCCGCCGCCCTGGACGACGCGGTCGCTTGACTGGCGCGGACCGCTCAGCGGTGACGCGCCAGCGGCACGCGGGCCGCGCCGACCGAGCCTGCGAGGGAGGGGTGGCGGCGCCGCCACGAGCCTCCCGTCCGACCCGCGCTGAGAAGGCGCGCCGGTGCATCCGGGTACACGGGAGGTACCGACGATAGGAGCGTTCATGCGCGCACTCACCTGGCAGGGCACGGAGAAGGTCTCGGTCGAGACCGTCCCGGACCCGACCATCCACGAGCCCACCGACGCGATCGTGCGGATCACCTCCACCGCGATCTGTGGCTCCGACCTGCACCTGTACCGCGTGCTCGGCCCCTACATCGACAGGGGCGACGTGCTCGGTCACGAGCCGATGGGCATCGTCGAGGCGGTCGGCAGCGCCGTCACGAACCTGAAGGTCGGCGACCGCGTCGTCGTCCCCTTCAACATCTCCTGCGGCCACTGCTGGATGTGCCAGCGAGGCCTGCAGTCGCAGTGCGAGACCACCCAGGTCACCGAGTACGGCAGCGGAGCGGCGCTGTTCGGCTACACGAAGATGTACGGCCAGGTCCCCGGTGGCCAGGCCGAGTACCTCCGCGTCCCGCACGCCGACTACGGACCCATCGTCATCCCCGACGACGGCACCCCCGACGACCGCTGGCTGTTCCTCAGCGACATCCTCCCGACGGCGTGGCAGGCCGTGCAGTACGCCGACGTGCCGGAGGGCGGGACCCTGGCGGTCCTCGGTCTCGGACCGGTCGGGCAGTTCGCCGCTCGGATCGGCAGACACCTCGGCTACCGCGTCCTCGCGGTCGACCCGGAGCAGGTCCGCCGCGACCTCGGGTCGCGCCACGACGTGGAGACGTTCGACCTGACGAAGGACGTCGTCGCCCAGCTGGTCGACCTGACCGACGGTCGCGGGCCGGACGGCGTCGTGGACGCGGTCGGCATGGAGGCGCACGGCAACCCCCTCGCCGGTTTCGCCCAGCGCGCTGCCGGACTGTTGCCCGACGCCCTCGCGCAGAAGGCGATCGAGACCGCCGGGGTCGATCGGCTCGCTGCCGTGCACGCCGCGATCGACCTGGTCCGCCGCGGTGGCACCGTCTCGCTGAGCGGGGTCTACGGGGGCATGGCGGATCCGATGCCGATGATGACGCTCTTCGACAAGCAGATCACCGTCCGCGAAGGCCAGTGCAACGTGAAGCGCTGGATCGACGACATCATGCCGCTCGTGTCCGACCCGGCCGACCCGCTCGGCACACTCGACCTGGTCACGCACCGGGTCCCGCTCGAGGACGCCCCGCACATGTACGAGGTCTTCCAGAAGAAGCAGGACGGCTGCGTCAAGGTCGTCCTGGAACCGGCCACGGCGTGACCCGCATCGTGGTCGTCGGCGCGACCGGCAACGTCGGCACCGCCGTCGTCCGCCGGCTCGCTGCCGAGCCCGACGTGCAGGTCGTCGGGGTCGCCCGGCGGCTGCCCGACGTGCACACCGCGCCGTACGGCGATGCCGTCTGGCACGCGGTGGACGTCGGTGCCTCCGACGCCGTCGACCAGCTCGCTGCCGTGTTCCGCGGCGCGGACGCCGTGATCCACCTGGCGTGGGCACTGCAGCCGACGCACGACATCCCGGTGCAGTACCGCACGAACGTGACCGGGACGGCGAACGTGCTCGCCGCCGTGGCCCGGGTGTCGGTCCCGCAGGTCGTCGTGGCGTCGTCGGTGGGGACCTACCGCGGGGTCGATGCAGCAGGCAAGCGCTTGCGCGTCGACGAGTCGTGGCCGGTGGACGGCATCCCGACCGCGACCTACTCGATCCACAAGGCCGAGAACGAGCGGGCGATGGACGCCTTCGCGCAGGCGAACCCGGACGTCGTGGTGACGCGACTCCGACCGGGGCTGATCTTCCAACGGGCGGCTGCTGCCGAGATCCGTGGGCTGTTCCTCGGTCCGCTGGTGCCGATGCAGATCGTGCGCTGGGTGCAGTGGGCGGTGCTGCCGCTGCCGTACCCGTTCGTGTTCCAGGCCGTGCACGCCGACGACGTCGCCGACGCGTACTGGCGTGCGGTGGACCGGCGGGCGGCAGGAGCGTTCAACATCGCCGCGGCGCCCGTGCTCACCCCGCCCCGGATCGCGGCGGTGCTCGGGATGCGTGGGGCCGTCCGGATCCCGCTCCGACTGCTCCGCGGGCTGGTCACCCTGACCTGGCGGCTCCGGATCCAGCCGACGGACGCCGGGTGGATCGACATCGCCGCGTCCGTCCCGATCATGCGGACGGACCGTGCGCGCACGGAACTCGGGTGGGAGGCTCGGCACACCTCCGAAGACGCGTTGCGTGATCTCGTGTCCGGGTTCGCGGACGGTGCGAACGTCGAGGGGTCGGGCCCTCTCCGCGGGTAGCGGTCGGTCGGCGGCGCTGGGTGTGGTCGGGCGGGTTGTTTCGCGCGTAGGGGGTCGAATCGCGCGTAGGCGGTCGAGTTTCCGTGACTCCTACGCGCGAAACCGCATCCCAGGGCGGGCGTGATGGGAAAGTTCGGGCGGGTACGCTCGCCCCGTGATGCCGGACCAGCTGCTCGGGGAGTGGGCGCTCGAGCGAGCCGTGGTCGATCGTCGTGCAGGCGTGCGGGGCACCGTCCGAGGGACCACGACGCTGACGCTCGAACACGCCGGGCTCGTGCGGTGGGAAGAGTCCGGCACGATGGTGCTCGCGGGCCGCTCGACACCGGTGTCCCGGACGCTCATCGTGCGGCGGGACGACGACGGCGCCTGGACGGTGTGCTTCGCCGACGGCCGCCTGTTCCACGACTGGGTCTGGGGCGTGTCCGTGGTGCATGACTGTGCGCCGGACGAGTACACCGGCGAGCTCGACGGCGACGCATCGCGCTGGACCGTGCGGTGGGACGCGGTCGGTCCGGCGAAGGACTACCGGCTCGACAGCGTCCTGACCCCGCTCGACCTGCGGCTCGACCTCCCGCTCGGCCTCCCGCTCGTGTGAGCGTCGGCGGGGCGCGGCAGACTGGATGCATGGCCCGCACCTCCGGCAAGTCCTCCGGCACCGACGCCCCTCGGATCACCCTGACCGAACCCGCCGACCTCGACGACTGGGCCCCGGCACCAGGCGACGTGCTCTCCGGTGACCGCATCGACGGCAAGCGCATCGCGTCGCTCGACATCGCGGGCGAGCGTCTCCCCGACCTCGAGATCGAGGAGTGCGTCATCGAGGAACTCCGTGCCGACGGCGCCGACCTCCGCGGGGTGCGCGTGCACGACACCGTGATCGATGCCCTCGACGCCCCGGTCCTGCGGGCATCGAGCAGCTCGTGGCGCGAGGTCCGGATCGGCGGCGGCCGGGTCGGCTCCGCGGAGCTCTACGACGCGGGGCTGAACGGCGTCGAGTTCGTCGGGATGAAGCTCGGGTTCGTGAACCTCCGCGGGGCGACGGTCACCGACGTGGTGTTCCGCGACTGCGTCATCGACGAGCTTGACATCGCCGACGCCAAGCTCCTGCGGGTGTCCTTCGAGGGGACCCGCATCCGTGCTGCCGAGGGCTCGAACACCCGGATCGAGCACGTGGACCTGCGCGGCGCCGACCTCGACCGGGTCGAGCGGCTCGAGGGTTTCCGCGGTGCGACGATCGCGGCTGACCAGCTCTACACGCTCGCACCGCTGCTGGCGGCGCAGGCGGGCTACCGCGTGGACTGACCCGCTCGCGTGGTCACGCCGGCCAGCGCCGCGGCCAGGTCGGCCTGCACGAGGTCCCCGTGCACCGCGGCACCCGCCTGGGTCCCCGCCGCCGACGAGGCGATGACGGTGGCCATCGGCGACGCCACGTTGCCCGCGGCGTAGACTCCGCGCGCGGACGTCTTCCCCATGCCGTCGACGGTGACCGCACCCGCGATCCGCACGTCGCCCATCAGGACATCCTCCGCGACGATCCCGAGTCCCTCGAGGCCGTCGATGCGCGCCTCGGCCGAGCTCGCGGCAGCCAGGGCATCGAGTGCGACCGTCGTGCCGTCGGCGAGCTCGACGCCCGTCAGGACATCGCCGTCGGACAGCACCCGGGTCACCGGGCCGTCGTGGACCGTGATCCCGCGGGCGTCGAAACCAGCACGGGCGGTGTCGTCGACGAGCGCGGGGTCGGTCGCGAACACGGTGACGTGCTCGCTCAGCGCGCGCCAGAGCAGCGCCTGATGCGCGCCGAACGGTGTCGTGACGAGCACGCCGATCCGTTGGTCGCGGATCTCCCACCCGTGGCAGAACGGACAATGCACGACCCCGCGGCCCCACTGTTCCGCGAGACCCGGCACGTCCGGCAGGACGTCCACGGCGCCGGAGGCGACGACCACGCGACGGGCCGTCACCCGCGCGCCGGAGTCGAGGGTGGCGGTGAAGGCGACCTCGTCGGCATCGCTCGCCGGCGCGGGGGACGCGGCCACGAGCCTCCCGGCCGTGATGTCGACCCCGTACCGGGCGACCTCCGCACGACCGGTCCGGGTCAGCTCGAGCGGTCGCGTGCCCTCCTGTCCGAGGTAGTTGTGGACGCCCGCCGCCGGGGCGTTGCGGGGGTCGCCCGCGTCCACCACCAGCACGGAACGGCGAGAGCGGCCGAGGATGAGAGCGGCGGCGAGTCCGGCGGCTCCGCCGCCGATGACGATCACGTCGTAGGTGTCACGCATGCCGACATCGTGCGGCACCGCCCATGACCTGGCAACGAACCTTGCCGCTCTGGCAACATGGTCGGCATGGACCACGGACAGGAGGCTCGGCCCACCTCGCGGACGACGGCTGAGGTCGTCGACGGGGTCGGGCCCCGGCTGCGCACGTTGCGTCAGCGACGTGACGTCACGTTGGCTGCGCTGGCGACGGAGACCGGGATCTCGGTGAGCACGCTCTCGCGGCTGGAGTCGGGGCAGCGCAAGCCGACGCTGGAGCTGCTGCTGCCGCTGGCCCGGGCGTACCAGGTGCCGCTCGACGACCTCGTGGGGGCGCCGCAGACCGGCGATCCGCGGGTGCACATGAAGCCCGAGATGCACGGTGGGCGGGTCGTCGTGCCGCTCACCCGGCGGACCGGGGGAGTGCGGTCGTTCAAGCAGCTCTTCCCGCCGCACTCGCCCGGTGGTGAACCGTCCCCGAAGACGCACGAGGGCTACGAGTGGCTCTACGTGCTGTCCGGTCGGCTGCGGCTGGTGCTCGGCGAACACGACTTCGACCTCGGGCCGGGTGAGGTCGTCGAGTTCGACACGCACACGCCGCACTGGATCGGGAACGTGACGGACCACGTGACCGAGGTGCTCTGCCTGTACGGGCCGCAGGGCGAGCGGGCGCACGTGCGGTCGCGGCCGGTGTCGGCCGGCTGAGGCGCCGATGCGGTTTGCGACCTTCCTGTGTCGGAGCGCATCGGCGGCCGCGCAGCGTTGCACGGGCACGTCGTCCGCAGTTCGTGGGCCGTGCACGCGGGAGGCCGCTCATGAACACCAACCGATCCGAGGACGACCTCGGGACCCCGATCCACGACCGCACGGCGGCTGCTGAAGGCCACGAGGTGCACCCGGGAGTGACGGTGCCGTCGTGGTCGAACGCCACGCCGGTGCCGCCCGCTGCCACTCCGACTCCTGTTCCGGCTCCTGCTGGTGCTGCTTCTGGTGGTGCTGCTTCTGGCGGGGGCACTTCTGGCGGGGGCGCTTCCGGCGCCGGGGACGCCGCGAAGGACGTGGCTGGGGATGCGAAGGAGAAGGCCGGTGACGTCGCCGGTACGGCGAAGGAGCAGGCGTCGAAGGTCGCCTCCGAGGCCGCCGACCACGCCAAGGAGCTCTACGGACAGGCATCCGAGAACCTCAAGGAGCAGGCGTCGCAGCAGCAGCAGCGTGCCGCAGGCGGCCTCCGGAGTCTCGGCGAACAGCTCGGGCACATGGCCGAGAAGGACGACGAGCAGGGCATCGCGGCGAAGGTCGTCCGTGACCTGGCCGGGAGGGCGACCTCGGTCGCCGGGTACCTCGACGACCGTGACCCCGGTTCCCTCCTCGGCGAGGTGAAGTCGTTCGCCGCCAAGCGTCCTGCGACCTTCATCGCGATCGCGGCAGGCGCGGGGATCCTCGCGGGCCGCCTGACGAAGGCGCTCACCGCGGACGCGAAGCACACCCACGAGGCGGAAGCAGCACGCCACGACCCGACGACGGGGCCGACGGCATGAGCCACTCCGGTGCGCTCCCGACCGACGAGCCGTCTCCGGGGGAACGCGCGGCGAGCACGCCGCTCGGCACGCTGCTGTCCGACGCCACCCGCGACCTGTCGGAGCTGTTCCGGCAGGAGGTCGCTCTGGCCAAGGCCGAACTCACCGAGTCCGGGAAGAAGGCGGCCAAGGGTGCCGGCCTGCTGAGCGGTGCCGGCGTGGCCGGTCTGTTCGCGCTCCTGTTCCTGACGATCGCGGCCTGGTGGGGCCTCGGGTACCTGATCGGCAACGCCTGGTCGGGCCTCGTCGTCGCCGTCGTCTACGCGATCGTCGCCGCCGTGCTGGCGCTGCGGGGACGCAAGGAACTGAAGACCATCACGGGCGCGCCGCAGACGGTCGCCACCGCCAAGGAAGTCCCCGAAGCACTGAAGCCCAACCGGAGGAAGCCATGAGCACCCCAGACGAGATCCGCGCCGAGATCGAGCGCACCAGAGGGGACCTCGGCTCCGACGTCGACGCCCTCGCCGACAAGGTCAGCCCGTCGTCGATCGCCCACCGACAGTCCGAGAAGGTGAAGACGCGTTTCCAGGGCGTCCGCGACTCGGTGATGGGGGCTGCCGACTCCGCTCGGTCGAGTGCGTCCGAGAGTGCCTCCGGCGCTGCCGACTCGGCGAAGGGAGCCGTGCGCCAGGCTTCCGGCACGGCGAAGGGCAACCCGCTCGCCGTCGGGCTCATCGCCTTCGGGGCCGGGTGGCTCGTCTCGGCGCTGCTGCCGTCGACGGACCGCGAGGAGGAGCTCGCGAGCGAGGTCAAGGAACGCTCCAAGCCGCTCGTCGACGAGGTGAAGGAGCAGGCGCAGGACGCCGGCTCGCAGCTCGGTGACGCGGCGAAGGGGCACGTGTCGGACCTGAAGGACTCTGCGCAGCACGCGGCGCAGACGGTGAAGGACGAGGCGCAGGGGGCGGCGTCCGACGTGCGCGACCACGCGCAGTCGGCCACTGAGGACGTGCGCGGGGCCTGACGGTCTCGTTGCGGGCGGACGGTGTCGTGCCGGCCGCCAGGATGGCGGTCGGCGTGGTGCCGGCCGCCTTCCGCGTACGTTCGGGTCAGAACACGTGTGCCATGACGTCGTCCAGGAGTCCCGACGTGGGGACGTTCGCCTGGCTGATGTGGATCGCGATGTCACCACGGGTGAAGTAGGTCACACCCGTCTCGACGCCGTACTGGTTGTCGGTGCTGATCCGTTGGCACCGGTAGCCCTCGGCGAGGTGCTCGCACTGGAAGCCCTGCAGGCCCTGCAGCACGGCGAACGCCTTCGACGAGTCGACCACCTGCACGGCGATCGTCACGTTCGTGATGTCCGCTCGGGGGTCGCGCCAGACGCAGTAGAGGCGCTTGCCGTCGGGCTG
The DNA here is from genome assembly GCF_900086645.1 of Curtobacterium sp. 9128. Lineage (NCBI taxonomy): Bacteria > Bacillati > Actinomycetota > Actinomycetes > Micrococcales > Microbacteriaceae > Curtobacterium > Curtobacterium sp. 9128. The sequence continues at coordinate 905,386 of NZ_LT576451.1, forward strand.
CAGCACCGGCGTGAACACCGACTTCGGGATCTCGACGGGATCGCCGACGACCGCGGGGTCGTTGAGCGGCGCGCGGAGGAACGAGTCCTTCCACTTGCTCGTGGTGATGAGTCCGTCGCACGTGTCCGGGACCGTGCCGCCGTCGTAGTCGACCCCCGGGACCGGCGTGATCGTCGAGGTCGGGCGCGGGGTGGTGCTCGTGCTCGGACCCGGTGTCGTGCTAGTGCTGGGGGCCGGTGTCGTGCTCGGTGTCGTACTCGCGCTCGGCGTCGGGTCCGGGGTGGTGTTCCCGGTGCAGCCGCTGAGCAGCGTCGCCGTCACTGCCAGCGCGATCGCGATCCCCGCGGCGCGCCGTCGTGCGTTCCCCATCGTGTGCTCCCCTCCGCTCCCCGAATCTACGGACGTCGCGCCTGGTGTGCGGTTGCTGTTCGATCACGATGCGGTCCTCGACGTGGTGGTCGCCGGCACGACGCCCCGGAGGGTGTTCGGCGCCAGGCGATACGGTCGGGGCATGGACTCGCCCGATGACCTCGCCGACGAACTCCGGGAGTCGATCGGGCGGATCGTCCGTGCGACCCGCGGCAAGGTCGACACGATCCCGCCGGCGCACTCGGCGACGCTCGGGCTGCTCGACCGGCAGGGTGCCATGACGATCGCCGACCTCGCCCGCAAGCGCGGGGTGAAGCACCAGGGGCAGTCCCGCACGATCGGCGAGCTCGAGGAACGCGGGCTGGTCGTACGGGAGACCTCGGCCGAGGACCGCCGGGTGTCGGTGATCGGCATCACCCCGACCGGACGCGACGTGGTGCTGCGGGACCGACGGGCGCGGGCGGACTGGCTCGCCACGGCGATCGCGGAGGACCTGTCGGCCGACGAACGGGAGATGCTCGCCCGGATGCCGCCGTTGCTCCACCGGATCGCCCGGCGCGTCGAGGAGTGACGACCACGGCGCACCGGTGACACGTCGTCGCGGACTGAGCCGGTGCAGAGGCGGGCAGAGTTGCCTGGGCTGATGTCTGCCGACCCCAGCACCGCTGTCCTGTTCGACATCGACGGGACGCTCGTCGACTCGAACTACGCCCATGTCGACGCGTGGTGGCGGGCGTTCCGCGCCGTCGACGAGTCCGTCGACGCCTGGCGCATCCACCGCGCGATCGGCATGGACTCCTCCCGCCTGCTCGGGTCGTTGCTCCCCGACGCACCCGACGACGTCCGCGCGACCGCGAAGCAGTACCACTCCGCGTACTACGCCGAGCAGATGCCACGGTTGCGCACACTGCCCGGAGCCGGCGAACTGTTGCGGGCCGTCGGCTCCCTGGGGCATGCGGTGGTGCTCGCCACGAGTGCTCCCGCTTCCGAGCTCGTCCGGCTGCGGGAAGTCCTCGACGCCGAGGAGTGGATCACCGCGGTGACCAGCTCCGAGGACGTCGACGAGGCGAAGCCGGCGCCCGGGATCGTCCAGGTCGCGCTCGACCGGGTCGGGGTCGTCGCGGAGCGGGCGGTCATGGTCGGGGACGCGATGTGGGACGTCGAGGCGTCGGCGAGGGTCGGCGTGCCGTGCGTCTCCGTGATGACGGGCGGCATCGGTGGCGACGAACTGCGGCAGGCCGGAGCCGCTGCCGTGTACGACGACGCGGCAGCGGTCCTGGCGGATCTCGACGGCGGCCCGATCGGCGCGCTCGGATCGCCCGGGTCGATCGGCGGGCGCTCGTGACGGTGCGCGGCGTCGACCACGTCGGGCTCACCGTGCCGGACGTCGACGCGGCGACGACCTTCCTCGTCGAGGCCTTCGACGCGGTCGTGCTCTACGACACGCTCCCCGCCGACGCGCCGCCGAAGGGCGGCCACGAGACGGACGAGCGACTCGGCGTACCGGACGGTGCCCGCGAGGTCCGCGTCCGGATGCTCGCCCTGCCCGGCGGGCCCGGCATCGAGCTGTTCGCGTTCGACGGTGCTGCGCAAGGGGCCCCAGCGGTGCCGACGGACCTCGGATGGCAGCACGTCGCGCTGTACGTCGACGACCTCGACGTGACACTCGACCGGGTCGTGCGTGCCGGCGCCGTCGCGCTCGGTGTACCCCGCCCGCTCCCGGGGCCCGAGGAGGGTGCCCGGAACCGGTTCGTCTACGTCCGGACACCGTGGGGGAGCACCGTCGAGCTGCTGACGTACCCCGATCCGCAGCCGTACGAGGCGCACACGGACCGTCGTCGCTGGCACCCCTGACCCCGAACCCGCGTTCGGCGGTGTCGTCCGTGCGTGTCAGGATGGTCGATCGTGATCACGATCGAACGCGTCGCCTGGGAAGACCCCCGCGGAGTCGTCCTCCGCGCCCGCATGGACGAGGAGATGCACGAGCGCTACGGGTCGGCAGCCGCCGACGAGGACCCCGCCGTCACCGCCGAGCGCGACCGGTCGCTCGCCGTCGATCCGGCCACGGTCATCACCTCGGTGCTCGCGATCGACGAGGACGGCGAGGCCGTCGGGCACATCGCGGTCCGTCGGCTCCGTGACGAGGTCGAGCTCAAGCGCCTCATCGTGCTGTCGTCCGCTCGCGGCAAGGGTGCGGCGACGGCGCTGCTCGACGAATGTGAACACATCGGTCGCGAACACGGTGCACGGCGGTTGATCCTGCAGACCGGCAATCGGCAGCCCGACGCCGTCGCCCTGTACGAGAAGACCGGATGGCGCTCGATCCCCGTGTACGAGCCGTACGCGGCGACGATGCCGTGGTCGTTCTGCTTCGACAAGGCGTTGTAGCACCTCCCGTATTGCACTTTTGCGCCATGAGTGCAATTCTTGTCCGGTGAGCACAGCCGAACGCACCCGCACGCTGCGTCGACGCATGATCGTCGAGGCACGTCGGTCGACCGTCGAGAGCGGTCTGCACGGCTTCACGATCGAGCAGCTCTGCGAGACGGTCGGGGTGTCCCGACGCACGTTCTTCAACCACTTCGCGTCGAAGGAAGACGTCGTCCTCGGCATCGAGCTCAACGCGGACGAGAACCTGCTCGTGGCGTACGCCCGCGGGCAGGTCGTCCCGGCGACGCTCGACCCCCTGAGCTCGATCGTCGCGCTCGCGATCGAGCAGGTCCACGTCGTGGGGCTCGACCGTTCCGACGAAGCGCTCGTGCGCAAGGTCTTCGACCGAGAACCCGCACTCGTCGCACGGTTCCTCTCGGCGACGGACGTGCAACTCGCGAAGGTCGCCGACGCCGTGCGGGAACGCTTCGGGTGGACCGTCCCGGACGACCCTCGCGCTCGGCTCGTGACCGAGTCGGCGGCAGGGCTGCTCAAGGTCACCGCCGCCGGCTACTTCGACGACGACTTCGACGAGTCGACGGGCCCGTCGTTCGACGACCTGCTCACCACGAACCTCCGCCTCATGCGGGCGGCCATCACCACCGGACAGGAAGACACCGAATGAGCACCTCAGCGCCGCGCACCGCCAAGCGCGCACGCCCCGGGAGCGACGGGCCGCTGCTCCTCACCCAGCGTCGGATCTGGATCATCTTCTCCGCGCTGATCGCCGGCATGCTGCTGTCGAGTCTCGACCAGACGATCGTCTCGACCGCGATGCCGACCATCGTCGGCGACCTCGGCGGCGTCGCCCACCAGGCGTGGATCACGACCGGCTACCTGCTGGCATCGACCATCGTGATGCCGATCTACGGCAAGTTCGGTGACGTCATCGGCCGCCGCAACCTGTTCCTCATCGCGATCGCGCTGTTCACGCTGGCATCGCTGGGGTGTGCGATGTCGACCGACTTCTGGCAGTTCGTGGTCTTCCGTGCCCTCCAGGGCCTCGGCGGCGGTGGCCTCATGATCCTGTCGCAGGCGATCATCGCGGACATCGTCCCGGCGTCCGAGCGCGGTAAGTACCTCGGGCCGCTCGGCGCCATCTTCGGCCTCTCCGCCGTCGGAGGCCCGCTGCTCGGCGGGTTCTTCGTCGACCACATGACCTGGCACTGGGCGTTCTGGATCAACATCCCCGTCGGCATCGCGGCGTTCTTCGTGGCCTGGTTCGCGTTGACCCTGCCGAGCAAGAAGGCGACGAAGCGCATCGACGTCCTCGGCGTCGCGCTGCTCTCCGCGACCACCGCCTGCCTGGTGTTCTTCACCGAGTTCGGCGGCAACAAGCAGCACGGGTGGGGTGCGCTCGAGACCTGGGCCTGGGGCGCCGGGTTCATCGTCGCTGCCGCGCTGTTCGTCCTCACCGAGTCCCGGGCCGACGACCCGATCATCCCGCTGTCGTTCTTCCGGAACCGCACGTTCGTCACCGCGACGGCGATCGGCTTCGTGCTCGGCCTCGGGATGTTCGCCGCGATCGGCTTCGTCCCGACGTTCCTGCAGATGGCGTCCGGCACGTCGGCCGCCGTCTCCGGTCTGCTGATGCTCCCGATGATGGTCGGGCTCATGGGGACGTCGATCCTCTCCGGCACGCTCATCACCAAGACGGGCCGGTACCGCGCGTTCCCGATCATCGGCACGATCATCGTCGGCATCGCGATGCTCGGCATGACGACCCTCGCTGCGGCGACCCCGATCTGGCTGATCTGCGTGTACCTGTTCGTGTTCGGTGCCGGCCTCGGCCTCATCATGCAGGTCGTCGTGCTCGTCGCGCAGAACGCCGTCCCGCCGGAGCACGTCGGCACGGCGACCTCGACGAACAACTACTTCCGTGAGGTCGGCGCCTCCCTCGGTGTCGCCGTGTTCGGTGCGATCTTCACCTCCCGCCTCACGGAGTCGCTGACGGACGTCTTCACGAGCGCCGGCGGAAGTGCCTCGCAGGCGGCGAGTGCGAGCGCGAGCATCGACCCGACGCAGCTCGCGAAACTGCCCGAAGCGGTGCAGGACGGCATCGTGAACGCCTACGCCGACTCGCTGTCGCCGGTGTTCTGGTACCTGCTCCCGTTCATCGCGGTGGCCCTCGTGCTGGCCCTGTTCATCCCGCAGATGAAGCTCGCGGACGTGGCCGGCATGGTCGCCCGCGGCGAGGCGGTCGGCGGTGCCGAGGCGGACGAACTCGAGCGCGCGCAGCGCGCTTCGGGCGCGGAGCGTCCGGCCGAGTCGGTCGGCTCCGGAACGGGGTCGGTCCCGACGGCGCGTCACGACGAGTAGACGCCCACCCCACGACGGACGGGAGGCACGGTGCCAGCTGGCACCGTGCCTCCCGTCCGTCGTGGGGTGCGTTCCGGGCCGTGCGCCGGTCCGCGTGCTTGTTGCGCGTGCAAGTAGCCCTGGTTCCCGCACTTGTTGCGTGTGCAAGGAGCGACACTGTCGATGTCGTACGACAGCGACGCTGTCGCTCCCGGGCGCGTGCAACTGTTGCGCGTGCAAGGGGCGACAGGATCGTTGTCGTACGACAGCGAGCATGTCGTTCCGAGTCGGCAACCGCTCCCGCCTCCCGCCTCCCGCCGCCCGCCGCCCGCTGCCCGCCAGCCCTGCACCCGCCCGCGTCAGCCGCCCGTACTCGCGCGCGGTACCAGGCGCGTCGGGAGTGACGGGGCCGGCGCCTCCGTGCCGTCGAGCGTCGCGAGCAGCCGGAGCGCTGCGGCACGTCCGAGTTCCGCCCCCGGCAGTGCCACGCTCGTGAGCGCGGGCGCGGTGACCGAGGACGACGGCAGGTCGTCGAAGCCCGCGACGGCGAGTGTGCCCGGGACTGCGACGCCACGGGACGCAGCGACCCGCAGCACCCCGTACGCCAGCGTGTCGGCTGCGGCCACGACGGCCGTCACGCCGGAGTCGAGCCACGCGTCGAGGACGCCGGACACCGCGGTCGTGGCGGCCTCGATCGTCAGGTCGGCACTCGCGGGGAGGTCCGACACGGTGATGCCCGCGGCGGCGCACGCGTCCTCGAACAGGGTGCGGCGCACGGCGAAGGTCGTCGCGCGCGAGGTGCCGTCGAGGTAACCGACACGCCGGTGCCCCGCGTCGGCGAGGTGCGAGACGAGCGCCGAGACCCCGGGGGACAGGTCGTAGTTGACGGCTCCTGGGCCTCCCGGCGCGTCGAGGAGCACGACGGGCACACCGGCCGACATCGACTCGCCGGCTGCCGGGGCGTCGACGAGGATCCCCGCTGGCCGGAGCCGCTCGAAGCGCCGGACATCGGCGTCGACGGGTTGCTCGCCGCGCTCGGTCACCGACAGCACGAGCTGGAACCGGTCGCCGATGGTGTCCCGGACGCCGCGGATGACCTCGGCGAAGAACGGGTTCGACAGGTCGGGGGCGATGAGCACGACGAGGTCGCCGCTGCCTCGCGCGAGGGAGCTGGCGGCGTGGTCGACGACGTACCCGAGCTCCTCGACGGCATCGCGGACCCTGGTGGCGATCGGCACGGAGACACGGCCGCGGTCCTTGCCGTTCACGACGAGCGACACCGTGGCGATGCTGGTGCCGGCGCGTTCGGCGACCATCGCGGCGGTGACGCGACGAGGGGTCCCGGAGGATGCTGGCACCCGTCGATGCTACCGACCGAGCCCTGCTCGACTTGACGTCAAGCGTTTGATGAGGTGTGATGTCAAACGCTTGACGCGGAGTGCATGGCCGCGTCGAGCCACAGCCACCGCCGGCGAGCCCGGCATCCCCGACGAAGTGGAGCGCACACGTGCCGAACGCGACCAAGCAGAAGATCATCCTCGACTGCGACCCCGGCCACGACGACGCCGTCGCCATCCTGCTGGCACACGGCAACCCCGACATCGAGCTGCTCGCCGTGACGACCGTCGTGGGCAACCAGACGCTGCCGAAGGTCACCCGCAACGCCCTCGCTGTCGCCCGCATCGCGGGGATCACCGGCGTGCCGTTCGCCGCCGGTGCCGACCGGCCGATCCTCCGCGAGATCGAGGTCGCGCAGGACATCCACGGCGAGAGCGGCCTCGACGGGCCGATGCTGCCCGAGCCCTCGTTCGACCTGGACGAGCGGCATGCGGTCGACCTCATCATCGAGACCGTCATGGCGCACGAGCCGGGCACCGTCACCCTCGTGCCGACCGGCGGCCTGACGAACATCGCGCTCGCAGCCCGCAAGGAGCCCCGCATCGTCGAGCGCGTCAAGCAGGTCGTGCTGATGGGCGGCGGCGTGCACGTCGGCAACTGGAGCCCGGTCGCCGAGTTCAACATCGTCATCGACCCCGAGGCCGCGTCGATCGTCTTCGACGCCGGCTGGGACGTCGTGATGGTCGGGCTCGACCTCACCCACCAGGCCCTGGCGACGCCCGAGGTCGCTGCCCGGATCAGCGAGGTCGGCACCGGACCCGCCGCCTTCGTCGGGGAGCTGCTCGACTTCTTCGGCCAGACCTACAAGGACGCGCAGGGCTTCGACTCCCCGCCGGTCCACGACCCCTGCGCCGTCGCGTACGTCATCGACCCGACGATCGTGCGGGCCGTGAAGGTCCCGATCCACGTCGAGACCCAGGGCACGCTGACCCTCGGCATGACCGTCGCCGACTTCCGCGCCCCCGCGCCGGAGGACTGCCGCACGAGCGCCGCGATGGAGCTCGACCACGGCCGCTTCTGGGACCTCGTCGTCGACGCCCTCGAGCGCATCGGCGAGACACCGGACACCGGCTGGACCCCGCGAACCGAGACCCAGAAGGCCTGACCCCCATGACCCCCACACCGACGACGATGTCGAAGAAGTCCATCGGCGCCCTCACCGCGGCGCTCCTCGCAGCATGCATCGCGTTCCAGCTGAACGCGAGCATGCTCAGCCCGGCCCTCGTCACCATGGCACGGGAGCTGCACACCGACGACGCGACGATCGGCCTCTCGCAGACGCTGTACTTCACCCTCGCCGCGCTGTTCTCGCTGTTCCTGCCCCGCCTGTCCGACATCGTCGGCCGCAAGCGCGTGCTGATCGGCATGCTCGCCGTGATGCTCATCGGCAGTGTCGTCGCCGCCCTCGCGGTGAACGTGCCGATGCTCTTCGCCGGCCGCATCATCCAGGGCGTCACCGGCCCCGTCGTCCCGATCTGCCTGCTCGTGCTCCGCAACGAGATCGCCGACCCGAAGCGCTACGGCGCCGCGCTCGGCCTCCTCACCGCGGTGAACGGCGGCATCGCCGGGATCGACTCCCTCGCCGGCGGTTGGATCGCCACGAACTTCGGGTTCCGCGGGATCTTCTGGGTCATCGCCGTCGTCACCGTGGTCGCGCTCGCGCTGGTCACCGTGTGGGGCGTGGAGTCCCACCCGTCCAAGGGCACCCGCATGGACTGGATCGGTGTCGTGCCCCTCGTGGTGAGCGTCGGCGCCCTGCTGACCGCCTTCAACGAGGCCGGCAAGCTCGGCGCCGCGAACCCGGTCCTCGTCATCGGCGGGATCGTCGTCGCGCTCGCTGCCTTCGCCGTGTTCTGGGCGGTCGAGTCCCGCGTGAAGGAACCACTCGTCGAGACGCGGTTCCTGAAGCGCCGTGCGACGTGGGCGCTCCTCGCCACGACGTTCCTCACCATGACGGGCGTCTTCGCCGTCGTGAACGGACTCGTCACGAGCCTCGCGCAGAACCACGACGCCGGCTTCGGGATGGAGGCGGACCTCGCCTCCCTCGTGTTCCTCACGCCGTACGCGCTCGTCGGATGGATCGTCGGACCGTTCGCCGGACGCCTCGCCCCGACCCTCGGCTACCGGGCGATCCTGCGCGTCGGACTCGTCGGCAGCATCGTCGCGACGCTCCTGATGGCGTTCGTCGGCGTGCACTCCCTGCCGGTGCTCATCGCCGCGACCGTGCTCATCGGCATCACCTACGCCGGCATCGCGAACATCATCCTGAACGGGCTCGGCATCGTGTTGTCGCCGGACTCGAACCCCGGGTTCCTGCCCGGCCTCAACGCGGGCGCGTTCAACCTCGGTGCCGGTGTGAGCTTCGCCGTCCTGCCCGCGCTGCAGATCGCCCTCGGGGTCGGCGGGTCCGCCGGGACCGCCGGCTACTCCGGTGGGATGCTGCTCGGTGCCGTCATCACGATCGCCGCCCTCGCGACGTCGTTCCTCATCCCGCGCCCGTCGAGCGCCGAGACGACGTCCGTCGCCCCGCAGAAGGAGACCGTCCGTTGAACACCATCGTCGTCGTCGGGTCGCTGAACGCGGACCTGGTGGTCCGCACCGAGCGCTTCCCGAAGCCGGGGGAGACCCTGCACGGTTCCGACCTCGCGATCCTGCCGGGCGGCAAGTCCGCCAACCAGGCGGTGGCAGCCGGGAGGCTCGGGGGCACGGTGCGCATGATCGGTGCGGTCGGCGACGACGGGAACGGTGCGCTGCTCCGCGACTCCGTCGCGGCGGCGGGTGCGGACACGACGCACGTCGCCGTCCGGGAGGGCGTGGCCACCGGCACCGCCGTCATCACGGTCGACGCGCACGGGGAGAACACCATCGTGATCTCCGGCGGCGCGAACGCCACGCTGACACCGGACGACGTCCCTGCCGATGCCCTCGACGGGGCCGCGGTGCTCGGGCTCTGCCTCGAGGTCTCGATCGACGTCGTCCTCGCAGCCGCACGGGCCGCGCACGAGGCCGGCGTGACCGTCCTCACGAACCTGTCCCCGTTCGGCGACGTGCCGCGCGAGCTCCTCGACCTCACCGACGTGCTGCTGGTGAACGAGCACGAGGCGGAACTGCTCGGCGACCACGGCGTCGCCCGGTCGATCGTCACGCGGGGTGGCGACGGGTCGATCGTGCACGACGGCGACGCCGCGCCCGTCGAGGTCCCCGCGATCCCCGTCGAGGCCGTCGACACCACGGGCTGCGGCGACGCGTTCATGGGTGCCGTGGCGCTCCGACTCGCCGCAGGCGACGACCTCGCGGACGCCGCGCGGTTCGCCGCCGCGGTCGGGGCGTACGCCGCGACCGGAGCCGGGGCACAGGCGTCCTACCCGACCACGGAGCAGCTGGAGGCGTTCCTGCGGTCGTAGGACGAGCCTCCCGGGCCGGTACGGTTTTCGCATGCGCGTGGGAGTCCTCGACATCGGGTCCAACACCGGTCACCTGCTGGTGGTCGACGCCCACGGCGGCGCTGCGCCGCTGCCGGCCTCGTCGTTCAAGCAGCCGCTGCGGCTCGCCGAGCACCTCGACGACCGGGGCGCCGTCACGCAGGTCGGCATCGACGCGCTGACCGGCTTCGTCGCGGACTCGGTGCGCGTGGCCGAGGAGCGCGGCTGCGAGGACATGCTCGGATTCGCGACCTCGGCGGTCCGTGACGCCGTGAACTCCGAGGCCGTCCTCGCCCACGTCGAGGAGCGCACCGGCGTTGAGCTCGCCGTGCTGTCCGGCTCCGACGAGGCGCGACTCACCTTCCTGGCCGTCCGCCGCTGGTTCGGCTGGTCCGCCGGGCGGCTCGCGGTGTTCGACATCGGCGGCGGCTCGCTCGAGATCGCCGGCGGTGCGGACGAGGCACCGGACGTCGCGTGGTCGATGCCGATCGGCGCCGCCCGGCTCGCGCGGTCGTTCTTCGCGGCGGGCACCCCGACCGAGGACGACGTCCGCCGGATCCGGCACGAGATCCGCGTCGAGATCGCCCGGGATGCCGGCAAGCTGCTCCGCTCGGGTGCGCCGGATCGTGCCGTGGCGACCTCGAAGACGTTCCGCTCGATCGCACGGATCTGCGGGGCCGCACCGTCCGGGGCCGGTCCGCTCGTGCCGCGCTCGCTCGACGGTGCGACCCTGCGGGCGAAGCTGCCGTCCCTGCTGCAGATGTCCGTCGCCGAACTCGCCACGCTTCCGGGGGTCTCCGCGAGCCGGGCGCACCAGGTCGTCCCGGGAGCGCTCGTCGCCGAGGCGTGCCTGGACATCTTCGACCTGCCAGCACTCGAGATCTGCCCGTGGGCACTCCGCGAGGGCGTGATCCTCGAGCGGCTCGACCAGCTGTCCGTGCTCGGGGCGTAGGGCTCGCTAGTGCCCCCGTGGCGGCGCGAGGAGCCACGGGCGGATCAACTTCGTCACGAAGGGCAGCACCCAGAACGTCATGATCGGTGTGAGCACCAGCGTCGTGATGAGGACCCGGGGCAGTGCTGCGAGCCCGGCGAAGGACGGCACGAGCACGCCGACGAGGATCGTGAACGCCAGGTTCACCGGGAAGAACCCGAGCCAGATGCTCACCGCCTGCTTCCACCGCGGGGGAGCACTCGACGCTGGGGTGTCGGACGGGGCGTCGAACCAGCCCTCGATCCCGGTGCGCTTCTCGACGCGGGACTCCACCACGAGGTCACGGCCCAGGTCGAGCCACCGCAGCCGGTCGTCGGAGTTCTCCCACGTCGCCAGGGAGTCGTGGTCGGCGAAGCGGTAGAGCATGTGCCACTCGCGGGACTGCGCTCGGGAGCGGACCCATCCGGAGCCGAGGAATCCCGGGTACCGGTTGGCGAGGTTCACGCCGGACTGCACCCAGTGGGTGACCTCGGGGATGCGGTCGGGGTCGACGAGACGGGTGATGGACACGGTGACGGGCGGGCCAGCGGTCTCGGATGACGACGGGGCCCCCGTCGCCGGTTCCCGACCGACGCGCCAGCGGCGGGCGGGCCGTGCCGATGGGGAAAGGCTCCCTGGCTCTTGTGGAGTCATGGCACCAGTGTCCCCGACCCGTGTTTCACGCTCGTGACGGGTACGCCCTCGACGGGATCTGCGTCGCCAGCTTGCCGCCCGACACGTCGTGCAGCGTCCCCGTGATGTACCCGGCCTGGTCGCTCGCCAGGAACAGCAGCAGGTTCGACACGTCGTCCGCCGTCTCCCACCGGCGCAGCGACAGCGTGTCGAGCAGCACGTCCTGCTCCTCCTGCGGGCGCGTTGCGAACCCGTTCATCGCCGTCGGCACCATCCCCGGCGCGTAGGCGTTCACGGTGATGCCCCACGGGCCGAGCTCCGACGCGAGCACGCGGGTGAACGACACGACGGCGGCCTTCGATGCCGCGTAGGCCGCGCTGCCGACGCTCGGGATGATCGCCGCGAACGACGCCGCGTTGATGATCCGTCCGCGGCCGGCGCGCTGCATCACCGGTGCCACGGCCTGGCTCATGAGGAACACCCCGCCCAGGTTGACGTCCATGCACCGCTGCCAGTCGGTCCACCGGAGCTCGGCGACCGGTCCGTCGACGTTGATCCCGGCGTTGTTGACGAGGACGTCGATCGTGCCGTGCCGCTCGACGACGGTGTCGATGGCGGTGCGGACGGAGTCCGGATCGGCGACGTTGCAGGTCACGGTGTCCGCCGAGTCCGTCGGCGCTCCGTCCGGGAACGCCAGGTCGAGCGCGACGACCCGCGCTCCGTCGTCGGCGAACCGCTCGGCGATCGTGCGACCGATCCCGCGACCGGCTCCGGTGATGACGACCACGCGGCCGGTGATGTCGAGTTTCATGCAATGAGCATACTATTGAGCCATGACGACGGAACGTGTGCTCTGGATCACCGGCGGCGGCAGCGGCATGGGGGCCGCCAGCGCGACAGCCGCCGCCCGTTCCGGCTGGACCGTCGTGCTGAGCGGCCGCCGTGCCGAGCAGCTCGACGCAGTGGCGGACGGCATCCGCGCCGAGGGCGGAACCGCGCACGTGCTCCCGCTCGACGTGACCGATCCGGACGCGGTGCGAGCCGCAAGGGACACCGTCATCGCCGAGCACGGTCGGCTCGACGGACTCGTGCTCGCAGCCGGGCTCAACGCACCCGCCCGACGGTGGGACGACCAGACGATGGACTCCTTCCGGAGCATCGTCGACACGAACCTCACCGCCGTGGCGACCGTCACGGACGCGGCCCTCCCCGCCCTGCGGGAGACCGGCGGCGTCGTCGTGGTGATCTCCTCGTACGCCGGGTGGTCGTTCCAGCCCGGTGCCGGGGTCGCCTACTCCGCGAGCAAGACCGCGCTCGGCGCCCTCACGAGGTCGCTCAACCAGCAGGAAGCGCAGCACGGCGTCCGGGCGACGCACCTCTGCCCCGGTGACGTCGCGACGGACTTCCTCGAGCAGCGACCGTCGGTACCGGATGCTGCGGCTCGTGCGGTCATGCTCACACCGGAGGACATCGGCCGCACCGTCGCATTCGTCCTCGACGCCCCAGCACACGTCCGGATCGACGAGCTCGTCATCTCCCCGGTGTCGCAGCGGTGATCTTCGACCGGGTGCTCGACGAGCTCGGCACCGCGATCGTCCGCGGCGACCTGCCCGTCGGGCACGCCGACAGCGTCGAGGGTTTCGTCGCCCGCACGGGCGCCTCGAGGAGCATCGTCCGCGAGGCCACCCGCGTCCTCGTCTCCCTCGGCATGCTCAGTGCTGGCCGACGCGTCGGGCTCCGGGTCCTGCCCGCCGAGCAGTGGGACGTGATCGACCCGCACGTGGTCCGGTGGCGCCTCGACGGCCCCGACCGAGCGGTCGCGCTGGCCGAACTCCGCGCCCTCCGTCGTGCCGTCGAGCCCGCGGCTGCTGCGGCAGCCGCCCGCGCGGTCGCGTCCGGAGCGCACGACCGATCCGACCTGGAGGCCCTGCTCGCCTCCGCCGAACGCCTCGCCTCCGCCGCCAGTGCGGCGGACCCGGCCCCGATCCTCCCGGCCGACCGCGCGTTCCACGGACGGTTGCTGGCCCTGTCGGGCAACGCGATGTTCGCGCGCCTGCAGCGTGTGGTCGAGCGAGCGCTCGAGGAGCGCGCGGACGTCGAGCCGGACGCCCACGACGTGGCGCTGCACCGGACGCTCGCGGACGCGGTCGCCGCCGGCGACGCCGAACTCGCTGCGGCCGCGATGCGGGAGATCGTCGACCGCACCTGACCGCCGCCCGCGTCGCACCCCCACACGGACATCGCGCCCCGTCGCGGCAGGGCGCGATGTCCGCGCGTGGGCGCGATCTCCGGCCTAGCTGGCCTTCTTCTTCGCGGCGGGCTTCTTCGCCGGGGACTTCTTGGCCGGTGCGCGCTTCGCCGGGGCCTTCTTCGCCGGCGCCTTCTTCTCCGGTGTCTTGTCGGCAGTGGAGCTGCCGGACGACGAGCGCGACCCGGACGACGAGCGCGACCCCGAGCCTCCCGTCCGCTTCTTGTCCACGGACGCACGGAGGGCGGCCATCAGGTCGATGACGTCACCGCCCTCGTCGTCGGACGACTCCTGCTCCCCGAACGTCTCGGACGTGTCGACGTCGTCGCCGGACTCCAACTTCGCGTCGATGAGCTGCTGCAGCTCGGCTTGGTACTCGTCGGTGTAGCGCTCCGGATCGAAGTCGGTCGACATGCTCTCCACGAGCGACGACGACATCTTCAGCTCGTTGGCGCTGACCTTCACCGAGGTGTCGAGTGCCGTGAAGTCGGCTGCACGGACCTCGTCGCCCCAGAGGAGCCCCTGCAGGAGCAGGACGTCGTCGTGCACGCGCAGGACACCGAGCCGGGTCTTCTGGCGGAGCGTGAACTGCACGATCGCCAGGCGGTCGGTCTCCTCGAGCGTCCGGCGGAGCAGCACGTAGGCCTTGGGGGAGCGGGAGTCCGGTTCGAGGTAGTACGTCTTCTCGAACATCATCGGGTCGACCTGGTCGACGGGCACGAACTCGAGGACCTCGATCTCGTGCGACTGCTCCTGGGGGAGCTTCTTGAAGTCGTCGGCGGTGAGCACGACGGTCTTCTCGCCGTCGTCGTAGGCGCGCTCGATGTCGGCGAACTCGACCTCGTGCCCCAGCTCGCATACGCGCTTGTACCGGATGCGGGCCTTGTCCTCGTCGTGGACCTGGTGCAGGGACACGTCGTGGGTCTCGGTGGCGGCGTAGACCTTGATGGGCACGTTGACGAGCCCGAACGCGATGGAGCCCTTCCAGATCGACCTCATGCGCTCATGATGCCCGTGCCGAGGCTGGAGCGCCCGGAGTTCGCAGGGAGCACGATGGGCTGATGAGCCAGCTGGACAAGGACGACCCGCGGACGAAGTACGCGCGGCCGCCGTTCCCCGCGCAGACCCAGCAGGGATCGGGGAGCGCGAGTGCGATGGACCCGCAGCCCGACAACGGGGAGACGAGCTACCTCGGCACGGGGCGGATGCCCGGCTACCGGGTGCTCGTGACGGGGGCGGACTCGGGCATCGGCCGCGCTGCCGCGATCGCCATGGCGAAGGAGGGTGCCGACGTCGCGCTGAACGCCCTGCCCGAGGAGCTCGACGACCTCACCGAGGTCCGCGACCTGATCGCCGACCTCGGCCGGAACGCCGTGATGCTCCCGGGGGACCTCACCGACGAGGCGTTCTGCGACGAACTCGTGCGGACCGCCGTCAGCGAGCTCGGCGGGCTCGACGCACTCGTCCTCGTCGCCGGGCACCAGCGCGTGCACGAGGACGTCACCGAGCAGTCCACGGAGGACTTCGACCGCACGATGAAGGTCAACGTCTACGCGATGTTCTGGCTCGTCCGTGCGGCGGTCCCGCACATGGCCCCGGGGAGCTCGATCGTCACGACGAGCTCGGTGTCGGCGTACCAGCCGCAGGACCGGATGATCGACTACGCGGCGACGAAGGCGGCGATCATCGCGTACACGAACGGGCTCGCGCGGCAGCTCGCGGCGAAGGGCATCCGTGCGAACACCGTGGTGCCCGGGCCGGTGTGGACGCCGCTCCAACCGATCAGCTACCCGGGCGACGAGATCGCGCACTACGGCGAGGGCACGCCGTTCGGACGGCCGGCGCAGCCCGTCGAGCTCGGCAGCGCCTACGTGTACCTGGCCGGGCCGGAGTCGTCCTACACGTCCGGGTCCACGCTCACGGTGGCCGGAGCAACCGGGGTCGCGTTGTGAGTCCGGTTTCCCGGAAGACCACGGTCCTCGTCGGGGACCGCCGCATCGCCCTCACGAACCTCGACAAGGTGATGTACCCGGAGACCGGCACCACGAAGGGCCGCGTGATCGAGTACTACACGCGGGTCGCGCCGTGGATGATCCCGCACGTCAAGGACCGCCCGGTGACCAGGAAGCGCTGGGCGAACGGCGTCGACGGCAAGGTGTTCTTCGAGAAGAACCTGCCGGACTCCGCGCCCGACTGGGTCAAGCACCACACCATCGAGCACACCGAGCACGACAACGAGTACCCGATCGTGGACGACCTGCCGACGCTCGTCTGGATGGCGCAGCAGGCCGCGCTCGAGCTGCACGTGCCGCAGTGGCGGTTCGGTCCCCGCGGCGGGCAGCAGCACCCCGACCGGCTGGTGCTCGACCTCGACCCCGGCGATGGCGTCGGGCTGCCGGAGTGCGTCGAGGTCGCGGTCGCGGCTCGGGAGATCCTGCAGGGCATGGGCCTCGAGCCGTACCCGGTGACGTCCGGGTCGAAGGGCATCCACCTGTACGCGGCACTCGACGGGAAGGCCGCCACCAAGCACGTCTCCGAGGTCGCCCACGAACTCGCCAAGGCCCTCGAACAGGACCTCCCCGACCTGGTGCTGTCCTCGATGAGCCGTGCGGAGCGGAAGGGCAAGGTCTTCGTCGACTGGTCGCAGAACAACGGCAACAAGACGACGATCGCCCCGTACTCGTTGCGCGGCCGGTCGCAGCCGACCGTCGCCGCGCCGCGGACGTGGAAGGAACTCACCGAGAAGGGGCTGGCCCAGCTGACGCTGGACCAGGTGCTCGAACGACTGGAGGACCGTGGCGACCCCCTGCACCCGGTCGCCGCCGCCTCGTTGGCGGTCGGTCGCGCCGACCACGGTCACTGGGACAGCGACCGGACCCAGCAGGCGAACGACGCGGAACGGACGGGAGGCTCGGGGAACGACCGCCTGTCGGCCTACCGTGCGAAGCGGGACGCGTCCAAGACGCCGGAGCCGGTTCCGGAAGGAGCGCCGACGGTCCGGCAGGACGGCACCCCGACGTTCGTCATCCAGGAGCACCACGCCACCAGGGACCACTACGACTTCCGGCTGGAGCACGACGGCGTGCTCGTCAGCTGGGCGCTGCCGAAGGGGGAGCCGACCGATCCGGGGAAGAACCACCTCGCCGTGATGACCGAGGACCACCCGCTCGAGTACGGCGGCTTCGAGGGGACGATCCCGAAGGACGAGTACGGCGGCGGGACGGTCACAATCTGGGACGAGGGCACGTACGACCTCGAGAAGTGGCGCGAGGGCGAGGAGGTCATCGTCACGCTGCACGGCCGGACGAACGGCAACCGACGCCTCGCGATCCTGCACACCCGGGGACGCGGGCGCGGCCGCGAGGGCGACGAGAAGAACTGGCTCATCCACCGCACCAAGGACCAGCCCGACCCGACGGCGGACGGGACCGGCGGGGCGGAGGCGAGCCGAGCCTCCCGGCCCCACAGGCACGACGACGGCCGTGAGCGGATCGACGGGGCCGCCGCGTCGGAGACCGAGCCGGTGGAACGGCGGACGATGCAGGCGACCCTGGCGAAGGGCGAACCCCGGCTCGATCCGACCGAGTGGGCGTTCGAGCTGAAGTGGGACGGCGTGCGCGCCCTGGCCACCGTCCGTGACGGCGAGGTCACGCTGCGGAGTCGGAACGGCAACGACCTCACGGCGCAGTACCCGGAACTGCGGGAACTCGGCGAGCGGGCGGGCGTGGACGGGGTGTTCGACGGGGAGATCGTGGCGCTCGACGAGCGTGGGCGGCCGTCCTTCCAGCTCCTGCAGAACCGGATGGGCCTGACGAAGCCGCGCGAGGTCGAGGCCGCACGGAAGGCCACCCCGGTGCGCTTCCTGCTGTTCGACGTGCTCGAGGCGGACGGTCACGAGCTGACACGCCTGGCGTACACCAACCGACGAGAGGCGCTGTCGACGGTCGTCGATGCCGGCGGTGTCATCGAGGTGCCGCCCGCGCACGACGGTGACCTCGACCAGGCGATGCGCGATTCCCGGAAAGCCGGGCTCGAGGGGGTCGTGGCGAAGAAGCGCGGGTCGAAGTACGCCGAGGGTCGTCGGTCAGAGGCCTGGCTCAAGCTGAAGCACCACGCGACACAGGAGGTCGTCGTCGGCGGGTGGAAGCCCGGGAACGGTCGGCGCGCCGGCGGCGTGGGCTCGCTGCTGCTCGGGATCCCCGGCACGGACGGACTGGAGTACGTCGGCAAGGTCGGGACGGGATTCAGCGATCGTGACCTCGACGAGATCGCCGCGGTGCTCGGCCGGCTGGAACGCGGGACGCCCCCGTTCACGGACGTCCCTCGGCCGGATGCACGCGACGCGCACTGGGTGACCCCCGAGCGCGTCGGCGAGGTCGAGTTCGCGGAGTGGACCGGCGACGGGCGACTCCGGCAGCCGTCGTGGCGTGGCTGGCGGATCGACAAGTCGGCGGGTGACGTCGTCCGAGAGTGAGCGGGTGTGCGATCAGATACGTGCGCATGGGGTCCGCTGCGGGCGAACTTCCGTCCCCCGTCGGCCCCCGTTGTGGGGGACGAAATCATCACGACCGCTGGCATGAACGTGCCGGGCTGTTACGTTCCTCGGGACGAAGGGAGCGGCGATGAGCGCGTCCAACTACCTGCCACCGTTCACCACGGAGGAGCGCGTCGCCATGTCGGGGGACCAGCCGCTGCGGAAGCCGGTGGACCCGGCAGCGGCGGTGACGGACCCGGAGGTGACCTACGCGGACTTCCTCGGCGACGAGGTCGACGACTGACGCGTCGCGGGGTGTCCCCGACGTCCCGGACCCGGGGTGTCGCCGACCACCCCGTCCTGGGAGAAGACGGCCCGTGCGCCGGATCAGGGAACGCACGGGCCGCCGCAGAAGCGCCGTGACCGGTCGTTCAGGGATGACCGGCCACGGCGCGCTCGAGACCATCAGCACGCAGGCGCCGATGGTAGGCACGTACTGAAGACGTGCCGAACCCCGAATTCGTCACGCGAGAACCGAAACCCGATCCGAGAGGCCCGACCCTGACCGAGGACACGCAGCTGTCGTCCCTGTCGGACGGGTCGCTCGTCGAACGTTCCGCGGACGGTGACGCCGCCGCGTTCGGCGTGCTGATCCACCGGTACGGGCCGCTCATGCGCGCCTACGCCGCGCGCATCCTCGGGCACGGCGACGGCGAAGCGGACGATGCCGTGCAGGAGGCGTCGCTGCTGGCCTGGCAACGGATCGACACCGTCGAGGAACCGGACCGGGTGCGGACGTGGCTGTTCCGTATCGCGGCGAACAAGGCGCTCGACCGACTTCGCCGCCGCCACCCGCACCTCGACCTCGAGGCGTTGCCAGAGGCCTCGGAGGACCGCCCGGTCGACGAGGTCGTGGCGACACGCATGCAGGTCGACGCGCTGGCCGTGGTCGTCCAGAACCTCCCGGATGCGCAGCGAGCAGTGTGGGTGCTGCGCGAGATCGGTGGCGCGTCCTACGCCGAGATCGCCGAGCAGACCGGCCTGTCGGCGGCGAGCGTGCGCGGCCTGCTCGCACGTGCGCGCCGGACCGTGCTCGAGCAGATGGAGGGGTGGCGATGAACGACGACGACGTCGACGACCGTTTCGGCGCCTTCACGCTCGACGAGCTCTCGGACTACCTCGACTCCGGCCGGGATCCCGTGCGGGACGACATCGAGTCGGACGCGGCTGCCCGCGCGGCGCTCGTGCGTCTCGGCGAGTTGCGAGCGGCGTCGTCGGAGATGCTCGATGCGGACGTTCGCGCTGCCGACGGCGCCGACGAGGGGTGGATCGCCGGTGTCCTGGCCTCGATCCGCACCACCGCGCACGCCGGCCGGGACATCCCGGTGCCCGACGACGATCCGTCCAGCACACTCGTCGTGACCGAGGGGGCGATCCGGGGCTTGGTCCGTGCGCTCGGTGACACGCTCCCCGGCGTCCTCGTCCGTCGGACCCGGTTCACGGGCGACCTGTCGATCCCCGGCGGACCGGTCGACGTCGAGGTCGCGATCGTGGTCGATCCCGCCGCCCCGATCCGCAGCCGTGCCGACGAGCTCCGCACGATCGTGGCCGCCGCCCTCGCGGAGCACGCGCCGTTCGAGGTGCGCTCCCTCACCGTCCGAGTCGCCGACCTGCTCGCCCCCGGGAGGAACCCGTGACCGCTGACACCCGCGCACTCTCCCGCGCAGCCACCGAAGCCGTGCTCGCCGTCCCCGGGGTGCGGTCGGTGATCCCGCCGGGGCCGGGTCTCGCCGTGCTCGTCCGCGACGTCCGGTCGGTGCTCGACCTGCCGCGGGACGGCGGAGCGGTGCTCGTGGACGACCAGGGCGAGGGGCTCCGGGTGCGCGTCGTCGTCGCCGTCGATGCGGGGACGTCGGCCATCGGGCGCGCCAAGGCCGTCCGAGACGTCGTGGTCCGACGCGTCGAGGACGTCGCCGGTCGTCGACCCACCGACGTCACCGTCCGCGTGGTCGAGATCGTCTGACGCCCGGGTCGCCCGGGTCGCCGGGGTCGGTCAGGACGCCGGAGCGGGGCCGTCGGACGGCTCGGCGTCGTCCGCGACCGGCAGACCCTCGTCGATGAGTTCGTCCTCGTCCGGCTCGACGACGTCGGCCGCTGCGGCCTTGGCGTCGTCGATCGCCTGCTGCGACTCGCGCAGGAGTGCTTCGTCCGCGTTGGGTGCCTGATCGCTCATGCCGGCGACGCTACGCGGGCGTCCCTGAACCGGTCTCCCGACGCGGACGGTGCTGCGGCTCGTAGTCGACCGCCGAGGTCGGGGCAGGAGACGTCGGCATCGCGGGCGCGGCTGGAGCGCCGTACGCATCGGCGGCGTCCAGCACCGCGCGGGTCGCTGCGGCAGCCGTCCGCAGCGCGTCGGCGATGGGGAGCGCTCGGTGCGCAGGGGTCCGGACCTCGACACCCCACGGGTCGTCGTACCCGAGTTCCCGAGCGACGCGGATGAACCCGGGGATGTCCCAGGCGCCAGCGCCCGGGAGGTACCGGCCGTCGCGCGACTCGTCCGCGAGCGTCATCCCGCTCGGGGTGGAGAGCAGTCCGTCGCTGAGCTCGACCGCGGCCAGGGTCGACGGGGCGATGCCCTGCCGGATCGACGCGAGCGTGGAGCCACCGCGCAGCGCGTGCATCGCGTCGAGCAGCAGGCCGCTGTTCTGGTGTCCGGCGGCCGCGACGAAGCGGGATGCCCGCTCGACCGTCGGCAGGTTCGACCACGGTTCCGGTTCGAGCACGAGCTGCGCGCCGACGCTCTCGGCCTGGGTCGCGAGCACCACCCAGTCGTCGAGCATTGCCGCGGGGGAGACGCCGGGGAGCGTGACGTCGGCGCGCGCCACCACCTGCCACGCGCGGAGGGACGCCGCCGCCTCGAGGAGGACCCCGCGGTCGGCGTCCTCGCCGGTGGTGCGGCTCGTGCAGGTCCACCAGTTGCCGAGCGTACCGAGCTGGATCCACACGATGCCGGCGTCGTCGAGCATGCGTCGGAGCGTGGCGAAGCCGATGGTTGCGCGGACCTCGTGCAGGTCGTCCAGCGCGAGGGAGATGCCGGCGAACCCGGCGTCACCGACCGCACGGACCCGTTCGTCGATGGGCTCGTCGCCGTCCCACGTCCAGGACGTCGCGAGCAGGTCGTGTTCGATCACGTCGCCACCTTCCGTCTCCGGGCGCGCGGTGGCCGTCCTGACCGTGCTCGGTCCCGCTGTCCCTGTCGATGAGAACCACGACGCCGGTTCCCGACACGGCGTCAACGACAGTGATACGCTCCGCGGCTCGGAGTGCTCCCAGGTCACCGTGACACGCAGGAAACGCGACCGTCGTCGTCAGACGATGCGGGTCGACACCGTCCCCACGCCGTCGATCGTCCCGTGGAGCACGGCGCCGCGGTCGATCGCCCCGACGCCGTCCGGGGTGCCCGTCATCACGACGTCGCCCGGCGCGAGTGCCACGAACCGGGAGAGCGTCGCGATGACCTCGGCGACGGACCAGATCTGGTCGGCGAGGTCGCCGTGCTGCCGCGATGCGCCGTCGACGTCGAGTGCGATCGAGCCGCGGGTCGGGTCCACCGTCGCTGCCGGGACGAGCACGCCGATGGGCGCGGATGCGTCGAACCCCTTCGCGAGGTCCCACGGGCGCCCGAGTCGTTTCGCCTCCGCCTGGAGGTCGCGCCGGGTCAGGTCGAGCCCGACGGCGTAGCCCCAGACGTGGTCGAGCGCGGACTCGACGGGGATGTCCGCCCCGCCGATGCCGATGGCCGCCACGAGTTCGACCTCGTGCTCCAGCTGCCCGGTCATCGTCGGGTACGGGGTGTCCGCGCCGTCGACCACGATCGCGTCGGCCGGCTTCGTGAAGAAGAACGGTGGCTCGCGGTCCGGGTCGTGGCCCATCTCGCGGGCGTGTGCGGCGTAGTTCCTCCCGACGCAGAACACCCGCCGCACCGGGAAGCGCTCGCCGGTGGACGTCGGGACGGTGGGGACGGGCGGGGCCGGGATCACGAGGTCGGACACCCGTCCAGCGTGGCACGGCGCCCGGTAGTCAGTCGGCGAACGACGCGTCGTCCTTGAGCTTGCGCGCCCGGGCCCGCTCCTGTCGCTCCCGCCACTCGGCACGGAGTTCCGCGAGTTCGACGTCCCTGCCCTTCGCGATCATGATCGGGCGGTAGTACTCGCTCTCGAGGAGTCGCGGGATGCAGAGTTCGGCGTCGTCGAGGCGGCGCTTGAACTCACGGTCGCTGAGCTTGGAGATCATCGTCTTCCTCCGGGTTCGGGCCGGGGCTGCGCCCGCGGACCACATCGAACATGTAGGTGTCGTCGTCGGTCGTCCAGTCGCGCGTTGCGAGCGCCTCCGCCATGATCGACGCCGCGGCTCGATCACGTGCCGTCATCGAGAACGCCCGGTCGACGACCCACGACC
The DNA here is from genome assembly GCF_900086645.1 of Curtobacterium sp. 9128. Classification (NCBI taxonomy): domain Bacteria; kingdom Bacillati; phylum Actinomycetota; class Actinomycetes; order Micrococcales; family Microbacteriaceae; genus Curtobacterium; species Curtobacterium sp. 9128. The sequence goes on from NZ_LT576451.1 coordinate 928,086, forward strand.
AACGCTTCCACCACTGGTCGCGGTGTGCCGAGAACTCCGTATTTCGCCGGAGCGCTCGACCTTCGCGCATGGTGACGGCCAGCGAAGCGAGCGCCCCGCAGGCGCTCACCACCGCGACGAGTGCGCTCGTCCACGTGATCCGGAGGTCAGGCGTCGTCCTGCGGCCACCCCGAGAAGTGCCAGTCGGCGACGGACGGGTGGTCCTCGCCGTTCGTGTAGGCGTACGAGCGTGCCGCGTCCCGGGCCTCGGTCAGTCGCGCCAGCAGCGGCGCGAACCGGTCGGACCCGTCCGCCACCCGCGTCAGCGCGTCGTGCGCGAGCGCGAACCGGTCCATCTCGTTCCGGATCAGCATGTCGAACGGGGACGTCGTGGTGCCCTGCTCCAGGAAGCCGTGCACGTGCAGGTCGTCGTGCCCGTGTCGGCGGTAGGTGAGTTGGTGCACGAGCGCCGGGTACCCGTGGAACGCGAACACCGCCGGTGTGCCGGGCAGGAAGAGCTCGTCGTACCGTTCGTCCGACAGGGCGTGCGTGTGCTTCCGCGGATCGCCGAGCGACAGCAGGTCGACGACGTTCACGACCCGCACCCCGACGTCTGGAGCGTGCTGGCGGATGAGGTCGGCTGCGGCGACGGTCTCCACGGTCGGGACGTCACCGGCCGAGACGAGCACGACGTCCGCGTGCCCGACCGCGTCCTCGGTCCCGGCCCAGTCCCAGACGCCCGACCCGGCGGCGGCGTGCGCGACGGCGTCGTCGATCGACAGGAACACCGGCTCCTGGTGCTTCCCCGCGACGATCACCTCGATGCGGTCGGTCGTCTCCATCGCGTGCGAGGCGACGGCGAGCAGGGTGTTGGCGTCGGCGGGGAGCTTGATCCGGACCAGGTCCTGCTGCTTCGACGCGACGACGTCGAGGAACCCGGGGTCCTGGTGCGAGAACCCGTTGTGGTCCTGGCGCCAGACGTGCGACGACAGCAGGATCGTGAGGTTCGACACCGGCGCGCGCCAATCGATCTCCGCCGAGGACTCCAGCCACTTCGTGTACTGCCCGGCCATCGAGTCGATGATGTGCGCGAACGCCTCGTACGTGTTCAGGATGCCGTGCCGCCCGGACAGGACGTACCCCTCGAGCATCCCCTCGAGCAGGTGCTCGGACAGGATCTCGATCACTCGGCCGGTCGGCGCGAGGTGTTCGTCGTCCGGACCGTTGCCGGCACGCCAGACGCGGTTCGTCACGTCGAAGACCGCGTCGAGCTTGTTCGAGATCGTCTCGTCCGGCCCGAACAGGCGGAACGACGACGGGTTCCGTGCCGTCAGGGCCGCGACCCACGGGCCGAGGGTGCTGGTGGAGGACGCCGGGGACCCGGCCGGCACCCCGAAGTCGGTCACGGGCGGACGGCCGAGAGCGGTCCGGATGCGCCCGCCGTTGGCGTGCGGGGTCGCGCTCATCCGCAGGTCGCCGGACGGACGGATCGCCTCGAGCAGACCGATGCCCTCTCCGTCCGCGGAGAGCAGCTCGTCGGGACGGTAGGACTCCATCCACTCCTGCAGCTGCGCCCGGTGCCCGTCGTCGGTGCGGACGGCTGACAGCGGGACCTGGTGCGCGCGGAAGGTGCCCTCGACCTTCTGTCCGTCGACCTCCTTCGGCCCGGTCCACCCCTTCGGCGTCCGGAGGATGATCATCGGCCAGCGCGGTCGGAGGTCCGCTGCACCGGCCATCTCACCGGCCGCCGCGCGTGCCGCCTGTCCACGCGCAGCGGCCTGGATGTCGTCGATCGTCGCGAGTGCTCGGCGCAGTGCCCCGTCGAACAGGGCGTGCACCGCGAAGGGGTCGTCGTCGACGCGGGCGGAGTCCACGACGATCGGGTCGTACCCGAGCCCGCGGAAGTACGCCGTCAGGTCTTCGCCGGGGATGCGGGCGAGGACCGTCGGGTTCGCGATCTTCCACCCGTTGAGGTTGAGGATCGGCAGCACTGCACCGTCCGCGACCGGGTCGATGAACGTGTGCGCCTGCCAGGACCCGGCGAGCGGACCGGTCTCCGCCTCGCCGTCACCGACCACGCACGTGACGACGAGGTCCGGGTTGTCGAGGGCCGCTCCGTACGCGTGCGCCAGGGAGTAGCCGAGCTCGCCGCCCTCGTTGATCGACCCGGGGGTCTCCGGCGCGGCGTGCGACGGGATGCCGCCGGGGAACGAGAACTGCCGGAAGAACTGCTGCAGCGTCGTGCCCGGGTACAGCTCCTGCCAGGTGCCGTCGAGCCAGGCGTTCGCGTTCATCGCGGGTCCGCCGTGCCCAGGGCCGCACACGTAGAGCATCTGCCGGTCCGACGATGCGATGAGCGCGTTGCAGTGCGCGTAGACGAGGTTGAGCGCCGGCGAGGTGCCCCAGTGCCCGAGCAGGCGTGGCTTGACGTCCTCCGGCTCGATCGGACGGGACAGCAGCGGGTTGTCCATCAGGTAGATCTGCCCGACGGTCAGGTAGTTCGCGGCCCGCCACCACGCGTCGATCGCCCGGATGCGTTCCGTGCTCTGCAGCTGCTCTGTCGCCATTCCTCCACGGTACGGACCGCCCCGCCGAAAGGGATCAAGAAACTCGTCCAATCCGATCCCGGAGGGGTGCCGAATCATCTGCACAGGGCAAATGCCCAGGGCGCTCTCCGGTCGAGTTCGGCCGGCGATCTGAATACACACAGCCGGCGTACGCACAGGAGCGTGCCGGAGGAGCCCACCACAGCAAAGGATCAACCCTCATGCGCAAGTCCCTCAAGACCACCATCACCCTCGCCACGACGGGTGCCCTCGTCCTCGGCGGTGCCGCGTTCGGTGTCTCCGCCGCGAACGCCTCCACCCCGGCGATCCACACCGTCGCGTCGTCGTCGTCGAAGATCCCCGCACCGGTCGCGTCGGTTCCCGAGGTCCTCGGTGGCGACACCTCCGTCGCGCTGGACTCCGGCTTCACCGACGCCCTCACCTCGCTGGGCCTGACCCCGGGTGTGTCCGGCAACGCCAAGCTCGCCGACGGCGCCGTGTCGTTCCCGATCACCTCCGGCTCGGTCACCTACTGGAGCCCGGATGGCAAGTACCGTCCGTACGTGCAGGGCCTGCTGAACCACGACGACTCGGGTCTGACCCTGAAGGCCGGGGACACGACGGTGACGTTGGAGAACTTCGTGGTGAACCCGGGTTCGTCCAAGCTCTACGGTGACGTCCTGGTCAACGGGCAGGTCGCCGCAGCGAACGCGTACCTGTTCAGCCTGCACGGTGGGACGCTCAAGCCGCTGCAGCTCGAGGGTGACAACGCGATCCTCACCGGCACCACCGTCCACGTCTCCGCGGACGCCGCGAAGCTGCTCAACAGCACCTTCAAGACCGACGCCGTCAAGAGCGGCCTCCTGGTCGGCACCGCCACGATCACGGCCAAGATCAAGTAAGCACGTCGCCTTACTCGAGACACCGTTCTCGACGCGAAACGCCTCCGGAAACGGAGGCGTTTCGTCGTCGAAGCGGTGGTTCGGCGTTCCGGAGGCGCCGGGCGGGACGGGGTCAGCCGCGCCGGCGCCACCAGCGCCGTGGCCGGGACTCGAGCCGCAGCTGTTCCGCAGCCTGCGCTGCGGACGCGAGACGGGCCTCCCGTCGCTCCGCCCACCGCTGGATCTCGGCGTCCACGTCCCGGAGCGGCGTCACGACCGGTGGCCCGCCGAGGAGCTGCCGACGGGCCTCCTTCACGCGGGCGTTGAAGTCCACGAGGACATCGCGCACGTCGGACTCCACCGAGAGCGCGTCGAGGGCGTCGTCGAGCTCGGCGTCCTCGGTGCGGAGCGCGAGGGCAGGCGGGGCGATCCCACGGATGTCCTCGCGTTCGATCTTCGACTTGATCCACCAGTCCGGATCGTGCTGCCCGTCGTTCCCCGGCAGGGGCTTGCCGTGGTACGGGTTGCCCTCGAACACCCCGCGGCGTTCGGCCTCCTCAATCTGGGCCCTCGCGTGCGCGGCGACGTCGGCCGCCTTGAGCAGCCGCCGTTCCTCACGCACCTCGTCCGGATCGAGGGAGCCCCGCTCGATCTCACTCTCCACGAGCTGCTGGTACCGGTAGCGAGCGGCCCTCCTGAGCCGGTCCATCCGTGCGTCGACGTCGTTCATCGTCAGACCATCATGCGCCTGACAACTCCTCGATCGTCAAGGCCGCCTGGATGAGCGCGAGGTGGGACAGGCCCTGCGGCAGGTTGCCCATGAAGTCGCCGTCCACCGCGCTGAGCATCTCGCTGAACAGCCCGACGTCGTTCGCCTGGTCGACCATCTCGTCCATGAGCGCGGTCGCGTCGTCGACCCGGCCGGTGCACGCGAGCGCCGCGGCGAGCCAGAACGAGCACGCGACGAACGGGGACTCCTCGTCCTCCAGCCCGGAGTACCGGTACACGAGCGGTCCGTGCTGCAGCTGCGCCTGGATCGCGTCGATCGTCGCGGCCATCCGGGGACCGCGGTCGAACCCCGACATCGCGTGGATGAGGATCGAGGCGTCGAGGGCATCGGTGTCCGGGTGCATCACGTAGTGGCCGAGTTCCTCGTTCCACCCGTGCTCGGCGACCCAGTCCGCGATGAGCCCGCGGTTCTTCTCCCACATGTCGCGGGACCCGTCGATCTGCCCCTTCTCGTGCAGTTCGATGGCAGCGTCGAGCGCCTGCCAGCACCCGATCTTGCTCGTCGTGTAGTGCTGGGTGTCCTCGAGCTCCCACATGCCCGCGTCCGGCTTCTCCCACTGCTTGCACGCGTCGTCGGCGAGTCCCTCGAGCACCGCAGCGGTCTTGCGGTCGAGGACGTTGCCCTGCCGGACGTACTGCCGCATGATCTCGAAGACGTCGCCCCAGACGCCGAGCTGCATCTGTCCAGAGGCCCGGTTGCCCTCGGTCACCGGTCCGATGCCGTTCCACCCCGGGACGTCGCGCTCTTCGACCTCGTCGCTGACCTCGCCCTCGAGCGTGTAGAAGATCGGCATGCCGTCGTCGTGCTTCGCGATCGTGCGCATCACCCACGACACCGCGGCGTGGGTCTCCTCCCGCAGCCCGAACCGGTCCAGCGCGTGCACGGTGTACGACAGGTCGCGGACCCAGGCGAACCGGTAGTCCCAGTTCTTCCCGCCGGTCCGGTCCTCGGGGAGGCTCGTCGTCGGCGCAGCGGCGATCGCTCCGGTCGGGGAGAAGATCAGGAGCTTCAGCGCGAGGGCACTCCGCTGCACGGCGTCCGCCCACGGACCGTCGTAGTTGAACTCCCTCGACCAGGTCGCCCAGTTCTCGATGGTCCGGTCGATGCCCTGCATGGTCAGCTCGGGTTCCGGCAGGAAGATCGGTTCGTCGAGCGTGCCGACGATCGTCAGGATGTGCTTCGAGCCCTCGGCCGTGCTGAACCGGCCGGAGAAGCGCGGGCCGTCCTCGTGCACCGGGTCGAAGCCCTTCTCGACGATCGCGATCGTCACACCGTCGACGCCGATCACCGAGCCGTTGACGGTGTCCAGCCGCTTCGGTTCCGCGGTGTTGAGCAGCGTGCCGGGGACCACGGCCCACTCGAGCTCCACCGTCCCCTCGACGCCCTGCACGCAGCGCCCGATCTCGGCCCACGGCAGGCGTCCAGCGACACCGGTGACCATCGCGTCGGTCACGGTGCAGCGACCGGTGTCGGTCGTCCACGTCGTGACGAGGACGTTCGTCCCCGGGAGGTACTCCCGCTCCACGTGCGCGTCGAGGTCGACCGGGCGCAGCGCGAGGTGTCCGCCGTCCTCGGCGTCGAGGATGCTCGCGAACACGGGCGGCGAGTCCATCGACGGGATCGGGAGCCAGTCGATCCGGCCGTCCCGGGCGATGAGCGCCACGGTGCGGCCGTCCCCGATCGCCGCGTAGGACCGGAGCGGGGCGTACCCGTCGGTCCGCTCCGCGGTCCGGTCGACGTCGGGGGTGTCTCGGGTGCGTTGCGACATGCACCCATGCTGCCCGCGGTGCCTGAGGCGAGCCGCTCCGGCCGTACCCCGGCTGCGCGCAGCGGCCAGGACGACGGGAGGCTCGGTGCCAGCTGACACCGAGCCTCCCGTCCGTCGCCAGGTCGAGACCGGACGTGTCCGCTCAGCCGAGCGGGGTCGGGTCCACCGGGTCCGGCGGACCCGGCAGCGATCCGCGGATCTGGTTCTGTGCCTGGCACTGGCTGGTGCAGTTCGTCGCACCGGCGCTCAGTTCGACCGCGTCCTCGCCCAGGACGCCACCGAGGCGACCACCGGGCTGGACCGTCCACGTGGTCGTCGTCGCGGTCTGCGAGGTCTTCGTCGCGACCTGCGGCGAGTCCTTGCCGAGGAGCATCTGGTGCGAGCCCGAGCCCGAGGTGACGGCCGGGGTGCCGTCACCGAAGTTGATCTTGCCGGTGTACGGGTTCGTGAAGTAGAACAGGCCGGCGCCGAGCGTGTGCGTGAAGGTGACGGGGCCGGCGAACTCGGTCTCCATCTGGAAGATGCCGCCCTGTGCGCCGTCCTTCGCCTGGATCTTGAACTTCCCGGCACCCGTGGCGAAGATCGCGGTCAGGGTGTCGTCGCGCACCTCGAGCTGGGACAGCTTCGTGCCGGACAGCTGCGCCGCGGTCAGCGAGGGGATCTTCGAGGCGAACACCACGGTCGGCTTCGTCACCATGCGCTGCGTGTCCGGGGCGCCGGTGAGCGTGTAGTCGTACACGCCGAGGTCGGCGACGCGGATGTCGAACCCGTTGTGGATCCCGCGGACCTTGATCGTGCCGGAGACCGCGAGGTCCTTCGCCTTGAAGTCCTTGCCGCTCGCCGGGTTCGTGGTGGTGCCGTTGATCGTGACGGCGTAGTCGCCGCCGGTCGACGTCTTGCCGGACGCGCTGGCGGGCGCGACGCCCACCAGGGCGACGGCCGCGATCGTGACCGCTGCGACGGCGGCGGCGATGCCGGCGACACGACGGGTGGGTGCGGTGGACATGGGGACCTCCAGGGGGCCGTGCGGGCGACCGTCGCCCGCGCTGTCGATCCTCCGGTGCGCCTCTCCGCGGCGCCATCGGACCTTCGGGCTAGTACCCGTGGTCGCGGGCCCAGAGCGCGGCGCTCGTCCGGTCGGTGACGCCGATCCGTCGGAACACGTTGCCGAGGTGGGCCTTGACGGTGCGTTCCGCGATGCCGAGGGCCGTCCCGATCTGCTTGTTCGACATGCCACGGGCGACGAGGACGAGGACGTCGCGTTCCCGTGGCGGGATGTCGGGGCCCGAGGCGCTCGTGCGCGGGTCGCTCGTGCTGGTGTTCCCGTCGCTGCGGCCGACGTCGCTCGTGTCGACGTCGCGCATGCGCGGGAGGAGCGAGCGGGCCACCCGCGGATCGATCGGCACCTCGTCGCGCCCTGCCGCACGGACCGCTCGCACGACGTCGTCGGGGGTCGCGTCCTTCAGCAGGTACCCCGTCGCACCCGCCGACAGCGCAGCGCGGACGCGATCGTCGTCGGCGAAGGTCGTCAGCACGAGCACCCGGAGCCCCGGGAACCGCGCGCGGAGTTCCGCGGTCGCGGCGACCCCGCCGATGCCCGGCATCGACAGGTCCATCACGACGACGTCCGGCGCGACCTCGGCGGCGACGTCGAGCGCCTCCTCGCCCGTTCCGGCCTCGCCGACGACCGTGCAGTCGTCCGTCGTGCCGAGCACTGCGCGGAGACCACTGCGGACGAGCGCGTGGTCGTCGACGACCATGACCCTCATGCGATCGCCTCGGTGTCCGTCGGCACGCGGAGCTCCCATGTCGTGCCCGCACCCGGGGCGGTCCGGAGGGTCAGCGATCCGCCGACGTCGATCGCGTGCTGCCGCAGGATCGTCGTGCCGAGGTGGCCGTCCCGCTGCTGCGCGAGGATGCCGTCCGCCTCGAACCCGACGCCGTCGTCCGAGACCGCGACGACCAACTCGACGGGGGTCGTCGTGATCGTCACCCTGACCGTCGTCGCCCGGGCGTGCACGACCGTGTTCGCGACGGCTTCGCGCACGAATCGCACGACGGTGTGCAGCGCGGCCGGGCTCGCCGTGACCGGGTCCGGAACCCGGAGGACGGTCTGGAGCCCGGCGCTCCTGGCTCGGGCGCAGGCATCGTCGAGCGCCCTGCCGAGGCCGTCCTGCTCCGGCGCTGCCGGTCGGATCGCGGAGAGCGACGAGCGCAGCGAGGAGACGGCGCCTCGCAGGGTGCCGGCGGCCTCGCGGAGAGCCGGGTCCCCGGCCGCTCCGAGGGACATGGCCAGACCGGCGACGTCCTGCACGGCGCCGTCGTGCAGTTCCGCGGCGAGCCGCCGGCGTTCCTCGGCCTGGGCGTCGAGGGCACGGACGAGCAACCGCTCCCGTTCGCGCTGGCCGTCCCGGATCCGGACGAGCAGCCAGAGCAGCACCGGCACGAGGAGCACCAGGACGACTCCGACCGTCCCGAACGCCAGCCCCGCGAAGGCGGAGCGCAGACGACTGGCGCTCGCCAGGACGTCGTCGTAGCGGTAGTAGACCTCGAACAGCAGCGGACGGCCCGACGGGGTGTGCACCGCCTGGTAGGCCTCCAGCAACGGTCCATCGCCGCGTTCGTACCGGTTCTCGGGCTCGTCGAGGTCGGACACCTCGGCGTCCGACTCGTCGGTGAGCAGCGCGTCGAGGTCGTCGCCCGACAGCGTGAAGCGCTCGCCGACCAAGCGCGGCTCGTCCGACCAGAGGATCGTGCCGTCCCGGTCCCAGACCTTCACCCGCACCGCCGTGTCACCGGGGAGCGCGTGGTCCACCGCGGTGGCCATCCGGTCCCGCGCGGCCGTCCGTTCGGCGGCATCCGCCGTCTCGTCGGCGATCGCGTCGTCCAGTGCCGGTTCGATGACCGCGCGAGCGAGCGTCGCGGTGTCCGTGGTCGCGTTCCGCACCGCGAGCCACTCGGCGATCCGCTGCGAGACCAGGGTCCCGGCCGTCGCGACGAGCAGCCCGCCGACCACCGCGGCGACGACGACGCCGGTCAGGACACGTCGCCACGGGACATCAGCGCGACGCGGCCGGCGGCGTGGATCGGCGCGGACGACCACGACCGTGCCGTCGGCGGTCGGCGCCGCGTTGCTCGACACCCGTCGTCTCTGCACGCCCGCCACGCTAGTCGTCGCATGTCGTACGCCGACGACGACGCGGCGACGTGTCCGCTCGTCTGCCGGACACGTCCAGCGCCGACGGGCAGTGTCGTTGGCATGAGCGACACCGCCGAGCACGCTGCCCGTGAGACCGGACGACAGGCGAGACGCGCCGCCGACAGCCGCTGGTTCGAGCTGCTGGCGCGCGGCGGGTTCGTCGGGAGCGGTGTCGTGCACCTGCTCATCGGGTACCTGGCGATCCTGCTCGGGATCGGCGACGCCGCGGCCGGGAGCGGCTCGCAGGGGTCGCAGTCCGGCGAGACCGACCAGTCGGGAGCACTGGCGCAGCTCGCCGCGGTCCCCGGGGGCGTCGTGCTGCTCTGGATCGTCGCGGTCGGCACCGCGGCCCTGTGTCTGCGCCTCGTGCTCGAAGCGGTCATCGGCGGCCGCACGGACACCACCCGGGCCTGGCTGAACCGGGCGAAGAACATCGGCAAGGCCGTCGTCTACGGCGTCATCGGGTACTCGGCCGGGTCGTACGCGCTCGGTGCCGGCAAGAGCTCGTCCGGGTCGACGAAGAGCGCCGCCGCGCAGGCGTTGGCGACACCGGGTGGGGTGTTCCTGCTGCTGCTCGTCGCCGCGATCGCCATCGCGATCGGGATCGGCCTCGTCGTCATCGGCATCCGCCGCTCGTACCGGAAGCAGCTCGTCACCCCGCCGAAGTCCGTCGAGCGGCCACTGACCGTCGTCGCCGTGGTCGGTTACGTCGCGAAGGGCGTCGCGGTCGTCATCGTCGGCGTGCTCGTCGCCGTCGCCGCCTTCCGGAGCGACCCCGACCAGGCAACAGGGCTCGACGGGGCCTTCGACGCCCTGCACCGGATGCCCGGCGGGGTGTTCGTCCTGATCGCGATCGGGATCGGGTTCCTGGCGTTCGGCGTCTACAGCTTCTTCCGCGCGAAGTACGCGAAGCTCTGATATATTGGGGACGCTCGCTCCCTGCTGGGAGAGGAGAAGTCGGAGCCGGTGCATCTGGGGTATACCAGGTCCCGGCTCTTGCGCTGTGCGGAGTGCGGAGTGCGCTGTCCTGAGTATCAGGGCCGCACGTGCACGGAGTCGAGCGCGGAGCCCAGGGCAGCGACGAAACGCCCGTCGCCGGAGAGGGCGGCGCCCGCTGCGCCGAGGACCTGGTCGGGTAGCCACAGCATCGGATCGAGCCCGGGGTCTCCGTGCTCGACGCGGAACGTGGACGGGGCGACCATGCGCCCTTTCAGCCCGCGGACGGTCCTGATGTCCCGGGCCATCAACGGCCGAGGGCGTGCCTCGAGCGTCAGGTGACGCACGTCTTGTCGCGCGAGTTCCCAGACCAGCCGCTCGAGACACACCGCTCGTGCGCGCTCTTCGCGCCGCAGGTCGGCGGGCGTGGCGACGACCACGAGGTGCAACGCCTCGAGCGCGCCGATGGTCTCGGAGACGTCTCGTCGATCGCGATCGTTGAGATCGTGCCAGTGCAGCTTCCCTCGGGTCGGGCGCAGCGACCGGAGGATGCGCCGGGTGGTCTCGACGTCATCGGTGTCGACGATCGAGGCGCCGAGCAGGTACGCGGGCGCATCGAGGCCGTGGGACCGGATGCTCTCGTCGCCCCAGGCGTGCAACGGGCAGATCATCGGGCCACGCTCGCACAGCGACCGGTCCGAGCGAGAACTGCGTGTATTTCGCGGTCAGTCGCGGTCGCCGAACAAGCCCATGCCGTGCTTCGTGAGCACGTCGTAGGCGTCGCCGAACGTCTGCGGCTCCGGCGCGTCCGGCTCGTACTTCGCCAGCAGCAGCCCGAGCAGCCCCTTGCCCGGCGCCGTCAACGGCCGTCGGCGCTCCCGGTCGCCCGGCCCCGTCCGCGAACGCTCCGGGTTCCGCGGGACGTACGGCTTCGCGACGTCCGGCCAGAGCTGCGGCTGCCGGGGGACCTTCCGGTTCAGGACGTTCTGGATGCCGTGGGTATCCGCGTCCCGGTGCGTGACCGGCTCGAGCCCGTGCTGTTGCGTCAGCGTGTGCACGATCGCGGCGTGGTGCATCGGGTCGTTCACGATCGTTCCGGGCTCCGTGTACGCGGACACGACGAACGTCGGCACGCGGCCACCGAGCCGGTCGAAGGTGAACCCCATCTCACCGGGGTCCGGCTTCCCCGAAGGCGGGACGGCCCCCGGCGGCGGGACGTGGTCGTAGATCCCGCCGTGCTCGTCGAACGTCACGACGAGTGCGGTGTTGACCGCGTTCGAGCCCCGCGTCGACCGGCCGCCGCGAACCGCACCGTAGACCTCGGCGAGCAGGGCCTCCGCGGCCCGGACGTCGGACATCGCGCTGTCGAACGGCTCCTCGCCCGGGACCTCGACGACCTTCGGCCGGTTCTGCGGCGGGTGCATGTCGTTGTGGTCGAACACCATCCGAGGCTCGACGAACGCGTAGTCGGGCAGGTCGCCGTTCGCCGCGTCCGCGTGGAACTGCTCCATGCTGCGGAAGTTCGTCTTCCAGTACCGCTCGATCGACGGCGCGTGCAGGAACCCCGTCAGGGAGACGACCTGCTCGGCGTCGAAGTACACGCGCCAGGACTTCCCCGCGTCCTCGAGCCGGTTGAAGATCGTCGGCACGTCCGGGGCGTCGAGCCACTTCTGCGGACCGCCGTCCCGGGTGTTCGTGACGAACCCGTGCGACGTGCTGGCGTGGAAGAACGACCGGTTGCAGAACGTCTGGGACGGGACCGCGCAGTGCCAGTGGTCGTACACCGCGAACGACTTCGCGAGCGTCGAGAACACCGGCAGCATCTCGGGCGAGAAGCCGCCCATCACGCGCGAGTACTCGGCGACCGTGGGCTCCCGCCCCCGTTCGATGCGGTAGTTGACGACGTAGTCGTGGACGAAACCCGACATCGGCGGGGCACTCGTGTCCGACGGTGCGTTGTACGGCGCCGCGTACCCGTGCTGCTCGGGTCGCTCGTTGGACGCCGGATCGACCACACCGAACCACTGCGTGTTGACGTGCGGGTAGAACTCGCCGGGGTCGGGGTCCGGCTGCGACATGACGTCGTCGGTCGACCCCTCGTAGACGTGCGCGGGGACGACGGTGCCGTCCGGGGCCGTGTTCGCGTACGTCCCGGACTGCAGCCCCTCGAACGACTGCCCGTCGCCGAGCTCGTCGTCGGTGTACAGCCGGCCGAGCACGTGGTCGAAGCTGCGGTTCTCGAACATCAGGACGACGACGTGGTCGAAGCCGGGTTCACGACGTTCCGGCAGCGGGGTGAACCCGTACCGCTCGTCCTGGACGTGCCGGTCGTACGCCGCCGCCGCGCCGACCGCACCCGCACCGACGGCGGCACCGGCGGCACCGATCCCGGCGCGGCGGAGGAACGCCCGGCGTGAGTGCTGCTCGTCTGGCGACATGACGGCAGTGTGCCGCACCGCGCCCTCGGGAGCAACGAGGATCCTCACACGCCGATGTCCCGCGAACGGGGAACTGCCGGGGTAGCCTGGGCGACTGCCCGACCCACGAGGAGAGACCAGTGAACGACGAGACCCCGCGCCACGCCGACCAGCTGGAGCACGCGGAGAACGCCGACGTCGTGGTCAAGGTCGACCGGATCGAGGTCGACGGCACGAACGTCCGGGTCAGCTCCATCGGCGACACCGGGGTCCGCCCCTTCGTGCTCGTCGCCGGCCTCGGCATCGCGTCGACCTACTACGAACGGCTCGCCCCGAACCTCAACGAGTTCGGACCCGTGCACGCCCTCGACCTGCCCGGGTTCGCCGGCGTCCCGAAGTTCCGCGGCGCGGTGTCGATCGAGCGGTACGCCGACGCCGTCGAGCGCGTCCTCGACGAACTCGGGCTCGAGGACCCGGTCCTCGTCGGCCACTCGATGGGCACGCAGATCGTCACCGAGGTCGCCGCGCGCCGCCCGCAGATCAGCGACCTGGTCCTCATCAGCCCGGTGATGGACTCGAATGCCAGGACCATCAGCGAATCAGCGGTCCGCTTCGTGCGGTCAGCCGTGCACGAGCCGGCGGCGGTCCGCTGGCACGCCGTCACCGCGTACGCGCTCTGCGGCTGGCACTGGTTCCGGAAGGTGCTGCCGAAGATGGTCGCGTTCCGGATCGAGGACCGCGCCCCGCAGGTGCGGGCGCGCACGCTCATCGTCCGCGGCGAGCACGACGCCCTCGTGCCCCGCGACTGGATCCGCCGGCTGGCCAGGGTGTTCCCGTACGCCGTCCTCCGCGAGGTCGTCGACGGCGCGCACTCGGTGATGCACGCGCAGGCCGACGCCGTCGCGGCGCTCGCCGTGGCGCACGTCCGCGGAGACCTGCCCGATCGCGGGGTGTCGTCGTTGCAGCGCGTGCGGGACGACTCGACCGCGTCGGACCTCGCTCGGCTCAGCCCGGGGGACGCCTGGCTCGTCCTGAAGGCGCGGTTCCTGGAGCTGTTCGGGATGGCGAAGGGCGACGACGAGGTCCTCGAGGCCGGCAAGTCGGCCCACGCCGTCGCGATGGCGGACGAGGGAGACGCCCCGGTGGCGCCGGAGGACCGCGCAGCGGTCGTCGACGCGGCCGCCCCGGAACTGGACGACCGCAGCCAGCGCAAGGCCGGCTAGCGACGCGACGCACTGGAGGCCCGGTGCCGGTCCGACGGACCGGCACCGGGCCTCTCCCCACGAGCTCGGCCGTCACACCGCTCCGCAAGCTCCGCGGTGCGCCGGAACCGGCTCGCGTGGGCCCAAACCGGCCGCGATCAGGGCGTGATGCGGCCCGGCAGCATGTCGGGCGTGAGCGCGTGCGCCTCGGCGAGGACCTTCCGGGCCTCGTCGGTCTTGTCCCACACGTTCCAGAGCAGGACGCCGCGGACGAGCTCGTCGTCGTCGAGGTAGTAGACGACGCCGGTGGTGTTCGGTTCCTGCCAGTCCTCGACGGTCCGGAGGGACGTCGTGACCTGGCCGACCGCCTCGTACCCGACGTCGAAGACGTCCGAGTAGAACATCGGCGTGTGGTCGTAGGTCTCGTCGGCGTCGGCGAGGTTCCGCCCCGCCTGTCGTCCCTGCTGCTGCGCGTTGTCGACGTGCTCGACGCGGCGGGTGCCGAGGATCCGGTCCGGGTACTCGGCGACGTCACCGGCGGCGAACACCGCCGGGTCGTCCGTGACGAGCGTCGAGGACACCACGATGCCGTCGTTCACGGTGAGACCGGCTGCTGCGGCGAGCTCGGTCGCGGGCTCGATGCCGAGACCGGCGACGACCGCGTCCGCCTCGACGACCGAGCCGTCGTCGAGGGTGAGCGTCACGCCGTCGTCGTGTTCGGCGCCGGATGCGACACGTCGGCCGAGCCGGAGCTCCACGCCGTGGTCCAGGAACCGCTGCTGGAACGCGGCGGCGAGCCCGTCGGGGAACATGTTCCCGCCGACGACCTCGTCCGGGTCGACGAGCGTGACGCGGGCGCCGTTCTGCACGACGCCCGACGCGATCTCGGTGCCGATGTAGCCGCCGCCGACGACGACCACGTGGGCTCCCGCATCGGCGAACCCGCGGAGCTTCCGGTAGTCGGCGGCACTGCGGTAGTCGAGGACACGGTCGGACGGCTCGAGTCCGGGAAGCCCGCGGGGGTGTCCACCGGTGGCGATGAGCAGCTGCTGGTAGCCGAACGTGCCGCCGTCGGCGGTCGTCACGGTCTTGCCGTCGCGGTCGATCGACGTCACCACGGTCCCGAGCACGAACTCCGCGCCCGTCTCCTCCGTGTGCAGGTCGACCTTGTCGTCCCAGCTGAAGTCCGGGTCGGTCCAGAGCTTCTTCGACAGGGCCGGCCGGGCGTACGGGCGGTCGACGTCCTCGCTGATGATGCCGATCGAGCCGTCGGCATCGATCTCCCGGATGCCCCGTGCCGCCGAGTCGGCGACCATCCCGCCGCCGACGATGAGGTAGCGGTAGTCGGTCATGTGTGCGTCCTCCTAGATGGTGGCGACCGAGCCGGAGTCGACCCGGTAGTTGGCGCCGTTGACGAAGCTCGCGAGGTCGGAGCACAGGAACGCGATCACGTTGGCGACCTCTTCCGGCTCCCCGCGGCGCTGCAGCTCCATGTACGGACGCTCCTCGTCGAGGAAGCTCGTGATCGCCTCGTCGACGGTGGTTCCGAGCTGTTCCGCGCGCCGTTTCATCATCGCGTCGGTCATCGGCGTGTGGATGAAGGCAGGGGAGACCGTGTTCACGAGCAGACCCTCTTTCGCGTAGCTGCGCGAGAGCCCCTTCGCGAACGAGAGCACCCCGGCCTTGGCGGCGCAGTACGGCAGTTCGTCGTCGTACGGCTGCGACGCGTCCTCGGACACGAGGTACACGATGCGACCCCACCCGCCGTTCCGCAGGTCGCCGATGAACTCGCGGGTGATCCGCACCGGCCCCATCAGGTCGACGTCGAGCGTCGACGTCCAGCCGTCCTCGTCGATCTCGTGGAAGAGCCCCTGGGCACCGGTGACGCCGGAGGACTGCACGAGGATGTCGATCTCGCCGACGGCCTCGCGGACCCTGGTGTGCAGGTGCGCGAGGCTCGACGCGCTGGTCACGTCAGCGGCGAACGCGTGGAGCCTGCCGTACGGCGCTTCGAGCTGATCGGCCGAGTTGTCCAGCTGCGACTGGTCGAGGTCGCTGACGACCACCGTCGCACCCTCGGCGAGGAGGATGCGCGCGGTGTTCCAGCCGATGCCGGAGTCCGCGCCGAAGACGAGCGCGGTCTTGCCCTGGATCCCGAGGTCCACGTGGTGGTCCGCGCTACGCGTGGGCCGAGGCGTCGGCGACCGCGGGCGTCGTCGCGCTCGCGAGCGGGGTGCTCGGCGCGCGGTTCTCGGCACTGACCATCCATGCGAGCTGTTCGAGGCGCTCGATGAAGCCGTGCAGCAGGTCCGCGGTCGTCGGGTCCTCGTCGTCCACCTCGTCGTGCACGTCGCGCATGGTCCCGGTGGCCTGGTAGAGGCGCAGCGTGACCTGGTCGATCGCGTCGTGCGTGGTGATCTCGCCCTCGGGGAACTGGTCGAGGTGGCTCGTCGCCGCGACGGTGCTCGAGCGGCCGTCCGGCACGGCGTAGAGCGCACGCATGCGCTCCGCGGTGTCGTCGGCGAACTCGCGTGCGGCGTCGACGATCTCGTCGAGCTGCAGGTGCAGGTCGCGGAAGTTCGTGCCGAGGATGTTCCAGTGGGCCTGCTTGCCCTGGACGTGCAGGTCGATGAGGTCGACGAGGACGGCCTGCAGGTTGGCGGCCATCTTTTCCGATGCGTGCATGATCGGCTCCTTCAGCAGTGTTCGCGGTTGGTGACCGTTCCGGTCTACGCGGTGCGTCGGAGTCGTTTCACAGTGCACGGGGAGGGTCGTGTCCCCCCGCCGCGCTCAGCGGACAGGCCGGACGCCCCGGTCAGTGCCCAGGAGTCGTCGCAGCTGGGTCGATCTGGTCGACGGCGTCGCGCATCTGCTCGAGGAACACCGCCACGACACGGGCGTCGGCTGGCGGCAGGCCCTCGGCGATGGACATCATCCGACGGTGCATCACACCGAGCGTCGCGCGGACCTCGTCGTCGGTCTCGGTCGTGGGGGTGATCACGAGCGCGCGTCGATCGGTGGGGTGCGGCTCGCGCCGGACGTGGTTGCTCCGCACCAGGCGGTCGATGAGGATCGTCGTCGACGCCGAGGAGATCTTCAGGTAGGCGGCGAGGTCCTTCGGACTGACCTTGCGGCCGGACCGCTGCGCCTGCAGGAGGTAGCGGACGGCGAGCAGGTCCGTCTCGCCCATGCCCATCGAGTCGCGGGTGCGCCGTCGCATCGCGGTCTCGGCGGCCCGGTAGCGACGCAGGGCGTTGAGGACCGCGACGCCGCGTTGGGTCGCGTCGTCATCCGGGAACCAGTATCCGGATGCTTCCGTGATCTCCTGCGTGGACATGGGGATCAGGGTAACCCGTCTCGTTGCTAGACGGTCTAGCGGCTTCCGTACCCCGGAACGGACGGGAGGCCCGTGGCGGATCCGCCACGAGCCTCCCGTCCGTCCTGGGGGTACGGTCCCTACGCGGCGGCGGGCTCCGCGGTCGCCTCGGCGAGCGCGGTCAGCGCGCCCTGCACGAGCTGGGTGACCTCGTCGTCCTCGCGCGGGTGGGTCTCCGCGAAGCGGACGACCGACTGCGGGATGGCGACCTTGACGTCCTCGAGGACCTTGGCACCGGCGATGCCGGCGGCCTTGCGGGCGTCGTCGTGCGCCCAGACGCCGCCGTACTGGCCGAAGGCGGAACCGATGACCGCGACGGGCTTGCCGGAGATGGGGGAGGCGCCGAACGGACGCGATGCCCAGTCGATCGCGTTCTTCAGCACCGCGGGGAGGGTGCCGTTGTACTCGGGCGTCACGAGCAGCACGCCATCGGCGTCGGCGAGGGCCTTGCGGAAGGCGACGGCGGAAGCGGGCGGGGTGTCCCCGTCGATGTCCTCGTTGTAGAACGGCAGGTCGACGATGCCCTCGTAGACGGAGGGGGCGATGCCCTCCGGTGCGTGGTGGATCGCTGCTTCGGCGAGCTTGCGGTTGATGGAGTCGGCGCGGAGGCTGCCGACGAGGACGACGACGTTCGTCATGGGGATCCTTCTGAGCTCGTAGTTCTGGGACGGAAAGGTGTCAGAGACAACCAATACGTTCGCACGCGGCGCTATTCCCGAACTGTGCGTCGTCGGTACGGTGGCGGGGTGACCGACCCCAGGACGCCCGCCAGCACCCCTGCGACCCCCGACGCGGACTGGTGGCGCGACGCCGTCGTCTACCAGGTCTACCCACGGAGCTTCGCCGACTCGGACGCCGACGGCCTCGGGGACGTCGCCGGCATCACGAGCCGGGTGCCGTACCTGGCGGGACTCGGTGTCGACGCGATCTGGCTGTCGCCGTTCTTCCCGTCCCCGCTCGCCGACGGCGGGTACGACGTCGCCGACTACCGCGACGTCGATCCGCGGCTCGGCACGCTCGACGACTTCGACGCCCTGGTCCGTGCGGCACACGCGCACGACATCCGGGTGATCGTGGACGTGGTTCCGAACCACACGTCGTCCGGACACGCGTGGTTCGAGGCCGCGCTCGCCGCCGCGCCGGGGTCACCCGAACGGGCGCGGTACGTGTTCCGGGACGGCACCGGTGACGCCGGGGAGCTCCCGCCGAGCGACTGGGTGTCGAACTTCGGCGGCAGTGCGTGGACCCGCGTGCCCGACGGCCAGTGGTACCTGCACCTGTTCGCCCCGGAGCAGCCCGACCTCGACTGGTCGAACCCGGCGGTGCGTGCGGACTTCGAGGACACGCTCCGCTTCTGGTCCGACCGCGGGGTCGACGGGTTCCGCGTGGACGTCGCGCACGGGCTCGCGAAGGACCTGTCGACGCCGTACCGCCCCTCGAACGAGCACGACCTGCCGCTCGACGGGTCCGACCCGCTGTACGACCGCGACGAGGTGCACGAGATCTTCGCCGCCTGGCGGCACGTCCTCGACGAGTACGACCCACCGCGCGCGGCCGTCGCCGAGGCCTGGGCCCCTGCACCTCGACGGGTCCTGTACGCCCGGCCGACGGAGCTCGGGCAGGCGTTCAACTTCGACCTGCTCGAGTCGCCGTTCGACGCGTCGGCGTTCCGGCAGGTCATCGAGCGGAACCTCGCCATGTCCGAGCAGTCGGGGGCGTCGAGCACGTGGGTGCTGTCGAACCACGACGTGGTGCGGCACGCGACGCGGTACGCACTCCCTGCCGGCACCGACACGGACGCCTGGCTGATGACCGACGGGGTCTCGCCCACTCCTGACCGTGACCGGGGGCTCCGACGTGCCCGGGCGGCGTCGTTGCTGCAGTTCGCGCTCCCGGGATCGTCGTACGTCTACCAGGGCGAGGAGCTCGGGCTGCACGAGGCCGCGGGGATCCCCCGCGACCTGCTGCAGGACCCGAAGTGGGTCCGGTCGGGGCACACCGTCAAGGGCCGGGACGGCTGCCGCGTGCCGATCCCGTGGACCGAGTCGGGGCCGTCGTTCGGGTTCGGCGACGTCGCACCCTTCCTGCCCCAGCCGGCGGACTTCGGCGCGTGCTCGGTCTCGGCGGAGGACGGCGACCCGACCTCGACGCTGTCGCTCTACCGGGCGGCGCTCGCTGCCCGGCGCCGACTGCAGTCAGGTGAGTCGCTCACGTGGCTGGAGGCGCCAGCCGGGGTCGTCGCGTTCGCGCGGCACGACGGGTGGCACTCGGTCACGAACTTCGGCACCGACCCGGTGCCGCTCCCGGCCGGGCACGTGGAGGTGGCATCGGGACCGCTGAGCGACGGCGTGCTGCCGGGCGAGACGACGGTCTGGCTCTCGTAGGCAGCGGCTCCTCCACACCCGGGAGGCTCGTGGCTGCGATCCACGGATCGTCGTACCGCCGCCTCTCGGTCGCGCCCCGATCGCGACGATCGGGGCATGACAGAACGCATCCACACACCGCCGCGAGCAGCCCGCCGGGTGCTCGCCGTCGCCGTGTCGCTGGCCGCCCTCGCGGTCCTGGCGATCCCCGCGCTGCAGACCCCGTCGGCATCCGCCGCCGACCTCACGTTCCCCTACGACAACGCGTTCGACACCGGCCAGGGTGGTGTCCTGAGCGGCGATGCGCGGATCGTCGATGGGCGACTCCGCCTGACGGACGACTCCCGCGGACAGGCCGGCTCGTGGTCGACCGCCGACACGTTCCCCTCGACGCTCGGGCTCGACATCGAGTTCGAGTACGCGATGTACTCGGACGACCCGCGCGCCGGTGCGGACGGCCTGCTCGTGTACCTCGCCGACGGTGCGGCCGAGCCGGGCATCGGCGGGACCGGGGCAGCGCTCGGGTACGCCTGCCGTCCCGAGAGCACGCAGGGCCAGGGGCCGTGCGACACCGCGGGCATCCCGGGTGGGTTCGCGGCGATCGCGCTCGACCGCTACGGCAACTTCTCGCTGCCGATCAACGACAGTGGTCCGGGGGTCACACCGGACGCCGTCGTGGTCCGCGGCTCCGGTGACGGGACGGACGGCTACCGGTTCGTCGCCAACGCCGTCGCGCCCGGCCGGGTCGAGACCGACGGTCCGACGACGCGCACCGTCCGGGTGCAGCTGCTGCCGGGCGACGACGGCGAGCTCGCTGTCAGCGTGCAGCTCGAAGCCGGCGGGGGCATGCGGACGGTCCTCGACGGCGTCCCGCTGCACGGCGCAGGCCAGGCGGCGCTCCCACCCACGCTGCGGCTGGGCTTCGCGGGGGCGACCGGTGCCCACGTCAACGTGCACGAGATCGACTCGCTCAGCGTCCGGCAGCCGGCGGACCTCCGCGTCGAGCACGACCTCCCGCGCGTGGCCGCCGGGGAACACGTCCGGTACTCGGTCACCGCGTCGAACGTCGGTCGGAACGCATCGGACCCGAGTCCGTTGACGGTGGACGTCCCGGACGCACTGCACGACGTGACGTGGGCGTGTGCGGCATCGGACGGTGGCGCGTGCTCCGCGGCCGACGGGACCGGCGACGTCGGCGTGGACCTCGCGCTCGACCGCGGAGCCTCGGCGACCGTCACGATCGAAGGCACCCTCGATCCCGGTGCCACGGGTGAGCTGGTGAGCGTCGCGACGATCGCGCCGGCGCCGCACCTGGCGGACGCGGACGAGACCGACAACACCTCGCGAGCGACCGCGGTCGTGACCGCGTCGGCGCAGCTCGAGACCGACAAGTCCGTCGAACCCGCGACTGGGGTCCGTCCTGGTGACCACGTCGAGTACCAGGTCGTCGCACGGAACCGGGGGCCGGCGACCGCCAGGGACGTCTCCGTCGTCGACGACCTGCCGGCGGCGCTCGTGTTCGTCGATTCCGCGGACGCCTGCGCCGCGGCCGGACAGCGGGTGACCTGTGGCGACGGGACGGACCTCGCGCCGGGCGAGGAACGGGCCTTCCGGTTCCGGGCGTTGCTCGGCGAGGACTACCGCGGTGACGGCTCGGACGTCGTGAACGTGGCGACCGCTGCCTCGCCGACCGACCCCGACGGCGGAGATCCCTCGCCCGGTGTCGCGATCGAGGTGGTGGATCCCGACGCTCCGGGCGACGCCACGGTGCCGCCGGGGCCGAGCGCTCCCGCCGCGAGCGTGCCGGAGCGCTCGACCGCTCCCGCCGCCGACCGGGGTGGGACCTCGAACCCACGCGGCGGTGCGCTGGCCTACACCGGCACCGACGACCTCGGGATCGTCGCGGCGATCGGGGGCGTGCTGGTGGCGGCAGGAGCGGGCTGCTGGTGGGTGGCACGACGTCGCCTCCGTGCCGACCGCCACGAGGACCCCGCGGGCGACTGATCGAGCAACCGAGGGTGCTCCGGCCCGTCGCAGGTCGGAGCATCCTCAGCTCGGGTGCGGCCCACACGGACGGGGCACATCCCGGTCGGCGGTAGGATCGTTCGAACGATCCACATGCCCGAAAGAGGTCTCGTGTCCGACTCCGTCGCCGACGCACACCAGCGCGCGCGGTACTGGCCGATCCCCATCCTCCGGGCCGTCCCCGCTGCGATCGTCGCCATCGTCATCACCTTCTCGTCCAACCACGCGGCCGGCTACGGCCTGCTGCTGTTCGGCGCCTTCGCGGTCGTCGAGGGAGTCGTTCTCGGCGTCGGCAGCCTCACACGACTCCGCGAGGACGGTCGGTCGCGGCGCACCGCCGTCGCCCAAGCCGTCGTCACGGTCCTCGCGGGCGTCGCCGGGATCGCGTGCAACGGCCTCGGGCTGCCGGCCTTCATCACGATCGTCGTGGCGTTCGCCGTCCTGACCGGCGCGCTCGAGCTCACCCAGGGCATCCGCGCTCGCCGCAACTCGCCCTTCGCCAGGGACTGGATGACGATCGGCGGGCTGACCCTGCTGCTGGCGATCGGGTTCCTCGTGACCCCGCCGGACTACTCGCAGCAGCTCGGCGGCATCGAGCAGGTCAGCGGCGTCCTCGACGCGTCGATCGTCCTCGTCGGCCTGCTCGGCGCGTACCTCGCCATCACGGCGGTCTTCCACGTGATCGCCGGCCTCTCGCACAAGTGGGGGACGACTGCACCAGCGGCGTCCCCGAACGGAGCTCCACACGCATGACCACCCCCAGCCGTCGTGACCGCCTGCGCCCGGTCGAGCTCCTCGGGATCTCCGCGATCATCGCGGTGTTCACCGGGCTCGTCGTGCTCATCTCGACGAGGGAGGTCACGCTCGCGCTGATCTTCCTCGGCATCGCGTTCATCGTGGTCGTGGTGGTCCTCGCGATGCTCCAGCTCGCGTCGACGAGCGACCAGGACGACAACGACATGCTCGGCGGGCACAAGACCCCGGGCGAAGGAGACGGCGACGGCTTCCACTGAGGTCCGACGACCCGAGCAGGGTGCTCCTGACCTGCCCGGCCGGTACCGCCACCGGTACCTGATCCTCGCGGTCTGCTGCATGAGCCTGTTCATCGTCTCGATGGACGCCACCGTGGTGAACGTCGCGCTGCCGTCGATCGGCCGCGAGCTCCACAGCACGATCTCCGGACTGCAGTGGACGATCGACGCCTACACGCTCGTGCTCGCGAGCCTGCTCATGCTGTCCGGCTCGACCGCTGACCGGATCGGGCGGCGCCGGACCTTCCAGATCGGGCTCGCGCTCTTCAGCGTCGGGTCGCTGCTCTGCTCGCTCGCACCCACGGTCGGATGGCTCGTGGTGTTCCGCATGGTCCAGGCGGTCGGCGGATCGATGATGAACCCGGTGGCGATGTCGATCATCACGGCCACGTTCGACGACGCCAAGGAGCGTGCGCGGGCAGTCGGTGTGTGGGGTGCCGTCGTCGGGGTCTCGATGGGCGTCGGGCCGCTCGTCGGCGGAGCACTCACGGACACGGTCGGGTGGCGGGCGATCTTCTGGATCAACGTGCCGATCGGCATCGCCGCGATCGTCCTGACGTTCCTGTTCGTCCCGGAGTCCCGCGCCCCGCGTCCGCGTCGACTCGACCCGCTCGGGCAGGGGCTCGTCATCGTGCTCCTGGCGACGCTGGTGGGCGGACTCATCGAGGGCCCGCGGCTGGGGTGGACCTCGCCGGCGGCCCTCGGGCTCTTCGTCGTCGCGGCTGCAGCCCTGGTCGCACTCGTCGGGGTCGAACGGCGCACCGCCGAGCCCCTCATCGACGTCCGGTTCTTCCGGAGCATCCCGTTCTCGTCCGCGGTGCTGACCGCGATCGCCGCGTTCGGTGCGAACGGCGCGTTTCTCTTCCTGAACGCGCTCTACCTGCAGGAGGTCAGGGGCATGTCCCCGTTCGAGGCCGGACTGTGGACGCTGCCGGCGGCTGTCGGGACGATGCTCGCCTCGCCCCTGTCCGGCCGACTCGTGGGTTCGGTGGGCACCCGTGTCCCGCTCGTGCTCGCCGGGATCGGCATCGGTGGCGCCGGTGTGGTGCTCACGACGATCGACGCGCACACCCCGATGTGGGTTCTCGTCTCCGCGTTCGTGCTCTTCGGACTCGGGTTCGGCATGGTGAACGCCCCGATCACGAACACCGCGGTCTCGGGCATGCCACGGGCGCAGTCGGGTTCCGCGGCCGCCGTCGCCTCGACGAGCCGCCAGACCGGGGTGTCGCTCGGAGTCGCCCTCGCGGGGACCGTCACCGGCGCGAGTGCGGTCGCCAGCGTCGGTGCAGGGTTCGCGGTCGCCACGCACGCGATGTGGTGGATCGTCGTCGGCATCGGAGCGGGCATCGTCGTCGTCGGGTTCGTGTCGTCATCGGCTGCGGCTCGGCGGTCGGTGTCGGGCATCGCCCACCTGCTCGAGGGCTGAGCCGCATCACCGCCGCGCGGCGACGATGTCCTGCGCGAGCGCCAGCACCGCTCGGTTCGGTTCTGGTGCCGTCCGCATCGCCAGACCCACCCGGAGCGGTTCGACCGGGTCCTCGAGGTCGAGGACCACGCCGTCGTGCGGGACCCCGGAGTCCGGCACCACGCCGACCCCGAGTCCAGCGGCCGCGAACCGGATGACCGCGGGCATGTCGTTCATCTCCGCGACGATGCGCCGCCGGATGCCGAGTCGGTCGAGCGCCTGGTCGAGGATGATCCGGTTGCCGAACCCGTGCGCCGTGTCGATGAACGACTCGTCGGCGAGTTCTGTCAGCGACACCGAGGTGCGTCCGCTCCGTGCGAGCGGGTGGTCCGCGGCGACGAACACCCGGAACTGCATCTCGCGGAGGGGCTCGACGACGACGCCGGCGGGCACCGACGGCAGGCCGCAGTAGGCCAGGTCGAGCCGTCCAGCCACCAGGTCCTGCACGAGCCCGGTGGTCCCGGACGGGGACGTCATGAGCTCCACGGCGACGAGCGGGTGGCGCTGCCGGAACGTGCGGAGCACCCCGGTCAGGTCGACGATGTCCATGCTCGTGAAGATCCCGAGCCGGACCCGCCCGCGGAGTTCGGCGTCCGACGCGGTGGCGAGGTCGCGCATCCGGTCGAGCGAGTCGAGCACGGCCCTGGCGTGCGGGAGGAGGTCCTCGCCGGCCGTGGTGAGCACGAGCTGCCGGCCGGTGCGCTCGAACAACCGGACACCGAACGAGCGCTCGAGGCTCGCGATCCCCGCCGAGACGGTCGACTGCGCTGCCCAGAGCCGTTCCGCAGCGCGGGTGACGCTGCCCTCGGCGGCGACGGTGACGAACTGTTCGAGCAGTCGGGTCTCCATGCACCCCATCATCGATCAGATCGATGGAAACCATCAAGATGATCCGTTTGACCCGATGATGCTGTGGCGGGAGCATCGGAGCATGACAACCGTCCTCGAAGAACCCTCCACCGGATCCGTCACCGCCCCTCCGGTGCCGCGCGGTCGGCGCGCGCACAGCCGTCGCCGTCACGGTGCGGGGTTCTGGGCCGTGGCGTTCGCGTTCCTCGCGGTGATGGCATTCGCGACGGTCCCGGCGCCGCTGTACGTGATCTACCAGGCGCGCGACGGCTTCCCCACGTTCACCACGACGATCATCTTCGCCGCGTACGGCCTCGGCGTCGTCGGGTCGCTGTACTCCGCGGGGCACCTGAGCGACGTCCTCGGGCGGAAGCCGCTCATCCTCGTGTCGATCGCCCTCGAGCTCGTCGCGGCGGTGCTGTTCCTCGTCTGGAACGACGTCAGCGGACTGATCGTCGCGCGGCTCGTCACGGGCTTCGGCGTCGGGACGCTGACGGCGACGGCGACGGCGCACCTCGGGGAACTCCGGGTCCGCGCCACCGGCCGCGAGGCGTCCGCGAAGGGTGCCAGCGTCGCGGCCGGTGTCGTGAACCTCGGCGGTCTCTCCCTCGGCGCCCTCGTCGGCGGAGCGCTGGCGGAGTTCGTCGGACAGCCGCTGATGACGCCGTACGTCGTGTTCGTCGTCGCGCTCGTCGTCGCCTTCGTGGCGGTCCTCGCCGCCCCGGAGACCGTCGGCCGTCCCGAGGAGCGTGTGCCCTACCGACCGCAGCGCGTGCAGGCCCCTGCTGGCAAGGGCGGCGCGTTCTGGACCGCGGGCATCGCGGCGTTCGCGGCCTTCGGGGTGCAGGGGCTCTTCACGTCGGTCGCGCCGTCGTTCCTCGGTTCGACGTTCCACGTGACCGACCGTCTGGCCGCAGGAGCCACGACCTTCGGGGTGTTCGCCGCGAGTTCCGTCTCCCAGCTCGTGTTCGCCCGGCTCTCGCAGCGCGCCCAGATCCGGCTCGGCGTCGTCCTCCTCGTCGGCGGGCTCGTCGTGCTCGGTGTCGCGGCGGTCCTGCTGCAGGTCACCGGGTTCATCGGCGGGGGCGTCGTCGCCGGCGCGGGGGTGGGGCTGCTCTTCCGGGCGGCGATCGCGAGCGCGGGTGCCCTGGTCGGCCCCGAGCAACGCGGCGGGGTGCTCGCGGCGACGTTCCTCGTCGCGTACGCCGGGCTGACGGTGCCCGTCGTGGCGGTCGGCGCGGCGCTCCTCGTGCTCCCGACGCTCCCCGTGCTCCTCGGGTACGTCGTGCTCGTCGCCGCGCTCGCCGCCGTCGCCGGGACGCGACTGGCCGCGCGCGCCTGACGCACCCCGAGCCTCCCGTCCGGAACCCTGGTCGGCGCCACCGGACGGGAGGCTCGCCCCACCTCCGGCATACTGGCCGCATGCCGTCGAGACGCAACCGTTCCGTCGTCACCGGTGTCGCCGCGGTCGTGGCCGCCGGTCTCGTGGTCGGCGGGCTCTTCCTCACGGCGCAGCAGGGTGCGGACGACCCGGTGCTCTCCGGGCCGACGACCGCGCCGACCGCCGTCGCGACGAGTGACGGCACCGTCGTCATCGACCGGACCGGTCCGGACCTGCCGGGTGGCTCCGTGCTCGCGTCCTGCGATCGGGACTCCCGCGCGACCGTCGCTCGCTACGACACGGCCGCGCTCGGCGACGTCGTGCTGCAGTGCGGGAACTCGAGTCAGGGGTACGAGCACATCCGCGTGCGGCACACCGCTGACTGGGAGGACGTCCTCGCGGGCCACGGCGACCGTGACTGGGACGACGCGATGCTCACCGCGGTGCAGACGGCGCTCACCAGCCCGCGGGACGGGTTCCCGATCGACGCCGGCGACGGCAAGGTCTGCTACGCCGCTGCCGTCCGGTTCGACGACGGGACCGCGCCGAGTCCCGACGGCTTCGTGAAGGTCATCGTCTCCGCGACGACCGATCGCGTGATCACCGCGTACCCCACGAACGACGACGACTGCTGACGGGTCGCGCCGCCCGTCGCGCGTCCCGCCCCGCCCGCCCGCGCCTGCCCCGCGTGGTGCGCCCGCCCTTCCCGCGCGCGCCTGCCCCGTCCCGCCCGTTCGCGCCTGCCTCGTCCCGACTCCGAACGACAGCGTCGTTGTCGTACGACAGCGCGCGTGTCGCCCGTTGCACGCGCGGGCAGTTGCGCACGCGTGGGAGCGACAGCGTCGTTGTCGTACGACAGCGACTGTGTCGTTCCGAGTCGGCAACGGCGTCACAGCCCCGCGAGGACCTGCCCTGCCCCGCCCCGCCCCGCCAGCCAGACCGCTCCGGCCGTACCCGCCCTACGCGTGCACGTCGTGCTCGTGCCGACGGTGCGACGCGGGCTCGAGCTGGAACGTGGAGTGCTCGACCGGCACGTCGAAGTGCTCCGCCACGCACTGCTGCAACTCGTCGAGGATCGCCGGGGCGTGCGCCGTCGTGAAGCAGTGGTCGTCCACCACCACGTGCGCCGTCAGGTTCGGCACCCCGGTCGCGACGAGCGTCGCGTGCAGGTCGTGCACCGCGATCACGTGGTCGAGCTCCAGGATGTGGCCGCGCACGTCCTCCAGGTCGAGCCCCGGCGGCGTGGCCTCGAGCAGCACGTTCGCGGTCTCCCGCAGCAACCGGATCGCCCGCGGCAGGATCAGCCCACCGATGACGAGCGCAGCGACCGAGTCCGCTCGCTCCCACCCCGTCAGCGCCAACACGACGGCCGCGGCGATGACCGCGACGGAGCCGAGCGTGTCGTTGAGGACCTCGAGCCGCGCAGCCCGCGACGTGAAGTTCTCGCCGGAAGCCCGCAGCAGCACGGCGTAGGCCACCAGGTTCCCGACGAGCCCGATCACCCCGAACACGAGCAGCGGCCCGGAGTGGATCTCGGCGGGGACGAACAGTCGCTGGATCGCCGAGATGATCACGTACACGCCGACCGCCAGCAGGATCGCCGCCTGCGCGGTGGCACCGAGCACCTCGGCCCGCTGGAACCCCCAGGTGCGCTGCGAGGTCGGGGAGCGTCGGGCCAGCCGCGTCGCGACGAGTCCGATCCCGATGCCGCCGGTGTCGACGACCATGTGTCCGGCGTCGACGAGGAGCGCGAGGGACCCGGTCACGACGGCGCCGACGACCTCGGCCAGCAGGATCGTCGCGGAGATGCAGAACGCCACCCACAGGGCGCGTTCGTTCGCACCCCCGTGCGCGTGTCCGTGGTCGTGTCCCATGCACACGATCGTACGGATCCGCAGCGCCGACATGCCAGGATCGAGGCGTGACCCGGTCGCCCTACGAGCTGAGCACCACGCCCGACGTCGTCGAACGGCTGCACCCCCGTCTCCGGACGTACTTCGGGGCGATCCCACCGGGGCACGTCGGCCGCGGCGACGGCGTCTTCGACGTCGTCGGGACACCGCGCCGGTGGCTCTGGCCGGTCCTCGCGCTGTTCGCGCGCGACGCGGTGATGTTCCCGGTCTGGGAACGGCAGGTCCCCTTCACCGTCGAGAACCAGCCGGCGCGCGTCGGTCGGGGCAGCAGCCTGGAGGCTCGTGTCGCGGTCCGCGCGCACCGCACCTTCCACCTCCGCTCCGGAGACCGCACGATGGTGGACGCCATCACCGCTGAACCGGACGGCCTGGTCGACCACCTCGGTCGCCACGGGCGCGTCAGCGCCCGTCTGCGCGTGGAGGTCGACGCCGACGGGCCGGACGCGGGTGCCCTGCGCCTGGTCTCCACTCGTGTGGCGTTCCGTGCGCTCGGACGCGGGTGGAGCCTCCCGGCCCTGATCGCACCGCGTGTGACGCTCACGGAACGATTCGATGACGAAGCCGACCTTCAGCGCGTGTCCCTGGTGCTGACGGCACCGATCGTCGGCACGCTGTACCGGTACGAGGGGGCGTTCCGGTACGTGATCGCGCCGGACGAGGAGACGGGGACGAGATGAACGACGACAGCGCCGACGCGCGCAGGGGTCGCGCGGTGATCGCGGGGGCGAGCGGCTTCGTGGGCAGGTACCTGCAGGACGCCTTCCGCGAGGAGGGCTACGACGTCGTCACGATCGGCCGGACGGGCGATGCCGTGTGGGGCAACACCCTTCGTATCCGCGAGCTCGTGGACGGTGCCGCGATCGTCGTGAACATGGCCGGCAAGACCGTCAACTGCCGCTACGGACGCCGGAACCGCGCCGAGATCATCCGTTCCCGGGTGGACACCACGCTCGAACTCGCCGAGGCGATCCGCACGTCGGAGCACCCGCCGCCGCTGTGGTTGAACGCCTCGACCGCGACGATCTACCGGCACGCCGACGACCGGCCGCAGGACGAGGCGACGGGGGAGCTCGGCGAGGGCTTCTCGGTCGGGGTCGCCCGCGCGTGGGAGGACGCCTTCTTCGGGACGGACCTGCCCGGTACCCGCCGTGTGGCGCTCCGGATGGCGATCGTCCTCGGTGACGGCAGCGCCCTGGTCCCGCTGATCCGGCTCGCGCAGGCCGGGCTCGGCGGCCCGCAGTACGACGGTGCCTGGTTCCCGACGCCGGCGCGCCTGGCCGCGGGCACCTACCACCACGACCGGCACACCCGGGGCCGGCAGCGGTTCAGCTGGGTGCACATCGCGGACGTCCTCGGCTCCGTCCGGTTCATCCGCGACCACGACGCGATCGACGGCGTCGTGAACGTCACGAGCCCGAACCCGTCGGACAACCGCACGGTGATGGCGACGATCCGGGACGCGGTCGGGCGACGGTTCGGCCTGCCGACCCGGCGGTGGACGCTCGAGATCGGGTCCTTCGCGATCCGGACCGAGACCGAGCTCGTGCTGAAGAGCCGGTGGGTCGTCCCGACACGTCTGGTCGAGGCGGGCTACGAGTTCCGGTACCCGCTGCTGCGCGGCGCCCTCGCGAACATCATCGCCGAGCGTCGACAGCACCGGGGCTGAGCACCGGCAACGCCACCGGAACCGCGGCCCGCGGCGGCCTGGACGCCCACAGCACCCCGCCGACGACGACCGCGCCCGCCAGCACCTCGACCAGGTCGGGCACCTCGCCGAAGGCCGCCCACGATGCGAGCACCCCGACGACGGGGACGAGCATCGAGAACGGTGCGACGGTACTCGACGGGTACGTCGCCAGCAGCCGCGACCAGATCCCGTACCCGACGAGCGTCGCCACGAGCACGATGTACAGCAGTCCGAGGTCTGCGGGCAGCGCTGCCGGCGTGAAGGCCGTGCCGAGCGCGCGACCGATGCGCGCCGGCCCCTCGACCGTCAGCGACAGCACGGCCATCGGGATCGGCGGCACGACCGACCACCAGAGCGTCAGGTGCAGCGGGTTCGCGGCCCCCGCACGACGGGTCGCGACGTTGCCGATCGCCCACCCCATCGCACCGCACAGCGCGAGCACGACGGGCAGCAGCGCCGCCGTCTGCGACCGGTGCACGGCGATGGCGGCGAGCGCGCACACGGCGATCGTCACGCCGGCGACCTGCCGACCGCTGAGCCGTTCGCGGAGGAACACCCCGGCGAGCACGACCGTGAACGGCGCAGAGGCCTGCAGCACGAGCGACGCGAGCCCCGACGGCATGCCCGACGCCATGCTGAGGTACAGGAAGGCGAACTGCAGGACCCCGAGCCCGAACCCGACCAGCAGCAGCCGCGCGAACGGGATCCGCGGCCGCGGGACGAACAACAGCGTCGGGATCGCGAGCAGCGTGAACCGCAGGGCGGCGAGCAGGAACGGCGGGAAGTGCTCCAGGGCGAGCGCCGTCGCGGGGAAGTTCAGTCCCCAGACGACGGCGACGACGAGGGCGAGGAGACGGTCACGAACGAGCACACCACGATGGTGGCGCGGAGAACGCGGTAGCACCAGCGAACGTTTCTGCACCGACGTTGTAGGGTCACTGCATGTTCGACGTCACGCTGTTGCCGGTGCTCCGCGAGCTCGCCGAACGCGGCTCCGTGACCGCGGTCGCAACGGCCACCCACCGCACGCCGAGCGCGGTCTCGCAGCAGCTCCAGACGCTGCAGCGCCAGGTCGGCGTTCCGCTCGTCGAACGGGTCGGCCGCGGCGTCCGGCTCACCGAGCACGGCCGGGTGCTCGCCGGCCTCGCGAACGGCGTCGCCACTGCGATCGCGACCGTCGACGCGGCCTGGCAGGAACACCTCGGCGGCGGATCGGGGACCGTCGACCTGGCGATCTTCCCGTCAGCGGCCGAGCTGTTGCTGCCGGGTCTCCTGACCCGGATGCGCGCCCACCCCGGCATCCGACTGACCCTGTCCGACGTGGACGTCAGCGAGGGGGAGTTCGCCCCGCTCACCGCCGACCACGACGTCGTCGTCGGGCACCGGCCCGACGGTGCCGCTCCCGCCGGCCGGGCAGCGCTCGAGACCGTTCCGCTGCTCCGGGAACCGCTCGACGTCGCGTTGCCGCCCGGACACCGACTGGCGGGCCACGACCGCGTGCACATCGACGAGGTCCTCGACGAGACCTGGATCGGCGTCCCCGAGGACTACCCGATCGACCGGGTGCTCACCGCGATGGCGGCGGCCACGGACACCCCTCCGGAGGTCGCGTTCCGCACGATCCACCTGCCCGTGATCGAGAACCTCGTGGCAGCGGGACACGGTGTCGCGCTCGTCCCGCGCTACACCTCCGGCACGCGTGCGCCGGGGCGCTTCCACCTGGCGGAGCTGGCGGACGTCCGCGCCGGCCGCCGGATCGAGGCGCTGGTCCGGCAGGACCGTGCGGTCCGTCCCGTGGTCCGCACCGTCCTGGAGGCACTGGTCGCGACCGCCCTGGACGTCACCACCTGAGCTGGTGCGGTCCCCACCGGACCCGCCCGAGCCTCCCGTCAGCCAGATCGCACCACGAGGCGGACTCGCGCGTCGGGGGGGGGGGGGGGGGCGAATCGCGCGTAGGGGGTCGAATCGCGCGTGGGCGGTCGGTTCTTCCGACCACCCACGCGCGATCCGACATCCCATCGCGAACGTTGTGGGACGGACCGTCAGCGGACCTGGAAGGGCGTGCCGAGCGGCAGGAGCTTCGCCAGCGCGGTGATGTCGGCGTTGTGCATGCGGACGCACCCGTGCGAGGCACCCGACCCGATGCTCGACGAGTCGTTGGTGCCGTGCAGCCCGATCTGACCGGGGCCGCCACCGAACGAGTTGAGGACGTCCGAGAACGCCGTCGTGCCGTACGCGTACGGGCCGTACCCGTCGTTCGTCGGCGCGAGGAGCTCCGTGAGCGCGAACCGCCCGGTGGGGGTCGGTGTGCCGCCGGTGCCGGTCGCGACCGGGTAGCTGTGCAGGACCGAGCCGTCCTTGTACAGGTCGAGCGTGTTCGTCGACTCGGTGACGACGATCGCGTACGGCGTGCTGGACAGCGTCACGGCGCTCGTCGGCACCCAGCCCGTGCTGCCGTTCGGGCGCTGCGCGAGCTGCACCTGCGCCCAGCCGTCCCGCTGGTCCACCACCCGGAGGACGAGCGGAGCACCGGACTTCTGGGGGTTGGACAGGCGTTCCGTCACGGCGCCGTCCGGCTCGGCGCTCACCGGGACCGAGTCACCCGTGGCCGCGGCGACCGTGGTCGTCGCAGGGGCGTCGATCGCGTCCTGTGGGGCCGGTGAACCGGAGGCGCGCGGAGTGGGCGTCGCGCTGGGCGCCGCCGCGACCGCGCTGTGGGACGGCGCCGGGGTCCCGGTGGACATCGTGCTGGTCACGACGATGGCGACGGCACCCGCGCACACGACGGCCACGGCGGCGGCGACCAGGGTCGCGCGCCGCCGTGGCTCGGTCGGGATGAACCGCAAGGTCAGCCGGTGAAGGTCGCCCGACCCGAGACCGGGGTCGCGACGGGTGCCACGGCCGGGTCGGCGGTCACGGTGATCGCGACCGAGGCGGTCTGCGCCGAGGAGGTCCCGACGAACACCAGCGTCCAGGCACCGGCGGTCGCGCCGGCCGGCAGGACGACGGTGCCGGTGATGTTGCCGTCGGCGTCCGCGGTCAGCGTTCCGGGCAGCTCGGTGCCGGACTGGCCCTGGGCGAGGGCGACACCGACGGTCTCGCCCGGTGCGAAGCCGGACCCCGTCACGGGGAAGCCGGTGCTGGTGGCCTGGCTGACGGTCAGCGACAGCGAGGTGCTCGACACCGCTGCGGTGGGCTGCGGGGTGAAGTACGTCGTGCTGTCGTCGATCACCAGGTCGGCGATGCCGGAGTCGGCGGGGACGGCGGCGCGCGCGGCGAACGTGCTCGCGGCCGATGCCTGCGGCAGGAGCTTCTCGACACCCTGTTCCGGTGCGGCCGAGCGGGCGGCCGGGGTGCTGGTCGGAGCCGTGGTCTCGCTCGGAGCGGGCGTCTCGGTCGGTGCCGGCGTCTCGGTCGGTGCGGGCGTCTCGGTCGGGGCCGGCGTGGGCTCGTCGGTCGCGGGCGGCGTCGCGGTCGCGCCGTTCAGGACGACGGCGTACCCGAAGACGACGTCACCATCGGCCTGCAGCTGGGTCGCGAGCTCGTCGGTCGACTCCCCGCCGGCCCAGACGGTGTCGGCGCCCTGCAGGCCACCCGTCGTGTAGACGGTCTCCTCGACGAGGGTCGGTGAGCTCGCCTTCGCGACGAGGAGGCCGACCTCGGTGTCGCCACCGGCGTTCGCGGCCGCATCGTCGATGAGTCCGGCGAGTGCGTTCGGGGCGACCGTGGACTGCAGCGGGTGCAGCAGCAGCACCGCGGAGCCGTCCTTCGCCGTGACGCCGTCGGCGCCGAACGAAGCAACCTGGTCCAGGGAGGTCGCGTAGTCGCTCCCGTCCTGCTGGATGCCCAACCAGGACCAGCCGGCCGGGATCGCCGGCGTCGAGGAGTCGGTGTCGATGGCGGTGAAGTCGGCGGCGCTGTCGGCCCACGTGACCACGGAGGTGGCCGGCGCGACGGAGTCGTCCGCTGCGTTGGAGACGGTGGGGACGAGTGCGGCGGTGACGCCGAGCACGGTGACGCCGACGGCGGCCGCGGCGATTCGGGAGCGAAGCACGGTGTGGAGTTCCATCCGGTCGTGAGGGACGCAGGGTGCATCTCCTGCGACGCCCCCCGGCCTGAGTTGTACTCAGCTCGTCGAACCTAGCAGGAACCTGGGGATCGGTGGGAATCCCTGTCGGAAAACGCAGCACACCCGGCAGGACGGCCTGCCGGGTGTGCGTTCGACGTGCGGGTGTGCGGGCGCTCAGACCTCGAGGTGGTCGACGAGCTCGTCCGCGAGACCCGTGTAGGTCGCCGGGGTGAGGTTCGTCAGCCGGGCCTTCGCGCCGTCCGAGATGTCGAGTCCGTTCACGAACGCGATCAGGTCCTGCTGGCCGATGCGCTTGCCGCGGGTCAGTTCCTTCAGCATCGCGTAGGGGTCCTCGATGTCGGACTGCCCTGCGGTGACCTCGGCGCGGATGACCGTCTGGATCGCCTCCCCGAGCACCTCCCAGTTGCCGTCGAGGTCCTCGGCCAGGCGCTGCTCGTTCACGGCGATCTCGCCGAGCCCGCGACGGAGGTTGTCGAGCGCGAGCAGCGAGTGCCCGACCGCGACACCGACGTTGCGCTGCGTGGTGGAGTCCGTGAGGTCGCGCTGCAGGCGGCTCGTGACGAGGGTCTCGGACAGGGTCGAGAAGAGCGCCGACGAGATCTCGAGGTTCGCCTCCGCGTTCTCGAAGCGGATCGGGTTGATCTTGTGCGGCATCGTCGACGAGCCCGTGGCGCCGGCGACGGGGATCT
Organism: Curtobacterium sp. 9128; assembly: GCF_900086645.1. NCBI lineage: Bacteria > Bacillati > Actinomycetota > Actinomycetes > Micrococcales > Microbacteriaceae > Curtobacterium > Curtobacterium sp. 9128. The sequence goes on from NZ_LT576451.1 coordinate 962,673, forward strand.
GCGTGAAGTACCCCATCGAGATGTAGGTCCACACGTCGGTCGCCAGGTTGTGCAGGATCCGGTTCGCGTGGCGGATCCGGTCGTAGAGCTCCGCCTGCCAGTCGTGCGACTCGATCTGCGTGGTCAGCGGGTTCCACGTCAGGCCGAGGCCCTCGACGAACTCGCGGCTGAGCGCGGGCCAGTCGGCCTCGGGATCCGCGGCGAGGTGTGCCGAGAACGTGCCGGTCGCGCCGGAGAACTTGCCGAGGTACTCGCCGCCCTCGATCTGGGCGAGGACGCGCTCCAGGCGGTACACGACCACTGCGAGCTCCTTGCCGAGCGTCGTCGGGGTCGCGGGCTGCCCGTGCGTGTGGGACAGCATCGGGACGGCGCGGAGCTCCGTGGCGATCTCGGTCAGACGGGCGACGACGGCCTTGAACGCGGGCAGCCAGACCTGTTCGACGGCGTCCTTGATCGTCAGCGCGTAGGAGAGGTTGTTGATGTCCTCGCTCGTGCAGGCGAAGTGCGTCAGCTCGGCGATGGCGTCGAGGCCGAGGTCGGAGAGCCGACGGCGCACGAAGTACTCGACCGCCTTGACGTCGTGCCGGGTCGTCGCCTCGATCTCCGCGAGCTCGGCGATCTGCGCCTGGCCGAAGTCGGTGACGACGGCGCGGAGGGCGGCCTTGTCGTCGACGGACAGCGGCGACGTGGTGAACATCGCGTGGTCGGTGAGGAACACGAGCCACTCCACCTCGACGGTGATGCGGGCACGGTTCAGGCCGGCCTCGGAGAGGTGCTCGCCCACCGTGTGCACGACCGGGTAGTACCGCCCGTCGAGGGGGCTGATCGGCTGCGGGGGAAGGGGGGTCATGGTGCTCCCTGGCGGACGGCCGGTTCGATCTGGTGGAAGAGTGCTCGGCAGGCCCGTTCGACCGTGCTGAGGACCCGGTCGAACTCGTGCCGGTCCGCGTAATACGGATCCGGAACGTCGGCCTGCTCGGGCCAGGCGTCGTCGTACCGCAGCAACAGCGTCACCTTCGCGGCGTCGTCCATCGTGGGTGCCCACGAGCGCAGGATGCGTTCGTGGGAGCGGTCGAGTGCGACCACCAGGTCGAGTTCCGGGAACCGGTCCGGGTCGAACTGACGGGCGCGATGCCTGCTGCCATCGTATCCGCGCGCCGCGAGTGCTGCGATCGTGCGCTCGTCGGCGGGTTCACCCACGTGCCAGTCACCCGTGCCGGCCGACTCGACCTGGAACTGCTCGGTCAGACCGGCGTCCTCGACGATCTTCGCGAAGACGATCTCGGCCATCGGCGACCGGCAGATGTTCCCGCTGCAGACGAACGAGACGCGGAAGGACGGTCCGGTCACGCGCGCTGACGGTTGAGGACCGGGCGGACGAAGAGCCCGATGAGCCACGCGAAGACGGCGAGCACGAGGGCGCCGACGACACCCCAGCCGAACGAGTCGACCTGCAGGCCGAAGCCGATCGCGGACGAGATCCCGGCGACGATGAGCAGCAGGATGGCGTTCACGACGAGGGAGATGAGCCCGAGGGTGAGGATGTAGATCGGGAACGCCACGATCCGGATGAGCGTGCCGATCACCGCGTTGACGAGTCCGAAGACGAACGCGACGAGCAGGTAGGTGAGGACGGTCGCGATCGCGCCGCCGTCCCCGAAGGCGATGACGGAGACACCGCTGACGATGAGCGTGGTGAGCCACAGCGCGACGGCGTTGATGACGAGGCGGACGAGGAATCGCATGCACCCATGATGCCCGGGACCGGCCGGTTACGCTTGCAAGGTGACTGTGCACATCCGCCCCGAGATCGCATCGCTGCCCGCCTACAAGCAGGGCCGACAGGCCGCGGCGGACGCCTTCAAGCTCTCCAGCAACGAGAACCCGTTCCCGCCGCTGCCCGGCGTGATCGAGGCCGTGCAGGCGCAGACGGCGTACAACCGCTACCCGGACGCCTCGGCGCTCGCGCTGCGGGCCGAGCTCGCGAACCGTTTCGGGACCACCGTCGACGAGGTCCACATCGCCCCTGGGAGCGTCGCGATCCTGCACGAGCTCGCCAAGGCCACGTCCGGCCCCGGTGACGAGATCGTCTACGCCTGGCGCTCCTTCGAGGCGTACCCGGGCGTCGTCACGGTCGCCGGTGCCACGAGCGTGCAGGTCCCGAACCGCGCAGACGGCGGGCACGACCTCGACGCCATGGCTGCCGCGGTGACCGATCGCACCCGCATGGTGATCGTCTGCACGCCCAACAACCCGACCGGGCCGATCGTGACCGCGGCCGAGTTCCAGGCGTTCATGGGCGCAGTTCCGGAGTCCGTGCTGGTCGTCCTGGACGAGGCCTACGCCGAGTTCGTCACCGACCCCGACGCCGTGCACGGTGTCCCGCTGCTGGAGCGCCACCCGAACCTCGTCGTGCTCCGCACCTTCTCGAAGGCGTACGGCCTCGCCGGCCTCCGCGTCGGGTACGCGCTCGGACCGGCATACGTCCTCGACGCCGTCCGCGCGTGTGCCATCCCGCTCAGCGTGACGGCGCAGGGCCAGGCGGCAGCGCTCGCCAGCCTGGAGCGCGAGGACGAGCTCCTGGCGCGCGTCGCCGAGCTGGCCGAGCGCCGGGACACCATCGTCACGGAGCTGCGTGCCCAGGGCTGGGACGTCCCGGACGCCCAGGGCAACTTCGTGTGGCTCGCGACGCGGGAGCGCACGGCGGTCGCCGCCGAGCGGTTCGAGCAGGCCGGGATCATCGTCCGGGCGTTCGCCGACGAAGGGGTCCGCATCTCGATCGGCGAGCACGAGGCTGTCGGGAAGCTCCTCGAAACGGCCCGTTCGCTTGTCGGGGGACTCACAAGGGTGGCCGAAGCCCGGCCGCTACGCTGACCCGCATGTCCTTCCACGCCGCGGCTCCCGCGACGACCACCATCCGGCTCCTCGACTCAGAGGGCCGGTTCGTGGAGACCGACGAGAACGCCGAGTACGCCGCCGCCGCGCGGGCCATCCCGGACGAGACCCTGCTGGCGATGCACCGTCGCATGGTCATCACCCGTCGGTTCGACCACGCCGCCCACAACCTCCAGCGCACGGGCCAGCTCGGCCTGTGGGTGCCGAGCCACGGACAGGAAGCGGCGCAGGTCGGCTCGGTGTTCGCGCTCCGCCCGCAGGACCACGTGTTCCCGTCGTACCGCGAGCACGCCGTCACGATGACCCGTGGTGTCGAGCCGATGGAGATCATCAGTCTGTACCGCGGGCTGACCCACGGCGGCTGGGACCCGGACGAGCGCGGCAACACCCACATCTCGACGCTCGTGATCGGGTCGCAGACCCTGCACGCGACCGGCTACGCGATGGGCATGCGGCTCGACGGCGACGTCGGCACGGGCGACCCGGACCGCGACGCCTGCTCGATCGTGTACTTCGGCGACGGCGCCACCAGCCAGGGTGACGTGAACGAGGCGTACGTCTTCGCCGCGTCCTACAAGGCACCGGTCGTCTTCTTTCTGCAGAACAACCACTGGGCGATCTCGGTCCCGGTGTCGGTGCAGTCGCCGACACCGCTGGTCGACCGGCCCCGCGGCTTCGGCATCCCCGCGATCAAGGTGGACGGCAACGACATCCTGGCGTCCTACACGGCGAGCGTCGTCGCGACCGACCACGCCAGGAGCGGACAGGGCCCGGCGTTCGTCGAGGCCGAGACGTACCGCATCGGTGCGCACACCAGCTCCGACGACCCGACCCGCTACCGCGGCGACGACGAGCTCGCGAGCTGGGTCGAGCGGGACCCGATCGCTCGATCAGAGGGCTACCTCCGCAGCCGTGGCGTCACCGACGCCCAGCTCGCCGAGTTCGACGCAGAGGGCGAAGCCGTCGCGGCTGACATCCGCACGCGCACGCCGCAGCTCGTCGCGCCGCCGATGCAGGTGATGTTCGACCACGTCTACCGCGAGCCCCACCCCAGGATCGACGAGCAGCGCGGGTGGCTCGAAGCGTACGAAGCCGACCAGGACGGAGCATCGCACGCATGAGCACCACCGAGCAGCTCTTCGACTACACGCTGCGCTCGCACCCGGGCGCCGGCGAGGTCCCGACCGACCCGACCCCGACGCTCCCGATGGCCAAGGCGCTCAACGCCGGACTGGCCGCCGCGATGCAGGCGGACGACAAGGTCCTGCTGATGGGCGAGGACATCGGCCGCCTCGGCGGTGTCTTCCGCATCACCGAGGGCCTGCAGGAACGCTTCGGCGACACCCGCGTGATGGACACCCCGCTCGCGGAGTCCGGCATCATCGGCACCGCGATCGGCCTGGCGCTCCGCGGCTACCGGCCCGTCATCGAGATCCAGTTCGACGGGTTCGTCTGGCCCGGCTTCGACCAGATCACGTCGCAGCTCGCGAAGATGGCGAACCGTCTCCCCGAGCACATGTCGCTGCCGATCGTCATCCGCATCCCCTACGGCGGGCACATCGGCGCGGTGGAGCACCACCAGGAGTCCCCGGAGACGTACTTCGCGCACACCCCCGGCCTGCGCGTGGTGAGCCCGAGCACCCCGAACGACGCCTACTGGATGATCCAGGAGGCGATCGCGTCGAAGGACCCCGTGATCTTCATGGAGCCCAAGTCGCGGTACTGGCCGAAGGGGCAGGTCGACCTGGTCGACGGGCACGTGCCCATGCACACCACCCGCGTCGCCCGCACCGGCACCGAGGTCACGCTCGTGGGCCACGGCGCCATGGTCGCGACGCTCATGCAGGCCGCGGACATCGCCGAGGGCGAAGGGACGAGCTGCGAGGTCGTCGACCTCCGCTCGATCTCGCCGATCGACTGGGAGCCGCTGCTGGCATCGGTCCGCAAGACCGGCCGGCTCGTCATCGCGCAGGAAGCCTCCGGCTTCGTGAGCGTGGGCAGCGAGATCGCCGCGACGGTCGCCGAGCGGACCTTCTACACGCTGCAGGCGCCACCGCTCCGGGTGTCCGGGTTCGACATCCCGTTCCCGGTCTCGAAGCTCGAACACCTGCACCTGCCGGACGCCGACCGCGTCCTCGAGGCCGTCGACCGCGCCCTCGCCTACTGACCCGGACCATCCCCGCACGACCGACCGACGAAGGAGCCGACGTGGCCGTCGCCGAATTCCCCCTCCCCGACGTGGGTGAAGGCCTGACCGAGGCCGAGATCGTGCAGTGGCGCGTGGCGATCGGCGACGACATCGCGGTGGACCAGGTCCTCGTCGAGATCGAGACCGCCAAGTCCCTCGTCGAGCTGCCGTCGCCCTTCGCGGGCAAGGTCACCGGGCTGCTCGTCAGCGAGGGCGACACGGTCGAGGTCGGCAAGCCGATCATCCGGGTCGAGTCCGACGCGCACGTCCCGTCGGCACAGCCGGGAGGCTCGGCTCCTGTTGCCGACGTCGCTCCGGTCTCGCCCGACGTGACGCCCGCCATCCCGACGCCTCCGGCGCCGCCTGCGGCCTCGACGCCCGCAGCACCGGCTCCGGCACCCGCCGTGCCCGTTCCCGCCCCGGCACGCGCTGCCGAGGCACCCGCGTCCCCGATCCAGGCCGCCGACGGCGCCTCGGTCATCGGCACCGACGAGTCCTCCGGCGCCGTCCTCGTCGGCTACGGCTCCGCGACCAGCGCACCGTCCCGCCGGAAGCCGGGCGCCCGCCGGGCCGCAGCCGTCGCTGCGGAGGCGAGCCGTGCCTCCAGTCGGGAAGCCGACCTCGACCTGGTCACCGACGACGGCGAGGCGAGCACCGCCGATGCCGTGGCCGAGCAGGGCAAGCGTCCAGCGCGCCCGTCGTCCGTGCCCGCTTCCCACGCGCTGCCGGTGATCGCGAAGCCGCCGATCCGGAAGCTCGCGAAGGACCTCGGGGTCGACCTGACCACCGTCGTCGCGACCGGGCTCGCCGGCGAGGTGACCCGTGACGACGTGATCCGTCACGCGACGCAGGCCACCGTCTTCCGCAACATCGAGACGCCCGAGTGGGGCGACGTCCGCCAGGAGACCATCCCGGTCAAGGGCGTCCGCAAGGCGATCGCGACCGCGATGACCACGTCGGCCTTCACGGCGCCGCACGTCTCCCTGTTCGTCGACGTCGACGCGACCCGCACCATGGAGTTCGTCAAGCGGCTGAAGTCCTCGCCGACGTTCGCCGGGGTCAAGGTGTCGCCGCTGCTCATCATGGCGAAGGCCGTGATCTGGGCCGTGCGCCGCAACCGCTCGGTCAACTCGTCGTGGACCGACCGCGAGATCATCGTGCACCACTTCGTGAACCTCGGCATCGCGGCGGCGACCCCCCGCGGGCTCATCGTGCCGAACATCAAGGACGCGCAGGACATGTCGCTCCTCGAGCTCGCGAAGGCGCTCGAGCAGATGACGCTCACGGCGCGTGACGGCAAGACCAGCCCGGCCGAGATGGCCGACGGCACGATCACCGTGACGAACATCGGGGTGTTCGGCATGGACACCGGCACGCCGATCCTCAACCCGGGGCAGGTCGCCATCGTCGCGATGGGCACGATCAAGCCGAAGCCGTGGGTCGTCGACGGCGAGGTCCGCTCGCGCATGGTGACCACGATCGGTGCCTCGTTCGACCACCGCGTGGTGGACGGCGACGTCGCGTCGCGGTTCGTGCACGACGTGGCCTCGGTGCTCGAGGAGCCGGCGCTCCTGCTCGACTGAGCTGTTGTTGGCGTGGTGTTCACGCGGATGTCGGTGGTCGGGGCGATGATCGACACATGGTCCACCAGCTCCTGAGCGCCCCGCAGGAGATCCGAACGGATCGCCTCGTCCTGACCCCCGTGACACCGGCGGACATCGACGCCGTGCACGCGATCTACTCCGATGCCCGGACCTGGACCCACCTGCCTTCTGGTCGACACGTGTCGCGCGAGCAGACGCAGGACCTCGTCCAGCGGAAGATCGGCGGCCGGGTCCGGCACGGGCTCGGGTCGTGGACGATCCGGCACGACGGCGTGGTGATCGGGGTGGGCGGCGTGGACATGACCGCCGGCGGGGTGTGGAACCTCGGGTACCGCCTCGCACCGAGCGCGTGGGGGAACGGCTACGCGACCGAGATCGCCCAGGCGGCCGTCAGGGCTGCGCTCGAGACGGCCCCGGGAACGCCGATCACTGGACGGGTGCTGACGAACAACCCCGCCTCGGCGACGGTGCTCGCCCGCGCCGGGCTGTCACTCGTCTGGCAGGGCACCACCGCCGCGCCGACGCCGAGCGGTGTCGAGCGGCAGGTCTGGGCCGATCGTGCGCTGACCGACGCCCAGTACGACTGGCTCGTCGCGAACGCCTGACGGCCCGCGTCAGCGTCGCCCGGGGAATCGCTCGTCGGTCCAGTGATCGAGTGCGCAGAAGTGGGCCGATGCCGGGCGGACTGGACCCGTTGTCTGCGCAGTCGATCGTTCCGGCGCCGGCGCCGGCGCTCGGGGCCCGGCCCGCGTCAGCGTCGTCCTGGGCCGAGCGTGACGATGAACGCGCCGGCGACGGTGGCGAGCACGAGCAGCACGCTGCCGAGGGCCCACTCCGCCGAGCAGCAGGTCAGCACGACGACCGCGACGAACACCGCGACCCCCAACACGGCCACGCGCATCGCCGTGATCGCCGAGCGGTCGTTCATCCGTGCACCACGCCGGGAGCGGTGAGCAGGACGTCCGCCTCGTGCGGGAGCTCGTTCGACACGGACCACTGCACGGTGTTCCAGTCGTGGCCGCTGCCCGGTGCCGATGCCACCGTCGTGCGGATCCCGGCCGCCCGCGCCGCCGACCCGAGGTGCTGGGCGGACCGGACGAACTCGCCGTCCGTGGACCCTGCGGTCAGCCACACCGACGTGTCCGGGTACGGCCGGTTCGCGGCCATCAGCGCCCCCGGTGCGGCGGCTCGCCAGCGGCTCAGGGAACCGCCGAACGCCTCGTCCGCGCTGTTCTGCGGTGAGCGGTCGATCGGCTGCGGTTCGCTGGAGATCGCGAGCGCCGCGCTGAACTGGTCGGGGTGCCCGGCGAGGAACTGCATGGCACAGGTCGCCCCCTGCGAGAACCCGACGAGCCCCCACCCGCGGCGGTCGGTCGTGACGCGGAGGTGCGACGTGATCCAGTCGGGGACGTCCCGCGTGATGTAGGTCGCGGCGTTCCCGATGGTCGAGTCCACGCACATCGTGTTGTGCCCGGGGACGGCGAGCTGGTCGGCCGACACGACGATCGGCGCGATCCCGTGGTGGGCGGCTGCGTAGGCGTCCAGTGTGGTCGCGAGGCCGCCGACGGTGAACATGTCACTCGGTGAGCCCGGCTGGCCGGACAGGGACACGATGACGGGCAGTGGCGGCGGGTCGGCCGTGCGGGCCGCCGGCGGCAGGTACACGACTGCGGGGCGGGCGGGGAAGCCGGACTCCCGGCCGGGGAGCCGCACGGTGCCGACCAGGCCGGTGGCGGGCATCGTCGCGGGCGGAGCCCAAGCGCCAGCCGCACCGGCCGCGCCGGCACCGGCGGACCCGGCCGCGCCGGCGCCGGCCGCCGCCCCGACAGCGCCGGTCTCGGCACCCAGGTCGAGCGCCGGGAACGGATCGGTCTGGACGAGCGCGTTCAGCGTCGGGTACGCGGCGTAGTCGACGTTCACGCCGAGCGCGGGCACGAGGAGTGCGAGGGGGACGAGCACCACCGCGAGGACGCGTCGGACCCGTCCGCCCTGCACGAGACCGACGGCGGCCAGCCCGAGCCCGGCGAACGCGAACGCCACCCACATCCGCGTCACGTCGGTCAACCGCACGTCGAAGGCGTTGAGCAGGTCGCCGACCACCCAGCAGGCGAGGAGCCCGACGAGCCCACCGCCGACGGCGCCGAGCGCACGGATCCCGGTCCGGCGCCAGGCAGCGCGGTCTGGCCACCGGCTCCGGGGGCCTCCGTCGCGCCCGGTCGACCGGAACGCCGGCAACGTCACGAGCAGGACGAGCACGACGAACACGACGTCGGCCGGCACGAGCTTCGTGAGTACCTGCAGCCGCGTGCCCATCACCCAGTGGAACGGGTCCGTCACGAGCGTGCTCCGGCCGCCGCGCGGTGTGCTCGGCCGAGTTCGAGCAGGTGCCGCGGGCGGAACCCGGGGACGTACGCACTCGCGAGCGCCCGTGCCACCCGCGGGACGTGCAGGGGCGTGAGGACGACCAGCCACAGGGGCTCGTGCGCTGCGCCGAACTTCTCCTTGAAGCGCTGGAGCGAGCGGAACCCGTAGACCGGCTCGAGGACCCGCGAGACGAGCAGCGAACCCCGGTCGAGCACCCCGCGCGCCGTCGGGTCGTGCGCGGCGAGCGGCGTACCGGAGAGGCTCAGCATGGTCAGCCCGGCCTCACGGGAGCGCAGGGCGGTCCTGGCGATCAGGAACTCGATCACGCCGGGCATCCCGGACTCCCCGCGACGCATCACGTCGAGCGTGTAGCCGATGAGCGTCCCGTGCGCGTACACCGGCAGCCAGCTCGTCACCGCGACGACCCGCTCCTCGGCGTCGACGGCGAGCGCGAGACGGACGTCCGGGTCATCGAGCTCCCGGAACCCGCCGAGCGTGAACCCCATCTCCGGCAGACGACGATCGGCAGCCCAACGGGTGCAGATCGCCTCGACCTGTGCGCGCTGCTCGGCGCCGAGCGCTTCGAGGCGCGTCCACTCGTCACGCACACCCTCGCGATCGGCGCGGTTCGACGCGGTGCGCAGGTCCTGGCGGCGCTTCCCGCGCAGGTCGAACGTGGTGACGTCGAGCACGGCTTCGACGCCGACGGGCAGCGCGGTCCAACCCTCGGCGGCCAGGACCTCCCGCACCGGTGCGTGCACGCTCGTGAACGCCGGCGTCCAGCCGTTCTGGTCGCAGTGCACGACGAACCCCGCGATCACCGCGGCACGGTCGTCGGCACAGCACACCGGGTCGGAGACGGTGAGTGCGACGTCCCCGCGGACCCGGTAGGCCACGGCGCCGAGCCCCTCGGGGTGCGACCAGACGGCGTTGCCCCGCCAGGTCCCCATGTGCCCGAGGGTCCCGGCGTCGCCGTCGCGGAGCATCGCCACGAGGTCGGTCGTGCTGGTCGCCGCACGGAACCGTCCCCGGACCAGGCGGTCGCGGAGCAGCAGGACGGCGAGGAGCACCCCGGCCGGGACGACCCACGCACCGATGAGCGTGATCTGCCACTCGATCTCGTCGAGCCCGAGGCCCTGCCACTGCAGCGCGTCGGCGGTCATCGGTTCGATGACGAACGCGTCCGCCAGCACGGCGGTGACGACCACGAGCACGGTCACCGCCACGACGACACCGGCCCGCCGGCCGTGCGACACGAGCCAGGCCGCGAGCAGCAGGAGCGCACCGACCAGCACGACGGCCCGGTCGGTCATCGCGTCGGCGAACGGCGAGAGGACGCCGTCCGGATCGGGGACGACGAGCGTCACGAGCGATCCGGAGCCGAGGGCCGCGAGCGCGGCCGTGACGACGGGGCGGACCGACAGCGGGTCACGACGGGCCGGACGGGAGGCTCGGCCCAGCACGAGCGCGCCGCTCGCCACCCCGAGCAGCGCGGCCAGGGCACGGGCCACGTCCGACCCGTGGCCCGCGAAGAGCAGCAGGGTGACGGTCACCGTCCAGAGGACGGTGCGGACGCGCCAGCGGCGCTGCGTGGGCAGCGCAGCGGAGGACGCGGCGAAGAGCGCCACCGCGACGGTGCTCGGCGCCATGAGCTGCTGCCCGTGGGCGACCTCGGCGTGGGCTTCACCGAGGGCGGCGCCGACCGTGACCGCGACACGGGTGAGGAGGATCGCGACGGTCGGGACCACGAGTCCCACGACGATCGTCCGGACCGATCCGATCGCGCGCTCGGACACCGCCGTCGCGACGAGCAGGGCGAGCAACGCGACGCACGCGACGGGCGGGTGGTGCGGGAAGTCCGGCTCGGACCCGTTCAGCCGTGCGGCGGCGACGAGCGCGACGGTCACGGCCGTGACGACGACGGTCACCGGGTACTGACGGAGCCGAGCGACGAAGGGAGTGATGCGCACCCTTGCATCACAGCGGATCGGCGCGCAGGGGACATCGACCCGCGGGCTGAACCGCGCTGGCCGGTCGGCCATCCCGGGCTGGCCGTCGGATCAGGCGGCCGGGGCGGGGGGCAGGTGCTCGACGGGCAGCCGGAGGTGCAGTGCGAACCCGCCGTCGTCGGTCGGACCGCTCTCGAGCGAGCCCCCGAGCAACGACGCACGCTCGCCGAGCCCGATCAGTCCGAGGCCGGATCCGGGGAGCTCGAGCCGTGCGCCCCGTGCCGGCCCGTTGGACACGCGGACGTCCACGTCACCGTCCTCGACGAGCCCGGTGATGTGGACGGCGGCGTCGGGGGCGTGCTTCCGGACGTTGGTCAGGGCCTCCTGCACGAAGCGGTACACGGCGCGCTGGACCGGCTGCCCGAGGGTCTCCGGCAGGACGACGTCCGTGCGGGTGTCCAGTCCGGAGTCGTCGATGAGTCGCTGCAGGTCGGCGAGCACCGGCTGCGGAGCGATCTCGCGGTCCGTGCCACCCGATGCGCGCAGGACCTGGACCATCTCGCGCAGTTCCTGCAGGGTCACGACGCACAGCTGCCGGATCGTCCGTGCGAACCCGCGCTCGGCCTCGTCCCTGCCCGCCATCTGCATCCCGCCCGCCTGGACCGCGATGAGCGTGACCTGGTGCGAGACGACGTCGTGCATCTCCCGCGCGAGCAGCGCACGTTCCCGCGACAGCGCCACGGCTGCCGCCTGCCGGCGTTCGTCCGCCCGGGCGGCGTCGCGTTCCACCAGGCGCTCGGTGAGGCTGGCGCGGGTCTGCACCAGGAGCCCGATCGAGATCGGGCCGAGCGCGAAGATGAGCGCGTAGATGATGGACACGACGATGTCGTCCAGCGTCTGCGGCGGGCCGACGAACCCGCTGAAGCCGACGAACTCGACGACCGCGGCGAGGAGCATCACCCACCGCCGCTGGGTGCGCGCGCCGATCGTGAACAGCGCCACCGCTGAGGCGACCACCGCCGAGCCGATGAAGAGCCCGGGAAGGGTCAGCGCGAACGCGGTGACGGGGAGCCGGCGCCGGAGGAGCAGCGCTGCGGCGGCCACCAGGGACATCGCGGTCTCGAACTGCGTCGCCCCCGAGATGTCGAGCACGGCGTCCGCGACGGCGGCGGCGACGAAGAACGCGTCGACCAGCCACCACGGTGCCCGGTGCGTGCGCACCCAGCGCAGGCCGGCGTCGACTGCCGTGTCGAGCCTCCCGTCGGTCGCCTTGGCGAGCCGCCGGATCCGCCGTGCGCTCACGTGAGCAGGCCAGCGGCTGCGGCGCGGAGCGCGAGCTGGACGCGGCTCGTGACGCCGAAGGCGGCGAGGAGGCCGCGGACGTCCTCCTTGACGGTGCCGGTGCTCACGCCCAGGTGGGCGGCGATCTCCGGGTTGCTCGCGCCGTCGGCGAGGAGCCGGAGCACCTCGTGCCCACGATCGGAGAGCGGCGGCGAGGCGACCGGTTCGGACGTCTGCGCGAAGAGCCGGGTCCGGTCGAGCCCCGGGGCGAGCACCACGCCACCGGCGGCGAGCACGCGGACGTACTGCGCGAGGTGCTCGGGGTCGGTGTCCTTGAGCAGGAAGCCCGCTGCGCCGAGCTCCATCGCGCGGCCCAGGTGCTCCGCGGCGTCGAAGGTCGTGAGCATCGCGACCGCAGGGGGGTCCGGCATCGCCGTGATCCCGGCGAGCAGGTCGAGGCCGCTGATCCGGGGCATCCGGACGTCGAGCAGGACGACGTCGGGGTGGTGCTCGGCGACGATCGACAAGGCGTCGGTGTCGTTGCCGCTCGCCACGACCTCGATGTCGTCGGCGGCCCCGAGGATGAGCCCGAAGCCGTAGCGGACGAGCCCCTCGTCGTCGATGATCACCACGGATGTCACGGCGACATCCTGGCAGCTTCCGATGGAGCGTCCCAGAGGGCCCCCTCGGGGATCGGTGAGAATCCGTCCACATGTCGCGTTCTGTCATGCACATCGACTGGGCGGTCGCGACTCGCTAGTGTGATGAAAACTGGTCATGTCCGCCCATGACCAGCTGCCGAACCACCGCGATGGAGCACGAGGAGCCGATGACGACCCGCATCACCGAAGGAGCCGAGCCCAAGCACCAGCAGCTCCGGCGCATCCTCCTCGAACTCGCGACGGTGCGACTGGCTCCCGGTGCGGCGATCCCGTCCGAACGCCAGCTCATCGCGGAGTACGGCGTCTCCCGGATCACCGTGCGCGAGGCCCTCGGGCAGCTCGTCAACGAGGGCTACCTGGAACGGGTCCGCGGCAAGGGCACCTTCGTGGCACACCGGCCCGTGCAGTCGACGCTGCACCTGGCGTCGTTCACCGAGGAGATGCGGGCGATGGGGCACGTACCGACGACGGTCGTGCTGGTCCGCGAAGAACGTGTGCCGCCGGCCGACACCGCCGCTGCGCTCCGTCTGGGTGAGACCGACACGGCGTACCACGTGAAGCGCCTGCGCATGGCGGACGGGGCGCCGGTGTCCATCGACGACGCCTGGCTCTCCGCGGGGGCGTTCCCCGGGCTGCTCGAGCACGACCTGTCCGGGTCGGTGTACTCGATCGTCGCGAACGAGTACGGCCTGCCGATCGACCGCGCGCAGCAGACGGTCGCGGCGAAGCCGGCAGCGGACGACGTCGCCACGCTGCTCGGCACGAAGACCGGCGCGCCCGTGCTCGAGTTCGACCGGGTGTCGTACTCGCGGGACCGCCCGGTCGAGCACGCGATGAGCTGGTACCGGTCGGACCGCTACCGCGTGCAGATGGAGGTCACCGCGACGCAGTCCGTCGTGTAGCGCGGCGCTGCCCGCTGCCCGCTGCCCGCTGCCCGCGCTCGCTGCCCGCGTTCGCCCGGACCGCGAAAGCGACAGTCTGCCGCGGAACATCGGCGGCAGACTGTCGCTTTCGCGAAGGGGTCGTGCGGGCTCGGCGGCGAACTGTCGCTTTGGCGAAGGGGTCCCGGCGGGGGTCAGGCCTCGAAGAGGGTGTCGCCCGCGGTGACCGTGGTGCCGACGGCGCCCTGCGCGATCGAGTCCGGCGCGGAGCCGAGCACGACGACGGGGCACACGGGGGAGTAGCCGGCCGCGGTGATCGTCGCCGGAGTGAAGCGGACGACGGGGTCCCCGGCGGCGACGGTGTCACCCTCGGCCGCGACGAGCTCGAAGCCCTCGCCCGACATCTTCACGGTGTCGATGCCGACGTGCACGAGCACGTCCGTCCCCGCAGTGCCCTGCAGCGCGAAGGCGTGCGGGTGCAGCTTCACGATGGTGCCGTCGACGGGTGCGACCGCGGTGACCGTGCCCTCGACACCGGTCGGGTCCACCGCGACACCGGCACCGACGAGCTGCCCGGCGAACACCGGGTCCGGCACGTCGGCGAGTGCGACGACCGGCCCGGCGAACGGCGTCAGGACTGCGGTCACAGCTCGTCCTGGATGTCCTGCGCGAGGTTGTCGGCGATCGGACCGACGATGACCTGCCAGCCGGTGCCACCACCGACGACGGCCTGGGCGCCGGCGGCCTGGAGCGCGCCCTTGTCGACGAGGTCACCGTCCTCGACCTCGACGCGGAGGCGCGTGATGCAGCCCTCGACCTCTTCGATGTTGTCGGCACCGCCGAGCGCGGCGATGATCTCGGCAGCCTTGATGTCGGCCATCTGTTTCCTCCTCGTTAAGGGTGCGCGTCCAGGTTGACATGCCGTGCGCGGTCATCGACACTACGTACTGGTCATGACCGGACAGGACCGGGCCTGGCGATACCGCCGAGGTTACCTGCGCCGGCTGCGCGACTCAACTCACCCCGACCAGCTCCACCCAATGACGAGAGGAACTCCGATGAGCACGACTGCTGCCACGGATGTGCCGGAGAAGAAGACGCCGAAGAAGCAGAGCAAGCTCTTCGCCAACGCCCAGCGGCTCGGCCGGAGTCTGCTGCTCCCCATCGCGGTCATGCCCGCCGCGGGCATCCTGCTCCGACTCGGCCAGTCCGACATGCTCGGTGCCATCCCCGGCTTCGAGAAGGGCGCCACGATCATCGCGGCCGCCGGCAACGGTGTGTTCACCTGGCTGCCGCTGCTCTTCGCGGTCGGCATCGCGATCGGCTGGGCGAAGAAGTCCGACGGCACCACGGCGCTCGCCGCGGTCGTCGGCTACATGGTCATGTACCAGGTCTTCGCGGCGATGTCGCCGATCGTGCTCGCCGGGGTGAAGGACGCCAACGGCGCTCAGGCGACGATCAACTTCGGCGTCCTCGGCGGCATCGTGATGGGTCTCGTCTCCGCGTGGCTCTGGCAGAAGTTCCACCGCACGAAGATGCCCGACTTCCTCGGGTTCTTCTCCGGTCGTCGCCTCGTGCCGATCCTGACCGCGGTCGCCGGTCTGATCATCGCCGTGCTCATGTCCTTCGTGTACCGCTACTTCGACATCGCGCTGACCGCAGCCGGCCAGGCCGTCGCGGACAACGCCGTCATCGGTGGTGGCATCTTCGGGTTCGTCAACCGCATGCTCATCCCGATCGGCCTGCACCAGCTGCTCAACTTCTTCCCGTGGTTCCAGCTCGGCAGCTTCACGACCGGTGGCGTGACCTACCACGGTGACATCGCGCGCTTCCTCGCGGGCGACCCGACCGCCGGCATCTTCCAGACCGGCTTCTTCCCGATCATGATGTTCGCGCTGCCGGCCGGTGCGCTCGCGATCTGGCGCAACGCCAAGCCGCAGAACCGCAAGCTCGTCGGCGGCATCATGCTCTCCGCCGCGCTGACCTCGTTCGTGACGGGCATCACCGAGCCGCTCGAGTACTCGTTCATGTTCGTGGCGTTCCCGCTGTACATCATCCACGCGGTGCTCACGGGTACGTCGCTGGCGCTCGTGAACGCGCTCGGGATCCACGACGGGTTCTCGTTCTCGGCCGGTGCGATCGACTACGTGCTCAACTTCGGCAAGGCGGACGGGGCGATCTGGCTCATCCCGATCGGCCTCGGCTACGCGGTGATCTACTACTTCCTCTTCGGCTGGGTGATCAGGAAGTGGAACCTCCGGACCCCCGGCCGCGAGGAGGACACGATCGCCGAGAACACGATCGAGGCGGCCACCAAGGCGTAGGACGCGACCACCGGTCGGACAGGAGGCACGGTGCCAGCTGGCACCGTGCCTCCTGTCCGTCTCCAGCACGTTCCTTCCCATCGCGACCGGAGTGGAAAGCGGAATCGCGCGTGGGTGGCCGGAACTTCAAGCCTGCTACGCGCGAAACGACCTCCCACGCGCGAATCGACCCCCCGACGCGGAGACCGCAACGGTGATACCGGTTTTGACAATCGTTATCAACAACGGCTAGCGTGGACGACATGCACAACCGCCTCCTCGCCCTGCCGCTCGTCGCCGGCGCCGCCGCGCTCGCCCTGACCGGCTGCGCGACCTCCTCCGCGTCCACGAACGACAGCGGTGACGACACGATCAAGGTCGTCGCCTCCACGAACGTCTACGGCTCCCTCGTCGAGACCATCGGGGGTGACCACGTCGACGTCACGAGCATCCTGAACGACCCCTCGCAGGACCCGCACTCGTTCGAGTCCAGCGCCAAGACGCAGCTCGCGGTGTCGAAGGCCGACCTCCTCATCGAGAACGGCGGCGGGTACGACGACTTCATGACGACGCTGTCGGACTCCTCGAAGACCAAGGCCGACACGATCAACGTCGTGAAGCTCTCCGGCCTCGACAAGGGCGGCGACGCGGAGTTCAACGAGCACGTGTTCTACAGCTACCCGACGATGGTCAAGTTCGTCGCCGACGTGTCGAAGCGGCTCGGCACGCTCGACAGCGCGGACAAGGCGACCTTCGAGAAGAACGCCGAGGCGCTCACGTCGAAGCTCGAGGACCTCGAGTCGCAGACCGCCGACCTCAAGAAGCAGTACGACGGCGAGAAGGTGACGTACACCGAGCCGGTCCCCGGGTACCTGTTCGACGCGATCGGCCTCGACAACGTCACGCCGGACGACTTCTCCGAGGCGATCGAGGAGGGCGACGACGTCCCGCCGGCAGCGCTCAACGACACGCTGAAGCTCTACTCGAGCCACACCGCGAAGCTGCTCGCGTACAACGAGCAGACCTCGAGCCCGGAGACCGAACAGGTCAAGAAGGCCGCAGAGGACAACGGTGTGCCCGTGGTCGGTGTCACGGAGACGCTCCCGAAGGGGAAGAATTACGTCTCGTGGCAGCAGGCGAACATCGACGCGGTGCAGGCGGCGCTGGCGAAGTGACAGCAGTCCAGCCCCGACAGGACCGGTCCCAGCCCCGACAGGACCCGCGAACCGCCACTGCCGAGCGCAGTGGCGGTTCCGCCGTGCTCGCGCTCCGCGACGCCGGCCTGTCCTACGGCACCCGCAAGCTCTGGGACGGCCTCGACCTCGACGTCGCGCCGGGGGAGTTCCTCGCGGTCCTCGGCCCGAACGGTGCCGGCAAGACGAGCCTGCTGAAGACCGTGCTCGGGCAGCAGCGGCTGACCAGTGGCACGATGTCGTTCCTCGGCCAGCCCGTCCGCCGCGGGCACCGGAAGATCGGCTACATCCCGCAGCAGCGGCTGATGGATTCCGGTACACCGCTCCGCGCCCGGGACATGATCGCGCAGGGCGTCACCGGGTCCCGCTGGGGCATCCGGCCGGAGCGGAAGGCCGAGCGGGAACGGATCGACCGGATCATCGACGAGGTCGGCGCCACCGCGTTCGCGGACGCACCCGTCGCCGAACTGTCCGGCGGCGAGCAGCAGCGCACCCGGGTGGGGCAGGCCATCGCCGCCGACCCCGCACTGCTCCTCTGCGACGAACCCCTCATCTCCCTCGACCTGCGCCACCAGCGCGGTGTCACCGAACTCATCGATCGGCAGCGCCGCCAGCGGGGCGCCGCGGTGCTGTTCGTCACGCACGACGTGAACCCGATCCTCGACGTGGTCGACCGGGTGCTCTACATCGCCGGCGGTCGGTTCCGCATCGGATCGCCGGACGAGGTGCTCCGCGCCGACGTGCTGAGCGACCTGTACGGCACCCCCGTCGACGTCGTCCGGACGATGGGGCGCATCGTGATCGTCGGCGCGAACGACGCCCACGACCACCACTGCGACCCGGACCCGCACGCTGCGGCGCCGGACGAAGGGCGGATCTGATGGACGTCTGGTCGACGATCTTCTCGTTCCAGGACTACGGCGAGCTCCTCGCGCTCGTGCAGAACTCGATCATCGCGGGTGCGGTGCTCGGCGTCGTCGGCGGACTCATCGGCCCGTTCGTGGTCGCGCGGAACATGCCGTTCGCGGTGCACGGCATCAGCGAGCTCTCGTTCGCCGGCGCCAGTGCGTCCCTGCTGCTCGGGGTGAACGTCGTGACGGGCTCGCTCGTCGGGTCGGTCATCGCGGCGCTCCTCATCGGGCTGCTCGGCTCCCGGGCGCGCGACCGCAACTCGATCATCGCCGTGCTGATGCCGTTCGGGCTCGGCCTCGGGATCCTCTGCCTGGCGCTCTACAAGGGCCGTGCCGCCAACAAGTTCGGGCTGCTCACCGGGCAGATCGTCTCGGTGGACCAGCCCCAGCTGCAGTCGCTCATCGTGATCAGCGCGATCGTCGTCATCGCCCTGCTGGTCATCTGGCGCCCGTTGATGTTCGCGTCCGTCGACCCGGACGTCGCAGCGGCCGCCGGTGTCCCCGTCCGCACCCTGGCGCTCGTCTTCATGCTGCTGCTCGGGCTCGCGACCGCGGTCTCCGTGCAGATCGTCGGCGCGTTGCTCGTGCTCTCGTTGCTCGTCACACCGGCTGCCGCGGCACTCCGGCTGACGGTGCACCCCGTCCTGGTCCCCGTGCTGAGCATGGTGTTCGCGGTCGTGTCGGTCGTCGGTGGCATCCTGCTGGCACTCGGCGGCGGTCTGCCGATCAGCCCGTACGTGACGTCGATCTCGTTCGCCATCTGGGTGGTGTGCCGGATCGTCGGTGCCCGGAAGGAACGACGTGGTCGCGACCGGGTCGCGGTCCGCGACGAACACGACACGACCGCGGCGCCGTCGCGTCGCACGGAAGGAGTGAACGCGTGAACGCCGTCCAGAAGCCCAAGCGCAACACCTGGCAGCGCGAAGCCGTCCGCGGCGCGCTCGACTCCACCGAGGGGTTCGTCAGCGCACAGGCGCTGCACGCGCACCTCCGCGAAGGCGGCTCGACGATCGGCCTGGCCACGGTCTACCGGGCCCTCGCGGACCTCGCGACCGAGGGGGACGCCGACTCGCTCCAGCAGGACGGCGAGTCGTTGTACCGGGCGTGCACGACGGACAAGCACCACCACCACCTGATCTGCCGGAACTGCGGTCGGACGGTCGAGATCCAGGCCGACCCGGTCGAGCAGTGGGCGAAGCAGGTCGCCGCTGAGCACGGCTTCACGAACGCCAGTCACGTGGTCGACATCTTCGGCGAATGCGCAGCGTGCACGGCAGCACGCGGCAACGCGTCCGCGTAGCGTCCACGCCATGCACGTGATCCTGGTGCCGGGCTTCTGGCTCGAAGCGGACGCGTGGGACGAGGTGCTGCCCGTCCTCCGCGAGGCCGGTCACTCCGTCGAGGCCCTCACCCGCGACGGGGACACGCTCGACGAGCAGGTGGCGGCGATCGTCGAGCGACTCGACGACGTCGCGACCGCGGACGAACCGGTCGCGCTCGCCGGGCACTCCGGCGCCGGGCCGATCGCGTACATGGCCGCAGACCAACGTCCGTCGCTCGTCGGGCACCTGCTCTACGTCGACACCTTCCCCGGTCCGTCCGGCGGCTGCGTCAACGACGAGCTGCCGGTCGTGGACGGCGTCGTGCCGCTGCCGCCGTGGGACTTCTGGGAGCCGGCGACCCTGCGGGGGATGACGCCGGAACTCCGCGCCGCCTTCGAGCACCGTGCGATCCCGGAGCCCGCTCGACTGCCCGTCGACCGGTTCCACTACGACGACGCCGCACGGCACACGATCCCGGCGACGGTCGTCACGTGTGAGATCCGACCCGAGGAGCTCGCCGCCATGGTCGCCGACCACCAGGCGTGGGCGGCCGAGCTCGTCGCGACCGAGGAACTCACCATCGTCGGTCTCGACACCGGCCACTGGCCGATGTTCACGGCGCCGAGGCGGCTCGGCGAGTTGCTGGTCCACGCGTTGGCACCGAAACCCACGGACGGTCCGTAGCCGAACGGGAGGCCGTGCCTCCGTCCGCGACGCAGGCGCGGCCCGTGGACGTGACCACCTGCAGGGCCGCGGTCGCGTTGCGGGGCCGGCCCGGGCCTCCAGACCGGCGGCCGACTTGCGACACGCCCGGCCGTCCCGTAATGTGGATGGCTGGTCCGCGCCTGCGCGGGCCCAGTTGTTCAGCCCTCCTGCCGTCGCGAACGCCGCGGCCGGATCGGGCGGCACGCACACCCCCCTCGCAGAACCACCGTCGGTGGCGACGCGCGTGCGTGCCAGGCAAGTGACCTTGGGTGTGGCCGATCGGCCGCACGGTACTCAACAGGAGGAAACCATGGCAGCAGTGTGCCAGGTGACCGGAGCCACCCCCGGCTTCGGACACAACATCTCGCACTCGCACCGCCGGACGAAGCGCCGCTTCGACCCGAACGTGCAGAAGAAGACGTACTACGTGCCCTCGCTTCGTCGTAACGTCACGCTCACGCTCAGCGCAAAGGGCATCAAGGTCATCGACGCACGCGGCATCGAGTCCGTCGTCAAGGACCTCCTCGCCCGTGGGGAGAAGATCTGATGGCCAAGAAGGGTCAGGACGTTCGTCCGATCATCAAGCTCCGCTCCACGGCGGGCACCGGGTTCACCTACGTGACCAAGAAGAACCGTCGCAACAACCCGGACCGTCTCGTGCTGAAGAAGTACGACCCGGTGGTCCGCAAGCACGTCGACTTCCGTGAGGAGCGCTAAGCATGGCGAAGAAGAGCAAGATCGCGAAGAACAACCAGCGCGCCGAGATCATCGCGCGCTACGCCGACCGTCGTCTCGAGCTGAAGAAGGCCCTCGTGGACCCGAACGGCACGGACGAGTCGCGTGAGGCCGCTCGCGTGGGGCTGCAGAAGCTCCCCCGCGACGCCTCGCCGATCCGCTACCGCAACCGCGACGCCATCGACGGCCGCCCCCGTGGCCACCTCGGTGAGTTCGGCATCAGCCGTGTCCGCTTCCGCGACATGGCCCACCGTGGCGAGCTCCCCGGCATCACGAAGAGCTCCTGGTAAGCACTCGCTTCCCGAACGCCCCGTCACCCTCACCGGTGGCGGGGCGTTCGTCGTCCGCGGGTGGACTCGATTCGCTCTCGGGGGACAAGTTCGTCACATTCGTCACATCTGTCACTCCAGCACCTCAACAACCCCGGAAATCCGGGCGAGTCGGCAGGTTTCGTCTCACCCTGCTGGTAGTTTCAACTCCGGTTCCGCCGGGCTCCGGCCCGCTGGTCCGAAGCACCGGGCAACCGCCCGGGGCAACGGACGCCACGTGCGTCCGACCGATACGCAAGAAGTCCGAGGAGGACATCCAATGGCTGACAAGTCACTGAACCGCACCGAGCTCGTCGCGGCCGTCGCCGCCGAGTCCGGCCAGAGCCAGGCCACCGTCAACGGCGTCGTCGACGCACTCTTCAGCGTCGTCTCGGGCTCCGTCGCCGACGGCACGAAGGTCACGATCCCCGGTTGGATCGCCTTCGAGAAGACGCACCGTGCCGCCCGCACCGGCCGCAACCCGCAGACGGGTGAGGCCATCGAGATCGCCGCGAGCGACTCGGTCAAGGTCAGCGCCGGCTCGAAGCTCAAGGCTGCGGTCAAGTAAGACTGCTCCGGCACGAAGGGGACGGCGTTTCGCCGTCCCCTTCGTCGTTCGTTCTCCACATCTGCCACCGGCGATTCTGCTGGGGGTCTGGCACGCCCGTAGGCTGTCCTGGTGAACCGGATCGCACGTGTCAGCGGCCCAGCCGTGCTCGTGCTGGTCGCGTTCGTCGCGGTCCTCGTCGCGCTCGTGATCGGCGGGGGAGCGAACGCCGCGCTCATCGCCGACCCCGGTGCCGTCGTGCGGTTCGGGCTCCCGATCGCCCGGGTCTTCGTCGACCTGTCCGCCGCCGCCACGATCGGCGGACTCGCCCTCGCCACCGTCGGCCTCTCGCGCACCGCCCCCGAGTGGAACCGGGCGATCGACGTCGCCGCCGCCTCGGCCGGCGTCTGGACGGTCGCCTCGGCCGTCACCACCTTCTTCACCTTCCTGAGCGTCGCCGGGTCGAAGGTCAGCCTCGACGAGCAGTTCGGGCAGTCGATGGGGGTCTTCCTCACCGGTACGGACCTCGGCCTCGCGTGGCTGGTCACCGTCCTCGTCGCCGCCGCGGTCACCGTGCTGTGCTTCGCCGTCCGGTCGCGTGGCATGGTCGCGCTCACTGCCGGCGTCTCGATGATCGGGCTCATCCCACTGGCGCAGCAGGGGCACGCCGCCGGCACGGCCAGCCACGACGCCGCCGTCACGGCCCTCGGGCTGCACCTCGTCGGTGCGGCGCTCTGGATCGGCGGGCTGCTCATGCTGGTCCTCGTCCGGGGTGTCGTCCCCGCCGATCGTCTGGCTCCGCTCGTCGGGCGGTACTCGAGCATCGCGCTCGGGTGTTTCGTGCTCGTCGCCGTGTCCGGCGTCGCCTCCGCACAGATCCGCGTCGGCGCGCTGTCGAACCTGTTCACCCCGTACGGCGTCCTGATCCTCGTGAAGATCGGTGCGATCGTCGCCATGGGGGTGCTCGGCGCGGTGCAACGACGTCGCACGATCTCCTCGCTCGTGTCGACGCCTGCCCGGTCGCGCCCGTTCTGGCTCCTCGTCGTCGTGGAACTCGCGGTGATGGGTGTCGCGTCCGGGTTCGCCGCGGCGCTCGGTCGCACGGCCACCCCGGTCGACCAGATCGCGTTGAGCAAGACCACGAACCCGTCCCCGGCGGAGCTCCTCACCGACGACCTCCTCCCGCACGACCCGGGAACCTGGGGCTGGCTGACGTCCTGGAACATCGACCTGTTCTGGCTGATGGCGTCGGTCCTGCTCGCGGCGACCTACGTGGCCGGGGTCGTCCGCCTGCGCCGTCGGGGCGTCTCGTGGCCGGTCCGCCGGTCGGTGGCCGCCGCGATCGCGATCGTGTGCCTGGTCGTCGCGACGTCCGGCTCCCTGCACGACTACGACCGCTTCCTGGTCTCCGCGAACGTCGGCGCGCACGTGCTGCTCGGGCTCGTCGTGCCCGGGCTCGTCTGGGCGGCGGCGCCCGTGCAGCTCATCCGCGCCGCAGTGCTGCCGCGTGACGACGACAGCACGGGTGTCCGCGAGTGGACGGACGTCTTCGTCGACCACCCGGCCGTCCGGTACCTCGCGCAACCGTTCCCCGCGTTCCTGCTGCTCGCCGGCATCTGGTGGGCCTTCTTCGGCACCCAGGCCCTCCGCTGGTCCACGAGCGACCCGACCGGACGCACCGTGATCGACACGGTGTTCCTGCTCGTGGGGCTCCTGGCCCTCCCGACGCTCCTCACGCCGATCGCCGCTGGTGCGAGGACGCCGTCGTGGCCCGCGTTCCTGGTGCGTGCCGTCGGTGCAGTCGTCGTCGCCGCGGGGCTGGTGTCGCTCGGCATCGCGATGCAGGGGCCACTCGGGCTGCTGCAGGCGTCGTGGTTCGGTGCGATGGGTCGCACGTGGGGCCCTGACCCCCTGGTCGACCAGGCCCGGGGTGGTGTCGTGCTCGTCGTCGCCGGCGTCCTGCTGCTCGTGACGGTGCTCGTCGTCGGGCTCGTGCGAGTGCGGCGGGGCACCGGCGGTGCTGGTCGGCCGCAGCACCCCGCAGTGGACACAGAACCGCGAGGTCCGGAACACGGTTCCGTGCAGGCGGCGGAGCACGACTTCGACGACGTCAGCGCGGACTCCGAGGCGAGCACCCCGTGAGCGTCGAGCTCAGCGCCGAGCAGCGGGCCGTCTTCGAGTACATCGAGTCGACCCGCGACCACGTGTTCATCACCGGCCGTGCGGGTACGGGCAAGTCCACACTGCTGAACCACCTGGCGTGGAACACCGAGAAACAGGTCGTGATCTGCGCGCCGACCGGTGTCGCGGCCCTCAACGTCGGCGGCCAGACGATCCACTCGTTGTTCCGGCTGCCGATCGGGCTCATCGCCGACGCCGAACTGCGTCAGGGACCGGAGACCCGCAAGCTCCTCAACACGATGGACACCCTGGTCATCGACGAGGTCTCGATGGTCAACGCCGACCTGCTCGACGCGATGGACCGCTCGCTCCGCAAGGCCCGCGGGCGTCAGTTCGAGGCGTTCGGCGGGGTGCAGGTCGTCATGTTCGGCGACCCGTACCAGCTGCCCCCGGTCCCTGGTGACGCCGACGAGCGCGCGTACTTCACGGACCACTACCGGTCGTTGTGGTTCTTCGACGCGAAGGTGTGGCTCGAAGCCGAGCTCAACATCATCGAGCTCGCGACCGTGCACCGGCAGCGGGACGACGCCTTCGCCGCGATGCTCACGGCCGTGCGGCACGGGCGGGTCACGGCGGACATCGCGGGTCGCCTGAACGAAGCGGGAGCGCGGCCGGCCCCGGACGACGCCATCACGCTCGCGACCAGGAACGACACCGTCGCGAAGATCAACAAGGCCGCGCTCGACCGGTTGCCCGGCGCCACGAAGACGGCCAGGGCGGACGTCAACGGCGACTTCGGCGGGCGGAACTTCCCCGCCGACGAAGCCCTCGAGCTCAAGCCGGGGGCGCACGTCATGTTCCTCCGCAACGACCCGGACCAGCGTTGGGTGAACGGCACGCTCGGCATCGTGCAGACCATCCGCGACACCGTGTGGGTCGACGTCGACGGGGAGTCCTTCGAGGTGCAGCCGTCGGTGTGGGAGAAGTTCAAGTACTCCTACGACGCGGACAAGAAGGAACTGAAGAAGGACACCGTCGGGGAGTTCCAGCAGTTCCCCCTGCGCCTGGCCTGGGCGGTCACCATCCACAAGTCGCAGGGCAGCACCTACGACCGGGCGGTGGTCGACCTCGGCAACCGGGTGTTCAGCGCTGGGCAGACCTACGTCGCGTTGTCGCGGCTGACCTCGCTCGACGGGCTCTACCTGAGCCGGCCGCTGCGCCCGCAGGACATCATCGTGGACCTCGACGTCCGGCGCTTCATGTCAGAGGCCCCGCGCATCGTCGCCACGCAGCTCGAGGCCCCGAAGGACACGACCGGGTCCTGAGCACGTCGCCGCCGGGCACGTGGTGGTCCGGGTTCGTGGCGGTCCGGGTTCGCGCTGCGCAGGTCGTTGCGCGTGCAACGGGCGACACCACCGTTGTCGTACGACAGCGATTTTGTCGTTCCGAGTCGGTCGGGATGCTTGCGCGTGCAACGGGCGACACCACCGTTGTCGTACGACAGCGAGTCTGTCGTTCCGAGTCGGGTGCCAGCGACCACCCCACCCGCACCTCACACACGACGACGCCCGCCTGCCGAGCGGCAGACGGGCGTCGAGGTGTCGCGGAACGCGTCAGGCAGTAGCCGAGGCGCGCAGCGCGCGGATGTTCTGCTTGTCGGCGCCGAGCGCGGTGAGGAGCAGCACCACGCCGACGATGGCGTTGAAGACGTTGTCGGCGGTGTTCAGCGCGAAGACGTTGGCCGAGGTGTTCACGAACACGAAGCCGTACGCCGCGAGGACGATCAGCACGACGCCCACGAGGAGGTTGACGTTGCGGGACCCGATCGTGTTGCCGAGTCCGACGATGAAGAGCGCCGCGGCGAGGATCGTCCACAGGAACGCGAGTGCCGGGTTCACCTGGAAGGCGTTCCAGAGCATGCCGCCCGAGTCGCCGAAGAACGCGTGGCCACCGTCACCGGCGAAGAAGAAGCCGAGGACACCCCAGATGACGAGCAGGGTACCGACCGTCAGCGCGAGTGCGCGGTTCGGCGATGCGATGATGCTCGGTTCCTTGACGGCCACTTCGGTCTCCTCTTCTTGCGCCACGAGGGTCGTCGTGGCTGACTCCTGCGGCGCGGTGCGTCCAGCGCTGCTGGACACTGCCTGCCGGAACAGGCCGATCGGGCCCTGGTTCCCAGGTTCCGACCGGCGCGACAACGGTATCGTGTCCGACCCCGACCGACCCAATCGGACGGCCGACGATCCGCTCCGGCGACCGCCCGTCCGGAGCGCCGTGACGAGGCGCACCACCAAGCCCGCGACGACGACCCCGAGGAGGACGATCCCCGTGACCCGCACGCCGGAGCGCACAGCGCCCGATCCGCGCGACGACGGGCGCGGACCGAGCGTCTCGCGCCGGTTCCGGTGGGCTGTGCTGTCGGCTCTGGGGTTCGTGATCGTGCCTCTCGTCTACGCGGTCGCCGTGCTGACGCCGCTCGGGCAACGGGTCGAGGACTCCGCGCTCGGCGGG
This sequence comes from Curtobacterium sp. 9128, assembly GCF_900086645.1. Classification (NCBI taxonomy): domain Bacteria; kingdom Bacillati; phylum Actinomycetota; class Actinomycetes; order Micrococcales; family Microbacteriaceae; genus Curtobacterium; species Curtobacterium sp. 9128. The sequence continues at coordinate 989,153 of NZ_LT576451.1, forward strand.
GTCCGGGAGACCGACCTGTTCGGGTCGGACACCGCACTCAACGTCATCTCGGTCCCGGTGATCCTGCTGCTCGTCGTGGTGATCGCCGCCGTCGCGTTCGCACGGAGGCGGCTCGCCGTCGGACTGGCGGCGGGTGTGGTGGTGCTCGCCTCGGCTGGCACCTCCACGCTCCTCAAGCGTATCGCCGTGCGCCCGGAGATCGCCGGGTCCACGACGCCGAACTCGTACCCGTCCGGTCACGCGACGATCGCGATGGCGGCGTTGTTCGCGGTCCTGATGGTCACACCCCGTCGGTTCCGGCCGATCGTGCTGCTCCTCGGAGCCGCGTACGCGGTGTTCGTGGCGAACCAGACGGTGGTCTACGGCTGGCACCGGGTGAGCGACATCGTCGGCGCATGTGCGGTCGCCCTGTTCTGGGTGGGGCTGGTCCGTGCCGTCGGGCCCGTCGTCGACCGTGGTGCGCGTGGAGACCGGGACGGCCGGAGGGGTCCCCGCCGCGTGGTGACGGCGGTGCTGCTGGTCTCGACGGGGGTGACGCTCGCCGTGGGGATCGCCGCGCTCGTGCTCGCGGTGACGAACGGCAGCGGGCACGACCACGACGCGATGCTCGTCGCGGGGCGGATGGCGTCCTCGGTGAGCGTGCTCCTCGCGGTGACCGCGGTGTGGCTCGCGGACGGCATGCACCACACCGCCCCCACGACGAACACCAAGGGGTTGCCCGCACCCGTCTGAGCACGCCGTGTCACAGCCCGGTAACGCGTCGGTTGGCGGCTGCGCTTTCCGACTAGCGTCGTCGGCGTCAGCGGTGTCGGGACCCGCCGCGGACGAGGGGAAGCATGCGGGCGCAGCACACCGCGGGGACGACACGTCGCCGCCAGCGGACGCTCGCCGCTGCGCTCGGATTCGTCCTCGCGATCGCAGCCGAGGTCATCCCGAGCGCCCCCGCGAGCGCGATGACCCAGGTCGGCCCCGTGCCGTCCGGTGTGCCGGGCACGCAGGTGGTCGCGACCGTCCAGAACCAGACGGGCGGCACCGGCAACTGGACGATCACCGCGCCACCGGAGACCCGCATCACCGCCGCCGCGACCAAGCCGGGGACCGGCCTCGCGCCGTTCACCTGCACGCCGTCCGCAGACGGCGCGTCCGCCGCGTGCGGGAACCTCTTCTGGGGAGCACCCAACACCGTCGACGTCCAGCTCGTGATCGACGCGGACGCAACGCTCGGTACGAAGACCGGTAGCTCCGCCATCGTCCCGGTCGATCCAGCGGCACCGTACTCGATCACCGTCGTCGCGCCGGCGGCCCCCGGCGCCCCGACCATCACCGCACCCGCCGCCGGCAGCGAGTCCATCGCGACCCAGCCGACGATCACCGGCGCGAAGACGGCCGGGAACGCCGCGACCGTCACGCTCGACGACCAGGCCCCGTGCACGATCCCGGCCGACGCCGCCACCACATGGAGCTGCCCGGCTCCGAGCGAGCCGCTCACCGTCGGCCAGCACACGGTCACCGCCACGCAGGCCGACCGGTTCGGCCAGACCTCCCCGGTCGCGACGAGCACCTTCACCGTCCTCGCGTCGGCAACGTTCTCGATCACCCAGTCCGGCGCGACCGAGCTCTTGCCGACCCGTGAGGCGACGCACACGATCACGATCGACAACACGGGCGACGGCGAGGCGAGGGACGTCACCTTCACCGCGGACCTCGGCGGCTTCCCGGCGACCGTGTGCACGGTCGACGGCGCCGCGGTGGACTGTTCGGCGCTGCCCGGCGGGGTCGCGCTGGGGACACTTGCGCCTGGTGCCTCGGTCGTGGTGACCGTCACGGGGGCAGCGCCGGCGGGAACGGCTCCCGGCACGACCTACGCGATCGCGACCAGCACGGTGTCGAGCACCGACCCGGACTCCCCGGTCGCGTCCTCCGCGACGCTCGAGGTCGTCCCGCTCAACGCCCCGGTCTTCACCTCGCCGACCGCTGGGTCGGTCACGACGAACGCGACCCCGGTCATCCGCGGCGCACAGGCGGTCGAGGATGCCGTGGTCACGGTCTTCCAGGGCCCCACCGCGATGTGCACGGCGACCGCGGACAGCGCGGGCCTGTGGTCCTGCACGCCGTCGCCGCGGTTCGCGTACGGTGCGGTGAACATCACCGCCTCGCAGACGTACGGCGGCATCACCTCGGAACGCGCGACGCTCGACTTCACGGTCCGGCAGACACCGGTCACGCCGGCTCCGCCGACGACCCGGCCTGGAGGCTCGGCTCCCGTTCCCGGGGCGCCCTCGGCTCCGGCAGGCGGCGGCTCCACCCCGACGGGCGGGGCCGGCGGGTCCGGCGCCTCCGCCGGGTCCGGCGCGGACGGCAGCGGCGGGAACGCCGGCGCGGGTGCCGGGTCGGCAACGCCCTCCACACCAGCGGCCCCTCCGTCGAGCGCCCCGTCGAGCGCCCCGGGGAGCGGCTCCGGTGGCGGCGGCTCCGGCTCGGGTGGCGGGAACGGCGCCGGCACGAGCAACGGTGCGCTCCCGATGGACCTGCGGTTCGGGACGCAGCGGATCATGCCCGGCACGGCAGCCGACATGCGCGGCACGCTCGGGCCGAACGCCTCCGGTGCCACCGTGGCGATCACGTTCTCGGCCCGCATGAGCACCGGCATGGTCTACCGGAACGTCGACGTCGAGGTCGACGAGCAACCGGTCGACTGCTCGGTGGCGACGACGACGTTCTCGTGCCTGATCCCGCTCGACCCCGGCGAGCAGGCCGACGTGGCGATCCGGGTGTTCGCCGACGCCGTGAACGCTCCGGACACCGCCGTGCAGCAGATCCAGGTGGCGTCGAACCGGTCGTCGCAGGCCAACGCGATGACGGTGACGACCGCGGTCGCGAAGGGCGAGACCGAGGCGTCCCAGCTCGCCGACCAGATCACCACGTTCAACGTCACCGAGTTCCCCGGCGCGATGGTGCCGCTCCTCGCGATGCTGCTCTTCGCGCTCGCCGCCACGGTGGCGGGCCGTCGGGCGACCGGCGGGAGCCCCACGGCCCCGGTGGCGACCGGCCCACCTCCGGGAGCCGACCCAGCGGGCGGCACCACAGCCTCCAGTCCGATCCGACCTGACGACCAGTCCGGGAGCAACCGATGACGCAGACGACCGAAGCCCCGCCGGAACGGCGCACCCGACGCAACCCCGCGCCGATCATCCTGCTGGTCGCGGTGGTGCTGCTGGCGGTGTACTACGTCGTGATCGGGCTCTCCGGAGCCCTGAAGACCACGACGACCGTGCCGGTGTCCGGGCCGAACGACCGGACCGGCAACTCCATGTCGCTGCGGATGAGCGTGCAGGACGTCGACCTGTCGAACCGGGTGATGCAGGCGAACGTGCTGCCGATCCCGCACGGGGACTTCGTCGGCGACAAGGCCGGTGAGATCTCGGAGCCGTTGCGCATCGAGGTGTCGAGCGGCGGCGTGACCACGAGCGTCGTGACGTTCCCCGGCCAGTCCGTGGTGGACGCGACCTCGTTGACGTTGACGCTCGACCGCGGTGACACCTCGTACCCGTTCGACCAGCCGTTCGCGAACTTCCAGCTCAGCGTGCAGAACGACGACACCGGTCGAGCGGTCCCCTTCCAGGTCGACATGTCGAACTCCGCGCGACCGTGGAACATGCAGGCCGAGCGCTCCGGTGCCGAGCAGCAGGACGGGCGCACCCTGGTCCCGATGCAGATCGACGGACACCGCGACGCGCTGAGCATCGTGATCGTGTCGTTCTACATCCTCGCGATCCTGTTCACGACGCTGATGGCGGTCGTCACGGTCGGCAGTGCGATCCTCCGGCGGAGGCTCGAGTTCGCGAACGTGATCTGGCTGAGCGCGACGCTGCTGTCGTTCCCGGCGCTGCGGTCCGCGATGCCGGGTGCGCCGCCGATCGGGACGACGCTCGACTTCGTGTTCCTGTTCCCGTGTCTGGCGCTCGTCGCGATCATGTTCGTCTGGACGGGCGCGTACCTGCTGTGGCGCGAGTCGAAGGTGCTGCGCGGCAGGGTGATCGAGGACGACGCCTAGTCGCGCTGCCCCTCCGCGGGCTGCGGCTCGTCGGCGTGGTGCAGGGTCCGGAGGATCCGCCGGGCGATCCGTGCTTCCTCGTCGGAACCGAGCTCGTCGCGCACGGCACGGACGGACAGCCCGAGGATCTCGGCGATCTCGGACGGCGCGACGTTGAGCTCGGTGAGCCGTGCGACCAGGGCGTCGCGGTCGTCGGCGACGGCCTCCTCGAGCGCCCGGGCCTCGGCGCGCATCGCCCGCGCTCGCTCGCTCGCACAGCGGACGGCGGCGATGCGGGAGGCGGTCGAGGGGTCGCCGACGACGAACTCGATGCGCGGGGTCTCGCCCGCGAAGTCGTGGACCATCGTGCGGTGCTGGACGACGACGTCGTCGAGCCACGCGCCGTGGTGTTCGATCGCCGGGTAGTCGACGCAGCGCAGCACCCATTCGTCGTCGACGAGTGCGGCTGTCGAGGTGATGGTCGTCACGGTGGAACCTCGTCCTGATCAGCGAACCTGGTGAGGGGTTCCGGTTCGACGCTACGCGGATCGGCGGGCTCCCGCGGTCCGCAGTTCGGCGGACAGGAGCGGGCCGCTGCCCGGTCGCGGGCGGGCCCGCCGCTCGGTCGTGTGGCGGGCCCGCTGCTCGCGGGAATACCGTGTGGTGCGCTACGTTGTACCCGGCAGTTCGATGCAAACGCATTGATCTCACGGAAGGCGGCATCATGCAGTTCGGCATCTTCACGGTCAGTGACGTCACGACCGACCCGACCACGGGGACCACTCCGGACGACACGCAGCGCGTCCGCGACATCATGACGATCGCCGAGCACGCCGACCAGGCCGGGCTCGACGTCTTCGCCACGGGTGAGCACCACAACCCGCCGTTCGTCGCGTCCTCGCCGACGACGATGCTCGGCTACCTGGCCGGACGGACGAAGCACATCACGCTCTCGACGTCGACGACCCTCATCACGACGAACGACCCGGTGCGCATCGCCGAGGAGTACGCGATGCTCCAGGTGATCTCCGACGGCCGCATGGACCTGATGATGGGCCGAGGCAACACCGGCCCGGTCTACCCGTGGTTCGGGCAGGACATCCGGCAGGGCGTGAACCTGGCGATCGAGAACTACGCGCTGGTCCGCCAGCTCTGGGAGAACGAGGTCGTCAACTGGCAGGGCAAGTTCCGCACGCCGCTGCAGGGCTTCACCTCGACGCCGCGTCCGCTCGACGGTGTTGCGCCGTTCGTCTGGCACGGCTCGATCCGCACGCCCGAGATCGCGGAGCAGGCCGCCTACTACGGCGACGGCTTCTTCCACAACAACATCTTCTGGCCGATCGAGCACACCGCGCAGATGGTCGGGCTCTACCGGCAGCGCTTCGAGCACTACGGGCACGGTGCCGCGAACCAGGCGATCGTCGGGCTCGGCGGGCAGTTCTTCGCGCGCAAGAACTCGCAGGACGCCATCGCCGAGTTCCGCCCGTACTTCGACAACGCCCCGGTCTACGGGCACGGGCCGTCGATGGAGGACTTCACCGAGCAGACCCCGCTGACCGTCGGGTCGCCGCAGCAGGTCATCGACCGGTACGCGGCGATGAAGGACAGCGTCGGGCACTACCAGCGCCAGCTGTTCCTCGTCGACCACGCGGGCCTGCCGCTCAAGACGGTCCTCGAGCAGATCGACATCCTCGCGTCGGACATCGTGCCGGAGCTCCGCAAGATCAACGACGAGGGGCGCCCGGCAGGCGTGCCGTCGAACCCGCCGTCGCACGCGGAGCGTGTCGCCGCCGCCCGCGCAGCGGGCACGGTCGGCACCGACCACGTGGCCGCTGTCGACGAGTGGACCGGAGCGTCGGTCTGATCGCACCATCCGCATGACGGGAGGCCCGGTGCCAGCTGGCACCGGGCCTCCCGTCCGTCGGTGGTTCCCACCCATGTCACGTGCGGTGGGAAGCCGAATCGCGCGTAGGAGGTCGGAAGAACCGACCTCCTACGCGCGATTCGACTTCCTACGCGCGATTCGACCGGGCGGGGAGGCGGGCGAAGCGGAGGAGGCGGGCGCGGGGGCGGGCGCGACCGGGCGGGCCGGCAGGAGCTTCAGGCCGACGACGCAGCCGACGATGCCGGCGATGAACACCAGGCGGAGCACCGTGACGGGCTCGGCGCCGGTGGCCATGCCCCAGAGCACCGTGAGCGCAGCGCCGGTCCCCGTCCACACCGCGTACGCCGTGCTGATCGGGATGTGCTTCAGGACGTAGCCGAACGCGACGAGGCTGATCACGATCGTGATCGCGAAGACGATGGTCGGCTCGAGCCGGGTGAAGCCGTGACTCTGGCCGAGCGCGGTCGCCCAGACGGTCTCGAGCGCGGCACTGACGAAGAGGACGATCCAAGCCATCTAGCTCACCACCTTGAGTCCGACGACGCAGGCCACCAGGCCGAGCACCAGGGCGACCCGGCCGAACGACGCTGCTTCCTGCTTCCGGGCGATCGCGACGAGCACCGTGAGCGACGCACCGATGCCGACCCACACCGCGTAGGCCGTGCCGACCGGGATCGCCGTCATCGCGTACGCCAGGCCGGCCATGCTCGCGGCCATGCCGAGGACGAAGACGATCGTCGGCACCACCTTCTTGAACCCGTTCGACGCGCCGAGTGCGGTGGCCCACACCGCTTCGAGCACGCCGGAGAGGACCAGGACGATCCAGGTCATGACGCTTCCCTTCCGATAGTCGCACGACTGTGCGACACGACCTTTCTAGCACGAGTCGTACAGTCGTGCCAGAATGATCGGGTGACGCGCAGCATCGACCTCGAGGAACGGCGCCGCACCGTGTCCGAAGCCGCCTGCCAGGTGCTCGCGCGCGACGGCCTCGGCGCGCTGAGCGTCCGGAACGTCGCGGCCGAAGCCGGACTCCCGCCGAGCACCGTCCGCTACGTGTTCCCGACGCAGGCGAGCGTCCGGGAGCACGCGCTGAACCTCGTCTTCGACGGCACCGCCGCCCGCATCGACGCGCTGTCCGCCTCGCTCGGTGGCACGGACTTCGCGCACGCGGTCCTCGTGGAGCTGCTGCCCCTCGACGAGGAGCGCCGCATCGAGCTCGACGTGTACCTCGCCCTCGGGACGGCGGCCCTGACGGACCCCGAGCTCCGTCCGTTCCACGACCGGGTCGTCGACGAGATGCGGCAGTGGTGCGTGCGGATCCTCGACGCGGTCGGCGTCCCCGCGGCGGACACCGAGTACGAGACGCAGCGGCTGCACGCCCTGGTGGACGGGCTCGCGCTGCACGTGGTGCGGCTCGACCCCGCTGGCGACGCCACGTGGGCGATCGACCTGCTCGACCGCCACGTCGCTGCGCTGGCCGCGGGCTGAGGCCGGCCGGCCACGCTCGTCGCCTATCCTGAGCCGGTGACGACGCGCACCACCACGCCGCCGCAGCAGCGTGCCCGGACCCGCACCGGCCCCGGTCTCGTGCTGCTCGCCGTCGTCGTGCTGCTCGGGATCCGGCTCGCCACCCCGGCCGTCGGCACCGCCGGGCTCCCCGACGTCGTGCAGGACTTCCTCACGCTCGCGATCAGCGTCGTCGTGGAGTCCCTGCCGTTCGTCGTGCTCGGCATCGTGCTGTCGATCGTCGTCGAGGTGTGGGTCCCGCACGGCGCCCTCGAACGCATCCTGCCGAGTCGCCCGATGCCCCGTCGCGCGGTGATCTCCCTGATCGGCATGCTCTTCCCGGTGTGCGAGTGCGGCAACGTCCCCCTCGCCCGCGGCCTCATGCTCCGCGGGTTCACCCCGGCCGAGGCGGTCACGTTCCTCGTCGCGGCCCCGATCCTCAACCCACTCGTGATCGTCAGCACCGCGCAGGCGTTCGGCTGGTCCGGGTGGATCCTCCCCGTCCGCATCGTCGGTGGCTTCGTGGTCGCGAACCTCGTCGGCTGGATCGTCGCAGCGCACCGACGTCCCGCCGACCTGCTGCTCCCGGCGTTCGAGGCCCGCTGCCGCGCCGCGGTCGGTGCCACCGCCCCGACCAACCGCTGGCGTGAGAGTGCAGCCCAGTTCGGCGGGGAGACCGCCACGATGATGCCGGCGCTCTTCGTCGGCGCCGGGCTCGCGGCGGCGATCCAGGTCGCGGTGCCGCGGAGCACCCTCGTCGCGATCGGGTCGAACCCGGTGCTGTCCGTGCTCGCGATGATGCTCCTCGCGATGACGGTGTCGCTCTGCTCGAACGTGGACGCCTTCTTCGCGCTGTCCTTCGCCTCGACGTTCCTGCCCGGTTCGATCACGGCGTTCCTCATCATCGGGCCGATCATCGACGTCAAGATGATCGCCCTGCTCCGCACGACGTTCCGCGCCCGCTTCCTCGTGCTGCTCGCCGTCGTGTGCGTCCTGTTCGCCCTCGCCGTGGGGTTGGTGATGAATGTCCTCGTCTGAATCGCGGAAGCCCGCGTACCTCGGCCTCGGCTCCGTCCTCGCGGTCGCGCTCTGCACCCTCTGGCTCGCCGTCGCCGGGCACCTCGACCTGTACATCAACCCCCGCTACGCGGTCTTCACGATCGTGCTCGCGGCCGTCGCCGTGCCGGCGTCGATCGCGGGGCTCGTCGTGGTCGCGCGGGGAGCCGGTCACACGCACGACCACGCGGGTCCGGACGACGCACCGGTCGCCCGGCCTGGAGGCTCGGCTCGGCTCGTGCGCGCCACGCTCGGTGGCATCGCGGCCGCGATCACGATCGGGGTCACCGTGGCCATGCTGGTCCTGCCCCCGGCGACGCTGTCGGCGCGGACCGCTCAGCAGCGGAGTGTCGACTCCGCGACGCTGTCGAACGCCACCGGGTCCGGCACCGTGTCGCTCCTCGGCAGCGAGTCGGTCGACACGTCCGGGTACGGCGTGAAGGACTGGGCAGCGCTCATCCGGCAGACCACCGACACGAGCTCCCTCGTCGGCAAGCGGGTCACTCTCACCGGGTTCGTCGTCCCCGGATCGGACGGCTCGTTCACCCTCACCCGCTTCGTGATCAGCTGCTGCGCCGTCGACGCACAGCCGGTCGGCCTCGGCGTGACCACCGACGGCACCGTCCCGGCCGAGAACGAGTGGGTGACCGTCACGGGGGCCCTCGCCGCGAACCCCGACCAGTCCGCCGACGCCCGGATCGTCATCAAGGCCGCCACCGTCAAGCGGGTCGACCAGCCGAGGGACCCGTATGAGTACTGAGTCAGAACCGCGCCGCCCGGTCGCGCACCGGTTCCGGCGGCGGTTCACGGCCGTCGTGCTCGTGCTCGTCGTGGTGGCGGCGCTCGCCGCGGTCGTCGGGTCGCAGCAGGGCCCGCGGCTGAAGTCGGTGTCCTACGACGCGAGCGGCATCGTCTCCCGTCCGGCGCAGCGTGTGATCATCACGGCGAACCAGGCGCTCCAGAAGGTGTCCGCGGACGACGTCCGGGTCTCGCCGGCAGCGGCCCACACCGTGACGTCGAGCGGCAACACCGTCGCCGTCGAGTTCGCCGGCCCGCTCGCCTACGACCGGTCGTACACGGTGACCGTCGCCGGCGCGCGGGCACCGGGACAGCGTGCGACCGCCGACCTCCGCGCGACGATCCGCACCGGGACCACCGACGTGCTCGCCCTCGTCCCGGGCACCGACGGCGCGAAGGACCGCATCGTGCGCCGGTCGCTCGACGCATCGGGCGCGACGAGCGTGTACCAGGGGACGGGCATCACCGAGTACATCCGCCTGAGCCGGTTCCTCGTCGTGCTGAGCGACTCCGACGTCGGCGACTCCCGGATCGACGTCGTGACGCTGCGGAACGGCGTGGAGGACCCCGACGCGCCGGTCGAGCACCTCACGCTCCCGACCTCCGAAGGACACGCGAGCGCGTTGCACGCCGCAGACGACGGCGCGTCCTTCGGGTTCCAGTACGCGGACACGTCGTCGGGGCAGTCGAAGGACGTCGGGCTCTACGTCGTCGACATGACGGGCACCCACATGCCCCAGGCGATCGCGGCCGACGGCAAGCCCACCACCGGAGCCGTCCCGATGACCGTCAGCCAGTGGGCGTACGTCCCGCGCACCGAGACCGCCCTGGTCCGCACGGCGACCGACGAGCTGTTCCTCGTCGACATGAGCGGGCGCGCCGACCTCGTGCGGCTCGGCTCCGCCACCTACCTGCACGGCTTCGTCGGCACCGGCACCACCGCGGTCGTCGAGTCCGGCACCGGGATCGAACGCGTGGACCTGACCGACGGCAAGCGGACCGCGATCGTCGCACCCGCCGCGAGCACGGACGCGCAGTACCTCGGTCGGATCGCCCAGTTGACGGACGACACGTACCTGCGCACGGTGGGCGACGTCCGGGGTGACGGGACGATCGCCAGCCGCATCGTGCGCGTGGACGGGAGCCGAGCCTCCCGGCTGCCCGTCACCATCCCGGACGACGCGAGCCTGACGGCGGTCTGCCCGTCGCCGAACGGCCAGTTCGTCGCGGTCGCGACGAAGTCGCCGACCGGAGCGCTCGTCAGCATCGTCGATGCGACGTCCGGGGCGCTCGAGGCGAGCACCGTCGGTGAGGACGTCGACTGGTGCGGCGCGCTGCCGAGCGGCGACGAGGTCGGATAGCGTCGAGCTCGATGCATGCAGCGGTCGTCGAGCGGTGGGTCGCCGGGTGGGCCCGGTCGCGGTCGATGCCGTTCGAGGCGGACGGCAGCGGCTGGCACGTCACCGTCGGCGCGGAGACCCGGCTGGACGAGTACGTCGTCGCGGAGCCGTCCGGCGTCGAGGCGCTCCGGCTCGCCCGTGCTGTGGCGCCGCGGTCCACGAGCTGGCTCACGGTCGTCGGCGGGATCGCCCCGGACGCGCTGGCCGCACTCGGCTCGCTCGACCGGATGGCCAGGCCGGGCACCGTGATGGAGGCTCGGCTCGCGCCCGTCGGGATGCCGGCGGACGTCGTGGTGGACACGGTCGACGGGGTGGCGTTCCTACGGATCGAGGTGGACGGGGTCCGCGCTGCGCGCGGCCAGGTCGCGCTGGTCGGCCGTGACGCGGTGTTCGACTGCATCGAGACCGAGGAGCCGTACCGACGGCGGGGCCTCGGTGGGCAGATCGTGGCCGGTCTGACGGCGTGGGCGGTGTCGCACGGCGCGGACACCGGGCTGCTGGTGGCCTCGGACGAAGGCCGTGCGCTCTACCGAACCGTTGGCTGGCGCGACGTGGCCCCGGTGGTGACCTACCGAGGCTTCGCGTGAGTCCCGCGGGCGTCGGCGCCCGAGGGGTGGCACTTCCGAGCGTGGTAAGCGGAATCGCGCGTAGGCGGTCGGCTTTCCCGACCTCCTACGCGCGAATCGACTTCCGATCGCACCCGTCATGGGTGCGAACGGACTACGCCAGCGTCGCCGCGTCGATGACGAAGCGGTAGCGGACGTCCGAGTTCAGGACGCGCTCGTAGGCCTCGTTGATCTGGTCGGCGCTGATGAGCTCGGTCTCCGGGAGGATCCCCTTCTCGGCGCAGAAGTCGAGCATCTCCTGGGTCTCGCGGATGCCGCCGATGGCCGAACCGGCCCAGCTGCGACGGTGTCCGATGAGCGAGAACGCGGGGACCTCGAGGGGCTCGGCCGGGGCGCCGACGTTGACGATCGTGCCGTCGACGGCGAGGAGGCCCAGGTAGGCGCCCATGTCGATCTTCGCCGACACCGTGTTGATGATCAGGTCGAACGAGCTGGCCAGCTGCTCGAAGGTCGCAGCGTCCTTCGTCGCGTAGTGCGCCTTCGCGCCGTAGCGGAGCGAGTCGGCTTCCTTCGACGTGGTCTGCGACAGGACGGTGACCTCGGCGCCCAGGGCGACGGCGATCTTCACGGCCATGTGGCCGAGGCCGCCCATGCCGACGACGGCGACGCGCTTGCCGGGGCCGGCCTTCCAGTGGTGCAGCGGCGAGTAGGTCGTGATGCCAGCGCAGAGCAGCGGCGCGACCTTCTCGATGTCGAGCGACTCGGGGACGCGGAGGACGAAGTCCTCGTTCACGACGACGGCCTGCGAGTACCCGCCCTGGGTGATCGAACCGTCTGCCGGGTCGACGCCCGCGTAGGTCTGGATGTTGCCCTTGAGGCAGTACTGCTCCTCGCCGGCGACGCAGTTCTCGCACTCGCCGCAGGAGTTCACCATGCAGCCGACGCCGACGCGGTCGCCGACCTTGTGCTTCGTGACGTCCTCACCGACGGACGAGACGTGGCCGACGATCTCGTGACCGACGACCTGCGGGTACTGGATGGGGCCCCACTCGCCGCGGACGGTGTGGATGTCCGAGTGGCAGATGCCGGCGTAGGCGATGTCGATCTCGACGTCGTTCGGGCCGAGGTCACGACGGGTGATCGTGGTCTTGACGAGCGGTTCGGTGGCGGACGGTGCCGCGTACGCGTTGACGGTGCGCAATGGTCTCCTCGTGGGGTTGACGTCGGGCCGCTTCCGGCCCGACCACAATCGTGCCCGCTGGAGCGCTCCCGTGGGGGGTACCGACAGGGCACCCCGGAGGGGGAACACCGAGTGCTCGTCCAGAACACGCACGCCCTTCGACAGCGCCCGATCGGGACCGTACGGTTGCTGTACCGAGTCGAAACGAATCCGTCGTCACGATGCCGTCCGCGTCCTGCGGATCCCTGGCACAGCGGAGCGACCTCGGGAGACACCGGGCCAGTGGCCCACGAAGGGCTGGTCCTGATGACCGCCACATCCGCATCCCTGCCGTCCCACGAGTGGCACCGCCGAGGCCTCCGTTCCCCGTCCGAGATCGCCGCACTCGTCGAGGCGCGCCTCGGCCACCCCGTGCTCGCGGTCGTCGACGAGCCCACCTACGCCGACTTCCTCCGGGCCCCCGCCGCCTGACGCCGGCGCCCGGGCCCGTGTGCCGGCCCGCCGGGCCGGCCGGGCGTTCCGCGAAAGCGACACCCTCCCGCCGAAGTCCCGCGGCAATCTGTCGCTTCCGCGGCACTGACCGCGGGTCAGGCCATGCGAGCCAGGCGCTGCCCCGCGATCCGGGCGAAGCGCAACGGGTCGGCCAGCGCGTCCGACGGTGAACCAGTGGTCTGCGTGGCGATGACGGTTAGGGAAGCACCCGCGTCCCAGTCGTCGAGCGGAGCGTCGATCGCCCCCGCGACGAGCATCCGCCGACGTCCTGCAGCGAGCGAGGCCACGACCGACGGCACCTTGCCCACGGCACTCTGCCCGTCGTAGCGCCCCTCACCCGTCACCACGACGTCGGCGGTCGCGATGGCACCGGGGAGCCCGAGCACCGAGGCGACCCCGGACGCCCCACCCACGAGCGTCGCGCCCCACACCAGCAGCCCGAATCCGGCACCTCCCGCGGCACCCGCTCCTGGCGTGGACGGGTCGACGTCCGGGAACCGCGCGGCCCACGCCGTCAGTCGTTCCTCGTGCACGGGAACGCGCGACGGGGTGATGCCCTTCTGCGGACCGAACACCGCCGCAGCACCGGACGGCCCGAGCAGGGGTGATGTGACGTCGGTCAACACCGAGACCCCGAGCGGCGGCAGCGGGCGGAACGACCCGTCGGGGAGCGTCAGCGCGGACAGCAGTCCCTCGCCCCCGTCGGTCGACGCGCTCCCGCCGATGCCGAGCACGAGCCCGGTCGCCCCGGCGTCGAGCGCTGCGGCGATCGCCTGCCCGAAGCCGATCGTCTGCGCGGTGTCCGGCTGCAGCGTCGTCAGCAGCGGGAGCCCGCTCGTCGCCGCGAGCTCGACGACCGCACGTCCGTCGGACAGCGCCAGCCAGGAGGCGTCGACGGGGTCGCCAGCCGGCCCCGTCACGGTGATCGGCACGCGGCGGGCATCGGGGAACGCGGTCGCGAAGGCGTCGAGCGTGCCCTCTCCGCCGTCCGCCATGGGCATGAGCGTGAGGGTGTCGTCCGGGCGCTCCGATGCCCACCCCTCGCCGATCGCGGCGGCGACGGCGGCCGCGGTGGCGGTCCCCTTGAACGAGTCAGGAGCGATCACGACGTGCACGCGACCACCGTAGCGGTCGTGTCGCGGACTCAGGCCAGCGCGAACCTCGGGTGCGGAGCGCCGCCGGTCGCCAGGTCCGCGAGCATCTCCCCGAGGAGCGGCGCGAACTTGAAGCCGTGACCGGAGAAGCCCGTCGCGACGGTGATCGGCCCGCGACGGTCCATCACGAAGTCGTCGTCGGGGGAGTTGTCGTACAGGCAGCTGATCGGCGAGGGCTCGGTCGGATCGACACCTGGCACGAAGCGCGCGACGTACGCCTGCAGCCGCTTGAGCTCCTCCGGCACCGCGGTGAAGTCCCGCGCGTCCGGGTCGACGACCGGCCCGGTGCCGTGGAACCCGACCTTGACGCCCTCGCCCGGTGTGAGCAGTCCGTACACGTCCCCGCCGTCGAGCGGGTAGTGCACGAAGCTCGGCCAGGCGTCGTCCGCCAGGTGGCTGGGGAAGTGGGCCGGCTGCTCCTGGGTGACGCGGATGGCCGGGAGGCTCGCCCCGCGTGCCGCGAGCAGGTCGCCGACCAGCGCGGGAGCCCACGACCCCGCGGCCGCGACCACGGACCGGGTCGTCGTCCGCAGGACCGTTCCGTCTGGCTCGGTGGACGAGATGGTGACCGTGTCGCCGTGGTCCTCGATCCCGGTGACCCTGGTGTCGAACCGGAGTTCGGCGAGGCCGGTCCGCTCGGCGAGCGTGAGGAAGACCTCGATCGCGTCGGCGGAACGGATCCGGCCGGCGGTGGCGTGCGCGAGGACGTGCCCCTCGAAGGCGAGCCCGGGCCACCGTGCTGCTGCGGCCTCCTGGGTCAGGGTCTCGTGGGGGATGCCGGCGTCGGACAGCGCCGCGGCGATCGCGTCGACGACCTCGGGCCGACCGTGGTCGACGGCACCGGTCCGGTCGAGCAGCGTCTCGCCGCTCGCGGTCTCGAGCGCGTCCCATCGTTCGAGTGCGCGCGTGGTGAGCGCGACGTACTCAGGGTCTGCGTACCCCTGCCGGAAGATCCGCGTCGCGCCGTGGGACGAGCCGAGGTGGTGTCCGCGACCGTGCTGCTCGAGGAGCAGGACGCGCTCGCCGCGGGTCGCGAGGGCGTGGGCGGTCGCGGCGCCGACGACCCCGCCGCCGATGACGACGTGGGTGGTGGTCTGGTCCGAGGACATCTCCAGATCGTATGCGCTGGCCGCGACGGCCTCGATATCGTCGAGGACACTGAGACAAGGGTGGAGGGTCCGAAGTGAGCATGCAATCCGCGCTCCGGCGTGCACGACAGGTGGTCGCGGCCACGATGAACCCGGCGATCCCGGCGGACCGGTTCGAGTGGGTCGGTCCCGACGGGGCGGTCGACCGTGAGATGTTGTCGGAGACCAGGGAAGCGATCGAGCTCCTCCTCACCGACCGGGCTGTCCTGCACGTCGGACGGATCAGTGATCTGCCGATCGAAGTCAACAAGCGTCGAGAACTCTCCAACGCCATCGTGCGCACCGCGTTCGATCGGTTGCCGAGCCGGCGCAGCATCAACGAGGAGACGCTGAACGCCGCACTCGCGATGTTCGTCGAGGACGTCGCGCTCGTCCGCCGCGACGCCGTCGACTCCGGCATGCTCGTCCGCTCCCAGGACGGCTCCGCCTATCACCTCGAAGGACAGTGAAGAAACATTCTGTTGCGTCTTGCACCACGGTGGACAGACCGGTATGTTCATCCGCAATCGGCGGTTCGACCGGGCCGCCGAGTCGCACAGAGAGAGGAAATTCACATGAACTCGAACCTGTTCAGCGCCGCAGAGCGCAAGGTCGGAGCGACCCGTCAGGCTGGTGGGTACGGTCCCGGAATCGCGATCGACGCCCCTGCTGCACCGGTTACCGACGCTCACTGAGAGCTTCTGAGGAGAGCCCCGCGGGCAACCGCGGGGCTCTCCTGCTGTGAGGAACGATGAACTCGCTCGACACCATCCACGCCGAACTGGCCGGCATCTCGACGTTCCCGGGAGTTGCTTCCGAAGTCTTCGGTCGGGATCACCCGACCGAGCCGGGTCTCCGGGTCGCCTGGGCGCAGTCCGTCGATGCCCCGCAAGTCTGCGATGACTGCCTCGACCGGAAGGTCGCGCTGCTGTTCGATTCGCCGCACGCGCGACGATCGACGATCAGGCCCGAAGAACTCGACGGCATCGTTTCCCAGAGCGCGTCGCGTGGAATCGGCCTGGCGGTCACGAACATCGACGTGGCGCAGAGCTGGTCGCTCCTCGCCCCGTGGCCTGACTGCCGTCGTTGCGAACCTGCGATCACGCACCTGGTTGCCCCTGCGCCGACCGCCAACGCCGGGGATGACGACGGCGCGGTGTCTGGGAACGGGCTCCCACGGCGAGGAACGGCTCGCGACTTCGCGTCACGTCATCGGGGCCTCTTCGGCTTCGCCTCCGTCATGCTCAACCCGTCGTTCGACGACGCCGGCGGCCTGTACACGGTGGACACCGGGATCTTCCTCGGGACCCCGACGGCGTACGCGCCCGTCGGGGGGAAGGGTGACACCATCGACCAGGCGCTCGCGAGCTGCGTGGGTGAAGGGATCGAGCGGTACTACATCGCCACACGAGCGCGGCCGAGCCGGACGGAACCGATCCGTTCCTTCGCCGATGCGTCGTGGCGAGACGCGAAGGACTTCACAGGAGCGACGATCCCGGTTGATCCGGAAGCGCTGATCGAGGTCAGGACGCTCGAGCCCCTCGACGGCCTCGAGCCGATGACCCTCCCGGAATCCCTGGTGCGGGCACCCTACACCCCTCCGTCCGCTGGGGTGGTGGTCCCCACAGCGAGCAGCACGACCGGAGCGGCTGCTGGAGGCACGATCGGTGAAGCGACGCTCCAGGGCATCTTCGAGCTCCTCGAACGCGACGCTTTCTGGTTCGCGGCGCGGACAGGACTCCCGCTCGTGTCCGTCGATCCGAACCCGGTGTCGGAACTGCTTGCGTCGGTCCGACGGCTTCACGATGTCGACGTCGTCCTCCGGTGGATCCCGAACCCGCTCTCGCTTCCCATCGCGCACTGTGTCCTGGCGGGTCGGAAAGCGAACCCGATGGCAGCTCGTGGCATGGGTGTTTCGCCTTCTCCTGCGCACGCACTGCGCAAGAGCATCCTCGAGGCCATCCAGATGTGGCGATCCCTCGCGACTGGCGTCGACGTCGATCCTTCCGAGACCGACATGCGTTCTCTCTGGTGGTCCGGGCGAGCGCGAGAACGGTTTCCGGCGTTCTTCGGAGACACCGAGTCTGCTCGAGAGATCTCGCACTGGGGAAGCGATCTTGGCCCGGTGGCAGCCGAGGAGACGCTCGACGCCCTCGTCGACCATGCCGCTTGCTGTGGGCTGCGCTTCGCCCGCGCCGTCCTTGCCGACGAGCCGGGTCACAGCGTCGTCCGGTGCGCCAGCGACCGGATCCTCCCGCTCGACGACTTGTACTTCCCGTTCCTGCACCGATTCGATGAGTGGGAGCGGGTGAGCGGGCACGAGGCGATCGTCGACTACCGCGGCCCGTTGTTCATGTGAACGCGGTGAGACGGACCGGGATCGGGATCTGGCTCTTCCTGGGGTTCAGCGGGATCGGCATCGGCTGCTTCAGTGTCCTGGACAACTTCTACTTCCGGAGCCTGGGCTACTCCGTCGCCGTGATCGGCGCGCTCACGGCGACGTTCAACATCTCCCTTGCGGTCGCGGAACTCCCATCGGCGGTCGTTTTCGATCGACGGTCACACTGGGCGGCGATCCAGATCGGCAACGCGATCCGTCTCGTCGGACTCGTCCTCTTCTTCCTCGCGCTCGGTCCCGTCGGGGACTTTCTCGGTGAGGGGCTCGCCGGGATCGGCGCGGCAGCGATGAGCGGCACATCGGTCGCGTACATGCTCAACCGGCTCGGCGCGGTCGACTCCCACGAACGACGACGGGTGATGGGCTTCTCGGTCGCGTTGGGCGCGGCGACGTCGCTTGCGGGCGGTGCGCTCGGCCTCGCTGGCTACGCCATCGCGCCCAGGATGATCTGGGGCCTGGGCGCTCTGTGGATTGCAGTCGCCGGAGTGGTCTTCTTCGTCGGGCGTCCGAGGACGTCGACCGTCGCCTCACGCCAGGTGGAACCCCTGAACGCGTACGTCCGGGGGCTCATCGATGTCGGTAGGCACCCGCGGGCCTGGCTCGCGATCACGGCTGACGCGGCACTGGTCGGTCCACTGCTCCTCTGGCAACTCCGGTTGGGGGCGACCGACATCTCCGCCGTCTTCCTCGGTTTCGCTGTGATGAAGGTCGCAGGCCTGCTCGGGGGTCAGCTCCTCGGACATCGGCGGGTCGGAACCCGGGTGCTCCTCGCATGCCTGGCAGGCAACATCGTGTCGGTCGTGGGTTTCGCTGCCGCCAACGAGGTGGCGGTCATCGTCGGGTTCTTCGGAATCCACGTCCTGCTCCAGATCGCAGTGAGCGTGTACTGCCGATCCGAGCTGCACGCGGTGGTGGACGACTCGCGACGCGCCGGCGCGAGCTCGGTCGTCTCCCTGCTGGGGTCCCTCGTCAGTGGGATCGCTGCGCTCGTCGTCGGGCACATCGCGGACGTGTCCGGCGCACTGCCCGCGATGATCCCCAGCATCACCTTGTACGCGACGGTTGCGGTCCTGACGATCACGACAGCACGGACGCAACAACGCTGAGCTGCACCGGAAGACCGATTCGGCCCGAGCCCCGTCGAGAAGAGGCACGTACTGTCATGCCAGGTGGTCAGTGGAGCGAGTGACGGGAATCGAACCCGCGCTACCAGCTTGGGAAGCTGGAGTTCTACCATTGAACTACACTCGCGTGCCCGCTCGGCGGGACTCGACAACCATACCGGATTCTCGCCTGGAAGCCAGCCGACCGCGTGCCGTGTGCCGCCGTGCCGGGGCTGACCCGAGCCTCCCGTCCGGTGCCCGTGTCTCTTCTGTGAGCCCGCCCGCCTGACGGACAGGTGTCGGACGCGTGTGTACCGTCCAGGGAGTTCCAGCGACCCTGAACCGAGGAGGACCCGGATGGTCAGACATCCCCTCATCGACGACGTCGTCGGCCCCGCGATCGTGGTCGACTCCGACTCGCAGGTGGTGTGGCTGACCGAGGCGCTGGCCTCGCTGCTGCGGCGTGCGTCCGCGGCCGAACGCATGGTCGTGCTCCGGACCGGGCCGCAGGCTGCGCTCACGCCGGCGCTCCGCCACGCCCTGGGCGTGCACGGTGCCGCGTGGGCGGTGCGGGACTTCGACGGGACCCTCCGCGACGGCCGGACCGGTGTCCGTGCCGCCGGCGTCGAGGACTTCGTCGAGCGCGGGCCGGAACTGCTCGGGACACCCTCCCCTGAACACCCGGTCGCCGGTGACTCGGTGCGCCAGATCAGCATCGACCTCACGCTGCGCCACCACGACGAGCGGGCGATCGACATCGGGTCCGCGATCGAGGCCCTGTGCCACACGGTCGGTACCTGTCCGACGCGCTGGGGCACAGCCGAGCCGTTGTCAGTGCCGTGGGACCGCTGGGTCGTCACGCAGTACGCCAAGCACGAGTCGCCCGGCGTCAGTACCTCGTACGCCGTCGGCGACGGCTTCTCCGCGACCATGACCGCGCACCTCACCGACGGCGTCGTCATCGAGACCATGTCCGCCGTCCTGACGATCCCGGAGGACGGGGCGGACCCGGAGCTCGCGGACCGGCTGCTCGAGGCCGTGCACCGCGTCGCCGAGGACGTCGTCCCGGTGTTCGGCGTCGTCATGCAGCGGCGTGGGGACGCCGACCACCTCGTCCGTGCCGTGTCGCACGGCGAACCGGCACCGCTCGCCGTCGTGGTCGGACCGGAGGCGGCCGGGTTCCTCGACCGAGGTGCCGTGTGGCCGCCGCCGCACACCTCGACCTCGACGTTCGGTGCCGGTGCTGCGGTCGACGGAGGCGGGCAGGGACTCATCGTCCGGCTCGAAGACGGCTGGACGGCGCTCGAGTCGTTCCTCGACCGCATCGACGAGGACCGCTTCCTCCAGCTGGTCGGCGGCGCTCCGCTCGACCCGGCGCACGACGAGGGAACGCTCGACGGGCACGTCGGTGCCGGCGGTCGGCACGGTGGCATCGGTGCCCCGTGACGTGACCCTGCTCTGCCGGGAACAGGTGGAGATCCGCGAGGTCGCCGAGGCGTTGCTGCTCCACGACGACACATGGGGTGTGCGGGCACTCGACGACGGCCCGATGATGCAGGTCTGTCGTGACCAGGAACACCCGGTGATCACGGTGCTCGGCGTCCGCCGGGTCGACTCGTTCGACGAGGTGGAGCGGATCCTCCCGGACGCCCCGACCCTCGGGACCCCGCTGTGGTGGGTGGACACCGTGACCCCTGCCGGGTCGGACGGCGAGTCGGGGATCGCGGCTGCGCTCGAGGCCGCACTCGACCTCGACGCGGTCTGCATCGTCCACGGTGACTGACCGGCGGCCAGCCGGACCCCGGTAGCGGACAGCCCGTGCGGCCGTGTCAGTCGCGGTTCATCGCGGACAGGCGCTCGTTGTACGCCTTCAGCTCGGCGTCCCCGTCGCGGTCGGCCTGGCGGTCGAGGCGCTTCGCGTCGCGCTTGTCCGACTTCACCCAGTTCCGCACCACGAGCAGCGCCACGAACACCATCGGCAGCTCGGACGCACCCCACGCGATGCCGCCGCCGGTGTGCTGGTCGGCGAGGAGTGCGGCGTCGTTCGTCTGCCCGAGGGCGTGGAACCAGTCGACGGCGTAGATCGACTCCGACGTCATCACGGCGACACCGAAGAACGCGTGGAACGCCAGGGTCGCGAGCAGGGCGATGATGAGGATCGGGTACTGCGGGCGCTTGGGACCGGGGTCGATGCCGACGAACACCCAGAAGAACAGGTAGCCGCTCAGCACGAAGTGGACGACCATCGCCACGTGCCACTCGTGTGACTGCATGGCGGCCTGGAACGCACCGGTGAAGTAGAACACCACGAGGGATCCGGCGAAGATCACCCCGGCGACGGCGGGCTTCGCCATGAACTGCATGTACCGCGAGTGCACGAACAGCATGAGCCACTCCCGGGCGCCGCGCGAGCCGTCGTTCCGGACCGGCAGGGTCCGCAGTGCGAGCAGCACCGGGCCGCCGAGCACGAGCGGCAGCGGCACGAACATCATCAGCAGCATGTGCTGGATCATGTGCGACGAGAAGTGGATCATGCCGTAGACCGACGGACCGGCCGAGGTCGTCCAGATGAACACCGCGCAGCCGAGCAGCCACGAGATCGTCCGGCCGACCGGCCACTTGTCGCCGCGCTTCCGGAGCTTCCGGACGGCGACGAGGTACCAGCCGGCACCGACCACGGCGAGCGCGAGCCACACCCAGTCGATGTGCCACTGCGTGAGGAAGGTGTGCAGTGTCTGCGTCGGCGGGTACGGGTAGCCGATGAGGCCCGAGCGGGTGTCCTCGCCGGTCTCCGGGGTCTGCGGGATCGGCGGCTGGCTCCGGGACACCGCGACGGAGACGCCGATGGCGACGGCCATGAACACGATCTCGGCGAGGGCGAACCGGGTGAACGACCGGCGGTCGAGCGGGGAGCGCAGCAGTGCCGGCACGAGCTTCCGTCGCTGCACGACACCGGCGAGCCCGAGCAGGATCAGGATCGACGCCTTGACGGTGATGAGCCAGCCGTAGGTCGTCGTGAACAGGTCGAGCGGCCCGGTCAGACGGAGCGAGGCGTTCACGATGCCGGAGAACGCCACGGCGGCGAACGACCACCCGGCGAGCGTCGAGTACCGGGCGACCATGCGTCCGGTCGCGCCCTTCGTCCTGGTGCGCAGTGCGACGACCGCGACGAGCCCACCGGCCCACACGCACACCCCGATGAGGTGGATCGCGAGGGAGTTGACCGCGTTGGCGTGCTCGAGGGACCCGGCGGCATGGCCGGAGAGGGCGAGGGGGAGCAGCGCGAAGAGCCCGGCGACCGTCGCCATGGCGAGTGTCGTGACCCGGGTCGCGAACGCCGCGAGCACCGTCGCGATGAGGATCGCGGCCGCCGACACGACGAGCGCCTGCCCGATCTCGACCTGGAACGCGAAGAGCATGAAGTTCCGCGCGAACACCGAGTTCGTCAGCGGGACCCCGAGGGTGTTCGCCCCGGTGAAGACCAGGCTGACGACGGCGGCGAGGAACCAGATCGCTCCGGTCGTCGCCGCCCACCGAACCGCCCGGTGCTGGACGCTCGACATCGCGCCGTGGTCCTTCTTCTGCGCGGGCAGCGCGAACGCGGCGACGATGAGCAGCCCGATCGTGAGCGCCGCCATCGTGTCGTGCACCACCCGCGCGACGGGGAGCCCGTACTGCACGAGGTCGCCGGCCGACACGAGCTGCTGGCTCGCCGTGAACGCGCCGGTCACGGTCATGCCGAGGATCGAGCAGCCGACCGCGAGCGGGATCGCGATGGCGAGCACGGTCGCGACGGTGGATGTACGAGCGGTGACGGGCGCCGATTCCGGCGCCGAGCCTCCAGGCTGTGTTTCGGGTGACGTGACGGTCATCGACCTGTTCCGGGGACGCTTGCGTCCGCGAGACCGCGGACCCTCCATGGTAGGCGCTGCCGACTGATCACACCTTGCGCTCCCAGATCCCCTCGCTGCCGACGCCGACGAACCCGACCGCCTCGTTCACGTCGAGCATCGGCCGGTTCTCCTCGGCGTTGAACGTCACGATGGACGGGTGCCCCGGGTGGTCCCGCTCGATCGTCTCGATCCCGACGACCTTGAGCAGCCAGCCGAGCCGGTGCCCGCGGTGTTCCCGGAGGACGAGCGTGTCCCACTGGAACACGGGCTGATCGCGGTCATCCGGCACGGACAGCTGCGTGAAACCCACCAGGGTGGTGCTCGGGACGTGTTCGACCGCGACGGTGAGCAACGTCCTGGGGGAGTCCTCGAGGTGTTCCTCGTGTTCCTGCAGCCGCTCGACGGTCCACACGTCCTCCGGCTCCTCCATGTCGCCCTCTGGTGCGTCGGTGCTCATCCGGGTCTCGAGCAGGGCGATGCCCGCCTGCCACTCGGTTGGCGTGCGACCCGTCCAGGAGTGCACGCGGTAGTCGGGACCTGCCGCGGTCGACGCCCGCTCGTGCAGGGTCTGCACCACCGAGTGGTCTGCCGGCAGCGCGAGCCGGCTGATGCGGTTCACCTGGCCGAAGCGCCAGCCTCGGCCGGTCAGGAAGCGGACCCCTGGCTCGTCCGCGGGGACGGCGCCGAACCCGGTCGGGGCGACGACGTACCCGGGGCCGGCAGCGGGACCGACCTGCCGCGAGACGGCGTAGGTCTTCCATTGGGTGCGGCCCTCGGCGCGGGCGATGCCCTCGATGTGGTCGGCGAGCAGCGTGCCGATCCCGCGGCGACGGTGCTCGGGGTCGACGCCGATCGAGATCCAGCAGTTCGGCGTGCCCTCGGCGGTCTTCGAGTCGTACGCGCCGGCAGCGACGACGATGCCCCCGTCCTCGGAGTCCGCCGTCTCGTCCCGGACGACGAACAGTCGGCTCGGTGCCTCCGGGTCATGCTGCAGGGGGAGCTGTTCCTCGGCCTTCCAGGCGAGCTCGGCGAGGCCGTGGACGGCGACCTCAGAGCGGTTCGACACGTCGACCCACTCCTGGAACGCCCGCACCTTCGCACGGTCGTCGGTCATGGTGGCGGGGACGTCGAGTTCGACGACGCGGTACACGGTGGTTCCTTCCGCCGCCCGTGCCGTCTGCAGGGCAGCCGAGCAGCATATCGGGGGAGCGCCTGTGCCCGCTAGGATTCCGTACCGTGCTGCTCTCCGACCGCGACATCACCGCCCAGCTCGCCGCAGGCCGGATCGGCCTCGATCCCCGCGATCTCTCGCTCGTCCAGCCGTCGAGCGTCGACGTACGCCTCGACAAGTTCTTCCGGCTGTTCGACAACCACAAGTACCCCCACATCGACCCGGCCGTGGACCAGCCCGACCTCACCCGTCTGGTCGAGGCCGACCCGGACGAGGCCTTCGTGCTGCACCCCGGTGAGTTCGTGCTGGGGTCGACGTACGAGGTCGTCACGCTCCCCGACGACATCGCCGCCAGGCTCGAGGGCAAGAGCTCGCTCGGCCGTCTCGGACTCCTGACGCACTCGACCGCCGGGTTCATCGACCCCGGGTTCTCCGGCCACGTGACCCTGGAGCTCTCGAACGTCGCGACCCTGCCCATCAAGCTCTGGCCGGGCATGAAGATCGGGCAGCTCTGCTTCTTCCAGCTGTCGAGCCCCGCGGACAAGCCGTACGGCTCCGCCGAGTACCAGTCGCGGTACCAGGGCCAGCGTGGCCCGACACCGTCGCGGTCGGCGCAGAACTTCCACCGGACGGACGTCTCCGTCCGCGACTGACGACCTCGCGGACGGCCCACACGCCCCCGATCCGACACGCAGGGCAGAACGATCGGTGCGCGAGATGATACGAAATTTTTCATCTTGTGTATCGTGGCGTCATGTCAGGTGTCCTTGCACGACCCGCGGACCGACTGTCCGCGGCCGACCTCATCCGTGACGCGCGACTCCGTGCCGAGCTGACCCAGGTCCAGCTCGCGAAGCGGGCGGGCGTCACGCAGAGCGTCATCAGCACCTACGAGAACGGTCGACGCGAGCCGTCCCTCGCGGCGCTCCAGCGGTTGCTCTTCGCCGCGGGCTTCATGACCGTCATCGACCTGGAGCCCGTCGCCGATCCGCCGCCGCTCCGCGAACGGGTCGCCGCCGCCCGACTCGAGCTGCTCGAGGTCATCACGCGACTCGGCGGGATGAACCCGCGGCTGTTCGGCAGCGTCGCCCGGGGCGAGGACGGTCCGGACAGCGATGTCGACCTGATGGTGGACCTGCGCCCGGGGCTCGGGATCTTCGCCCTCATGCGCATCCAGGACGCCGCGGAGCAGGTGCTCGGCGTGCGCGTCGACGTCGTCGCGGCGGCCGGCATGAGCGAGGACGTCGTCCGGGACGCGGTGCCGCTGTGAACCGCGACGTCCCGGAGCGGCTCGACGACGTCATCCGGGCGTGCGGGGTCATCGACCGGTACGTCTCGGACACGTCGCTGCCGGAGGACCTGGTCTACGACGCCGTCCGGATGCGCCTCGTCGAGATCGGCGAGGCCGTGCGGATGCTCCCAGTGGCGGTGACGGCTGGCGAGCCGGGCATCCCGTGGTCGCGCGTCTCGCTCCTCGGCGAACGACTCACCCGGCGCTACTTCGACACGACGCCGGCGATCGTGCTCGGGACCGCGCGGGTGGACGTCCCACACCTCTGCGAGGCGGCCCGCCGCCTGCGTGCCCGCCACGGCTAGCCCCGGCTCGCGCGCTCCGGACGGGAGGCTCGCGGCGGGCCCGCCACGAGCCTCCCGTCCGACGGTTGGTGGCGGCCGCTGGTTCGCACCCCGGTGCGGACATCGCGCCCCGTCGCGAACGGGCGCGATGTCCGTGGCCGGGCGCGACGCCCCGGGCCGTCGCGCCCCGAAACGGGACAGGGCCCCGTCCGCGATGCGGACGGGGCCCTGTCGGGTGCTGTGTTGCTTACTTGCCGGCCTCGGCCAGCTTCTCGAGGGTGTCGTTGCCCTTGTAGGCCTCGACCGCGTTCTCCTTGGTGACGAGCACCGGGGTGAGCTCGATCGCGGGGACCGTCTTCACACCGTTGTAGTTGTTCGTCTTGTCGATCTTGGTGTCGGGCTTGTCGCCCTTCGCCAGCGTCGAGACCAGGTCGACGGCCGCCTGGGCCTCTTCCGTGGTGTTCTTGTAGATCGTCGAGTACTGCTCGCCGCTCATGATGAGCGGGATCGACGCGGTCTCCGAGTCCTGCCCGGTGACGACGGGGTTGTCCTTGCCGGCGGCCTTGGTCGCGGTGAGGATCGCACGGGCGAGGGTGTCGTTCGGCGACAGGACGCCGTCGAGCTTGGTGTCACCCGTGTAGTACTGCGACAGGAGGTCCGTCATGCGGGACTGGGCCTTCTGCGCGAGCCAGCCCTGCGTGTTGACCTTGCCGAACGTGGTCTGACCCGAGACGACCTTGAGCGTGCCGTCGTCGATCTTCGGCTGCAGGACGCTCATCGCACCGTTGAAGAACACCGTCGCGTTGGCGTCGTCCGGCGAACCGGCGAAGAGCTCGACGTTGTACGGCCCGCTGCCCTTCTTCTCCTTGAGGCCCTTGAGGAGCGCGTTGGCCTGCAGCTGGCCGACCTTGTAGTTGTTGAACGCGACGTAGTAGTCGACGTTCTTGGTGTTCAGGATGTTGCGGTCCCAGGCGATGACGACGGCACCAGAGGACTTCGCCGACTTGACCTGCGAGGTGAGCTGCGAGCCGTCGGCCGCACCGATGATGACGGCCTTCGCACCCTTGGTGATCATGCCCGAGATCTGCGACTGCTGGTCCGGGACGGGGCTGCCGGCGTTGGCGTACTGGATGTCCGCCTTGAAGCCGGCGTCCTCGATCGACTTCTTGAACGCGGCACCCGCGAGGACCCAGTTCTGCGAGGTCTTCGCCGGGAGCGCGACGCCGATGAGGTCGCCCTTCTTGATGGTCGCGTCGGAACCGCTGCCGGAGTCCGAGCCACGTGCGGAGCAGCCGCTGAGGGCGAGACCCGCGATGAGCGCCAGGCTGAGGCCGGCGACGATCTTCTTGCGCATGTGATTGCTTTCTCTTCGTTGAGGAGGGATGGGGCCGGAGCCCCGCTGTGGGGAGTGGGTGAGCTAGGGGAGGGTGATCTTCTCGGGCTGGTCCTCGATGGACTTCGGCTGCTGCGCGGCCACCGTGTTCTGTTCGGTGTCCTTGCGCTGGAACTGCCGCATCATGCCGCCGATCAGGGACGGACGCCCCTGCGACTTCGAGTAGACGTCGAAGGCGACGGCGACGAGCAGGACGAGACCACGGATGATCTGCACCTTGTTCGACTCGATGCCCATGAGCTGCAGGCCGTTCGACAGCAGCGCCATGACGAGACCACCGATGATCGACCCGGAGATCGTGCCGACACCACCGGCGACCGCTGCACCACCGACGAACACGGCGGCGATCGCGTCGAGCTCCCAGCCGGTGCCGTCAGCAGGGCCGGAGGCGCCCGAGTACCCGACGAAGACCATGCCGGCGATCGCGGCGAGGACGGACATGTTCATCATGACGAAGAAGTTGACCTTCTTCGCACTGACGCCGGAGAGGACCGCGGCGTTGGCGTTGCCACCGACGGCGTAGACCTGGCGACCGAAGATCGTGTTCTTCGTGACGAAGCCGTAGATGATCGTCAGGACGCCGAGGATGATCGCGACGATCGGGACCGAGGTGCCGACGGGGCCGGCGGCGAACAGGTACGTCGCGACGAGCGTCACGGCGACGAGGACACCGGTGCGGACGATCGAGACCCACAGCGGCGGGACCTCGGCCTGCATCTTCCGGCGACGGGACCGCCCGCGCGCCTCGATGATGATGAGCGCCGCGACGGTGACGAGACCGATCAGGACGGTGCCGTTCGAGAACGGGGTGCCTGGTCCGAAGTCCGGGATGAACCCGGCGCCGATCGTCGTGTAGCTGTCCGGCACGGGGACGGATGTCGAGTTGCCGATGATCTGGTTCGCACCACGGAAGATCAGCTGACCGGCCAGCGTCACGATGAACGCGGGAACCCGGACGAACGCGACCCAGAAGCCCTGCCACGCACCGATCAGGGCGCCGCACACCAGGCCGAGGACGATCGCGGCCCACACCGGGAAGTGCCACACGGCCATCGACTGGGCGACGACGATGCCGACGACCGCCGCGACCGATCCGACCGACAGGTCGATGTGGCCGGCGATGATCACCATGACCATGCCGAGCGCCAGGATGAGGATGTAGGAGTACTGCAGGAACAGGTTGATGACGTTCGTGGGCTCGAGGATGAGCCCGTTCGTCGTGACCGAGAAGATGGCGAGGATCGCGATCAACGCGATGATCATGCCGTACTGGCCGATGCTGTTGCCCTTACCGAAGAGCAGTCTCAAGTTCTTCATTTCGCGAGTGCGCCCTTCCGCGCGGAGGTCATGCTGCGCATGAGCGTTTCCGGATCGGCCTGGTCGGCCGGTACGTCGTTGGTGATCTGGCCCTCGAAGATCGTGTAGATCCGGTCGGAGAGGCCCAGGAGTTCCGGGAGCTCGGACGAGATGAGGATGATGCCCTTCCCCTCGGCCGCGAGCTGCTGGATGATGCCGTAGATCTCGAACTTCGCGCCCACGTCGATGCCGCGGGTCGGTTCGTCGAGGATGAGTAGGTCCGGGTCGGTGAACATCCACTTCGACAGGACGACCTTCTGCTGGTTCCCGCCGGAGAGCTTCCCGACGTTCTCCTCGACGCTCGGCACCTTCGTGCGGAGCAGCTTCCGGTACTTCTCGGCGACGTCGTACTCCTCGAGGGAGTCCACGACGCCGGCCTTCGAGATCTTGTGCAGGTCGGCGGACACCGTCGAGCGCTTCACGGTGTCGAGCAGGTTCAGGCCGAGTGCCTTGCGGTCCTCGGACACGTAGCCGAGCCCGGCGTCGATCGCCTGCTGGACGTTGTTGAGCTTGATCTCCTGGCCGTCCTTGATGACCTGGCCACCGAGGAACGTGCCGTAGGAGTGGCCGAAGATGCTCATCGCGAGCTCGGTGCGGCCGGCGCCCATGAGCCCGGCGAACCCGACGATCTCGCCGCGCTTCACGTGGAAGTTCGAGCCCTTGCAGACCAGGCGCGACGAGTCGAGCGGGTGCTGCACGGTCCAGTCGCGGACCTCGAAGAAGGTCTCGCCGATCTTCGGGGTGCGGTCGGGGAAGCGGGACTCGAGCGAGCGGCCGACCATCCCGCGGATGATGCGGTCCTCGTTGACGCCGTCCGCCTTGACGTTGAGCGTCTCGATGGCCTTGCCGTCACGGATGATCGTGATGCTGTCGGCGATCTGCTCGATCTCGTTGAGCTTGTGGCTGATGATGATGCTCGAGATGCCTTTGGCCTTCAGACCGACGATCAGGTCGAGCAGGTGCTGCGAGTCGTTCTCGTTGAGCGCCGCGGTGGGCTCGTCGAGGATGAGGAGCTTGACGTCCTTGTGCAGGGCCTTGGCGATCTCGACCAGCTGCTGCTTGCCGACACCGATGTTCTTGATCTGCGTGTCCGGGTCGTCGGCGAGGCCGACGCGGGCGAGCAGGTCCTGGGCGCGGAGCTGGGCCGTGGTCCAGTCGATCGCCCCGAAGCGGCTCGGCTCGTTGCCGAGGAACAGGTTCTCGGTGATCGAGAGCTCCGGGATGAGCGCGAGCTCCTGGTGGATGATGACGATGCCGGCCTGCTCGGACTGCTTGATGTCCTTGAAGCGGACCTCTTCGCCTTCGTAGACGATCTCGCCCGTGTAGGTGCCGTACGGGTAGACGCCGGACAGGACCTTCATGAGGGTCGACTTGCCCGCACCGTTCTCCCCGCAGATCGCGTGGATCTCACCGGCGCGGACCGTGAGCGAGACGTCCGCGAGGGCCTTGACACCAGGGAACTCCTTGGTGATCGACCGCATCTCGAGGATGGTCTCGGGTGCGGTGATCGACCGGGTCTCGAGTCCGGTGTCGATCGGGTTTGACGCCACTGTGCATCTCCTTCTGCCGCTTCGGTGCGGCAGTCCTTCGGTGGTTCTGCGAGCGGCAGCGAAGGCACAGAGAGTCTGTGTGGACTTCGTTGTCGCGTCCGGTGTCCCAGTCTGTGTGACGGTCCATGTGAACGGTCACATCGGCTGGAACGGAGGTAATACTACGCACGGCGTCGGCGCGGGTGTCAATTCGGATTGGTCGCGTTTCGGTAACGGCCCGCAGTTCCGCGCCGTCGGGCCGCACGGTGACCCTCGATGTGGGGTCGCTTCCCCGGCGTGGCGGGCATCGGACGGGAGGCTCGTGGCGGCCTGGCCACGAGCCTCCCGTCCGCCGTTCTGGCCGGTCTCGGCGGTGGGCCGAATCGCGCGTAGGGAGCCGAATCGCGCGTAGGAGGTCGAAAATTCCGACCTCCTACGCGCGGAACGGCCTCCTACGCGCGGAACGGCCTCCTCCGCGCGGAACGGCCTCCTACGCGCGGAACGGCCCGCTACCCGCGGTGCCGCGGCGCGCTCGTGGAGGCGCGGACCACCAGCTGGGGGACGATCTCGATCGGGCGGAGCACATCGCCCTCGTGGGGGAGGAGCAGGTCCACGCAGCGTCGCCCGAGCTCCGCGAAGTCGACCTGCACGGTGGTCAGCGGCGGCCAGAAGTGCTTCGCCTCCGGGATGTCGTCGTACCCCACCACGGACAGGTCTCCCGGCACGTCGAGCCCGTACGACCGCGCCGCGTGCATCACCCCGAGCGCCATGGCGTCGTTCGAGCAGAACACCGCCGTGCAGTCCCGCCATCGAAGGAGCTCGCGGCCGGCGTGGTACCCGAAGTCCGCGGTCCAGTCGCCCAGGATCGGCGGCTGCACGGGCTTGTCGCGGTCGGACATCTCGCGGAGGAAGCCCTGCATGCGGGCGTCGGCCTCGATCCAGTCCTGCGGTCCCGCGATGTGCCTGATGTACTCGTGGCCGAGGTCGAGCAGGTGTGCCGTGGCCAGGCGCGCGCCCTCCATCTGGTCGACCCAGAGCGCCGTCGGGTCCTCGCCGATGCTCGAGCGCAGGGTGATGTACGGCGTCCGGACGCCGAGCTCCTCGATGAGGTCGAACACGCGCTGCTGCGGCGCGATGACGATCATGCCCTCGACGTCCTGGTCCAGCAGGTGCCCGAGCCCGTCGCGTACGGCGGCGTCGGTCGGCTCGGCGATGTTCGCCGTCGTGACCGAGTACCCGCGCGCGACGGCCGAGTCCTCGATCGCCTGCATCGTGACCGCGGGGCCGTAGTGCGAGCGCTGTGCCGTCAGCACCCCGATCGTCCGGGTCCGGCTGGTGACCAGCGCGCGTGCTGCGCGGTTCGGCCGGTACTGCAGCTGCTCCATGGCAGCGACCACGCGCTCCCGTGTCTCGGCGCGGATCGCGTCCGAGTTGTTGAGCACCCGCGACACGGTCTGGTGCGACACCCCGGCGACCCGCGCGACATCGCGGATGGAGGGCGATCGCGGTTGCTGTGCCCGCGTCGACGCCATTGCTACTCGTTCCCGCTCGGTCTGCTGGCACGCCCATGTGCACGTTCACATTCCGAGCCAGATCATTATGCACGTCCGGATGCTCGGCGCCACCTGAGTTGTCGTGCTGCTGATGCACCCCCGAGCGCCTGAGACACCTCCGAGCTGCTGAGACACCCCCGATTCCGGAGGTGTCTCAGCAGCGGGGCGGCGTTTCGGCGGGTCGGCGGCGCGTCAGAGCCAGTTGCGCTTGCGGAACACCACCCACAGCACGCCGGCCAGGGCGAGCATCGCGACGATCGCGGCCGGGTAGCCGTAGCGCCAGTGCAGCTCGGGCATGTGGTCGAAGTTCATCCCGTACACGCCGGCGATGAGCCCGGGCGCGAACAGGATCGCCGCCCACGATGAGATCTTCTTCACCTCTTCGCCCTGCTGGTGCGCGGCACGGGCGAGCTGCCGGCTCTCCTCGCCCTGCGCCAGGCTCGCGCTCGTCATCCGCCGCATGGCCTCGTTCTGCTCCTGCGACACCAGGGTCGAGTGCAGCGTCAGGGCGTTCTCGAGCAGGGCGCGGAACGAGTCGATCCGCTCGGTCACCCGCAGCGCGTGGTCCATCACGTCGCGCAGCCGGTGCTGGACGTCCTCGTCGACGGCGTACTTGTCGGCGCCGCGGAGCAGCCCCTTCACCATCGCGGGGACCGGCTTCGTCGCACGTTGGAACGCCAGGACCTCGCTGAGGAGCTGGTAGATCCGCTTCGAGACGTCGGCGGCGACATGGCCGGCGAAGAGCTGGTCCTCGATCTCGTCGATCTCGTCCTGCAGCACCTCGACGACCGGCGCGTAGCCGTCCACGACCTCGTCGAGCACCGCGGCGGTGACGGCTTCCGAGCCCTTCGCGAGGAACTCGGGGTCCTGCTCGACGCGTGCGCGCAGGGCGGCCAGGTCCGGGCGGTCGGCATGCCGGACACTCACCACGAAGCGGTCGCCGACGAACAGGTGCACCTCGCCGAACTCGACCGTGCCCTGGTCCGCGTCGTACCAGGCCGGACGCAGCACCACGAACAGGGTGTCGCCGTAGCGCTCGAGCTTGGCGCGCTGGTGGCCCTTCATCGCGTCCTCGACGGCGTTCTCGTGCAGGTCGAACTCCGTCGCGACGGACTCGAGCTCACGTGGGTCCGGGCGCAGCAGCCCGATCCACGCGAGGTCGCAGTTCCGTCGTGCATCGAGCGACAGGGTCGATGACGACTCGACGCGACGTCCGTCGACGTAGATCGCGTTGTCGATCATTGCCATGCTGTGCTCCTTCGGTCGGGAGCAGGCAGGCGCGAGTCCGCGCGGGAGAACCGCTGCGGGCCGGTGGATCTAGGACACGGGCACGGGGGCGACCGGAAGGGTCAGCCGGCCCGCGCGAGGATGGTCACCCGACATCGCGCCTCACCTGCCCTTCTGGTTCGTCCTGCGCCGCGGGGTGTCCCGCGGCCAACCGCCGAGCGTACGCCTGTCGTCCGCGATTCCCAAATACTCCCGGGTGTGCTGATGTTTCAGTGTGACATCTCGGTCACGCTGATCGAAGGAGATCTGATGAAGGCATCACTCGTCCGGAACGGCCTCGTCGCGTCGGCACTGTCGGCGGCCCTGCTCGTGGGCATGACCGCGGGGCCCGCGGTCGCAGATTTCGCACCGACCGCCACCGGCAGCTTCGAGGTGAGCTGCGGCAGCCCCGGCGGCGGAGCGAAGGTGTCGTGGGAGCGCACCGGCACGACGTACCGAGCGACCATCGACCAGTACCGGCTGTCACCGGCCCACGGCAACACGAACTCCGATGGCGAGGTGACGCTCGAGGTCAACGGAGGCGCGTACGTCCAGAAGACGAAGTTGCTGTCCGATGGCGGATGGCACGGTCTCGGCGCCACGGTGACGGCGAACGTCGCCAGCGGGGCATCGATCGAGAACGCCTTCACCTTCGTCTACCAGGGCTTCCCGTCCTACCCCTCGTGCAAGGCGTCGAAGTGGCTCTGACCTCGTTGTGAGCCGGACCGTGGCGTCGGGGCCACATCCCCGGACGCCACGGTTCGACGTCGCAACCCCGCTGGCGGTCAGTCGAGCGCGCGGACCGGCAGTTCGGCGAGCTGCCAGCCGAGCCACGGGCTGAACGCGAACGGCGCTGCCGAGACCGCGGCGCGCAGCTTCTCCTCCGAGAGCCACACCCACTCGGACACCTCGTCGTCGGCGGGCTCCGGGTCGTGGTCGGCGACCGCACGGAACACCGGGCAGACCTCGTTCTCGACGATGCCGGACGCGTCGACCGCGCGGTAGCGGAAGTCCGGCAGGACCTCCTCGATGCCGTGCAGGGTCATGCCCAGCTCGCGTGCGGCCCGGCGGGCGATGGCGTCCTCGAACGACTCGTCGGGACCGGGGTGTCCGCAGAACGAGTTCGTCCACACCCCCGGCCAGGTCTTCTTCGCCAGCGCACGACGGGTCACGAGGATGTCGCCCGCGTCGTTGGTCACGTGGCAGCTGAACGCCAGGTGGAGGGGCGTGTGGTCTGTGTGCACCGTGAACTTGTCCGCCACGCCGATCGGGGTACGGTCGTCGGCGAGTAGCACCACGGTTTCCGGGAATTGGCTCATCTGTCTCGATAGATTAGTTGCATGACGGACGAAGCGGCCACCGTGGCGCCGATCGACCTCGCTTTGGTCGATGCGTGCCTCGAGCGCTTCTTCACGGTGTCCTCGGGCAGGGCACAGGCGTTCGGGCGTCCGTCCGAGGAACTCTGGCGGGTGCTCCGCAAGGCGAGCATGGGTGGCAAGCGCTTCCGCCCGCGCATGGTGCTCACCGCGTACGCCGGGCTCGGCGGCGACGACGTGCACGCCGCGTCGCACATCGCGGCCGCGTACGAGCTGCTGCACACCGCGCTGGTCGTGCACGACGACGTCATCGACCGGGACTGGTCCCGCCGTGGGCAGCCGAACGTCGCAGGAGCCTTCCGCGACACGGGCACGACGGGTGGGCTCCCGCTGCCGATCGCCGAGCACCGGGGGATGAGCGCCGCCGTGATCGCCGGGGACCTGGCGCTCTCCGGAGCCCCGCGCTTCATCGAGTCGAGCGGCGTCACGGGCGACCGTCGCACCCGCCTGCTCGACCTGTTCGACGACGCCGTGTTCGCCAGCGCCGCCGGGGAGATGGCCGACGTCGACCTGAGCCACGGCGTGATGCCGACGGTGGACGAGGTCCTCCAGATGGAGCGGGCGAAGACGAGCGTGTACTCGTTCGAGGCGCCGCTGCAGTCCGGTGCGGTGCTCGCCGGCGCGGACGAGTCGATCGTCGCCGCGCTCGGGGCCTTCGGCCGTGAGATCGGCATCGCCTACCAGATCGTCGACGACCTGCTCGGGGTGTTCGGGGACGAAGCCGCAACGGGCAAGACCGCCATCGGCGACCTGCGCGAGGGCAAGCGCACCATGCTCATCGCCTACGCCGCCACGACCGACTGCTGGGCCGAGCTCGCGCCGTACCTCGGGGACCCGCACCTGACCGAGGAACATGCGAGTGCGATGCGCGCGCTCCTGACGTCGTGCGGGGCCAGGGATGCCGCCCTCGCACGGGTCGAGGAGCACACGGCCCTGGCCCGCGCGGAGCTCGCGGCGCTGCCGTACGACCTCGCGGACCGGCTGGAGACGCTCGTGTCCGAGCTGGTGGAGCGCGTCCGGTGACCTCCAGCAACGCAGGGAGCACGCACACCGCGCGGCTCCCGCTCTACGACGCCACGGCAGAGGCGGCGTCCTCCGTCGTCATCGAGCGCTACTCGACGTCGTTCGGCCTGGCGTCGCGCCTGCTCACGAAGGACACCAGGGAGCACATCAGGAACGTCTACGCACTGGTCCGCGTCGCGGACGAGGTCGTGGACGGCCCCGCGACCGAGGCCGGGCTCGCGC
This sequence comes from Curtobacterium sp. 9128, assembly GCF_900086645.1. NCBI lineage: Bacteria > Bacillati > Actinomycetota > Actinomycetes > Micrococcales > Microbacteriaceae > Curtobacterium > Curtobacterium sp. 9128. Next base: position 1,024,211 of record NZ_LT576451.1, read on the forward strand.
CGGACCTCGCCCGCACGGTGCTCGACGAGCTCGAGTCGGACACCGAACGCGCGATGCGCCTGGGGTTCTCGGTGAACCCGGTCGTGCACGCGTTCGCCAGGACCGCCAGGACGATCGGGTTCGGCGCGGAGCTGACGGCCCCGTTCTTCGCCTCGATGCGGATGGACCTCGAGCAGACCGAGCACGACCAGGCCTCGTTCGACGCCTACGTCTACGGCTCGGCGGAGGTCGTCGGGCTGATGTGCCTCCGCGCGTTCGTGTACCGCGCCGGACGGCCGACCTTCGACGAGTCCGTGCTGGTCGAGGGTGCCAGGGCGCTCGGTGCCGCCTTCCAGAAGGTGAACTTCCTCCGCGACCTGCACGCCGACTTCGAGGTGCTCGGCCGGTCGTACTTCCCCGGCGTCGACGTGCGGACGTTCGACGAGGCCACGAAGGACCGACTCGTCGCGGACGTCCAGGCCGACCTCGACACCGCCGCCAGGACCGTGCCGCTGCTGCCGAAGGACGCCCGACACGCGGTCGGCCTCGCGCACGCGCTGTTCCAGGAGCTCAACGACCGGATCGCGGCCACGCCGGCCGACCGGCTGATCACGACGCGCGTGCGCGTCCCGAACCCCGTCAAGGCGCGGCTCGCCGCGCAGGTGCTCGCCGGTCGCGCGCCGCTGCGGTCGCGCACGGTGACCACGGGACACACTGGGCCCCAGCTGCCGGTTCCGGACCGACGCGCCAGCGGCGGGCCGGCCGTGACAGAAGGGAGAGGCTCCTCATGACCCCGCCACGAGCCTCCAGTCCGAAGAACCAGCCGTCCACTGCGCGCAAGGTCCCCGTCCGTCGCGCCGTCGTGATCGGCGGCGGCATCAGCGGACTCGCGTCCGCCGCACTGCTGGCGCGGGACGGCTTCGCCGTCACCGTGCTCGAGCAGCGCACCCAGCTCGGCGGACGCGCCGGGTCGTGGGAGCGGGACGGCTTCCGGTTCGACACCGGGCCGTCGTGGTACCTCATGCCCGAGGTGTTCGACCACTTCTTCCAGCTGCTCGGCACCAGCGCCGACGAGCAGCTCGACCTCGTGAAGCTCGACCCCGGGTACCGCGTCTACAGCGAGGGGTACGACGACCCGATCGACCTGCGGGCTTCTCGCGAGGACAACCTCGCGCTGTTCGAGTCGATCGAGCCGGGGGCCGGCGCCCGGATGGCGAAGTACCTCGACTCCGCTGCCGAGACGTACGAGATGGCCGTCCGGCGCTTCCTGTACGGCACGTTCCAGGACTTCCGGAAGCTCGCGGCCCCCGACGTGCTGCTCCGCATGGGCAAGCTCGCGCGGCTGCTCATCGAGCCGCTGTCGACGTTCGCCGAGTCCGCAGTGCGGGATCGTCGCCTGTGGCAGATCCTCGGCTACCCGGCCGTGTTCCTCGGCACCAGCCCGTATGCCGCACCGAGCATGTACCACCTGATGAGCCACCTGGACCTCGCCGACGGAGTGCTCTACCCGAAGGGCGGCATCACCGAGGTCATCGCGGCCGTCGAACGCGTCGCCCGGGCCGAAGGGGCGCAGATCATCGCCGGCGCCAAGGTCGAGCGGATCCAGGTCGAGGGCGGCCACGTCACCGGCGTCGTGCACCGAGACCGTCGTGGCGCGCAGCACGTCGCACCGGCGGACGTCGTCGTGAGCGCCGCCGACCTCCGGCACACCGAGATGCAGCTCCTCGACCGCGAGCATCGGACGCACGACGAGTCGCACTGGAAGAAGCGCGACCCCGGCCCCTCCGCCGTGCTCGTCTACCTCGGCGTCGACGGGCCGGTTCCGGGGCTCCTGCACCACACGCTGGTGTTCACCGCGGACTGGAAGGCGAACTTCGGCGCGGTGTTCGGTGACGACCGGCACGTGCCCGACCCCGCGTCGATCTACGTCTGCGCCCCGTCCGAGACCGACCCGACCGTCGCACCGCGGGGATCGAGCAACCTGTTCATCCTGGTGCCGCTCCCCGCCGACGTCGGCATCGGCAAGGGCGGGCTCGACGGCGCGGGTGACTACGAGGTCGAGCAGATCGCGGACCGCGCCATCGACGTCGTCGCCGAACGGTCGGGCGTGCCGGACCTCCGCGACCGCATCCGGGTGCGCAAGACGATCGGCCCCCGGGACTTCGCGGACGACTTCAACGCGTGGAGCGGCTCGATGCTCGGGCCGGCGCACACGCTCAAGCAGAGTGCGTTCTTCCGCGAGGGCAACGCCTCCGAGAAGGTCGAGGGGCTCTACTACGCGGGGTCCTCGACGATCCCGGGCATCGGGCTGCCGATGTGCCTGATCAGCGCCGAGGTACTGCTGAAGCGCATCCACGGGGACACCTCGACCGAGCCGCTGCCGACGCCACTCGAGCGTGCGGACGGTGCACCGCCCCGCCCGCAGAAGCGCGCGCCGCGGCGGACGCCGACCACGCCGCTGCCTCCGACCAAGACCCCGGCCGCGACGACCTGATGCCAGGGCTGTACCTCCTCGGGCTCCTCGTGGCGCTCACCGGGATGACCGTGCTCGACGCGCGCTTCCGGCTGTTCTTCTGGCGGGCGCCGTGGCGGGCCGCGGCCGTGATGGCGGTCGGCGTCGCGTTCTTCCTGGTCTGGGACGCCGCTGGTGTGGGGCTCGGCATCTTCTTCATCGGGCAGCAGCGCCTGCTGACCGGCGTCCTGCTGGCGCCGGACGTCCCGCTCGAAGAGGTCTTCTTCCTGCTGCTGCTCGGCTACACGACGATGAACCTGATCGGGTTCATCCGGCCCCGCGTGGCCCGGGCGCTCGATCGGGCGGGGGACCGGTGACCGGCTCCGGCGCGTACGCGCTCCTCAGCCTGCCGTTCTTCGGGGTCGTCGCCGTGGTCGGGATCGTGGCAGCGGTGGTCGCGGCACGTCGCCAGCGCCGGCTCGGGCGCGACGTCCACCGCCGACGCCGCACGGGCGTGGTCACCGGGCTCGTCGCCGGTGTCGTGCTGCTCGTGATGACGATCGTGTTCGACAACGTCATCGTCACGCTCCGCGTCGTCGCCTACGACCCGGCGCTCATCAGCGGCATGAAGATCGGAGCGATCCCGATCGAGGACCTGGCGTACTCGATCGCGGCCGTCGTCCTGCTGCCGAGCCTCTGGGTGCTGTTCGACCGCAGCCACGGGACGGACCACGAGACCCAGCCATCCACCGGACAGGAGCACGACCGATGACGGCGACCCCGGCCTCCCGGCAGTCCACCATGCGCGCGCTGTTCACCTCGTCGCGCCCGATCAGCTGGGTGAACACCGCGTACCCGTTCGGCGCCGCCTACCTGCTCGGCAGCGGGGAGCACTTCTCGATCCTCGCGTTCCTGATCGGCGTCGTGTACTTCCTGGTGCCGTACAACCTCGCGATGTACGGCATCAACGACGTCTTCGACTACGAGTCCGACCTGCGGAACCCCCGGAAGGGCGGCGTCGAGGGGGCGCTGCTCGACAAGAGCGTCCACCGGACGACACTCTGGGCGGTCGTCATCACGAACGTGCCGTTCCTCGTCGCGCTCGTGCTGCTGGGCGGCCCGTGGTCGTGGCTGGTCCTCGCGATCAGCGTCTTCGCGGTGATCGCCTACTCGGCACCGGGGCTGCGGTTCAAGGAGAAGCCGTTCCTCGACTCACTGACGTCGTCGACGCACTTCGTGTCGCCGGCGGTCTACGGGCTCGCGCTCGCCGGGACGCACTGGACCGGGCAGCTCGTCGCCGTGTGCGTGGCGTTCTTCCTGTGGGGCGTCGCCTCGCACGCGTTCGGCGCAGTGCAGGACGTGCTCGCCGACCGGGCCGGCGGGATCGGCTCGGTCGCGACCGTGATCGGTGCGCGGACGACCGTGCGCCTGGCGTTCGTGGCGTACGTGGTGGCCGGGATCGCGCTGCTGTTCTCGGCGTTCCCGGGGCCGATCGCCGCCGTGGTCGTGATCCCGTACGCGCTGAACGTGCTGCCGTGGTGGAACGTCACGGACGACGGCGCCGAGTCGGCGAACGCGGGGTGGAAGCGGTTCCTGTGGATCAACTACCTCGCCGGCTTCCTGGTGACGATGACGCTCATCGCCTACGCGTTCACGCGCTGAGCGGGGGCGCCGCGGGCGCGCGCGGCGCGGGTCGCGGCGCGGGTCGCTTCGCGCGTAGGAAGTCGAATCGCGCGTAGGTGTCCTGGATTCCAGACCACCCACGCGCGAAACGACCTCCCATGGCATGCGTTGTGGGAAGGAACCGCGCGCCTGACAGACTGGACGCGCGCGACGACAGCGCAGTCGAACACGAAGGAGTGCACGCATGACGGTCCGCATCATCCACGTCGGTCTCGGAGGGTGGGGCGGCAGCTGGGCCCGCACTGCACTCCCCGCGGTGTCGGAGGTCGAGGTGGTCGGGATCGCCGACCCGAGTGCGCCGACGCTCGAGGCCGTCCGGAAGGACCTCGGGCTGCCGGAGTCCGCCGCGTTCGGCTCCCTGACCGATGCGCTCCAGGCCGTCGACGCCGACGCCGTGGTCATCACCGCCCCGGCCGTCACGCACGTGCCGCTCGCCCTCGAGGCCCTCGCCGCGGGCAAGCACGTCCTGGTCGAGAAGCCCTTCGCCAACAGCGCCGCCGAAGCCGCCGAGGCCGTGCACCTCGCGGAGGAGCTCGGCCTCGTGCTGCAGGTCAGCCAGAACTACCGCTACTACCCGGCGCCTCGCGTCACGAAGGACCTCCTCGCCGCCGGTGCCGTCGGTGAGCTCTCGGCGATCAACATCGACTTCCGCCAGTGGGACAACGACCGCGCGTTCGAGGACCACCCGCACTACCGGTTCCCGCACGCGATGATCAACGACATGGCGATCCACCACTTCGACCTGCTCCGCATGGTCACCGGCAAGGAGGCCGTGCGGGTCTACGCCAGGGCCACCTACCCGTCCTTCAGCAAGTACCAGGACGAGGCGGTCGCGTCGATGCTCATCGAGATGGAGGACGGCATCGTCGTCAGCTACCGCGGCAGCTGGCTCAGCCGCGGGGAGCACACCCCGTGGGCCGGCGAGTGGAGCATCCAGGGCGAGGACGGCGAACTCCAGTTCACCAGCCGGGGCGGGGAGCCCGGCGACGTCAGCTGGGACCGCGTCACCGTCCGGAAGCCCGAGGGATCCGGTCGGACGTCCGGGGAGTCCGCTCGGACGTCCGTCGAGCTCCCGACTGCGGAGCACCACGACCGGCAGGGCGGGCTCCAGGCGTTCGCCCGTTCGGTGTCGAGCGGCGACGTCCCGGAGACGAGCGGGCGCGACAACCTCAGGAGCCTCGCGCTCATGGAGGCGGCCACCCGCTCAGCAGCGTCCGGCCTGCCCGAGGACGTCGTCGTCCCGAGCTGAGACCGAGCGGACACCGGGCCGAGACCGAGCGGACACCGGGCCGAGACCGGGCCGAGGCCGGGCCGAGACCGGGCCGTCACCGGGCCGACACCGATCATCCGCCACGCGCGAGCCGGACGCAGCCAGGGCCGCGTCCGGCTCGCGACGTGTACGAACGATGTATGGCGAACGACAGTCTCCCCGAGCTCGAGCTCGCGAACGTCCGCACCCGTGAACGCATCACCGACACCGTCGACCGGATCCGGCACAAGGTGGACGTCCCCGCGCGCACCCGCCTCGCGATCGCGAAGACGAAGCAGCGTTGGCACCGCGACCCCACCCCGCTCGTGGCGCTCGCCGCGACCGCCGCGGCCGGCATCGCGGCGATCGTGGTGGGTGTCCGGATCCGGAACTCCCCGGCCGCGCGCCTCGACGCACTCCGCACCCCGGCTCCCGTCCCGGTGTTCAAGCCCGTCAAGGTGGGCAAGGACGGGACCGCGAAGGGCGTGCCCGTGTTCGCACGCAAGGACGACAAGCACAACCCGGTGCTACAGGACCAGAAGGCCTCCGAGAAGCGCCGCGAGACGGTGCAGAAGCAGGCGAAGAAGGCCGGCAAGCGCGCCGCCAAGCGAGCGAAGAGGATCTGACCATGGCGCGAGAGCACCACAAGCCGGACCCGGACGACCCCCGGAAGGCGGACAGCCCCACGGAGCTGACGAAGCCCACGCTCGTCTACACGCTGAAGAAGACGCTCCGCGAGTTCTCCGCGGACCAGTGCACCGACCTCGCAGCGAGCCTGACGTACTACACGGTCCTGGCGCTCTTCCCCGGGCTGCTGGCGATCGTGTCGATCCTCGGCCTCGTCGGGCAGGCGCAGTCGGTCGTCGACACGTTGCTCGACATCGTCAAGAACGTCGGATCGGCGCAGATCGCATCCCTGCTCGAGGAGCCGATCAACAGCCTCGTCCGGTCGCCGGCGGCACCCATCACCTTCATCGTCGGTGTCGTCGGCGCGCTCTGGTCGGCCTCCGGGTACGTCGGTGCCTTCGGCCGCGCGATGAACCGCATCTACAACGTCCGCGAGGGCCGGCCGATCTGGAAGCTCCGCCCGACGATGCTCGGTGTCACGCTGTTCACCGTCGTCCTGCTCGTGATCGGACTGCTGGCGCTCGTGAGCGGACCCATCGCGCGGAGCTTCGGCGACACGATCGGTCTCGGCGACGTGGCCGTCACGGTGCTGTCGATCGTGCAGTGGCCGATCCTGCTCGTCATCGCGATCATCGTCGTCGCGGTGCTCTACTACTGGTCGCCGAACGTCAAGCAGCCGAAGTTCCGGTGGGTGAGCGGCGGGTCGATCCTCGCGATCCTGATCCTCGTCATCGCGAGTGTCGGATTCGGGTTCTACGTCGCGAACTTCTCGAACTACAACGCCACGTACGGGTCCCTCGGTGGCGTCATCGTGTTCCTGCTGTGGGTCTGGATCACGAACAACGCGCTGCTGTTCGGCGCGGAGTTCGACGCGGAGCTCGAGCGCGGGCGACAGCTGCAGGCCGGCATCCGTGCCGAGGAGGACATCCAGCTCCCGGAACGCGACACCCGGCAGATCGAGAAGCAGGACGAGAAGCGTGCGCAGGACGTCCTCGACGGCATCAAGATCCGGGAGGGCCGGGGATAGCTCCCGGATGCGTCCGTTACGGTTCCGGGCGTGCCGTCCTTCCTCGAGGGGCTCCCGTTCTGGTGGCTCGTCCTCGCGCTCTTCCTGATCGTGTTCTGCCGTGCGCAGGCCACGTACTGGATCGCGCGTGGAGCCGTCGCCGGCGCATCGCGCTCCCGGTGGGGCCGCTGGCTCGACTCCGCCGCGGTCCGTCGCGGCTCGGCGCTCCTCGACCGATGGGGGCTCCCCGTCGTGACGGTGAGTTTCGTGACGGTCGGGCTGCAGACGGTGATGAACGCGGCAGCCGGGCTCGCCCGTGTCCCGTGGCGGCGGTACCTGCTCGCGATGGTGCCCGGGTGCGTCGCGTGGGCGTTCCTCTACGCCACGGTCGGGCTCGCGGTGTTCTGGGCCGTCGTCGCGGCGCTCGCCGGCTCGCCGTGGGGGATCGCAGCGGTGGCCCTCCTGGTGGTCGCCGCGGTCGTCGCGGTGACGGTCGTGCGGCACCGCGGCAGCCGGACGGGAGGCTCGTCCCGCCTTCCGTAGGCTGGCCTGCGTGACGCACGCACAGCCTCCAGTCCGTCCGGTCGCCCTGGTGACCGGAGCCACCCGCGGCATCGGCCGCGCGATCGCGGCCGACCTCGGCCGCACCCACCACGTGCTCGTCGGCGGCCGGACGGCCGACGCGGTGGACGCCGTCGTGGCGGAGCTCCCGAGCGCGTCGCGGTTCGTCGGGGACCTCGGCGCCGGCGACGTCCCCGAGCTGCCTGCTCGACTCGACGTGCTCGTGCACTCCGCCGGTGTCGAGCAGGGCAACCGCATCGCGGACACCCCGCGGTCCACGTGGGAGGCGGTCTTCGCCACGAACGTCTTCGCCGTCGCCGAGCTCACGCGCCTCGCGCTGCCGGCACTCCGGGCGTCCCGCGGCATCGTCGTGACGATCAACTCCGGCTCGGGCTTCGTATCGGGCCCGGGCGGCGGGGTCTACGGCGCGTCGAAGTTCGCGCTCCGGGCCTTCACCGACGCCCTGCGCGAAGAGGAACGTCCGAACGGCGTGCGGGTGTCGAGCGTGCACCCCGGTCGGACGGACTCGGACATGCAGCGGGCGCTGACGGAGAAGCTCGGCGAGACCTACGACACCGAGTACTTCCTCGCGCCGCAGGACGTCGCCGACGCGGTCCGCACGGTGGTGGACCTGCCGGCACGCGGCGCGATCGAGACGCTCTCGATCCGCCCGACACGACGGCGGTGAAAGCATCGTGCATTGTAGTATTTTGAATATAGAACATGAAGTATGGTTGATGCGTCCCTGCCCCGACGCTGGAAGTCGCCATGCCATTCGCTCGACCCCTCAAGACGATCGCCGCGTCGTCCGCCATCGCTGTCGCAGCCGCCGCCCTGCTGCTGACACCCCTCGCCCACGCGGAGCAGTCCAGCGGCGGCATGGTGACCGGACCGCTGCAGAACGCATGGAAGTCGACCTACATCGGTCGGACCTCCACGTCGTGGGTCGACACGGTGGCGAGTCCCGTCGACGTCACCTACCCGGCTCCCGGAGGGTCCGGCGTGGTCGCGGTCGACGGGACGTGTGTGTCGAAGACGACCGCGCCCTCCGCGACCGCACTGAGTGCCATCCCCGTCGGTGACGGCAGCGGCTGCCTCGTCTTCAGCGCGCGCATCACGAACGAGGGGTTCTTCACGTTCGTGGTCGACACGCCGGGAGCGCCCGCAGACGGCAGGTACCTCGGCGACGGCAACGCCGGTGGGGTGCTGGACCTCATCGCGACGAACCCACTCGTCCTCTTCTCGATCCCCGAGGAGCCGAAGGGGGCGGTGTCGCTCACCGGCTCCGTCACCGACACCGACGCCGATGGACGCACCGGCGCCGGAGACACCCTCGAGTGGACGGTCTCGGTGGAGAACTCGGGCAACGTCCGTCTCCGGGAGCTCCGCCTCACGTTGGACGACGGCACGCCCGTGACGTGCTCGCGTCCCGACGTCGACGCCGGGAAGGCCCTCGACTGCACCGCGACGCGGATCCTCACGCAGGCCGAGGTCGACGGCGGCTCCGTCAGCGCCTCCGTGACGGGATCCGCGCTCACGCCGAGAGGGAAGCCGGTCGACCTCGGCACGGCGAAGCGCGACGTCACCGTCGACGGCACGGCGGCCGTCTCCGCATCCGTGACGTCCGACCTCGGCGCGGCGCCGAGCGCGGGCGACGTCGTCACGTACACGGTGCCGGTGGTGAACACCGGGACCCTGACGCTCGCCGACCTGCGCGTCACGGCTTCGGCGGGCCGCGCCGACGGATGCGACGCCGTCGACCTCGCTCCGGGGGCTTCGACCACCTGTCGCATCGTCCGTGAGCTCAGCCAGGCGGAGGTCGACAGCGGGAAGGCGGTCCTCGCGGCGGAGGTCACGGGACGGGCGGCCAACGGAGACGAGACGACGGCGCCGGTACGCCTCGACGAGGACATCGCGACGACGGTGTCGGCGAGCGTCGCCGTCACCTCGGACGCGGGGACGTCGGTGCAGGTCGGGCAGGAGATCACCTACACGACCACCGTGGTCAACACCGGGACGGTGACACTGTCCGGTCTCGCGGCCCAGCCCACGATCGGCTCGGCTGCTGCGTGCGGGCGGACGACGCTGGCGCCTGCCGCGTCGACGTCGTGCACGGTGACGTACACGGTGACCCAGGGCGATGTCGACGCCGGCGCGGTCGACCAGTCGATCGCGGTCGTCGGCGCCGCGCCGGGTGCGCAGTCCGCTCGACTGGGGGTGGACGAGGTGCACGATGTGGCCGTCGCCGAACCCGCGGTGGACGCGTCCGTGGTCACCGACGCCGCCGACGTGCCCGCGGTCGGGGACGTCGTGACCGCGACGATCTCGGTGACCAACACCGGCAACGTGACCCTCTCCGACGTGACCGTCGACCCGTCCACCGGCGAACCCGTGACGTGCGCGGACGCCTCGCTCGCGCCCGGTGCATCCACCTCGTGCGTGGTGACACGTGCACCACTGACCCAGGCGGACATCGACAGCGGCGAGATCGTGTTCACCGCTGACGTGGCCGCGACGGCGCCGTCCGGTGACCGGAGCGTGCTCGGTGCCGTCCGGACGTCGGACCCGGTCCCGGCAACGGCCTCCGCGTCGGCGTCGATGACCTCGGACGCGGGATCCGCCCCGGTCGTCGGACAGACCGTGACGTGGACGACGACGGTGACCAACACCGGCAACGTCACCCTCAGCGACCTCGGCGTCGACGTCGCCGGTGATGCCGCCGAGTGTCCCGCCACGACGCTCGAGCCGGGCCGTTCGGTGTCGTGCACCACGTCCGCGGAGGTCACGCAGACCGATGTCGACGCCGGCACCGTGGACCGTGCGGCGATCGTCAGCGCCGCCGCGCCGGGCAGCGCCGCGAAGGAACTGACCCGCGCGTCGCACTCCGACGAGATCGCACCGGCTCCGTCCCTGTCGACGAACGTCGAGTCGGACGTGACCGAGGAATCCGGGGTCGGCGATCAGGCAACCTGGACCGTCACGGTCCGCAACACCGGTAACGTGACCCTCTCGACCCTCGAGATCGGCGGCGGCACCTGTGACACCGCGGTCCTCGCCCCGGGAGCGGAAGCGCGCTGCACGATCGTGCGGACCCTGAGCCAGGCCGAGGTCGACGCCGGGACGGTGCAGGTGAACGAGGCGGTGACGGCGACGACCCCCGCTGGTGTCCGGTCCGAATTCGCCCGTGCGACCGGTGCCGCCGAGCTCGCCCAGCACCCCGCGCTCAGCGCCACCAGCGAGTCCGACGCTGACGTGCAGCCCGCCGTCGACGACACCGTCACCGTCGTCGTGACCGTCCAGAACAGCGGCGACGTCACCATCCACGACATCGCGGTGCGTCCGGGGCGCGGGGAGGCAGCCGCGTGCGCGCAGACCGCCCTCGCGCCCGGCGCGACGACCGACTGCGTCATCACCACCCCGGTCACCCAGCAGGACGTCGACGCCGGCGGCTTCGACGTCGACGCGGCCGTCATCGGGTCGACCCCGACCGAGGACGGCGTCGAACTCGCGACGACGTCTTCGCGGGTGGGGATCCCGGCCCAGCCCGCCGCGACGCTCGGGCTCACCGCCGCGGTCCAGGAGCGTCTGGAACCCGGCGTCGAGCTGACGGTCCAGGCGACGGTGACGAACACCGGCAACGTGACGCTGTCCGACGTGGCGCTCGCCGCGTCCGACGACCGCGAGGTCTCCTGCCCCGGCGAGCGCATCGCACCCGGCGCATCGGCCACCTGCACGGTCACGGTCACGGTCACCCAGGCGCTCGTCGACGCCGGCGGGATCGACCTCCACGTCGACGGGACCGCGACCTTGCCGGCCGGCGGCACGATCGACGTCCCCGCAGCCGACCTCTCCGTCCCGATCGACGCCGAGCCCGGCGCCACCGTCACCTTGACGGTCGTGCCCGGCGGCGACACCACCGTCGGCGGCACCCTCCGTTTCGAGGCCACGGTCACGAACACCGGGAACGTCACCCTCGGGGAACTCGTGCTGAGTCGCCTCAGCGCCTTCGGTGCTGGCCGCACCGAGGACGCCCCGGCGATCGAGTGCGCCGACGAGACCGTCCCGGTCGGCGGCTCCGTCACGTGCTCCTTCTCGCGGACCGTCACGCAGTCCGACGTCGACAACGGATCGATCCGCGAGACCACGACCGCGGCGGTGTCCACCCCGGCGGGCGACGCACTCGCCATCGCCCCGGCATCGGTCACGACCGAGATCCCCCGTACGATCGCCGGCGCGACCGCACTGTCCGCCGACACCGACGGTCCCGTCGCCGAGGGTGACCGCGTCACCCTCACCACCACGATCCGCAACGTCGGGACCGTCACCCTCCGCGACCTCGTCGCACGAGACGGCGACACCGACCAGGAGTGCATCGCGACCGACCTCGCCCCCGGGGCCGAGACGAACTGCGTCAGCACCAGGACCGTGACCGCCGACGACGTCGCGCATGGAGCCCTCGAACCGACGGTCGTGGCCACCGCGGCCGATCCCCAGGGCGACCGTGTCGACATGCCGGACGCGACCATCACGATCCGCGCAGAGGCACCCGCAGAGCTCGCCTACACCGGTGTCGAGGGCCTCGCCCTGGCCAGCGGTGCCGCACTGCTCCTGCTCGCCTCCGGCGCGATCGCGATGCTCCTCCGAGCACGCCGGCACACCACCGACGAGACGCAGTGAGCATCGGCTGAGGCGATCTCGGTCCGGCCGTGACGGATCCGGTCCGCGGAACCCCGGTTCCGCGGACCGGATCCGTCACGGCGAACGAGCAACGTGCCGCGTGCGCGCACTGGCACTGGCACTGGCACGCCGTACGCCGCTCAGGCCAAACCCACGCGGAGGTCGAGATCGAGCCGGTCCAGGAACGTCTCGTCGTGGCTGACCACCACGACGGCCCCGCGGTAGGCCCCGAGCGCGTCGACGAGCTGGTCGACGCTCGTCATGTCGAGGTCGTTCGTCGGCTCGTCGAGCACCAGCAGCTGCGGGGGCGGGTCCGCGAGCACGAGTCCGGCCAGAGCCACCCGGAAGCGCTCACCTCCGGAGAGCGCACCCGCGGGACGGTCCACCGTGTCCCCGCGCACCAGGAAGCGGGCGAGCCGGTTCCTGAGCACGGCGTCCCCGACGTGCTGCGCGCCGCGACGGACGTTCTCGAGCACGGTCAGGTCGTCGTCGAGCGAGTCCTTCCGCTGCGGCAGGTAGGCGATGTGCTCCACGTGCGGTTCGGCGTGCGTGCCCGGGAGCGGGTGCTCCCGCGCGGAGGGCCACCCGACGAGTTGCTCGAGCAGGGTCGTCTTGCCGACGCCGTTGTCCCCGCCGACGGCGATGCGTTCGGGGCCCTGCACGATCGTGTCCCGTCCGCGGACCGTGATCGTCGCGATGCGTCGGGACGCGGGGACGTCCGGATCCGGCAGCTCGACGTGGATGGACTCGTCGACCCGGAGCCGCGTCTCCGCCTCCCGCTTCGTCTGCAGGGCCGCTGCCTCGTCGTCCGCGTACCCGGTGCGGAGCCTCCCCGCCGTCTCCTCTCCCTTCTTCCGCATCTCGTTCGCGAAGATCTTCGGCATGCCCTGCGCGGCCTTGACGCCGGAGCGGGCCCGCCGCGCGATCTTCGTCTCCGCCTCGATCCGCTGCCGCTTCTCGGTGCGGTGCCGCTGCTCGGCGACCCGGACCTCGCGCTCGACCGCGGCCTGCTGGACGGCGAGGTGCTCCTCGAACGCGCTGAACGTCCCGCCGAACACGGTCATCGACCCGGCGCGGAGTTCGGCGACCTCGTCGACGTGCTCCAGGAGCTCCCGGTCGTGGCTGACGACGACGAGCGTCCCGTGCCAGGCGTCGACCATGTCGAGCAGCATCGTCCGCGCTCGTCGGTCGAGGTTGTTCGTCGGCTCGTCGAGGAACGCGATCGGGAGCCCGCGCAGCCGGATCCCGGCGACCGCTGCGAGGACCGCCTGGCCGCCGGACAGCGTCGTGACGGGCCGGTCGAGGTCGATGCCGAGCGGGTCGAGCGCGGCTGCGGCGCGTTCCTCGACGTCCCAGTCGTCGCCGATGACGTCGAAGTGCGCGGGCGATGCGTCACCGCCGAGCACGGCTCGGAGCGCCAGGACCGTGGCGCCGATCCCGAGCAGGTCGGCGACCGTGTCCTCGGCGCGCACGGACAGGCGCTGGGGGAGGTGGTCGACGGGACCCGACGTCGTGACGGTGCCCGACGTGGGGTGGAGCCGACCGGTGACCAGCCGGACCAGCGTGGTCTTCCCGGCCCCGTTCCTCCCGACCAGACCGGTCCTGCCGGAGCCGAAGGCGGTGGTGAGGTGGTCGATCGCGACGGTGCCGTCCGGCCAGGTGAAGGTGAGGTCGTGCAGGACGACCGATGGGTTCGCGGGCATGGAGGTGCCTCCCGTGTGTCGATGCGGGCGCACGACACCGGAGCCGCGGATGCGGCAGGGACCCGACTCAGGCGGGCGTGATCACGGTGTCAGCGCAGGGGCTGCTGCTGCGAGGACGCAGTACCGGTGATCACGCGCAAGGCGACTTCTTCCGTCGGTTCACCCCCGTTTCCGTGACCCGAGCCGGCGGTCGGTCTCCCGCCCCGCTGCTCCGCGGTCACGACGGAGTGTCCCCCACGGTAAGCCCGTTCCCGGACGGCCGCAAGGGATGACAGGGTGGAGGCATGCCCGAGAACCTGCTGCCGACCCCGTCGAGCAACCCCGAGACCCTGCTCCCCGCCGAACCCGAGGTGACCGCGGCGCTCGCCGCCGACGCACCCGTCGCCAGCGTGGTGGTGTCGCACCCGTCGTCGAGCCTGGCGTGGGCGCTCCTCGCCGACGAGGCGTGGGAGCGTGGTGCGACGCTCGAGTCCTACGCGTACGCCCGTGTCGGCTACCACCGCGGGCTCGACTCGCTCCGCAAGGCCGGGTGGCGGGGTGCCGGGACGGTGCCGTGGTCGCACGAGCCGAACCGCGGCGTCCTCCGCGCGCTGTTCGCCCTGCGTCGCGCCGCCCAGGCGATCGAGGAGCCCGGCGAGCCCGAGCGCCTCACCGAGTTCCTCGACGGCGCCGACCCCGCAGCGATCCCCGCGCTGACCGCGTAGGGCGGCGCGCCCGCCGCCCCTCCGCCCGCCGACCGCCGGCGCGGATCGCGGAGCCCCGCCGCCTACGCCAGCAGCACGCTCCACACGCGGGTGGACGGCCACAGCTGGTGCTCCGGGAGCACGTCCAGCCCGCACGCGCGACTCCCGAGTCCGTGCTGGGCGGCATCGAGGTACAGGTACAGCGCGTCCGGCGTCGGGAGCTCGTACGGGTGCGCCGCACGGCTCACCTGCTGCGCGGTCCACGGCGTCAGGGTGAACCCCGCCCGGTGCGCCCCGACCGTCGACACCGTGAACGGCCCCACCGTCAGCGAACGGAGGCCCGGACGGTGCCCGGTCTCCTGCGGCCTGGAGTAGTTCGCGTTCAGCAGCGACACCGGGGAGCCGAACCGGCCGACGTGCGCCGCGTGCGACGAGTCCGCGTACGACTCGAGCGGCCCCGTCCCGAACCACTCCACGGCCGCGTCCTCGGACACGAGGGACACCGGCAGGTCGATCCGCACGCCGATCCTCGGCCACGTCACGTCCCAGGCGCCGAAGGGGATCGCCGTCGTGTCGAGCAGCAGCCCCTCGTCCGTCAGGGTCCAGCGGTGCGTGACCTCGACACCGGCGCCGCTGTTCGCCGCCGCGACCCGGACCCGCTGCACGAGACCGTGCTCGGTCCGCTCGACGTCGATCAGCCGGTGCGTCAGCCGGTCGAGCCCGGCACGCACCCACTTCTCCGCCGACGCCGGCGCGTCGGGATCGCCCACACCGTGCGTCAGTACCGGGTCAGCGGTCTCGTAGCCGCCCTGCGACGCCAGCCGATCGTTGTCGGTCGGCGCGCGCCAGAGCTCCAGGCGCGGCCCGGCGACGGGCAGTCCCTTCCAGCTCGACAGGTCACCGCGTTCGGTGAAGGTCGCCTCCCCGAGTCGGTCGCCGTCCCACCCCGTCCTGGAGGCTCGTGGGACCTCCGCCGGACGGCTCGCGACGAGCGTCTGGGCGCGTGCCACGACGTGGCCGGTGTCCGCCCAGGCCGTCGGTCCGGCGAGCTCCGCGACGACGTCGAACCACAGTTCCTCGCCGGGGGCGATGTCGCCGGCAGCTGCGCCGAGCACGTCGTCCGGGACGGGCACCGTTGCCGACTCGCGAGCGGCGATCACGCCGGGGGCGATCCGGCCCGAGGACTCGACGACGCCGTTCCGCGCCAGGGTCCAACGGAACCGCAGGCCCGCGGTCGAGGCGGAGTGGTACCGGTTCTCGACGAGGACCGTGCCGTTCCCGACCGAGATGCGGATCGGGGCGACCACGGCCGCGTACTCCGCGAGCCCCGGCGTCGGGATGTCGTCGGGCAGCACGAGGCCGTCCATCACGAAGTTGCCGTCGTGGACGACCTCGTGGAAGTCACCGCCGTAGGCGTAGTACGGGGTGCCGTCGGGTGTGTGTGCCAGCAGCCCGTGGTCGCGCCACTCCCACACGAACCCGCCGTGCAGCCGGGGGTACCGGTCGGCCAGGTCCTCGTACTCCTGGATCTGCCCGGGGCCGTTCCCCATCGCGTGGACGTACTCGCAGTGGATGAACGGCTTCGACCGCTGCCGTGCGGCCTCGGCGGGGCCGCAGCCGAGCAGGGGCGTCGGGGTCCCGCCGCCGATCGACTCGGTCTCCTGCAGCGTCGGGTACATCCGCGAGTACACGTCGGTGTACTCGCCCGTGTAGTCGCCCTCGTAGTGCACCGGGCGTTCGGGGTCGCGGGCGTGCACCCAGGTCGACATCGCGGCGAGGTTCCGCCCGGTGCCGGACTCGTTGCCGAGCGACCACATCACGATCGACGGGTGGTTCTTGTCGCGCTCGACGGTCCGCTCGATGCGGTCGAGGTAGGCGTCCTCCCACGCGGGGTCGTCGGACGGGTTGCCCTGCCAGTCGAGGAACACGAAGCCGTGCGTCTCGAGGTCGCACTCCAGGATCACCCAGAACCCGAGCTCGTCGGCCAGGTCCAGCACGCGGGGGTGCGGCGGGTAGTGCGAGGTCCGGATGGCGTTCACGTTGTGGCGCTTCATGAGCGCCATGTCCTTGCGGGCGTGCTCCTCGTCGAAGACCCTTCCCCGCTCGGGGTGGGTCTCGTGCCGGTTCACCCCGTGGAAGACGACGCGTTCGCCGTTGACCAGGAACCGGTCACCGACGATCTGCACCGTGCGGAACCCGAGCCGCAGCGACACGGTCTCACCGCCTTCGCTCCCGCCCGCCGCGGTCCCGGTGGCCAGCGTCGCGTCGTACAGCCTCGGGAGCTCGGCGCTCCACGGCTCGACGCCCTCGACCTCGATCGGCTCCACGTCGGACGCCGATGCCCACACCACGTCGATGCCGAGGTCCGGCACCGCGAACCGCACCGGGAACACCGCGTCGAGCGTCGGCACCGTGATGGTCCCGGAACCCGTCGACGGACGTCCGGACGCGGCAGTCCCTGCCGTCGCCGCTGACCCGAGCGTCGCGGACCAGCCGGCCCTGACGAACACGTCGTCGATCGGCGCCGTCGGCCGCGCCAGCAGCGTGACGTCGCGGAAGATCCCGGGCAGCCACCACTGGTCCTGGTCCTCGAGGTACGACGCCGCCGACCACTGGTGCACGCGGACGCGGAGCTCGTTCGACCCCGGACGCAGCAGGTCGCTCACGTCGAACTCCGTCGCCAGGCGCGACCCGGTCGACCACCCGACGAGGTCGCCGTTCAGCCACACCCGGAAGTGCGACTCCACCCCGTCGAAGCGGAGCAGCACGCGCGCCGCCGCGTCGAAGGTCGTCGGCACGTCGAACGTCCGTCGGTAGTCGCCCGTCGGGTTCTCCTCCGGCGGGTTCGGCGGGTCGATCGGGAACGGGTACTGCAGGTTCGTGTAGCTCGGCGCCCCGTGCCCGTGCAGGACCCAGTGCGCGGGGACCGGCAGCGTGCCCCATCCGTCCGGGTCTTCGAACGGCGCTGCGTCGGCGACGGGCGACCAGCGGAAGTCCCACTCCCCGTCGAGCGACAGCGACGGTGCGTCGGTGTGCAGCCATGCTCTGGGCGTCAGCCGGGACGCCGATCCGGGTGCGGTGGACGCGAGGTCGGGAGTGGTCAACCCTTGACCGATCCTTCCGTGAGGCCCCCGCGCCAGAAGCGCTGCAGGACGATGATGGCGATGACGAGCGGGATGACCGAGACGAGCACCCCGCCGGTGGTGAGCTGGTAGAACTCCGGCAGCCGGTCGACCTGTGCGCGCCAGTTGTTGAGCCCGAGGGTGATCGGGTACAGCTTCTGGTCGGCCAGCATGATCAGCGGCAGGAAGAAGTTGTTCCAGATGCCGACGACCTGGAACAGGAACACCGTCACGAGCGCCGGCGTCATCTGCCGGAGCGCGATCGTGTGGAAGATCCGCAGCTCGCTGGCGCCGTCGAGTCGCGCGGACTCCATGAGCGCCGTGTCGATCGACGCCGCGGCGTACACCCGGCAGAGGAACAGGCCGAACGGGGAGACGAGGCTCGGGATGAGCACGCTCCAGTACGTGTCGGTCAGGCCGAGCGTCGAGAACAGCAGGAACAGCGGCAGCGCCGTCGCGGTCCCCGGCACGAGCACGCCACCGAGGATCGTCCCGAACACGAGCTGCCGCCCGCGGAACTCGTACTTCGCGAGCGCGTACCCGCCGGCTGCGGCGAAGTACGTCGCGAGCACGGCACCGACGCCCGAGTACAGGATGCTGTTCGCGATCCAGCGGACGAAGATCCCACCGTCGTACGTGAACACCTGCTGGATGTTGCTGAACAGCGCGAACTCGCCGCCGAACCAGAACCCGTTCGTGGAGAACAGCGCGCCGGTGGTCTTCGTCGCCGCGATGACGACCCAGTACAGCGGCACGAGGAAGTAGATCGCGACGATCACGAGGATGCCCGTGACGACGATCTGGCTCTTGCCGGACCGGTCGAGCTTGCGGCGCTGGTGCGCCGAGATGGACGTGGTGTCCACCGGTTCGGCGGCCTGCTTGGTCACCGGCGCCTGGATGGTCTCGCCGCTCATCGTTCGGTCCCTTCGATGGTCGCGACGCGACCGGACTGGAGGCTCGGGTCGGCTTGGGAGGTGACCGGACGGACGGCGGATGCGCGCGTCTGGAGCGCGCGCCGCGCCTCCAGTCCGTCCTTCTTGGCCCGTTTGCGTTGGTCGCGTTCCTCCTTCGGTGGCCGGTTCGTCAACGCGAGGAACGCGAACGACAGGATGAACGCGGCCAGGGCGATGATGACCGCCTGCGCACTCGCGACGCCGTACTCGTTGAACGCGAACGCGTTCGTGTACGCGGCGTAGTTCGGCGTGTACTCGGTATCGATGGCCGGCGCGACCGTCGACAGGATCTGCGGCTCCGCGAAGAGCTGCAGCGTGCCGATGATGGAGAACACCGTCGTCAGCACCAGAGCCGGCGCGATGAGCGGGATCTGGATGCGCCAGGCGACCTGGATCGGACCGGCGCCGTCCATCTTGGCGGCCTCGTAGACCTCGCCGGGGATGGACTTCAGTTGCGCCACGATGATGAGCATGTTGTAGCCGGTGTACGTCCACGTGACGATGTTCGCGATCGACCACAGCACGCTGTTGGCGCCGAGGAAGTCCGGCTGCAGCCCGATCGACTGGAGCAGGGCGACGATCGGCGACAGGCCGGGCACGTAGAGGAACGACCAGAGGATCGTCGCGATGACGCCGGGGACGCCGTACGGCATGAAGTAGATCGCGCGGAAGAACCCGGGCCAGCGGGCGCTCGCCGACTCCAGCAGCAGCGCGAGGATCGTGCAGGCGATGATCATCACCGGGACCTGCACGATGCCGAACAGCAGCATGCGGCCGATCGAGGCGACGAAGCCGGAGTCGTTCAGGGCCGTGACGTAGTTGTCGAACCCGGCGAAGCGGCCCGTGACGCCGTCCTCGCCGAACAGGCCCTTCCGGTCGACGGTCGTGAAGCTCTGGAACAGCGCACTGATGATCGGGATGATGAACGTCAGCACGAACAGGGCGAGGAACGGCGCGAGGAGGACCCACGGCGCGCGCTTCTGTGCGCGGGTGGCCTTCGTCGACGTGCGGAAGGCGGTGTTCGGCTGCGTGCTCATCGTGCCGTCCTGACGCTGAGGCCCTTGTCCTTGAAGGACTGGACGATCTCCTTCTGCGCGAGCTCGACGGCGTCGCGCAGCTTCAGACCGGAGGTGAGCTTCCGGCGGAACTGGTTCTGCAAGCTGGTGAACGCCGACTGCGTGACCGGGGACCAGGACCAGTCGATGTTCTGCTCCTTCGACGCCGGCACGAAGACCTCTTCGTTGTAGTTCTGGCCGGAGAACCACTTGCTCGGCTGCTCGCGCTGCTTGCCGATGTAGTCCACCGCGGGCGACCACCCGATGCCGCAGTACTTGATCATCGCGTCGATGCCCTCCTTCGAGGTGGTCATCCACGTGATGAACTCGAGCGCCTCCTTCGGGTGCTTCGCGTTCGCGAGGACCGCGGCCGTGGAGCCGCCGATCGCGCTCGAGCCGTAGCCCGTGTCGCCCCAGGTCTGCATCTTCGCGACCTTCCACTTGCCCTCGCCGCCCTGCACGGACTCGATGAGGGCGTCGCCCCAGCTCGCGCTCGTGACGGCTGCGATCTTGCCGCTCGCCGCCGACGCGTACCACCCGGGGGTGTAGGCGCCGGCGCTCGTGTCGACGAGCTTGTCGTCGATGCACCCGTCGAAGAAGTCGGCGACCATCAGGGTCTTGTCGTCGGTCATGTCGACGACCCACTCGTCGCCGTCGACCTTGAACCACCGGGCACCGGCCTGCTGCGCGTACGCGGCGAAGGGCGAGGCGTCGGCCACGGGGAAGACCTCGAGGTAGTTCTGCGGCCCGGTCTTCCTGACCTTGTCGGCCAACTCCCGCCACTCGTCCCACGTCGCCGGCGGTTCGCCGCCGGCCTGCTCGAGCAGCGCGGTCTGGTAGTAGAAGCCCATGGGGCCGGTGTCCTGCGGGATGCCGTAGACGCCGTCGACGAACGAGACCTGGGCCCACGCGGCCTCGTCGTACTTCGACTGGTTGTCCTTCGCGCCGTAGCGGGCGAGGTCGACCAGGCCGTTCGCGAGCATGAACTCGGGGATCTGCCGGAGCTCGACCTGCCCGATGTCGGGGCCGCCGCCGGCCGCGAGCGCGGAGTACATCTTCTGGTACCCGCCGGAGTTGCCGCCGGGGATCCAGTTCGCGGACACCTGAATGTGCGGGTTCTTCGCGTTCCAGACGTCGCAGACCTTCTGCAGGTCCTTGAGCCACGCCCAGTAGGTGATCTGGACCGTCTCGCCGCTCGCGGCCGCGGGGATGACCCCGGCCTTGTTGACGTTCGTGGATCCCGGGACCGCGCATCCGGCGAGCAGGCCGGTCGCGGCTGCTCCGATGCCGAAGCCCAACAGCTGTCGTCTCGAGATGGGTCGTGGTGATGGGGGCGTCATTGCCGTCGCACTCCGGTTCGTCGTCGATCGGGGTTGCAGTTCAGCCAACCACAAAACCGAGCGACAGTGCGATTTCGGCGCTGGGTGTTCCCTCCGATGTGTGACGTCGGAGCTCCGACGGGTGGAGTGTGGTCGGAACGTGAGAGCGCAGGGGCTCCTCGAGTTCCTGCTCCGTCCAACCGAAGGAGCTGCCATGACGTCGACCAACGTCACGAACGAACTGCACCGGATCCTGGGCCAGCGACTGGAGGGCGGAGGCACGTGGGCGTGGGCCTACGTGGACGCCTCGGGCAACGTCGAGGATCCGCGTCGCCAGGCGGCGCTGAAGCTCCGCGGGGTCGAGGAGGCACTTCGAGCGCAGGGCTCGGACCTCGACGCGGTCGACGTCATCGCCGGTGAGCTCGAGAACAGCCCCGGCGTCCCGTCACCGGTTGCGCGGTACGTGCTCGTGCACGACGGCTCCCTCGTGCTGAGCGAGGTCCTGCCCGGTCCGATGCATGCGGCCGAGTCGATCGGCGTCGGGGCCGTCCCCGACCTCGTGCCGCTCGTCGCGCACCGGCCGATCGACCTGCCGTTCCTGGTCGTCCAGGTCGGCAAGGACGGTGGCGGGTACCGCGCGTTCAAGCTCGGGCACCCGGCGACCGCCGACGACGAGGAGCGCATCTCCGGGGAGACGTTCGACCAGCACAAGGTGAAGGGCGGGTTCGGCGACTGGAAGCAGCCGCGCTGGCAGAGTCGCACCGAGGAGGTCTGGCGGCAGAACACGAGCGAGGTCGCGAGCGCGATCGACAAGGCCGTCGCGCGACTCTCGCCGGCGCTCATCGTCGTGGCCGGGGACCTGCAGGCACGTCCGATGCTCATCGAGCGGCTGTCGTCCGACGCACGTCGGCTCGTCAGCGAGGTACCAGGGGGCGGGTTCGACGAGGAGGTCCTCGGCGATCACGTGCGCGTCGCCCTCGCCCGGGTGATCGCGAAGCACCGGCACGACCTCGAGGACGCGCTCCGGTCCCACGTCGGTCGCGGGGACAACCAGGCGGTGACCGGGCTCGGACCCGTCGTGGAGGCACTGCAGCAGGCCCAGGGTGCGACGATCGCGCTCGACGCCGTGGCCGTGGGTGAGCGGACGTTGCTCGCGCTCGGGGCAGCGCCGTGGATCGCGACCGCACCGGAGCAGGCTGCCGGCGTGCCGGTGATCGGCCCCGTGCCCGCCGTCTGCGCGCTCGTGCGTGCTGCGGTGCTGACGGACGCGGAACTCGTGCTCGTGAACGCGGCGTCGTTGCCCGGAGGGGCTGCTGCGGCGGCGCTGTTGCGCTGGCCGGTGGGCCCGACCGTCCCGGCTTGAGCGGGAGGAGGCCCTTTCGCGCGTAGGAGGTCGAATCGCGCGTAGGAGGTCGAATCGCGCGTAGGAGGTCGGAAGTTCCGACCCCCTACGCGCGATTCCGCATCCCATTGCCGGCGTTGTGGGACGAATCGCGCGTGGTTGCCGCGCGGGTCAGTCGTGGGAGCGGTCGGCGCGCGGGACCAGGGGAAGCGCCAGGAGTGGCAGGACCGCCACGATGCCGAACGAGGCCGCGAACCCGAGCGCCCCCACGAGCGCACCGATCCCCGGGCCGACGGCGCTCGCCGCGATGAACTGCCCGGTGTTCTGCGCCCCGAGTGCTCTCCCGGACCAGAACGGCCCAGCGGCCTCGGCGACCGACGTGTACGCGAGCCCGTTGTCCGCCACGGTGACGCTCGTCGCGATGACGAGGAACACCGCCGCGCCGGCCAGGTGTGTCGCGTCGACGAGTGCCAGCAGGACCATGACCACAGCGGCGCTGATCGCGACGATGCGCAGTGGTCCGACCCGGGATCCCGCCCGGTCGCTCCACACGCCGACGAGGATCCGTCCGATCGCGCCGACGAACTGCGACGCCCCGACGAGCAGCCCCGCCGCGGGCGTCGACCACCCGAGCCCGACGAGCCACACCAGGCCGTAGGTCGACAGCGTGAACTGCGGCACCACGAGCAGGATCGACACCGCGTGGATCCGCCACAGGAAGTCGTTCGTCCGGTAGGGGTTCGCCGTGACGGTCGTCGCCGCCTCTGAGCGGACCGGCCGCGGCGGGTTCGCGATGCCGATCGCGCACGACACGGCGAGCACCGCGCAGAGGAGGATCGGCAGGACGAGCGACGCCCTGATGCCCTGCGCCTCGGCGAGCTGCGGCACCGTGACCGCCGCGAGCGTCACCCCGAGCGGCTGGGACATCTGCCGGATCCCCATCGCGAGCCCTCGACGCTCCTTCGGGAACCAGCCGACGACCACGCGTCCGCTCGCGGCGTTCGTGGACGCGCTCGTCATGCCGCCCGCCAGGAACGCCAGCCCGAGCAACACCGGGTTCCCTGCCGCGGCCCACGCGCCGACCACGGCGAGCGTCGTCAGGACCAGACCGCCCGCGATCACGATGCGCTCGCCGAACCGGTCGGTGATCGCGCCCCAGGCGATGAGCGTCAGCACCATGCCGAAGGTCGGAGCGGCGGCCAGGAGCCCCGCGAGGGTCAGCGACGTGCCCTGGGCGTGCAGGTACGGGATGAGCAACGCCGGTGCCGAGACCACGAGCGTGCCGGCGGCCTGCGCGGCGACGCCGAGCGCGAGCATCGTCCAGGCGCGGGCGGTGATCGGGGGTGTCGCGGCCGTGCGGGGAGCCGTCGTCGTCATGGAAGCAGTCGTTTCGTCGCGAACTGATTGGTATACCAAAACGGTATACCATCCGAGGCGCCGCGCCACTAGGCTGATGTGCCGTGACCGAACCGACCGACGCAGCCCCCGTGTCGCAGACGGCCCAGCTCTACGACAACCTCCGTGGCGCGATCCTCACACTCGACATCGCGCCGGGGGAGCGCATCTCCGAGCGCGGGCTCGAGGCGCGCTTCCACGCCTCGCGCACGCCCGTCCGTGCAGCGCTGTCACGACTGGAGCGCGAGGGGCTGATCCTCCACGAGGGGCGCTCGTGGACCGTCACCCCGATCGACCTCGACGAGATCGCGTCGCTCGCCGAGCTCCGCGGCGTGCTCGAGCCCGCCGCCGCACGGCTCGCCGTCGCGCGCGCGTCCCGCGAGCAGCTCGCCGAGGTCCGGTCGCACCTCGACACCCTGCAGCCGACGCCGGACCAGCAGGCCGGCATCCGGATGGGCTCGACGTTCCACCTCGACCTGGCGGCCCTCGGCGGCAACCGGTTCGTCACCGACGCGATCGCCGATGCGCTGACCCGACTGGAGCGGACGCGTTGGATCGAGGTCCGGACGCCCGAGGCCCGCGACGCCGCGTGGGACGAGCACAGCGCGATCCTCGACGCCGTGCAGGCCGGGGATGCCGACCGTGCGGCCGAACTGCTCGCCGCGCACGTCGCGGGGACGAACGACCGTCTGCTCGCCTTCATCGCGCAGGAGCGCCGCCGTCTCCGCGGTGCCGGCATGGCGATCGTGGGCGCGACGGAGCGCTGAGCGCGCCGGCACTCGACCCACCGCGACGCGACCAGGCGCCACCCGATCTGCGCGACCCACGGCGAGCACGGAACGCGACCCGCTCCACGAGGCGACGGCGCAGACTCGCTGCACCGGGCCTCCTGTCCGGGGCCGCGTCAGCGGCTCACTCGATGCGCGTCCGTTCCTCGGCGATCCAGGCGTTCACGGAGTCTTCGGAGTGCTCGAGGAGCGCGTCACGCACCTCTGCCTCGTCGCGGTTCAGGCGGTGCGCGTCGCGGCGCCCGGAATGTGTCGACTGTGACATCTCGATCGTCCTTCCCGAGTGCGGGCGCATGCCCGCGATGATGCGGACACCGTCCGCTGATTGCGCTTCCCCACGGGACGTACTGAGGTCGCTCCAGTGTCGTCGGATCGCTTCGGACCGCGCAAGGGTCCCTCGGCGGTTGTGGAGAAGTGTGTCGGCGACCGGTGCCTAGGATGGTCCGCTGTCGGGGCGGCTCGCCCCGGTACGGATCACCAGACGGACGGGAGGCACGGGTTGGCCGACCAGCGCACGGCACCTCCCACGGTCTACGACGTCGCCTCCGCAGCCGGCGTCTCCATCGCCACCGTGTCCCGCGTGCTGCGCACGCCGGACGCCGTCCGCGAGGGCACCCGCGACCGCGTGCAGGCGGCGATCCGAGCACTCGGGTACGTCCCGTCGGGCAATGCTCGAGCGCTTGCCGGACGTCGCACGGGCGTGATCGGGTTGCTGCTCCCCGGCTTCGACGTCGTCGCGGACGAGCGACCAGGGCTCGTCACCGACGGCGGCGTCCGCGTGGTCGACGACCGTCGGCACGTGACGCAGCCGTTCGCCTCGAACCTGTACTTCGACGAGGTCCTCCGCGGCGCCGAGACGGAGGCGTGGCAGCGTGGCCTCGCACTCATGGTCGCCGCCGGTCGAGGTCCCTCACGCGACGTCATCGTGAACGACGTCGCAGGCCGGGTCGACGGGCTCGCGGTGCTGGCGCAGACCGTGCCGGACGACCTGCTCGAGCACGTCGCCCGCCGGATCCCCGTCGTGATGCTCGCCGACGACCGACGCTCGCACGGCTTCGACTCCGTCAGTGTCGACAATGCCGCCGGGATGCGCACGCTGGCGTCACACGTCATCGGGCGGCTGGGCATCCGGTCGATCGCGTACGTCGCCGGGCCGATCGACTCGCCGGACGACCTGGAGCGTGCGGCAGGGTTCGCGGCGGCGCTCGCGGACCACGGTGTCGAGGCGTCGTCCGTCCGCACGGTGCACGGCGACTTCGGGCGGGTCCGGGCGCGGGAGCTCGTCGGGCCGCTGCTGGCCGATGGTGTGCCGCGGGCGATCGTGTGCTCGAACGACCAGTCGGCGCTCGGCGTCCTCGACGGGCTGCTCGCCGCTGGGCTCCGCGTGCCCGAGGACGTCGTCGTGACGGGGTTCGACGGCATCGACGCCGGGCGGTTCTCGTCGCCGCGACTGACCACCGTGCACCAGCCGATGGGGGCGCTCGGGCGCGCTGCCGTCGCGGCGATCGTCGACCGGCTGGACAGCCCCGCCGGGCCCCCGCGCTCGATGCGCCTGCCCGTCGAGGTCCTCCTGCGCGAGAGCTGCCCCCGGCGCTCTGACGCGCGGCGGGCTCGCGCCCGCGCGTCGTGCCCGCGCGTCGTGCCCGCACTCGTACTCGTCCTCGTACTCGTGCTCGTGCTCGTGCCCAATTTCGCGCCTCGGTTCCCGCCCGCCGCAGTCCGGAGTGGTCACGACACCCCGCTGGTTGCTCGCCGACTGGTCACATCTCGTCGGTCCCCGCGCCTTCTGGCGACGGTTCGTGACCGCTGGGTGAACCTGAGCGGGGCGTTGTGACCGGTCGCACGCCGCGCGCCGGCCGGCCGCCGGTACCCGAGAGAACCGTGACGGGGGACACCGGAACCCCCCGCTTGCGCAGCGCGATGTAAGCGCATACATTGTCTCGGTACCCACTCGACACGGAGGTCGACCGAGCAATGACGCTTCCCCCACAGCGCACGCGCGGCCAGCGCGCACGACGGCGCGGACGCCTGATGGCGGCCCTCGCCGGGCTCGCAGTCGTGGCCCTCACCGCCACCGGCTGCAGCATCCAGGTCCGCTCCCAGCCGGACCCGAGCATCGGCAAGGACACGATGCTCATCAACGCGGACCACGGCAACCCGCTGTTCGACCGCAACTTCAACCCGTACATCGCGAACGCCCGCACGGCGTCGAAGTGGATGTACGAGCCCCTCATCGAGGTGAACCCGCTCGACGGCAAGCGCAACCCGTGGCTCGCGAGCAGCTGGACGCAGCCCGACGCGAAGACGATCGACATGACGATCCGCAGCGGCGTGAAGTGGTCCAACGGCGACGCGTTCAGCGCGAAGGACGTCGTCTTCACGTTCGACCTGCTGAAGAAGTTCCCCGCGATGGACGTCAAGGGTGCGTGGCAGCACATCGCCAGCATCGACCAGCAGGGCCAGCACGTGGTCTTCCACCTGAAGTCGGAGGACGTGCCCAGCCTGACGATCATCGGGCAGACGTACATCCTCGGCGAGCAGCACTGGAAGGACGTCAAGGACCCGACGACCTTCCGTGACCCGAACCCCGTCGGCACCGGTCCGTTCGTCCTCGGGAACTACACCGACCAGCAGTACTCGATGGACAAGAACACGTCCTACTGGCAGGCCGACAAGATCGCCATCAAGCACCTGATCCTGCCGGCGACGAACACGCAGCTCGACACCGTGACCCGTGGCTACGACTGGGCGTACTCGTTCATCTCCGACGTGAAGGGCACGTGGGGTGCCGCATCGAAGACGAACACGTACTGGTTCCCGCCGGGCGGTGTCATCGGCCTGATCCCGAACCTGACGAAGGCGCCGTACAACGACGTCAACGTCCGCCGGGGCATCTCGCTCGCGCTGAACCGTGACGACATCGCCGAGACCGCGACCGAGGGCAACCTCAAGGCGGCGGCGCAGACCGGCCTGATCCTGCCGAACCAGGAGCAGTACGTGAACGACGCCATCCCCGACAAGGGCGTCATCACCCAGGACGTCGACGCCGCGAAGGCCTCCTTCGCGAAGTCCGGCTACGTGGAACAGGGCGGCAAGATCGTCAAGGACGGCAAGCAGCTCGAGATCACGATCATGACCGCGAACGGGTACTCCGACTGGCTCCGCGCCGCACAGGAGGTCCGCCGCAACCTGACGGCCATCGGCATCAAGGTGACGATCCAGGCCCCGCAGCCCGCCGGGTACCAGCAGAACATCAACAACGGCACGTTCGACATGGCGATGGGTGGCATGGGCAACGGCGACGTGTACCAGGCGTTCAACTCGCTGCTGAGCTCCGACTTCTACCAGCCGGTCGGCAAGTCGACGGTGAACAACTACGAGCGCTACAAGAACGCCGACACGCAGAAGCTCCTCGACGAGTACAAGGCGACGACGGACACCGCGAAGCAGCAGGAGATCCTCGACCAGCTGCAGGAGGTCGTCTACAACGACCTGCCCGTCATCGGGATGTACTACGGCGGCCTCTGGGGGCTCTTCAACACCAGCAAGTTCGTCGGCTGGCCGAGCGCGAAGGACCCGTACATGGCGCCGCAGAACTACGACTCCGCCCCGTTGCTCATCTTCTCGAAGCTCCGGCTCCGTGACAGCGCCGCCGGGCAGAAGATCCTGAAGGACGCAGAGGACAACCGGTGAAGTACATCCTCCAGAAACTCGTCCTCTTCGTCCTCACCCTCTGGGCAGCGGTCACGCTGAACTTCGTGCTCCCGCGCCTCATGCCCGGCAGCCCGACCGACGCGGCACTCGCGAAGCTCAGCCAGAACGGCCCGGTCACCGACGCCACCAAGAAGGCCATCGAGGCCCAGCTCGGCGTCCCGACCGGCAACCTCTGGGACCAGTACGTCAGCTACCTGCACCAGGTCGTCACGCTCGACTTCGGCGTGAGCTACACGTTCTACCCGCAGAACGTCGGGGACCTGGTCGCCCGCGCACTGCCGTACACGCTGATCCTCGTCGGCTTGGTCACGATCATCGCCTTCGTGCTCGGCACCCTGATCGGCGTCGGCGCCGCGTGGAAGCGCGGCACCTGGCTCGACTCGCTGCCGACCCTGTCCGGCAGCTTCATGTCGACGTTCCCGTACTTCTGGACGGCGCTCCTGCTGCTGTTCTTCCTCGGCTACGTCCTGCACTGGTTCCCGACCACCGGCGCGTACTCGGCGACCACGACACCGGGGTTCAGCGGCGTCTTCATCGGCGACGCGATCCAGCACGCGATCCTGCCGGCGGTCACGATCCTGGTGACGAGCCTCGGTGGCTGGATCATCGGCATGCGCAACGCGATGATCAACACGCTCGGTGACGACTACGTGACCTTCGCCGAGGCGAACGGCCTCCGTGGTCGCACGGTCGCCGTCCGGTACGCCGCCCGCAACGCGATCCTGCCGAACCTGACCGGCTTCGGTCTGGCGCTCGGTGGTGTCGTCGGCGGCTCAGTCCTCGTCGAGCAGGTGTTCGGCTACCCCGGCATCGGCTACCTGCTGTTCAACGCCGTCATCGGCCAGGACTACCCGCTCATGCAGGCACTCTTCCTGATGATCACCGTGTCGGTGCTCATCGCCAACTTCATCGTGGACGTCCTCTACGGCGTCCTGGACCCGAGGACTCGACGATGAGCACTGTCGCAGTACGCACTCAAGAAGCTCCAGAGCAAACCGCCCCGAGCAAGCTCAGATCAGCCGCCCGCCAGTTCGGGGTCGTCTGGGGGAACACCAAGGCCAGGATCGGCATCATCATTCTCGCCGTCTTCGTGATCGTCGCGATCGCCGCCCCGCTCCTCGCGCCGTACGGAGCCAGTCAGAACGGATTCCCGCGAAGCCAGGACGCGACCGCCGCGCACTGGATGGGGACGACCGCCGCCGGCGAGGACGTCCTCTCCCAGATCATCTACGGCGCCAGGATCTCGGTCCTCGTCGGCGCGGTCGCGGGCATCCTGTCCACGCTCGTCGCCGTCGCGATCGGCCTCAGCTGGGGCTACGTCCGCGGCTGGATCGCCGAGGTCATCGGGTTCATCGTGAACCTCTTCCTCGTCATCCCGGGCCTGCCCCTGATGATCGTCATCGCGGCCTACCTGCAGAACGGCGGCATCGCCGTCATCATCGCGGTCATCGTGGTGACCGGCTGGGCATGGGGCGCTCGCGTCCTCCGCTCGCAGACGCAGTCGCTCCGCGGTCGCGACTTCGTGACCGCCGCGCAGTTCTCCGGTGAGGGCGCGACCCGCATCGTGTTCCGCGAGATCCTGCCGAACATGACGTCCCTGATCGTCGGCAGCTTCTTCGGGGCCGCGACGAGCGCGATCCTCGCGGAGGCCGGCCTGGAGTTCCTCGGCCTCGGCGACTCCTCGATCGTCAGCTGGGGCACGATCCTCTACTGGGCGCAGAACTCGAACGCGCTCCTCACCGGTCAGTGGATCCTGCTGTTCGCACCGGGTCTGTGCATCGCGCTCCTCGCGATGAGCCTGACCCTGATCAACTTCGGCGTCGACGCCGTGTCGAACCCGCGACTGCGCGAGGGCGCGCGGGTCAAGAAGGAGAAGGCCGCATGACCAGCCTGGAGGCTCCCATCACGTCCGCCCCGCGGGCTGCGGACGTCCTGCTCGACGTCCGCGACCTGTCGGTCGTCTACGAGTCGGCCGGCCAGACCGCGGTCCAAGCGGTCGACCACGTGTCGTTCTCCCTGAAGAAGGGCGAGTTCGTCGGCCTGGTCGGCGAGTCCGGCTCCGGCAAGTCGACGCTCGGCTACGCGCTGACCCGACTGCAGAAGCCGCCGGCGCGGACGAACGGCGGCAGCATCGTCTTCGCCGGCAAGGACATCCGCGACCTCGACGAGGAAGCACTCCGCCAGCAGCGGCAGGGTGGCTTCGCGATGGTGCTGCAGTCCGGAATGAACGCGCTCAACCCGGTGCGGACCATCCGGAACCACTTCATCGACATCTTCAAGGCGCACGGTCACGTCCCGCGCGAGCGCTGGGACAGCCGGATGCGCGAGCTCGTCGGGAAGGTCAAGCTCCCCGACTCGATGCTCGCCCGCTACCCGGGTGAGCTGTCCGGCGGCATGCGGCAGCGCGTGTCGATCGCGTTGGCGCTCTCGCTCGAGCCGCAGCTCATGGTGTTCGACGAGCCGACGACGGCACTCGACGTCCTGGTGCAGCACGCGGTGATGGACACCATCATCGAGCTGCAGCGATCAGAGGGCTTCACGGCCGTGCTCATCTCCCACGACCTCGGCATCGTGCTCGAGGCCACCGAGCGAGTCCTCGTGATGCACGAGGGACGGATCGTCGAGGACGGCGGTTCCCGCGACATCCTGCGCGACCCGCAGGACGAGTACACGCAGATGCTGCTCTCGCACTACGCGGACCCTCGTGCCGAGGTCGTCTCGCTGCCCGGCTTCCCGGACCGCTCGCTCCGCGCGGAGTCGGGGGAGAAGCGACAGGAGGCGACGACCTCGCACGCCACCGTCGGCACCCGCGAGCGCACGGCCGCGAAGAACCCGATCGTCGTCGACGGCCTCGTGAAGACCTACGCCCCGCCGCGTCGTGGCGAGGAGCCCGTGCGCGCCGTCCGCGATGTGTCGTTCACGCTCGAGCCGGGGCAGTCGCTCGCGCTCGTCGGCCAATCGGGCTCCGGCAAGTCGACCATCGCGAAGATGCTCACGGGCGTCGAGAAGCCGACGAGCGGCACCGTCCGCTTCGGTGACCTCGACGTCGCGAAGCTCGGGCGCCGGGGCCTGCGGGATCTGCGCTCCGAGGTGCAGATGGTGTTCCAGGACCCGTACGCGGCGCTCAACCCGCTGCACACGGTCGAGTACACGCTGACCCGTCCGGTCGTGAACTTCACCGGCCTCCGCGGCAAGGAAGCGCGGCACCGCGTGCTCGAACTCCTCGAGACCGTGGGGCTCACGCCCGTGGAGCAGTTCGCGCAGAAGCTCCCGCACCAGCTCTCCGGCGGGCAGCGGCAGCGCGTGGTCATCGCCCGGGCGCTCGCGAGCGACCCGCAGGTGATCATCGCCGATGAGCCGGTCTCGATGCTCGACGTCACGCTCCGTGCCGGCGTGCTGGCGCTGCTGGAAGACCTGCGCGAGCAGTGGGGCGTCTCGCTCCTCTACATCACGCACGACCTGCTGAGCGCCCGGCTCATCACCGACGACATCATGGTGCTGCACGACGGCGCCGTGGTCGAGCGCGGGCGGACGGCCGACGTGCTGCAGAACCCGCAGGACAGTTACACGATCGACCTGCTCGACGCGGTGCCGAACCCGCGCCGACGGCTGGCGGAAGGAGCACTGTGAGCACCCTGCACGACTTCGAGGCGGTCACCGCCTTCGGACACCTGCCCACCCCGGACGGTGTCGACGTCGTCGGCGTCGACCTGCCGATCGGACGACTGACGGCGTACCGGATCGTGCCGGAGGGCGAGTCCAAGGGCACCGTCCTGATCGTCCCCGGGTACACCGGCTCGAAGGAGGACTGGCGGACCTTCCTGCCGGTCCTCCGCGACGCCGGATGGTCCGCCGTGGCGATCAGCCGTCGCGGCCAGGCCGACTCGGTCGCGCCGACGGACCGGAGCGAGTACACGCTCGAGCAGGAAGCCGCCGACGTCGTCCGGGTCGCGAGGCTCCTCGACGACGGCGCGCCCGTGCACCTCATCGGGCACTCGCTCGGCGGGGTCATCGTCCGCGCGGCCGCGATCCAGCACCCGAGCGCCTTCCGCGACGTCACGATGTTCTGCTCCGGCCCGCACGGCTGGGCGAACCGCAAGGCCGCTGAACGCGCGATCGTCTCGGAGTCGTGCAGCAACCGCGCGCTCTTCGACGCGACGAACCCGCTCTGGGCCGGTCGTCCCGACGAGGAACTCCCCGACGATGTCCGGATGGTCCGCGAGCGCATCGATCACACGAGCGTGCTCAGCGTGCTCGCCGGCGCAGGCATCCTCGAGGACCCGTCCGACACCACCGACGCGCTCCGCGAGACCGGTCTCCCGACCCTCGTGGCGCACGGCGTCTGGGACGCGGCATGGCCGATCCCGTGGCAGCACGACATGGCCGAGCGGCTCGGCGCCGACTACGCGGTCATCCCGGAGAGCTACCACGGCCCCCAGGTCGAGAACCCGCTCGGGACGGTCGCCGTCTTCGACGCGTTCTTGTCCGAGCACTGAAAGGACCCCATCATCACCACGCTGACATTCCCGGACGGCTTCCTCTGGGGCGCGGCCACCGCTGCACACCAGATCGAGGGCAACAACGTCAACAGCAACTGGTGGGTGCACGAGCACGAGCCGGACACCTCCATCGTCGAGCCCTCCGGGGACGCCGCGGACAGCTACCACCGGTACCGCGAGGACATCCGCATCGCGGCCGACCTCGGGCTGAACTCCTACCGGTTCAGCATCGAGTGGGCGCGCATCGAACCGGAGCGCGGGTTCGTCAGCCGTGCCGAGATCGACCACTACCGCCGGATGGTCGAGGCCTGCCACGAGTTCGGCATCGAGCCGATCGTCACCCTCATGCACTTCACCGTGCCCCGGTGGTTCGAGCGCGACGGCTTCTGGCGTGCACCCGACGCCGCCGACCGCTTCGCCCGCTACACCGAGGCGGCGCTCCCCGTCGTCTCGGACGGCGTCCGCTACGTCTGCACGATCAACGAGCCGAACATCGCGGCGATGCTCGCCGGAGGCGAGGACGCCAGGAACCTGGTGGCCTACGGCCTGCCGAACCCGGACCTGGGAGTCGCCGACGCCCTGCTGGCCAGCCACCAGCGGTCGCGCGAGGTGCTGGGACAGGTGTCGGGCCTCCAGTCCGGGTGGACCGTCGCGACCCAGGCGTTCCGCTCGAACGGCGAGCCCGGCGCCGACGAGATGCTCCGCGAGTACGGGTACCCGCGCGACGACTGGTACCTGGAGAACGCCGCCGGCGACGACTTCCTCGGCGTGCAGGCGTACACCCGCACGTTCGTCGGGCCGAACGGCCCGCTCCCCGTCGCCGAGACGAAAGAGACCACCCTGACCGGCTGGGAGTTCTACCCGGAGGCCTCCGCCGACGGACTCCGTAGCGCGTGGGAGCTCTCCGGCCACGTCCCGCTCATGATCACCGAGAACGGCATCGCGACCGCGGACGACACCCGTCGCCAGGCGTACACGCAGGGCGCCCTGGAGGGGATCCACCGCTGCATCGAGGACGGCATCGAGGTCCTCGGGTACCAGCACTGGTCGCTCCTGGACAACTACGAGTGGGCGTCCGGCTTCCGGCCGACGTTCGGGCTGGTGTCCTGGGACCCGGTGACGTTCGAGCGCACCCCGAAGCCGTCCGCGCACTGGTACGGCGGAGTCGCTGCGGCGAACGCGCTCCAGTCCTGACCCGCCAGTCCTGACGCGCCGGCTGCCCGTCACCGGGCAGCCGGCGCGCTCCTGGTGTCCGCCGGGATCGTGAACAGCCGGCTCGTCTCGGTCCGCCCGTTCGCGGTCTGCTCGATGGCGAACCGGAACTCCGTCACACCTGCCGGAACGGTCAGGGCGAACGCCCACGTGCCGTCCCCGAGCACGGCGTGCTCCCCTGGGGTGAGCGGGTTGCCGGAGGCGTCCAGGACGCGGAACGTGGCTCGGGGCGTCGCGGTGCCCGTGAACCGGTTCTCGACACCGGGCTGCACGGTCGCCGGACCGGTCACCGTGACCGGGTCGAGCGCCGGCGGGTCGAGCACGACGGACAGGGTCACCCGGTCGTACTCGATGCCGTTGATCTCCTGGATCGCGACGAGCGGGTTCGTGCCGAGCGACAGCCCGGTGACCGTGATCGACCACGTGCCGGTGTTCGCGTCGACGACCGTCCCCTGACCGCCGATCGACACACGAGCACCCTTCGTCGCCGTGCCGGCGATGACCGCGGACCTCGCGGCGGGGTCGACCGATCGGATCTCGGCGGTGAGCTTCGTCCGCGCCGGGCCCGGCCGCGCCACCCAGGGGTCGCCGCCGCCGCGCGCCTCGTCCCGGCCGCCGTTCCGGCCGTGCGCGATCGTGGTGAAGACCACCGTGACGACCTCGCCGGGCTGCACCCACGACGGCCAGGGCTGGGTGCCGACCGAGAGCGGGCGGAGTCCTCCGCTGCTCGGCGTCGCGCCGGCAGCGGAGACTTCGCATCGGACCGCCTCTTGGCAATCCGGTGTGGCGGTGGCGGTGAGGGTCGTCGCGGTGGCGGTCAGCTTCTTGTCGAACGGCGGGTAGGCGAACGGGCCGCCCAGGACCGAGCCGCCGGCGTCGTTCGGGATGCCCGCCGCTGCAGATGCCGGGGTCGCGGCGGTGAGTCCGCCGGCGGCTGCCACGACGAGCGTGGTGGCGAGGACGGTCAGGAGGCGTGGTCGCGTCGTCGAGGAACCCATGTGCTGGACAGTAACCGATGTGCTGCATCCAGAACAGGAATATCGACAAGCCGGTGTGTCACGCTCCGTTCGCGAGGACCTGGGCCACGGTCGGCTCACGGAGCAGGCCGGCGCGGTCCGCGGCGGTCGAGCCCTCGTCGTCCCGCGCGTCCCGGTCCACGTCGAGGTCGAGCGCGGCACGCACCGTGTCGACGTCCCCGGAGTCGACCGCGGCGATGAGCAGCGTCGCACCGCGCGACCCGCGCGCACCGGGGTCCGCCCCCGCCTCGGCGAGGGCGCGCACGATCGCCGCGTGGCCACCCCATGCAGCGCGGACGATCGGCGTGTTGCCGTCGGTGTCCCGGGCCTCCAGGTCGACGCCGGCGGCGACGAGGACCGCGACGGCACGACGCGCGTCGCGGTCGATGGCCAGCGTCAGTGGTGTGCGGCCCTCGACGTCGTGCAGCTCGAGGGAGGCTCCGCGGTCGATGAGCTCCTCGAGCATCTCCGGCCGGTCGAACCAGGCCGCGGCGTGCAGCGGGGCGAAGCCCCACCGCGGGTCCAGGTCGTCGACGTCGCTGGCGTCGTCGGCGAGGTGCAGGCCGCCCAGGTCGCCGTACGCTGCCGCGCGGACCACCTCGTCCGCCCACTCCACCCAGCCGTCCGGCACGGGACCGTGCCAGCCGCGTGCCGGGCGCGAGTCGAGGTCGGTGAAGTCCTGTTCGTTGACGCTGCGGACCTCGATGGTGACGTCCGTGAAGCGGATGGCGATCTCGCCGATGGGGGAGACGAGGAGCCGGAGCTCCCAGGCGTCCCGACCCGCGTGCTCGATCTCACCGCGGATGACGTGCGCGTCACCGGCGAGGAGGGTCGCTGCGTCGAGGAGCGGCGGCTCGATCACGGCGTCGTCGAAGCGGACACGGACGCGGGCGTGGTTCCAGCGGCGCCAGAGTCCTTCGGGAGTGTCCAGCACCTCGTCGTTGCGGACCAGCACGTCCGCGTGCAGGACCACGGGGTCCGGTTCGCCGTGATCGGGCAGGGCTGCGGTGTCGTCGTTCGCGGATGCCTGGTGCCGATGGCCGGCCTCGACCGACCACCTGGCGACGCGGGAGTCGGTCCATCGGACCGTGGCGAGGGCGGCGACCGGCGGTGGTGCGTCCTGCACGAGTCGGGCGAGGTGGTCGGTCTTGCCCTCGAAGTCCTCGAGCGACACGTAGCCCACTGACGGCCAGTTCACTCGACTCCATCGCACGGGGTCGAGACTAGTCGAAGTTGCGTCACTCAGACGCAACTTTCAGCTCCCGGAGTTGACGTGCCTCCAGTCCGGAGTAGAGTTGAGTCCATCGGACGCAAGTCCGCAGACTTCAGCAGCATCCGCACCAACAGAAGGAGCACCAACACATGGGACGTGCAGTAGGCATCGACCTCGGAACCACCAACTCCGTCGTCTCCGTTCTCGAAGGCGGCGAGCCCACGGTCATCGCGAACGCCGAGGGCATGCGCACCACGCCGTCGATCGTCGCGTTCACGAAGGACGGCGAGGTCCTGGTCGGCGAGACCGCCAAGCGCCAGGCCGTCACGAACGTCGACCGCACCATCGCCAGCGTCAAGCGCCACATCGGCACCGACTGGACGACGGACATCGACGGCAAGAAGTACACGCCGCAGGAGATCTCGGCGCGCATCCTCGGCAAGCTCAAGCGCGACGCCGAGCAGTACCTCGGCGAAGACGTCACCGACGCGGTCATCACCGTGCCGGCGTACTTCAACGACGCCGAGCGCCAGGCCACCAAGGACGCCGGTGAGATCGCCGGACTCAACGTCCTCCGCATCATCAACGAGCCGACCGCGGCCGCGCTGGCCTACGGCCTCGACAAGGGCAAGGAAGACGAGCTCATCCTGGTCTTCGACCTCGGTGGCGGGACGTTCGACGTCTCCCTGCTCGAGGTGGGCAAGGACGACGACTTCTCCACGATCCAGGTCCGTGCGACCTCCGGTGACAACCGCCTCGGTGGTGACGACTGGGACCAGCGCATCGTCGACTACCTGATCAAGAAGTTCAAGGACGAGCACGGCGTCGACCTGTCCACGGACAAGATCGCCAAGCAGCGCCTCAAGGAAGCCGCAGAGCAGGCCAAGAAGGAGCTCTCGAGCCAGCTGAGCGCCAGCATCCAGCTGCCGTACCTCACGCTGACGGCAGACGGCCCGCTGAACCTGGACGAGACCATCTCGCGCGCCCAGTTCGAGCAGATGACCTCCGACCTGCTCGACCGCACCAAGAAGCCGTTCAACGACGTCATCAAGGAAGCGGGCGTGTCGGTCAACGACATCGCGCACGTGGTCCTCGTCGGCGGCTCGACCCGCATGCCCGCCGTGGCCGAGGTCGTCAAGTCGCTGACCGGTGGGAAGTCGCCGAACCAGGGCGTCAACCCGGACGAGGTCGTCGCCGTCGGCGCCGCACTGCAGGCCGGCGTGCTGAAGGGCGAGCGCAAGGACGTCCTGCTCATCGACGTCACCCCGCTGTCGCTCGGCATCGAGACCAAGGGCGGCCTGATGACGAAGCTCATCGACCGCAACACCGCGATCCCGACCAAGCGGAGCGAGACCTTCACGACCGCTGACGACAACCAGCCGTCGGTCGCGATCCAGGTCTTCCAGGGCGAGCGCGAGTTCACCCGCGACAACAAGCCGCTCGGCACGTTCGAGCTCACCGGCATCGCGCCGGCTCCCCGTGGCGTCCCGCAGGTCGAGGTCACCTTCGACATCGACGCCAACGGCATCGTGCACGTGTCCGCGAAGGACAAGGGCACCGGCAAGGAGCAGTCGATGGTCATCTCCGGCGGTTCCTCGCTGCCGAAGGAGGACATCGAGCGCATGGTCCGCGAAGCCGAGGAGCACGCGGCCGAGGACAAGGCCCGTCGCGAGGCGAACGAGCGTCGCAACCAGGCCGAGCAGCTCGTCTACTCGATCGAGAAGCTCATCAAGGAGAACGACGAGAAGCTGCCCGCCGACGTCAAGTCCGAGGTGCAGGCCGACGTCGACGCCCTGAAGTCCGCCCTTGCTGGTGAGGACGACGACGCCGTCAAGACCGCCTTCGACAAGCTCAACGAGTCGCAGGGCAAGCTCGGCCAGGCGATCTACGCGCAGCAGGACGCGGGCGCGGCCGCCGGTGGCGACCAGCCCACGGACGAGCAGCCGGCCGACGACGAGGACATCGTCGACGCCGAGGTCGTGGACGACGACGAGAACGACAAGAAGTAGCCGATGACGGACTCCACGAACGACGACAACGTCGAGAACAACGAGGAGCCCCAGGTCGAGGGCGACGCCACGAACGCGGCGGAGCCCGAGGACCTGATCGAGGCCGAAGGCCCCGATGTCGAGGTGTCCACCGACGCGGCGAACGACCTCAGCCCCGAGGACGAAGCGCTGCTCGCCGACGCGGCCCGCGGCATGGCCGAGGACAAGCTGTCCACGGCCGACCGTGACCTCGTCGCCGAGATGCGGGCGGACATGCTCCGGGCGCAGGCCGAGCTCGTGAACTTCCGGAAGCGCGTCGAGCGCGACCGAGAGGCGAACCGAGAGGTCGCGATCGCCGAGGTGGTGCGCGCACTCCTGCCGGCGCTCGACGACCTGACCCGCGCCGAGGCACACGGCGACCTCGCCGAAGGTCCGATGCTGGTCATCGCGCAGAAGATCCGTGGCGGCTTCGGCAAGTTCAAGCTGGAGCAGATCGGTGAGAAGGGTGAAGCCTTCGACCCGACCATCCACGAGGCGATCGTGCAGCTCCCGACACCGGGTGCCACCGGCCAGACCGTGGCGGACGTCGTCGAGCCGGGCTACAAGCTCGGTGAGCGGGTCCTCCGTGCGGCCAAGGTCGCGGTGGCGGTCCCGGCCTGATCCGGGCAGGAAGGTAGGTATCCGTGGCCAGTCAGGACTGGTTCGACAAGGACTTCTACAAGGTCCTCGGCGTGTCCAAGGACGCGTCCGAAGCCGAATTGAAGAAGACCTACCGGAAGCTCGCGCGGCAGTTCCACCCGGACTCCAACCCGGGTGACACCGCGGCCGAGAACCGCTTCAAGGAGATCAGCGAGGCGTACTCGGTGCTCTCCGACAAGGAGCAGCGTGCCGAGTACGACCAGGTCCGCGCCATGGGCTCCGGCGCTCGCTTCACGGCGGGCGGCGGAGGCCAGGGTGGCGGCTTCGAGGACGTCTTCGGAGGCATGTTCGGACAGCAAGGCGGCGGCGGACAGCGTGTCCGCTTCGGCCAGGGTGGCGGTGGCGGCTTCGAGGACATCCTCGGCGGCATGTTCGGCGGCGGTGCCGGGGGCGGCTTCGGACAGCCCTCCGGCGGCTACCGCGGCTTCGGTGGTCCGACGAAGGGGCGCGACGTCACCGCGACGACGACGCTTGACTTCACGACGGCCATCGCCGGCGACACCGTCAAGCTGTCGCAGGGCAACGGCCGTCCGGTCAACGTCCGGATCCCAGCGGGGGTCGCGGACGGCCAGAAGATCCGGCTCCGCGGCCGCGGTGAACCCTCGCCCGACGGCGGCGAGTCCGGTGACCTCGTGGTGACCGTGCACGTCCGCAAGCACCCGGTGTTCGAGCGCGACGGGCAGAACCTGCGCCTGGACGTCCCCGTGACGTTCGTGGAGGCAGCGCTCGGCGCGACCATCCAGGTGCCCACCCTCGGCGGTGACCCCGTCAAGCTCCGGGTCGCACCAGGCACACCCTCCGGTCGTGTCCTGCGCGTCAAGGGGCGAGGCGTCGCGACCAAGAACGGGACGGGCGACCTGCTCGCCACCGTCCAGGTGGCGGTGCCGTCGCACCTGTCGGACAAGGCGAAGGAAGCGGTCGAGGCACTCGCGGCGGCCCTGCCGGACGAGAACCCCCGCGAGGACCTCCTCGCCAAGGCGCGCAGCTAGCTGCCCGCCGGAAATGCAGTAGACCCAGCCTGGAGGCTCGGCGCGGCTTCCTGACGGACGCTCGCCGAGCCTCCAGGCTGTTTGCAGACCACGCGGACGACGGAAGGAGCGCTCGATGACCGACATGGACGAGAACTCGCCTGTCTTCGCGATCGCGGTCGCGGCGGAACTGGCGGAGATGCACCCGCAGACGCTGCGGCAGTACGACCGGCTCGGCCTGGTCGTGCCGGGGCGGACCCGAGGCGGGTCCCGCCGGTACTCGATGCGCGACATCGCGCAGCTGCGCGAGATCGCGCGACTCGGTTCCGAGGGGGTGTCGCTGGAGGGGATCCGGCGGGTGCTCGAGCTCGAGAACGAGAACGAGGAACTGCGCGACCGGGTGCGTGAGCTCGAGACGGCCCTGGCCGACCAGCTCATCAACCGGCCGGGTGCCCGGGTGTTCGCGGCCACCACGACGGGAGCCGCGGTCTCCCTGCGCGCCGGTGCACGGCCGCAGCGGAACACCCAGATCGTGCTCTACCGCGGGCCGCGCTGACCGGGATCTGAGCGCCCGACCACGACGAACGCCCCGGGCCGACGTGCAGTGCGAAGCGTTCCGTATGCAAAATACAAAAATCTGGTACTGAAGTACTGGTTCCCGATACGCTTCCCACGACGGCAGGGGCCGTCGGGGAGCGGGGACATGCACATGTGCGAACACCAACCGGGACGGGGTCCGACGGCGTCACGAGCCGCGGCGATAGCGCCCACCGCCTCGATCGGCCCGGGCGTCCGGGTCTGGGACGGCAGTCACGTCGAGGCGGACGCGGTCGTCGGTGCGGAGTCGAGCGTCGGTCGTGGCGTCACGATCGGGCGCGGCGTCCGCATCGGTGTCCGGTGCAAGATCCAGAACGCCGCCCTGGTCTACGGTCCTGCGGCCCTCGGCGACGGGGTGTTCGTCGGCCCCGGCGTGGTGTTGACGAACGACACGGTGCCGCGAGCGGTCCTCCCCGACGGCACGGTCAAGTCCGGAGGGGACTGGCAGGCATCCGCGGTCGTGATCGACGACGGTGCGTCGATCGGCGCGGGGGCGGTGTGCGTCGCCCCGGTCCGGATCGGGCGATGGGCGATGATCGCAGCCGGCGCCGTGGTCACGAGGGACGTCCCGGACCACGCACTGGTTGCGGGGGTGCCCGCGCGACGGATCGGTTGGGTCGGCCGCAGCGGTGTCCGGTTGGTCGAGGGCACAGGCGCCCTGGTGTGCCCGCGGACCGGTGAGCGGTACACGGTCCACGGTGACGTGGTCGGACTGCTGCGATGAGCGTCGAGACGGTGGACGTGATCCCGGCCGCACGGCCGCTCATCGGCGTCGAGGAGCGCCGCGCCGTCGACGCCGTCCTCGCGAGCGGTCGTCTGACCCAGGGCCCCGAGGTCGCGGCGTTCGAGCGGGAGTTCAGCACCACGCTCCTCGACGGGCGGCCGGTGGTCGCGGTGAACAGCGGCACTGCCGCACTGCACCTGGCACTCATCGCGCTCGGCGTCGGACGGGGGGACGAGGTCCTCGTGCCGTCGTTCACGTTCGCGGCCACGGCCAACGCGGTCCGGCTCGTCGGCGCGACACCCGTCTTCGTGGACGTCGATCCGGACTCGTTCTGCATCGCGCCGACGGCGATGCTGCGTGCGGTGACCGCGCGGACGCGGGCGATCGTCCCCGTCCACCTCTACGGACACCCCGCT
This sequence comes from Curtobacterium sp. 9128, assembly GCF_900086645.1. Classification (NCBI taxonomy): domain Bacteria; kingdom Bacillati; phylum Actinomycetota; class Actinomycetes; order Micrococcales; family Microbacteriaceae; genus Curtobacterium; species Curtobacterium sp. 9128. Next base: position 1,065,851 of record NZ_LT576451.1, read on the forward strand.
GACATGACGGCGATCGCCGCCGTCGCCAGGGAGCACGACCTGCTGGTGGTCGAGGACGCCGCGCAGGCGCACGGCGCACGGTGGGCCGGCCGGCCCGTCGGGACCTTCGGGGATGCCGGAGCGTTCAGCCTCTACCCGACCAAGAACATGACGGCGGCGGAAGGCGGCATGGTCGCGACCGCGTCACCGTCGTCGGAGCGCGTGCTCCGGCTGCTCCGCAACCAGGGGATGGCCGAGCGGTACGCGAACGAGATCGTCGGGTTCAACGCGCGGATGTCCGACCTGCACGCCGCGATCGGCAGGGTGCAGACGCGCAAGGTGCGCGCCTGGACCGCGCAGCGGCAGGCGAACGCGGCGTACCTCGACGGAGAACTCCGCGGCGTCGTGACGCCGATCGTGCACGCCGAGGCGGAGCACGTGTTCCACCAGTACGTCGTCCGGGTGTCGGACGACCGTGACGGCTTCGTGGACGCGCTCCGCGACGAGTACGGGATCGGTGCAGGGGTCTACTACCCGACACCGGTGCACCGTCTGCCGTCGTTCGCTGACGCCGCGGTGTGCGGATCCGACCTGCACGAGACCGAACGTGCCGCCGCAGAGGTGATCGCTCTGCCGGTCTACCCCACGCTCACCCTCCGGGAGCTCGACCGGATCGTGGCCGCCGTGAACGCGCTCGCCGCCGCCGGGGGTTCCCGGTGACGCGGTCGCTGCGCGTCGGCGTCGTCGGCCTCGGCATGATGGGCCGGCACCACGCCAGGGTCCTGCGCGACCTGGGCGGTGTCGAGCTCGTGGGCGCGGCCGACGCGCTCGGTGACGTGCACGGAGCCGCCGGCGGGGCGCCGGTCGTCGCCTCCGTGGCGCAGTTGCTCGACCTCGGGCTGGATGCCGCGGTCGTCGCGGTGCCGACCGCCGCCCACGAACCCGTCGCCATCCGGCTCGCGGAAGCGGGCGTACACGCGCTGATCGAGAAGCCGGTCGCCTCGTCCGCCGCCGGCGCGGCCCGACTGGTCGCCGCGTTCGCGAGCGCAGGACTCGTCGGCGCGGTCGGCCACGTCGAGCGCTACAACCCCGCACTGCAGGAGCTGCGCAGGCGGCTCGACGGCGGGCAGCTCGGGGAGGTCTACCAGATCGCGACGCGACGGCAGGGCCCGTTCCCGGCGCGCATCGCGGACGTGGGCGTGGTCAAGGACCTCGCGACGCACGACATCGACGTCACGACGTGGCTCGCGCGGTCGCCCTTCGCCCGGCTCGCCGCGTTGGCGTGCCGCAGGAGCGGGCGTCCCCACGAGGACCTGGTCACGGTGACGGGCGAGCTGGAGGACGGCACCCTGACGACCCACCTGGTGAACTGGCTGACGCCGTTCAAGGAGCGCGTCGTCGTGGTCACCGGTGAGCACGGCACGTTCGTCGCGGACACGGTGAGTGCTGACCTGACCTTCCACGAGAACGGCACCGTCACGACCGGGTGGGACCAGGTGGCTGCCTTCCGCGGCGTCGCTGAGGGGCCGAGCACGCGGTTCGCGATCCAGAAGCGCGAGCCGCTCGTCGTCGAGCATGAGGCGTTCCGAGACGCCGTGCTCGGGAAGCCGACGGACATCGTGTCGCTCCGCGAGGGGCTCGGGATCGTCCGGATCGCCGAAGCGGTGCTCGAGTCCGCCCGGACCCGCACGACCGTCGAGGTGACGGCATGAGGGTCGCCGTGGTCGGGCTCGGCAAGATCGGCCTGCCGCTGGCGGTGCAGTACGCGTCCTCGGGGGTGCGGGTGACCGGCCTGGACGTCGACCAGCGGGTCGTCGGCGCCGTGAACGCGGGGCGCGAGCCGTTCCCGGGCGAGCATGGTCTGAGCGAAGCCCTGACGGCCGTGGTCGAGACGGGGGCGTTGCGGGCGACGTGTGACCCGGCATCCGCGATCGAGGACGCCGAGGTCGTGGTGGTCGTCGTCCCGCTCGTCGTCACGGGGGACGGCGAGCCGGACTTCCGGGCGATGGACGCGGCGACCGAGTCGGTCGGCCGCGCACTCGCGCCGGGGACCCTCGTCGCCTACGAGACCACACTGCCGGTCGGCACGACGCGGCACCGGTGGGTGCCTCGCCTCGAGGCCGCGTCCGGGCTGGTGCAGGGGGACGACTTCGACGTCGTCTTCTCGCCGGAACGAGTCCTGACCGGCCGGGTGTTCGCGGACCTCCGTCGGTACCCGAAGCTCGTCGGCGGGCTGTCGGCGCGCGGCGCGGACCGGGCTCGGGCGTTCTACGAGCGCGTGCTGCAGTTCGACGACCGGCCGGACCTCAGGCGTCCGAACGGCGTCTGGGACCTCGGGACCGCAGAGGCGGCCGAGCTCGCCAAGCTCGCGGAGACCACGTACCGCGACGTCAACATCGCCCTGGCGAACGAGTTCGCGGTGTTCGCGGGACGGAACGGCATCGACGTCGACGTCGTGATCGACGCGTGCAACTCGCAGCCGTACAGCCATCTGCACCGCCCCGGCATCGCGGTCGGTGGGCACTGCATCCCGGTGTACCCGCAGCTCTACCTCTGGAACGACCCGGATGCCTCGGTCGTGTCGACCGCTCGCCGGCGCAACGCGGCGATGCCCGAGCATGCCGTCGACGTGCTGGAACGGTTGCACGGTGACCTCGCCGGTGAACGGGTGGTCGTGCTGGGGGCGTCGTACCGCGGGGGTGTGCAGGAGACGGCCTTCTCGGGGGTGTTCGGCACGGTCGCGGCCCTGCGCGCGCGGGGTGCCCTCGCGTCCGTGTCCGACCCGCTGTACACGGACGCCGAGCTGGTCGGACTCGGGCTGGTCCCGCACATGGCGGGCGCGCCGGTGGAGGCGGTGATCGTGCAGGCGGACCACGCGGAGTACGCGACGCTCGGCGAGGACTCGTTCCCCGGCGTGCGCACACTGCTGGACGGGCGGCGGGTCATCGACACGGCGCGATGGCCGTCGACGACGGTCGGGTCGATCGGCGCTCCTCCGGTTCGCCCCGCGCACCGCCCGTGATGGAATGCGACATGTGAAGAACTGGTGATCTGCGCGCGGAGGCACCTAGCGTCGCAGCATGCACTCCCGCCCTCGCCCGTTCGACATCGTCCACGTCTCGAGCGCACACCCCTGGACCGACAACCGGATCCACACCCGGGCGGCCACGACCGCGGCACACGCCGGGTACCGGACCGCGCTCGTGGCGGTCGACACCGGCGGTGGAAGCGCCGAGCGGGCTCCGGCCGACTGGGATCGCCCGGACGAGCGGAGCGGCGTGTGGGTCCGACGCCTTCCGCGGCGCGGGCGGGTCAGACGCCTGGTCGTCTCGACCGTCCAGGCGGTACTCGCCGCGTTGTCGTCTCGGGCACACGTCGTCCACCTGCACGATCCGGAGCTGGCGTGGGCCGTCCCGCTCCTCCGCCTCGCGCGGCGCCGCGTCGTGTACGACGCGCACGAGGACCTGCCGGCGCAGGTCGCCGGCAAGGAGTACCTCGGGCGGATCCGCAGGGTCGCTGTCCCGATCGCCCGTGGCGTCGTCCGGTTGGCCGCCCACGCGGACGCCGTCGTCGCCGCGACCCCGACCATCGCGTTGCGGTTCCCGGCTGCCCGCACGACGGTCGTGCAGAACCTGCCGGTGCTCCGGGCGTCGGACGCCACCCTGGCTGATGCGTCCGGACGTCCGCCGATCGCGGTGTACCTCGGGGCACTGAGTCATGACCGCGGCATCGGCGTCGTCAGCGGCGTCGCCGGGTCGCCGGCGCTGCCGTCGGGGTGGCGAGTGCGCACTGCCGGCCCGATCGACGGGGCGGTGGATCGCCGCGCGTTCGATGCCCTCTGCGGCACCGGTCGGATCGACCACCGGGGTGTGCTCCCGCCGGATCGGGCACGGGACCTGCTGCAGACCGCGCGGGTCGGTCTGCTGCCCCTGCTGCCGACCGTCGCCTACGCGTCGTCCATCCCCACCAAGCTCTTCGAGTACCTGGCTGCCGGCCTCGCGGTGATCGCGACGGACGTCCCGTACTGGCGGGAACTCCTGGACGACATCGAGTGCGTGACCTGGGTGCCCGCGGGAGATCCGGACGCCGTGGTCCGGGCGCTGCAGCGGTACGCCGCCGATCCCGATCTGCTCGACGCACACGGGCGCGCCGGCCGTGCGCTGGTCGACGCGCGCTTCCGGTGGGACCACGAAGCGCCCGAGCTGCTCCGGGTCTACCGACGGCTCTGCGGTGCTGCACCGTTCGACGGGTACCTTCCCGATTCGTCGGACGCCGACTGGAATGTAGTATCCAAGTGACCGTACACTGGCCCTTGCACCTCACGAACGGCGGGTACCGTGCGCCGACCCCGACCCACGCGGGCGATCCTCACGATCCTGTTCGGGACGCTGCTCGGCCAGGGCCTGGTCGTCGCCGTCTCGCCGCTGTTGACCCGGCTGTACGCCCCGACGGACTTCGGCGTGCTCGCCGTCGTCACCGCGATCGCTTCCGTGCTCGGCGCGGGAGCGACCATGGGGACCGATCGCGCACTCCCCGTGGCGCAGGACGCCACGATGCACGCTCTCGTGCTGATCGGCATCGTCTCGACGGCGTTCGTCAGCGGTGTGACGGCAGTGGCCACCTGGCTCGCACGCGATGCGCTCGCTGCGCAGTTCTCGGCGCCGACGTTCGCCGACCTCTGGTGGATCGTCCCGGTCACGACCGGGGCCGTCGGACTCCACCGGGTGGCAACCGCAGTGCTCGCCCGGGGCCAGCGTCACGGCTCGATCGCGATCCGGAACGTGTGCCAGGGGGTCGGGCAGACCGTGTGGAACCTCGTGATGGCCTCGACCGGAGCCCTCGGGCTCGCCGGTGGACTGGCTGCCGGGCGACTCGCGGCACTGGTCGGGATGTTCCGTCCGGCGTCGCTCCGAGCCAGCCCGTCACCGTGCTCCGTCCGGGCCGCGCTGTCGGTGCACCGACGCTTCCTCTGGTTCACCCCGTGGTCCTCCATGCTCAACGTGGTCGGGCAGCAGGCACCGGGGCTGCTCATCGCCGCGGCACACGGCAGTGCGGCGGCGGGACTGGTGGCCCTGACGATGCGGGTCCTCGGCTCACCGGTCGGGATGCTCGCGGACGCCGTCGCGCAGACGGTCGCCGGGGCGATCGGTGGCCGGATCCGAGCCGGAGCGTCGGTACGAGATCCGCTCCGGCGGGTCGTGGGTCGTCTGCTGGTGCTCGGGGCTGCTGCGGCCGTCGTCGTGATGATGTCTGGGCCGTCGGTGTTCGGTGCGGTGTTCGGGCCGGACTGGACACGGTCGGGCGAGTACGCGCGCATCCTGGCGCCGGCGTTCGCGCTCCAGGTCGCGGTGTCGCCGGTGAGCCAAGTGCTCGGGATGCTCGGTCGACAGTCCTCGCAACTCGCCTGGGATGCCGGACGCTTGGTCCTGACGTCCGGTGCGGTGATCGTGCCGACGCTGCTCGGTGCGCCCGTGCCCGTGATGCTGGCGGGGCTCTCCGGCGCGATGATCGCGTCCTACCTCGTGATGCTCGGGCTGGTGGTCGCGGCGACCCGGTCCGTCCGCGACTGACCGACTCGCACCCGTGCACGGACCGGTGCGACGGACGGACGGGGTCCGACGATGCGCATCGATGACGTCGCCCGTACCCTGACCCGTCGCGCGGCGCTGTTCGGCGCGGCAGCGGCTCCCGGCGCGGTGTTGATCGGACGCCCGCTCTCCGCCCGGGCTGCGTCCGTGCCGCCCGCGCCGACGTCGGCGTCACGGTCCGCCTCGGACATCGACGCGACACGGCTGCAGGACGTCCTCGACCAGGCCCACCCGCACGCCGTCGTCGACGTGACGCGTCGGTGGACGCTCGCGGAACCACTGGTCGTGGACCAGCCGCTGACGCTCCGGTTCGCCGGGGGATCCGTTGCCACGGACCGGGACATCGACCTCGTGCACATCCGGTCGAGCCTGGTGCGCGTCGTCGACGCCGTGCTCGACGGTCCCGGCGCGGAGCACTCGGGGCTCGGTCGGGGCGTCCGCGCGACGGGCACGGCGAAGGCGCCCCTGCGGGACGTGCGCGTCACGCGTGCACGTGTCCACGGGTTCCCGCACGACGGTGTCCTGCTCGAACACTGCGAGGGCTTCGTGGTCGACGACTGCGACATCGCGGACGTCGGGTACGCCGGGGTGCTCATGTTCTCGTGCGTCCGGGGTTCCGTCACCGGGAACCGCATCCGTCGTGTGACCCAGCCGGCGCCGTACCCGAACTCGTACGGCATCGAGGCGGTCCGCGCCACGACGACCGGGCTCGACGACTCCCCGCGGAGCAGCCGGATCCTGATCGCCGACAACCACGTCTCGGGCGTCCCGTACTGGGAGGGCATCGACACACACGGCGGCTCGTCGATCGCGATCGTCCGGAACCGTGTCGAGGACTGCCGGGTCGGCATCGCCGTGGTGCCGTCGAAGGACGAATCCGACGCGTCGGCGACGAAGTACGCGCCGCTGGACTGCTCGGTGGTCGACAACGTCGTCTCCCGCTCGACGCAGGGGCCGGGCTCGGGCATCATCGTGCGTGGTGCGGGCGAGACCGTGGGGTCGGCCGCGGAGCGCGCGACCGGGATCGTGCTCCGGAACACCGTGACCGGGTACGGCGACGGTGATCGTGACGCGGGGATCCTCGTCTACCTGACCCGCGGCGTCGTGCTCGCGCACAACCGGTGTACCGACGGTGTCCGTCGGGGTGTCTCGCTCTACCACTCCAACGAGGACCTCACGCTGATCGGCAACGTGGTGGCCGGCCTCCGACCGCAGGGGACCGCCACGTCGGTCGCCGTCGACGTCCGGGCGACGGCGAACACGGTCGTCCTGCTCGACAACCGCTACACCGCTGGTGCGACCGCGCCGCCGGTGTACGGCGTGCAGTGCCGGCAGGCCGACAACGACGTGGTGCTGGTCGCGAACGACTGGCGGGCCACGACGACGCCCGTCGTGGCGACGGCCGGGGCGGTGACACGCTACCGAGAGGAGTGAGGCGCCACCGGCGGAGCGACGTCCTGGCGCCCGACCGGCGCGGCCCCGGTGGCCCCGTGCGCGCGCCCGACCCCGTCCGCGCGCCCGACCCCGTCCGCGCGCCCGACCCCGTCCGCGCGCCCGACCCCGTCCGCGCGGCCGGCCTCGGTGGCGCGGGCGGTCCCGTCCGTGCGGTCCCACCCGCTCCGCGGGGCGATCGCGAGCACGATCGTCCCGACGAGCAGCCCGTGCGAGAGCATCGCCGTGAAGATCGAGGTGTTGCTCAGCATGATGCTCGGCATCACGACCGCCATCGCCGCCACCCGGAGCGGCAGTCCCCGGGCAGCGAGGTCGAGCCCGCGGAGCCACAGCAGCAGCGCTGCCGCCGCCACCGGGATGCCCGCCCACCCGAGGTTCGCGAACCCGTCGGCGAACAGGTTGGCGTTCGCGTAGCCCGTCGACCCCGGCACGAGGAAGTCCGCGATGCGCTTCGGTGGCGGCAGGTCGTACGGGTAGTCCACCCAGGCCCGGAGGAACGAGTACCCGTACTCGGCGACGGGGTTGTCCGAGAAGTACTGCACGTACACCGAACTGAGGAGCCCAGGCGTGAGCATGAACCGTCGCGTGAACACCGACGTCCACGTGATCCCGCCCTGGACCTCGTCGGCGACGGCGGACACGATCATGATGACGATCGGTGCGACCAGGAGCGGGGCCGATCCGCGCGCGGACCGACGCCGGAAGAGGACGGCCATGCCGAGCACGGCGACGAACGAGAACAGGACGGCCTTGAACCCGGTGCTCGAGTACAGCAGGAACTGCCCGACGACCGCGGCGGCGACCAGGCTCGGCCGCCGTCGTGCGAGTCCGCGGGCGAGCACGAGCGGGTTGATCACGTACGCCTGCCCGGTGAGCAGGTAGCCGAGCGTCCCGCCCGTGCCGACGTCCGCTGCGTACTCGGCGCGCACGTCGTAGATGTCGTCGAGCGCGAGGAAGCGGACCTGCAGCCCGACGGTCGCGACCATCACGCCGTAGGTGGCCGCCGAGTACACGCCGCACACCGTCCAGGTCAGCGCCCCGCGGTCGATGCCACGCGCCCCGAGCGGGATCCGGTCGACGCCGCTCACCGCCGGTGCGGCCGGTGCTCTCGGCGTCGCGATGCAGACCAGCGCGAACGACACCCCGACCCCGGCGCTCAGTGCGAGGGCGGTGTCGGTCGGCAGGTACCCGGTCGAGGGGCTCATCAGCATGGTCGGCGCGACGCACACCACGAAGATCGTCCAGAGCACCACGTGCGACGGCCTGCGCACGACGGCGGGCATCGCCAGGGCGACGGCCGCGGTCAGGGCGGTCACCACCACCCGGAGCTGCCACGGTGCGTCGACGTGCGTGAACCCGCTGTACGAGAACAGCGGCGCCACCAGGTTCGCCGCGATCCAGTCGGTCGTGACGCCGAGCACCGCGACCGTGGCGCACACCACGACCACTCGGCGGAGCAGCGCGACGAGGAGCGATCGCTCTGCCGCCGTCAGCGGCGCACGCACGGCAGGAGCTCGTCGTACATCGCGACGAGGCGAGCAGCCTCACGGTGCCACCGGAACCGCTGCGCCGCTCGCCGTGCCTCCGCGCCGTGCCGGAGCAGCAGGCCCGGATCCTCGGCGTAGCGGCGCACGGCACCGGCGATCGCGGCGGGGTCGTCCGGCGGCACGAAGGTGACGCAGTCCGAGCCATCGAGCAGCATCCGCAACAGCGGGGTGTCCGTCGCGATCACCGCGAGGCCCGCTGCGAGGTACTCGAACAGCTTCGTCGGGAAGATCTGGTCCGTGACGGGCGTCCGCCGGAAGGGGATGACGCCGATCCGTGCGCCGAGCAGCAGGTCGCGCGCCTGCATCGGGCCGACGACCCCGCCGTGGCGGAGCCGGCCGCTCGACTCGGCGTCACGGAGCGCCGTCGTGTCCGTGGCGGCGTCGATCGCCCCCACGAGCTCGATCCGCCAGCCCGGCGGGAAGTCCGGCTGGCCGGGGACGGCCGCGACCACGTCGATCCCACGGTCGTGACTCAGGACGCCGACGTGCGCGACCACGGTGGGCCGAGCCTCCAGTCCGGTCTGCGCATCGTCGGCCGCGCGCCGCAACGGGTAGTTGTGGATCGCGATCCGCCGCGCTGCCGGGAACCGGCGGCCGGTCCACTCGGTCGCCGTGACGACGCGGTCCGCGGTGCCGGCGAGCCGGAGCAAGCCGTGCGACAGGGCCGAGAGGACCGCCCGCTGCCGGTACGACAAGTAGTCCTTGCCCCAGATCTGGTCGGGCAGGTCCTCGTGCGCGTCGTACACCACGATCCGGCCGGCGGCGCGGAGCACGGGGATGGTCCAGATGAGTTCCGGATCGTGGAGGTGGACGAGCCGCGCCCGCGACCGCAGCGCCAGCAGGAGTGCCTGCGTCGTGGAGACGAGCATGCGTCGGAGACGGCACCGGCGCGGGATCCGGACGACCTCCACGGCGGTGGGCGGAGCGTCGAGTGCGCAGTCGACCGCGATCAACCGCACGCGGTACCCGGCATCCGCCGCCGCAGCGGCTTCGCGGAGGTGCACGCGGTTGTCCACCCACGGATGGGCGCTCGAGACGTGCACGATGTCCGGCGTCATGCGGCGCTCGCCGCGGCGTCGAGCGCGCCGGCGTACCGGGCGGCGAGCGCCCGGTAGTCGTTGTCGCGGAGGACGTGCGCGCGACCGCGCGCGCCCATGGCGTCGCGGTCCGGAGCCGGCATGGCGGCGAGCGCCAGCATGCCCTCCGCGAGCGCGGCCGGGTCGTCCGGGGCGACCTGCAGCCCGCAACGCGCCGCGGCGACCGGCGCCAGTGGCACCGGAGCGGCGACCAGCAGCGGCCGACCGGTGAGCATGTACTCGTACTGCTTGTTCATCGAGACCCCGTACCGGTAGAGCGGCAGGTCATGCATCGTGACGGCGAGGCAGTCGGCCTGCTGGCCGATACGGCGGGCCTGGTCCTGCGGCACGCGTCCGTCCCAGATCACGTCCGGGGCAGACGGGAGGCTCGACACGCGTTCCCGGAGTGCGCCCACGTCGGCGCCGTCCCCGACCATGCGGAGTCGGAGCTGCGGTCCGCCGGCGGCGTGGGCACGGCCCGCTGCGAGGACGAAAGCGTCGAGGAGGGTCTCGAGGGCGTTCGCCGGGCCCATCGACCCGATGTACGCGATCGTGAACGGAGCGGACCCATCGGCGCCGGGCGCGTCGGCTGTGCTGGTCTCGTCGGCGGTGCTGGTCTCGTCGGCTGTGCTGGTCTCGTCGGCGCCGGCGCCGGTCTCGTCGGTCTGCACGCCGTTCGGTACCCACGTGAACGGCCGGGGCTGGCCGCGCTCGGCGTAGTACCTGCCGACGCCGTCGAGGGGCGACACGAGGTGCGCCGCACGGTCGACGGTGCGCCGTTCGACCGACCGGAGCACCCGGACGAGCGGATGGCGTTCGGCGAGCCCGGCGAGCCCGATCGCGGACTCCGGCCACAGGTCGCGGGGCTCGAACACGAACGGCACGCGGAACCGGCCGGCCAGGAGCGACGCGGCCCAGGCGGCGAGCGGGTGGAACGAGCTCCCGACCACGACGTCCGGTCGGGGAAGCCCACGGAGCGTGCCGGGGACGAGGAGCAGGACCGTGAAGGACACGATGTCGGCGAGACGCCTGGTGGTGCGCCGGAGCCCGGCTCCGCGGTGGTCGACGCCGCGGAGCCAGCAGAACTCGTAGCCGGCGCCCGCCCATCGCTCGCGGAGGCGGCCTCGTCGCATGTGTGCTCGTCCGGTGGGGTGGTCGGTGCCGGCGGCGACGACGACGGTGCGCCAGCCGTGGTCGCCGAGGTGCTCCGCGAGCAGCTGGTGACGAGTGGCGCGACCGTCGCGTTCGTGGTGGTGGGCGTAGTGGTTGACGATCCACACGACGCGTTGTCCGGGCATCACGTGCTCGTCCCGGTGAACGCCTCGCTCGTCGCGTGACCCGGCGTCGTGATGCCCTCGCGGCGGAGCACGACCCCGATCGTCCGCAGCAGGATGCGGGCGTCGAGGGCGAGCGACCTGGTGTCCACGTACTCGAGGTCCGAACGCAGCCGCTCCGGCCACGGCAGCGCGTTGCGACCCCGGACCTGCGCGAGCCCCGTGAGGCCGGGGCGGACGTCGTGCCGCCGGTGCTGCTCGGGTGTGTAGAGGTCGAGGTATCGGCAGAGGCTCGGTCGCGGCCCCACGAAGCTCATCTCGCCGACGAGCACGTTCCAGAGGCTCGGCAGCTCGTCGAGGCTCGTCGAGCGGAGCCAGCGACCGAAGGGGGTGAGGCGATCGGCGTCGTCGACCGTGCCGTCGACTGCTGCCGGTTCGAGCATGGTGCGGAACTTGACGATGGTGAACGTCGTGCCGTGCAGTCCGGGCCGGTCCTGGCGGAAGAGCACGGGGCGGCCGAGGCGCACCGCGACGAGCACCGCGAGCCCGATGAGCAGTGGGGACAGGCCGATGAGGGAGAGCGCCGCCCCGATCGCATCGAGCGCGCGCTTCACGAAGTGCTCCTCAGGGCGATCGGCGCGGACGTGGTGGTACCGGGGCGTGCGTAGTAGCCGTCGGCCACCGGTCGTCGCGACTTCGTCAGGACGACGCCGTCGACCCGCTCGCCGACGCGGGTCAGCGCGGTGACCGCGAGCCGGACGTCCGAGCGCTTGGTCTGACCGGCGGCAGCGACGAGGAGTGTGGTGGAGACGAGTGTGCTGACGAGCGCTGCGTCGGTCACCGCCAGGACCGGCGGTGTGTCCACGAGCACGACGTCGAACCGCTCGGTGAGGTCCGCGATGACCTGTTCCATCGCCGCCGAGCCGATGAGTTCGCTCGGGTTCGGCGGGATCGTCCCCGCGGGGAGCACGCTGAACGCGTCGAACCCCCATTCCTGCAGGACGTCGTCGAGTTCGGCACGGCCGACGAGCAGGTCGGTGAGGCCGACGGCACCTTCGAGGTCCAGGGTGCTCGCGACGTTCGGGCGTCGGAGGTCCGCGTCGACGACCACGGTGCGGACGTCGCTCTGGGCCAGGGCGATCGCGAGGTTCAGCGTCGTGGTGGTCTTGCCCTCGGCAGGACGCGGGCTCGTGACGGCGATCGTGGACACCCCGCCGGTCCGCAGGAACTGCAGGTTGGTGCGGAGGCTGCGGAACGCCTCCGCCCGGGTGGTCGTACCCTCGTCGCGGGCGATCAGCGGCTGCCGGGAGGCCTCCGGGTCCATGCCGATCTCGCCGATCAGCGGGACGTCGGCGTCGATGTCCTCTGCGGACCGGACGCGCGTGTCGGCAGCGGCGCGGAGGAGGGCGAGCCCGGTTCCGAATGCCAGTCCGGCGGCGAACCCGAGCGCGAGGTCCACGGATGTCCTCGGGGCGATCGGTGCGGTCGGGACCGATGCCTCCGACACGCGTTCGAGACGGACGGACGGTTCGCCGGAAGTGGTCCTCGGCTCGATCTCGGAGACGACCTCGGCGAGGACCCGACCCGTTGCTGCGGCGATGCGCGCGGCGGCCCGGGCGTCGCCGTCGGTGACCGAGATCTCGATGATCACCGTCCCGGTGCTCACCACCGAGGTCACACGGCGTCCGAGCGCCGCGGGTGTCGTGTCGAGCCGCAGCGCGGCGATCACCTGCTCGAGGACGCGCGGCGACGACGCCAGCACCGTGTACGACTTGATCTTCTGCTGCGCGGCGGTGGACCCCTGGGCGATCTCACCAGCGGAGGCGCTCTCTTGCCCCGCTACGGAGACGTAGTACGACGTCGACGCGCGGAACGTGGGCGGTGTCGTGCTCGTCACCACGAGCGCGACACCGCCGCCGGCGATCGAGACGGCGAGCACGATCCACCATCCGGAGAGGAGGGCTCGTGCGACGACGAAGTGGTTCATGCGGGTCCCCGGTCGCCCTGTCAGTTCCGGGTGTCGGCGGGCACCCGGAAGAGCTGCGACGTCTCGGTCTGGCCGAACGCGGTCTGCCGGATCGCGAACGCGTAGTCCGTGGCTCCGGCCGGGACCTCGGCGGTGAACGACCAGTCGCCGCGGTCGTCGACGTCGAACGGGCCGCCGGGGACGATGACCTCGCCCGCGGCGTCCACGACCTGGTACGTCGCTCCGGGGGTCGCGGTCCCGGTGAAGGTGTTCGTCGTCCCGGGAGCGACCGTGTCGGGGCCGGTGCGGGTGACGGGGGAGAGCGTGCCGGCCTCGATCCGCACGGGCGTCGTCGCGGACGCTGCGAGCGATCCCTGCGGCGCCGAGCCGGTGACGGACATCCGCAGCTCGCCGGTGCCGGCGGCGTTCCCCGGGTTCTGCACCGGGACACCGAACCGGACCTCTTGCCCCGCGGTGAGCTTCCAGCCGGCGTTGCCCGGCGCCCACCGGAAGACCACCGATCGACCGTCGGCCGAGACCGAACCGTCGACGAGGTTGTCCGCGGGGAAGTCCGTCCAGTCACCACCCGTTACCGGACGCTGCTGGCCCCGGACCGTCGTCAGGTCGCTCGGGAAGGTGGTGCCGGCCGGTGCGGTGAACGTCACCGTGGCGTCGGCCCCGGGGGTCGTGATCTCCGCTGCCGCACGGAGCTGGCCGAACACCGTGGTGGTCGAACCTGCGGGCAGTGTGGTCGTCGTGCCGTTGATCCCCGTCAGGAGCTGCCTGGGGGCGAAGACCACGTCCACGGAGGTCTGGTCCTGGTAGGTGTTGTCGACGTACTGCTGGAACGTGAGGGTGTTCCTGCCCTCGTCGAGCCCGCGGATGACGGCGCTCCACGCTCCGTTCGTGTTCGCGGTCGCCACGACGGTGCCGTTCCGGCGGATGGACGCGTTCGGGGTCGCGGTCCCGGTGACCGACGCGGATCGCGCGCCGTCGTCCTGACTCGTCACGCGCGCGGTGATCGGCCGGACCGCGTACGGGCGCGTGATCGACCCGAGCGAGGTGGTCGCGGTGCTGTACCAGCCGTACCCGAAGACGTCACGCCCGTACGAGTGCACGTACCCGGACGAGATCGTCTCCCCCTCGCGCCAGCTCGACGGCCACGGCACCAGGATGCCGTTGGTCGTGTCGACGTCCTTGCGATCGATGCCGAACGCCGGGATCCGGACCCATGATCGGCAGGACCGCCATCCGCTGCACACCGGGGTCGCGTAGATGTACATGCCGTTCTCGCGCGCTGAGACCCGGACGTTGCGCGGTGCCCCGAACGAGCCGTACGGGGTGATGGTCGACCGAGCGCCCTGGTCCGCGCCGGGGTGGGGATCCGGGCTGGCCGCCGTCGCCGGGGACGCCCCGGCGGTGAGGGCACCGGCGGTGAGCAGTGCGACGAGGACGGCTGCCGGCGCTCCGGCGCGGTGGTGCTTGGTCATGGCTTCCTTCCAGGAGAGGGCGAAGAGGAGGGGGCGGCGGGGCAGCCGACGTCGGATCGGCTGCCCCGCCGGTCGGTCCGTGTCAGCGGGTGTTCGCCGACACGGTGAACAGGGGTGTCGTGTAGCTGGCCCCGTTGATCGTGATGTGCAGCTTGAACTTGAAGTCGCGCTGACCAGCGGACACGATCCGGTCGAAGGACCACGCGCCGTCGTCACCGATCTCGAAGCGGCCCGGCACGATGGAGTTCCCAGACGCGTTGAGCACCTCGAACGTGGCGCCCTTCGGGCCGGTGCCCGTGAAGGTGTTGACCTCACCGGGACGGACCGTGCGGGTGTCGAGTGTCACGGGTGCGAAGCCCTCGTTCGCGGGGAGCACGAACAGCTCCGACGTCTCGGTGATGCCGTCCTTGGTCTGCCGGATCTTGAAGCGGAACTCACGGGCATCGGCGGAGATCACCCGGTCGAAGGTCCAGTTGCCGTCGGGGTCGACCCGCAGCGTGCCCGGCACGACCGGGGTGTCCGACACGTTGAGCACCTCGTACGAGGCATCCGGCTCGCCCTTGCCGGTGAACGTGTTCGTCACGCCGGGCGTGACGGTGTCCGGCTGCTCCAGGGTGATGGGCGCGAGCTTGCTCGTCGAGCCGGGGTTGACCGTCACCTCGGCGATGGTGGTGTTCGCGCCCTTCGAGTACTGCACGACGCGGAGCACGTGCTCCGAGCGGTCGAGGGCGTCGGTGTCGACGGTCCATCGTCCGTTCGGGAGCACCCCGTCCTGGCTCCGGCCGACCACCGCGTCACCGTTGCTCGTGTCGCGCACCTCGATGCGCGAGTTCGCCTCGCCGCGACCCTCCATGCGCAGCGACCCGCCGGGCTGGACGGACCCGTCCGCGGGCGTGGTCACCGTCACCGCGGCGCCGTAGTCGACCCCCTTGGTGACGTCGTGCACCGAGTCACGGAGTTCGTTGAGGAACTGGGCTGCGGTCACGGCGTAGGAGCCGCCGGCATCGGGCGCGGGGATCGTCGTCTCCCACGCGCCGGTGACGGCGTTCGCTCGGACGGTCGACCCGATCTGACGGTCGTCCGGCCCGAACAGGCGCACCTCGGCGCCCGGCTGGGCCCGGCCGGATGCGCGTACCGGCGCGTCGATGGACGGCGGGAAGGTGGCGTCGAACGTCAGCGCCGCGGCCACGAGGTCCGCGGTGACCATCGTGTCCCCGGTCTTCTGCGTTCCCTCGTACTGTTCGAGCGTGATGCGGTTCGTGCCGAACACCAGCGACCCCACCGAGGTCGACCAGGTCCCTCGCTCTCCGACGCGCACCGGGGTGGTGCCGTTCACCAGGACGGTGGCGCCGGGGGTACCCGTCCCGGAGATCTGAGCCACTCGTGCGAGGACGTCGATGCCGTCGACGCGGGCGGTGAACCCGGTCACGAACTCGTCGATCGTCGGGACGCGGTCGGCCACCGTCCGGGACTGGAGTCGCATCACGTCGTCCTTGTTGAACAGCCCGAGGTAGCCGTCGTTGTACGTCGACTTGATGCCGGTGCCGATCGGGTTGTTCGATCCCGTGTTGGCCGCCTGTGTGAAGAGCTGTGCCGGGTCGCCGGCGACACAGTCCTCGAGCGTGACCGGGGACGAGTTGGTGACGGACCGGCTCTCGGCGGTCAGGCAGAGTCCGGGATCGGACTGGGGACGGACGGTCGACGTCGATCCGGCCGCGGGGACGAACCAGCTGGCTGCGGCAGCCCGTGCCTGGGCCAGGGTCGCGGCACGGTTCGCGGGGACCGGCTGACCGGCGCGTCCCGCTGACGGTGCACTGAAGGCGAGCGCCCCTTCGAACGACGACGTCTCCGTCACGAGCGGGCCGACGACCTGGGCGTCGTCGAGGGTCGATGCTGCCCAGGCGTTGGTGCTGGTGAGGCTCGCGGTCACCGTGGTGAGTACGAGCACGCTCGCACCGAGGGTCCGTTTCGTCCGGCCCGTGCATTGCGACTTCGGCATTGCTGCCCTTTCTGTCGAATTGAGGAGTGACACGGAAGATATCAGATACAGGTGACGTCGTGGGTACAAAATACGACATTCACAAATGCGCTTATTCCCGCAATATCGCCCATTTGTGTATGCCCTTCCCCGGGCTGTGTGCGCGAGTATTCTGATATCCGAGGAAAGAGGGTCGCGATGGATGGACCACAGCCCCCGACGCGTCGTTCCGTCGTCATCGGCGCCGCCGCCGGTGTCGTCGGTGTCGTCGCTGCCGTGGTGGTCGCGACGTGGGGCCGCGGTGGGAGTGCGGACGGGGAGACGGGTGCTCCGGATGCGCTGCAGGCCTCGCTCGACGCGCTCCCGGTCGGCGGGACGCTGACCATCAGCGAGCCGGTCGAACGATCGACGTCGCTGACGGTCGTGCACGCTGTCACGATCCGGTTCACCGGCGCGGGGGCGATCCGGATGACCGCGGACCAGGACGCCGTCGTCGTGCGTGCGTCCGACGTCCGGATCGTCGCACCGGAGATCACCGGGGTCGGGGCTCCCAGCGGCGGCCGGTCGAACGCGATCACCGTGCGCGGCAAGCGATCGACGCCCCTGTCCGACGTCCGGATCTCGGGCGGACACCTGCGCGACGTCCCGCGCGACGGCGTCCACGTGGAGTACGCGGACCGCGTCGTCGTCGAGCGCGTGTCCGTCGCCAGGGTGGGGTACGCGGGGGTGCTCCTGCTCGGTGTGACGGACTCCGTGGTACAGGACAGCGTGGTCTCGGACGTCCGACAGCGTGCGGACGAGGTGAACTCCTACGGCATCACGGTGACCAGGGACGCCACGGCCGGCACCGCGGTCACCCGGCGGTCGTCGGGCGTCCGGGTGCTGCGCAACCGCGTCAGCGGCGTCCCGGCGTGGGAGGGGATCGACACCCACGCGGGTGACCGGATCGAGATCCGGGACAACGTCGTCAGCGGATGCCGGGTCGGGATCGCGGCGGTCCCGAGCAAGTCGGCGACCGACCGTGGCACCACGGACGTCGCACCGACCGGCCTCGTGATCGCCGGCAACCGCGTCACCCGGACCGGTGCCCTGGCTGCCGGGTCGGGGATCGTCGTCAGTGGGGCAGGTACCACGGTCGGGTCGACTGCACCGCGGGCAACGGGGTCCGTCACGGGCAACACCGTCACCGGGGCCGGCGGCACCGACGCGGGCGGGATCCTGGTGAAGCTGACGCGCGGGCTCACCGTCGCGGACAACACCATCGTGTCGAGCGTCGACGACGCGATCGCGGTCGAGCACTCGAACGCCGCCCTCACGGTGCGCGGGAACCGGATCACCGGTGTCTCCGGCGACGCGGTCGCCATCGACGTCCGGTCCGCCGCGAACGACGGCAGGATCACGGGCAACCGGGTGGACCGGACGGAGCCACGAGTGCGCGTCGGGTTGCGGTTCGGCGATCGGAGCAACCGCTTCGTGGTCAGCGGGAACACGTTCAGCGGGGCGACCGTCCACGAGTCGGACGGGGATGCCCACATCACACGATGACCGGTTCCGCGCCCGTCGAGAGCCCGACCGACTACGCTGCACCGGTGCCCGCGTTCGACTTCGCCGACCTCTTCCGACGGACGCCCGACGACGACGGGCCCGACCTGCTCGCGATCGACGGCACCGACCGCTTCATCCTCGACGAGGCGCCGCACGTGCACGGCGACGCGCTGCGGCAGCCAGGAGCGGTCGCGATCGTGGACGACCAGCGCGGCGTCCTCACGATCGGCGTGATCGCGGTCCACGGGGCCACGAACGTCCGCGTCGTGCAGGACTCGCTCGTGTCGCAGCGTGCCCTGCAGGCGAACGCCGGCACGTTCGGGCACCGGGGGTTCCACCACCCGGACTCCCTCGAGGACGCGTTCCGGGACGCCCGGCTCGTGCTGCTCCGCCTGACGAAGTCCCTGGACCGCCTCGACGAGATCGCCAGGGCCGTCGCACGCTTCGCCGCACCGGACGTCGTGCTGCTCTGCGGCGGCCGGACGAAGTTCATGACCCTGTCGCAGAACGACGTCCTCCGACGGTCCTTCGGCGAGGTCGTGGCGTCCCGCGGGCGTGCGAAGTCGCGGCTGCTCGTCGCCCAGGACCCCCTGACCGCCGCCGCGAACCGTGCGGCCATCACGGCGCCCTGGCCGCGCGTGGTGCACAACGACGAACTCGGGATGTCCATCGCCGCGCACGGCGGGGTCTTCGCCCGTTCCTCCCTGGACATGGGCACCCGGGTGCTCCTCGACGCGATGGACGACGCCGTGCCGACCGCCAGGGTCGCCGTCGACCTCGGCTGCGGGAACGGCGTCATCGCGACGGCGATCGCGCGGCGACGGCCGGGGATCCGCGTCGTCGCGACCGACGTCTCGCACGCGGCGGTCGCGAGCACCCGCGCGACCGCCGACCGCAACGGCGTCGGCGACCGCGTCACCACCGTCCGGAGCGACGCCGGCGACGAGCTCGACGAGGGGTCCGCCCAGCTGGTCCTCTGCAACCCGCCGTTCCACGCGGACACCACCGTGAGCACGGACGCGGCCGAGGCGATGTTCCGGAACGCGGCCACGATCCTCCAGTCCGGCGGCGAACTGTGGTGTGTCTGGAACTCGCACCTGCGGTACCGGCCGGTGCTGGAGAAGGTCGTCGGACCGACCCGTCAGGTCGTCCGCACGGACAAGTTCACCGTCACGGCGTCCCGTCGGGTCTGACGAGCCCGCTCGCCAGCGGAGGTGCTCGTCCTGACGACGAGTGCACATACGGGCGCGCGTGCACTCGTCGGGACCGCGCGCAGCAACGGGCAACGGGCAACGGGCCGCGGGCGACTCGCGGGCGCGTCAGTGGGTCGTCGGGACCCCGGCGGCGCGGAGGGTCGCCGCCACGAACGGCACCGAGCGCAGGTCGTGCGAGGTCAGCCGACGCACGGCTCGGACCTCGGGGAGCGCGCGGATCCAGTCCTCGCGGGTCTTCTCGGCGATGACGACCTGCTCCGGGGAGCGGCCGTCGCGCGTCCGTGCATCGCGGTACTTCACGGCGCCGTCGTACTCGACGACGACGCCCTGGTCCGGGAACCAGAAGTCGACGAGGGCGCGGAGGCCATCGGGGGAGCGGAACTCGTGCTGCAGCTGCGGCCGCGGGGCTCCGCTCTCGTGGAGGACGACCCGGGCGAGCGACTCGCCGACCGAGTCCGACCGGTGATCGGCGAAGTCGAGCGCGGCGTGCGCCCGGGCCGCGCCGCGTCGGGACCCTGGTGCCAGGGCCGCGGCGATCTCGTCGCGGGGGACCCCTCGGCGGAGCACCTGGTCGAGCACGACGACCGTGTCACGGAACGGCATCGACCGTGCCGTGGCGGCCGCCGCGCCCGCCAGGCCGAGCACCGGGACGTCCTCGGGGCCGAGGCGGACGGTCTCGAGCGCACCGGATGGCATCGGGTGCGACTCGACGAGCGGGGAGCGGCGGTCGACGCGCGCGCGACACGGTTCGGCGACCACGACACGGGCCGGCGCGGGACCGAGCAGCCGGACACCGTGCAGGAGCAGGGCGGACTCGTGGGCGAACACCGCGCCGCCGGGCAGCCGGGGGAGGACGGCACGGACCCGTACGAGGTGCCGTGCCCGGTCATCGAGCGCGAGCCACTGCGCACGGTCGACGTACAGTCCGCGACCGATCCGCACGAGGTCGGCGCCGGCACGGCGCTGCACGGCCCGCGCGACGGACGGCGGCGTGCGGTCGTCGACGCGCACGATCGGGCAGTCCGGGAGGGGGATCACGCGCCCATCGTGGCGGGCGCGGGGCGAGCCTCCCGGCTTGTCCACAGGCGTCCGGCGGACTTGCGCGTGGAAACGACAAGTGCGCATGCGGGCGCATGCGCACTTGTCGTCAGGACGAGCAGCTACCGAGCCCGCCCACAGGACCGAGCCCGCCCACAGGACCGAACCCGCCCACAGGACCGGGCCCGGCCCCCCACTACTCCGGGATGTAGGCGAACGTGTCGGGGTCCGGCCCCGTGCGGTGGCCCTTGTCGAGCGTCGTGATGTCGGTCATGTCCTCGTCGGACAGCTCGAAGTCGAAGATCGCGAAGTTCTCCTCGACGCGGGCACGGGTGACCGACTTCGGGAAGACGATGTCGCCGCGCTGGATGTGCCAGCGGAGCACGACCTGCGCGGGGCTCTTGCCGACCGACTCCGCGATCCGGACGATCGTCGAGTCGTCGAGCACCAGGCCCTGGGCGATCGGGGACCATGCCTCCGTCGCGATGCCGAGTTCGCGGTTGACCGCGCGCAGCGACTCCTGTGCCAGGTAGGGGTGCACCTCGATCTGGTTCACGGCCGGGGTGATCGTCGTCTCGGCGACGAGCTTGCGGAGGTGGTGCGCCTCGAAGTTCGAGACACCGATCGAGCGCGAGGTCCCGGCGGCGTAGAGCTCCTCGAACGTCTTCCACGTCGGCACGAAGTCGCTGACGGTCGCGAGCGGCCAGTGGATCAGGAACAGGTCGGTGTAGCCGCCGAGCAGGTCGGCCGACTTCTTGCCGTTCTCCAGGGCGAGCGCGGGGTCGTGGAAGCCGTTGTTGAGCTTCGACGTGACGAAGATCTCGGACCGGGGGATGCCCGACTCGGCGATCGCCTCGCCGACCTCTTTCTCGTTGCCGTACATCTCGGCGGTGTCGATGTGGCGGTAGCCGACCTCGAGCGCCGTCAGGGTCGCTTCCTTCGTCGACGAGGGGTCGATCTGGAACACGCCGAAGCCGAGCTGCGGGATGGTCTTGCCGTCGTTGAGTGTGATGTTCGGAACGGTCATGCTCCCAGACAACCAGGGGACGCCCGAGCACCATTCCGGATTCACCCAGGTGCTACTCCAGCGCCGTCGTGATGTAGGCCACCAGGGCCTGCCCGTACGCGATCGCCGGGTCCGCAGCAGCGAACGACCGGTCATCGCCCCGGAGCACGACCGTCACCGTGTGCACCACACGCTCCCCGGCGGCGACCCGGGTGAGCCCGACGAACGACGGTCCGAGCAGCTCGCGCAACTGGTCCTCGCGGGGCAACCACAGCGACTCGGCCGCCGTCACCGAGTCGAGCGCCCACTCGGTCGTCCCGTTGAACCCGAGGATGGTGCCAGACGGGTGGTCGTGCCGCTCGACGGTCATCTCGGACACGGTGTACACGTCGTCGTCGACCCCGGGCTTGTCGATGACGAACCTGTCCCCGGTCTCGGGGTTCCAGCGGAGCCCGGCTGCGCGGAGGTCCTTGGCGAGTTCGACGGTGATCACCTCCCCAACCTGCCACGGCAGCCCGTACGGATGTTCCCGAAAGCAACCCGTACTAGCATCGCGGAGCACCCTCGTGCGTGGATCACCCGACTGTTCCACGCGCGCGACGCGACGACGCCCGGACGACCGGTGCCGTGCCTCCAGGCGGTTGAACCGGCCACGGGACGGTCCGCCGGCCGGGCCCCGACCGCGGTGGGCCACGGATCGGCCCGCCCAGAGAAGGATCCGCATGACGCTCGAACGCGAGGAACTCCGCGACGCCTGGACCGTCGCCATGGTCGACGAGACCGCTCCGGCGACCGCGCCGGCCGGTGCCATCGCCGGCATCCCCGCCACGGTCCCCGGTCAGGTGCACACGGACCTCGAGCGCGAGGGCCTGCTCGCCGACCCGACGCTCGACCGCGACGAGGACGCCGCGAAGTGGGTCGGGCGCGCCGACTGGACGTACTCGCGCACGCTCGACGTCGACCCCCGTGGTCACGAGCGCGTCGACCTGGTCTGCGACGGCCTCGACACCGTCGCCGAGCTGACGCTGGACGGCGTGCAGATCGGTGCCACCCGGAACATGCACCGCCGCTACCGCTTCGACCTCCGCGACTCCACGGACGGCAGCAACACCAGGACCGAGCGCGACCTCGAGATCCTGTTCGAGTCGCCCTACCGCGAAGCCGGCCGCGTCGCGGCCCGCGCCGGCGCGATGCCCGGGCCGTACGACGAGCCCTTCCCGTACGTCCGCAAGATGGCGTCGAACTTCGGCTGGGACTGGGGGCTCACCGCGGTGACCAGCGGCCCCTGGCGTCCGATCGCGATCGAGCGCTGGTCGACCGCGAGGCTCCGCGACGTCCGGCCGCTCGTCGACATCGAGGCGGGCGAAGGCGTCCTCGACGCACACATCGCGTTCGAGCGGTCCGGACTGAACGACCTCGACCAGGACGGCGAGGACGACGACCTCGTGCTCGTCGTCACGGTCTCCGGCGAGACCGAGGACGGCGCGAAGACCCGGCAGCGGTCTCGCGCGCAGGTCACCCCGAAGCAGGACGAGACCGTCGTCACCGTCCGGGTCCCCGAGGTGCAGCGGTGGTGGCCGCGCGGGTACGGCGAGCAGCCGCTCTACGACGTCGTCGTCGAGCTGCAGACCGTCGACGGCGAGGTCCTCGACCGCCACGGGTTCCGCACCGGGTTCCGGTCGACGCGGATCGACACCGCGGTGGACGACATCGGTCGTCCGTTCGACGTGTACGTCAACGGCACGCGCATCGACGTCCGCGGTGTGAACTGGATCCCGGACGACGTCATCGTGTCGCGGGTCGACCGTCCGCGGTACGGATCGCGCCTGCGTGCAGCGGCCGACCTCAACGTGAACATGGTCCGCGTCTGGGGCGGTGGCGTGTACGAGTCGCACGACTTCTACGAGGTCTGCGACGAGCTCGGCCTGCTCGTCTGGCAGGACTTCCCCTTCGCCTGCTCGGCCTACCCCGAGGACGAGCCGCTCCGCAGTGAGGTCATCGCCGAGGCCCGCGACAACGTCGCCCGGCTCTCCCGGCACCCCTCGCTCGTGCTCTGGAACGGCAACAACGAGAACATCTGGCTGCACGACGTCGACGGCTGGGACGCAACGCTCGGGGAGCGCGGCTGGGGCCTCGACTACTACCTCGACCTGCTGCCGACGATCGTCGATGCGGTCGACCCGTCGCGGTTCTACACGGTCGCGTCGCCGTGGTCCGGCTCCGAGTCGCTGTTCGCGAACGACGTCGACCACGAGACGCACCACTCGTGGGACGTCTGGAACCGCCTCTCCGACGACCACTACCGCGACTCGGTCCCCCGGTTCGTGTCGGAGTTCGGCTGGCAGGCACCGCCCGCGTGGCGCACCATGCGCGACGCGGTCTCGGATGAGCCGATGACGCCGTCCTCGCCCGGTGTCGTGCACCACCAGAAGGCCGCATCCGGCATGCAGAAGCTCGCGGACGGGCTCGCGCCCCGGTTCGGCGTCGTGCCGTCCGACTTCGACCGGTGGCACTACCTGACGCAGCTCCAGCAGGCGCGCGCCATCGCGACCGGCGTCGAGCACTGGCGCACGCACTGGCCCCGCAACACCGGGGTCATCGTCTGGCAGCTGAACGACCTGTGGCCCGTGTCGTCCTGGTCGGCGATCGACTCGGCAGGGCGGCTGAAGCCGCTGGCGCACGAGCTGCGTCGGCTGTACGACGACGTCCTGGTGGCGATCCGGCCCGTCTCGTCGGTCCGGACGGTTCCTGCCCCGGACCGGACGGGAGGCTCGGATCACCCGACCGCGTCGCTGCCGGTCGCGGACGTGGCCGGTTCCGCACCCGCCGGCTTCTCGCCGATCGAGGTGGCCGTCCGGTCGACCCGCCGCGGTCTCGACAGCGTGGTCCGCGTCCGGCGCATCGACCTCGCCGGCCGTGTCCTCGCCGAGGAGACGCTGCCCGTGCACCTCGACGCGGCCGGTGTCGCGGTCGTGACCCTGCCCGACGCGGTCGGCGTGGTGGGCGACCCGACCGGCGAGCTCGTCGTGGCCGACATGGACTGGCGTCGCGCGGTGTGGACTCCAGCGCCGGACAAGGACATGCGGTGGGAACCGGCGCACTACCGCGCGGCGTTCACCCCCGCGGCGGACGGCGACGGGCTCGACCTGGTCGTCGAGGCCGAGTCGCTCGTGCGTGACCTGCTCCTCCAGCCCGACCGGGTGCAGCCGGGTGGCACCGTCGACCGCGGGTTCATGACCCTGCTGCCGGGTGAGCGGGTCGCGTACCGCCTGCACGGCGTGACCGAGGCGGACATCCCGAGCCTGACCGGGACCGCCGTTCTGTGGTCGCTCGACCGCGTGTTGGCGGACTGATCTCCTGGCGTGCTGATGGTGTCGATCCTGTGCGGGAGGTGTTCGTTCAGGCGCTCGACCTGGGCTTCCCGGCCCGTGCGAGTTACGATGGACGGACCACGGCTTCCGCCGGGCCCGTCGATGACGACGAGCTGACGGCGACCACTTCCAGAATCAAGGAGTCATGATGCTCGGAAACCTCACCGGTGTACACCTGCTGATCATCCTCGGCATCGTGGTGCTGCTGTTCGGCGCGACGAAGCTGCCGGCGCTCGCCAAGGGCCTCGGCCAGTCCATCAACATCTTCAAGAAGGAGATGGACACCGACGACAAGAAGGCCAAGGGCACGGACGGAACCACCGTCCAGAGCGTCCCCGCCGACCAGGCTTCGACGGCCGCCCCGGTCGTCAACCCGGCGCCGTCCGTCCAGCCCAACTCGGACTCACGCACCAACTAGACATCCCAGCCCCGGGAACGACCGAGCCCCGCACCTGTCCACAGGTGCGGGGCTCCGTCGTTCCCGGGGCGCTCCGAGGGCGCATGATGAGCGCATGACCGATCCCGCCACCCCGGTGCACACCGCACCGCTCCGCGACGACCGCCGCGTGGTGCTGGTCGTCGCGATCCTGGCGTCCTTCGTGGTCGGGCTCGACTCCAGCGTCGTGAACGTCGCGTTGCCGGCCATCCGGCAGGAACTCGGCGGTGGGCTCGTCGTGCAGCAGTGGACCGTCGACGCGTACCTGGTCACGCTCGGGTCGCTGATCCTCGTCGCGGGCTCGCTCTCCGACCTGTTCGGCCGCGTCCGGATCATCACGTGGGGCCTCGTCGTGTTCGGGGTCGCTTCGGTGCTGTGCGCGGTGGCGCCGACCGGTGCCGTGCTCATCGTGGCGCGGGCGTTGCAGGGCGTCGGTGGCGCGCTCGTCACCCCGAGCTCGCTCGCGCTCATCGTCGCGGCCTACCGGGGAGCGGCCCAGGCGAAGGCGATCGGGTCGTGGACGGCGTGGTCGAGCGCCGCGGTCATAGTCGGCCCGGTGATCGGCGGGCTCATCGTCGACGGCATCGGCTGGCGGTGGATCTTCGTCCTCACGGCGGTCCCCATCGCCGTGACGATCCCGCTCGTCCGCCGGATCTCGGGTGACGTCGTCGCCGGGCACCGCCCTCGCGTGGACGTGGTCGGCGCCGTGCTCGCGGTGGTCGGGGTCGGCGGGGTGGTGCTCGGGCTCATCGAGCAGGGGCGGCTCGGGTGGGGTGCGCCGACCGTGGTGGCCGCGCTCGTCATCGGCGGGCTGGCGCTCGTCGGGTTCGTGCCGTGGGAGCTCCGCGTCACCCGGGTGACCGGGGCACCGCTCGTCCCCCTGGAGTTGTTCCGCGCCCGGAACTTCGCGGTGGGCAACATCGCGACGCTCTCGATCTACGGAGCCCTCGGGATGGTCGGCTTCGTCGTCACGCTCTTCCTGCAAGAGGTGTGGGGGCTCCCGGCGTGGCTCGCCGGCCTCGCGACGCTGCCGCCCACGGTGCTCCTCCTGCTGCTCTCGACGACGGTCGGATCGTTCGCCGGTCGGTACGGTCCACGCTGGTTCATGGCTACGGGACCAGCGGTCGCCGCGGTCGGGTCGCTCCTCATGGTCCTGGTCGGCAGCGATCCCGGCGCGTACTGGTACGCGGTGTTCCCGGGGCTCGTCCTCGTCGGTGTCGGGATCTCCCTGATGGTGACGCCGTTGACCAGCGCCGTGCTCGGCTCCGTGCCGCAGACCGAGGCCGGTGTCGGCTCAGCGGTGAACAATGCGATCGCCCGCATCGCGAGCCTGGTGATGGTGGCGCTCGCCGGCGTCGTGCTCGGCGGTGAGATGAGCGTCGGCGGGTTCCACCGCGCGGTGATCGTGATGGCGCTGCTGCTCGTCGCCGGTTCGGTCGTCAGTGCCGTCGGCATCCGGAACACCCACTCGCGAACCTAAGTTGAGTCGAGTAGACTCAAGTACCGGACCATCACAAGGAAAGGACGGAACCCATGGCGAACCTCCAGGGCGCGCCTGACTCACAAGAGCGTCAGAAGACCGCCCTCGAGCAGTACGGCGTCGACCTGACGGCCGTCGCTCGCAGCGGCAAGCTCGACCCGGTGATCGGCCGAGACGCCGAGATCCGCCGTGTCAGCCAGGTGCTGACCCGCCGCACCAAGAACAACCCCGTGCTCATCGGTGAGCCGGGCGTCGGCAAGACCGCCGTCGTCGAAGGACTCGCCCAGCGCATCGTCGCGGGTGACGTCGCCGACTCGCTCAAGGACAAGCGACTCGTGTCGCTCGACATCTCCGCCCTCATCGCCGGCGCGAAGTACCGCGGCGAGTTCGAGGAGCGGCTCAAGGCCGTGCTCAAGGAGATCAACGACTCCGACGGGCAGGTCATCACCTTCATCGACGAGCTCCACACGCTCATGGGCGCCGGCGGCGGCGAGGGCTCCGTCGCAGCGTCGAACATGCTCAAGCCGATGCTCGCCCGCGGTGAGCTCCGGCTGATCGGCGCGACGACCCTCGACGAGTACCGCGAGTACATCGAGAAGGACGCGGCACTCGAACGGCGCTTCCAGCAGGTCTACGTCGGGGAGCCCAGCGTCGAGGACGCGGTGGCGATCCTCCGCGGGCTCAAGGAGCGCTACGAGGCGCACCACAAGGTCACCATCAACGACTCCGCGCTCGTGGCTGCGGCGAGCCTGTCGAACCGCTACATCTCCGGCCGACAGCTGCCCGACAAGGCGATCGACCTCATCGACGAGGCAGCGTCGCGGCTCCGCATGGAGATCGACTCCAGCCCGGTCGAGATCGACGAGCTGAAGCGGAACGTCGACCGGCTGCGCGTCGAGGAGTTCGCGCTCAAGCAGGAGAAGGACGACGCCTCGAAGGCCCGGCTCGAGACCCTGCGCACCGAGCTGCGCTCCCGAGAGGAACGTCTGGCGGCGCTCGAACAGCGCTGGCAGGCGGAACGGGCGAGCCTCAACCGCATCGGCGAGCTCAAGCAGCAGCTCGACGACCTCAACATGCGCAGCCAGCGCGCGCAGCGGGAAGCGGACTACGCCACCGTGTCGCGGCTGGAGTACGCGGAGAAGCCCCGGATCGAAGCCGAGCTCGCCGCGGCCGAACAGGCCGAGTCGGCGGACCGCATGGTGAACGACAGCGTCACCGACGAGGACATCGCCGCGGTCATCGCGCAGTGGACCGGCATCCCCGTCGGCCGGCTGCTGCAGGGCGAGACCGAGAAGCTCCTGCACCTGGAGACCGAACTCGGCCGCCGGATCATCGGGCAGCGCACCGCCGTGGCCGCCGTGTCCGAGGCCGTCCGACGCACCCGTGCCGGCATCTCGGACCCCGACCGCCCGACCGGGTCGTTCCTGTTCCTCGGCCCGACCGGCGTGGGCAAGACCGAGCTCGCGAAGGCCCTCGCGGAGTTCCTCTTCGACGACGAGAAGGCCCTCGTCCGCATCGACATGAGCGAGTACGGCGAGAAGCACTCCGTCGCCAGGCTCATCGGCGCCCCGCCCGGGTACGTCGGCTACGAGGCCGGCGGGCAGCTCACCGAAGCCGTCCGTCGTCGCCCCTACTCGGTGATCCTGCTCGACGAGGTCGAGAAGGCCCACCCCGAGGTGTTCGACGTGCTGCTCCAGGTGCTCGACGACGGCCGTCTGACCGACGGGCAGGGCCGCACGGTCGACTTCCGGAACACGATCATGGTGCTGACATCGAACCTCGGCTCGCAGTTCACGACCGACATGTCCCTGACCGAGGACCAGCGCCAAGAGGCCGTCCGCGAGCTCGTGCAGCAGGCCTTCCGTCCCGAGTTCATCAACCGGCTCGATGACATCGTGGTGTTCCAGGCGCTCACCGCGGAGGACCTCGGGCAGATCGTCTCGCTGTACGTCGACCGGCTCGCGAAGCGTCTGTCCGGTCGGCGGCTCGAGCTCGCCGTCACCCCCCAGGCCCGTGGATGGCTCGCCGAGCGCGGGTACGACCCCGTGTACGGCGCGCGGCCGCTGCGTCGCCTCATGCAGCGGCAGATCGACGACCAGCTCGCGCGGGCGATCCTCGCGGGGGACGTGCGCGACGGCGACACCGTCCGCGTGGACGTCGCCGAGAGCGGCGACGCCCTGACGGTGGAGCCGTTCGAACTGGCGGAGATCGTCGAGGAGTAGTCGCGGCTCGGCACGCGACTGACGGGAGGCCCGTCATCGGTTCCTGGGACCGGTGACGGGCCTTCCGGCCTACGTTCACCCCCATGCCCGAGATCCGCGCGCTCCGTCGCCTCACCGAGTCCATCGAGCACGCGAGCGTGCTCGACACGGCCGTCGACATCGACCGGAAGGTGGTCGAGGTCCTCGCGAAGCCCGGGTCGCTCCGTCGACTACTGCACGGCGTGCCGTTCGGGCACCCGATCCACCCGCTCATGGTGCAGGTCCCGCTCGGGGCGTGGATTTCCGCGGCGGTGCTCGACCTGCTCGGCGGGAAGGGCAACGCGAAGGCCGCGAAGACCCTCGTCGGCGTCGGACTCGTGTCGTCGGGCAGCGCCAGCGTCGCCGGGTACGTCGACTGGTCGGAACTCGACCGGGAGCAGCTCCGCACGGGGTGGGTGCACCAGGCCGTGAACTGGGTCGGCATCTCGCTCTACGGGTTCTCGTGGCTGCAGCGGAAGCGCGGCAACCACGGCGCGGGGAAGCTCCTCGGGTTCGCCGGACTGGCGGTGGTGGGTGTCGGCGGGTACCTGGGTGGGCACCTGGCCTACCGGCAGCGTGCCGGGGTGAGTGTGCACGGCGAGGTCCCGTTCGAGGCCTGACGCAACAGCCGCGAAACACCGCACGGCGAAGACTCGGGACGTGCCGTCCCAGTCCACGCAGAGCAACATCGTATGCAATACATGTATGCGTGTACTCGTGGTGGACGATGAAATCGCCCTGGCCGACCTGGTCGCGAAGGGCCTGACCCGGCAGGACATGGCCGTCGACGTCGCGTACCGCGGCGACCACGCCGACGAGCTCCTGGCGGTGAACGACTACGACGTCGTCGTGCTCGACCGCGACGTGCCGGGACTCCACGGTGACGAGGTCGCCCGCCGGCTCGCCGGTCGGGGGAGTCTGACCCGCATCCTCATGCTCACCGCGGCGACGGCCCTGACCGACCGGGTGAACGGCCTCGAACTCGGCGCGGACGACTACCTGACGAAGCCGTTCGAGTACCCCGAGCTGGTCGCCCGCGTCCGGGCACTCGGGCGCCGGAGCGTCGCACCCGTGGCACCGGTCCTCGAACGGGACGGACTGCTCGTCGATACCAACCGGCGGATCGCCACGCGTGCGGGACGGCCGCTCGACCTGACGTCCAAGGAGCTCGGCGTCCTCGAGACCCTGCTCCGCGCCGACGGCCGCGTCGTCTCCGCCGAGGAACTGCTCGAGAAGGTCTGGGACATGAACATCGACCCGTTCACCGCGGCCGTTCGGGTGACGATGTCGAAGCTCCGCAAGAAGCTCGGCGAGCCCGATCCGATCCGGACGATCCCCGGTCAGGGCTACGCGTTGTGACGGGCAGGCGCACGTGGAGCATCCGGGTCCGCACCGCCGTGGTCTTCGCGCTCGCGGCGATGGCGCTCGCCGCCGGGGTCGTCGTGTTCTCCAACCTGATGTCGCAGGCGGGCGTGAGCGAGGCGTACGCGACCACGGTGCGTGACGCGACCGGCTTCCGGCCGACGGACGCGACCGCCGCGCCGAAGCCGATGCCGACCGGCACCACCGACCCGGGCGACCTCGACATGTCGAAGCTGCAGTCGGTGGCGATCGTGCGCGTCGTCGCGGCGCAGCAGTGGCAGTGGTCGGCGATCGGGATCGCGGGCGCTGGCGCCGTCGCGGGTGGGATCGGGTGGCTGCTCAGTCGCCGCATGCTCCGTCCGATCGACCGGATCACCGCGACCGCCAACCGGATCACGGCGTCGAACCTGCACGAGCGGATCGCGCTCGAGGGCCCCGACGACGAACTCCGGCGGCTGTCCGGAACGGTCGACGACCTGCTGGACCGGCTGCAATCGGCATTCGAGAGCCAGCGGCGGTTCGTCGCGCAGGCCTCGCACGAGCTCCGCACACCCCTTGCGGTCCAACGGGCGGCGATGCAGATCGGGCTGCACGACGGCGCCGACGCCGAGGACGTCCGGGCGACCCGTGACGAGCTGCTCGAGCAGAACCGCCGGACGGAGCACCTCGTCGAGTCGCTCCTCGTCCTCGCGGAGGCCGACCGCGGCCTCGCGGGCGCCACGACGGACGTCGACCTGGGGGCCGTCGTGGGCGAGGTCGTCGCGGGAGCTGCCGGAGCCGCCTCCGAGGCGGGCGTGCGTGTGGTCCACGAGGACCGCACCGAGCCTCCGGGCCGGGTCGTGACCGGCGAGCCGATGCTGGTCCGGCAGCTCCTCGTCAACCTGGTCGGCAACGCGGTCGAGTACAACGCGCGAGACGGGTTCGTCCGCGTGACCACCTCGTCGGACGGGATCGTCGTCGAGAACTCCGGGCCGACCGTGCCGGACGCCGTGGTGCCGCTGCTCGTCGAGCCGTTCCGGCGGTGCCAGGGGGTGACCGGCTCCGGCCGACGGCACAGCGGGCTCGGGCTCTCGATCGTCGCGTCGATCGCCCAGGCGCAGGGCTGGCGGCTCTCGGTCACGGGTCGTGACGAGGGCGGGCTGCGCGTGCAGGTCGACGTTTCGCCGGAGTAACCACGGGTGTACCGGGGCCGAAACACCGATTCCGGTGTGCTGGTCTCATGACCAACACCACGAAGAAGACCACGACCATCGCGCTCGTCGCCGGGCTCCTGCTCCTCCCCGGGCTGCTGGTGTCCTGCGCGAGCAACGCCCCGACGGTCCGCGAGAGCGCATCCGGCGCCGGCCAGAAGGGGGCGACCATCGCAGAGTGCATGCGCGGCAAGGGCTACGACATGGCCGACCCGTCCGGGAAGTCCGAGACGATCTCGGTCCCGAAGGGCGTCGACCAGGAACAGTGGTCCGCCGACCTCACCGAGTGCTCGGGCGCCGCGTCGGGCGCGGGTGACGGTGTCCAGGCGGCCAAACCGATGGCGGGCATGGAGAAGAAGATGCAGCAGGCCGCGAAGTGCATCCGCGAGAACGGCTTCGCCGACTACCCGGACGACGAAGCAGGCTGGATGTCCTACACGCCCGGCGATCAGGCCACGTTCGACGACGTGGCGAAGACCTGCGACGAGAAGGCCTTCGGGCCGGTCGAGAAGGTCACGAAGTGACCAGCGCCGCTCCCACCAGGAGGCGCATGGTGATCGCGGGCGTCTGCCTCGTCGCCGTTCTCGGAGTCGGGACGGGGGCCTGGGCGCTCGTCGACCCGCGGACGACGCCGACCGCCTCCGCCGAGCAGACGAAGACGTCGAAGCGGGCCACGTCCCCGGTCACGAAGGGTGACCTGACCGATTCGAGGGTGTTCGCGGGGACACTGGGCTACGGGACCTCGACGGGCGTCCCGGGTGCGGCACGGGGCACGCTGACCTGGTTGCCGAAGCCCGGGCAGGTCATCCACCGAGACGAGTTCCTCTACGCGGTCGACGAGCGCGGCGTCCGCTCCATGTACGGCACCGTGCCGCTCTGGCGTTCGCTCGAGCGCGGGCTGCGGGGCACCGACGTCCGGCAGCTCAACGAGAACCTCGCGGCCCTCGGCTACGACGTCGCACAGGACGACACGTTCGGACCGCGCACACAGCGGGCGGTGCGGCAGTGGCAGAAGGACCGCGGGCTGGAGGTCACCGGCAGTCTGACCGTGGACGACATCGCATTCGTGGACGGGGACGTCCGTGTGAGCGCGGTCGACGGGAAGCTCGGGCAGCCGACCGGCGGGGACGTGATCTCGGTCACGAGCACCAAGCGCATCGTCAAGGCGACGATCTCGCAACGGGACGCCGAACGCCTCGCCGTCGGCACGAAGGTCGACGTGCGCGTGAACGGTGCAGGAGACCCGATGACCGGCGAGGTCGTCGACGTCCAGCCGAGCGCGTCGGAGGACGGCGGGAACACGGTGGACGTCTCCGTGTCGTTCGATCCCGGCAACCGGCAGCTCCCCGCGGCAGCATCGGCGCAGCTCGACGCGAAGGGCACGACCGAACAGGACGTGCTGTCGGTGCCGGTCGCCGCGCTCGTCGCGCTCGACGGCGGTACGTACGCCGTCGACGTCGTGCAGCGCGACGGGACCACGAAGCGGGTGCCGGTCGAACCCGGGTTCACGGCCGACGGGCGAGTCGCCGTCACCGGTGCCGTCAGTGCAGGTGACGAGGTCGTGGTGCCGGGATGACCGCGGTCCTCGCGCTCCGCGACGTCAGCAAGACCTACGGGGACGTCGGCGCGCTCCGCGGGGTGTCCCTCGAGGTGGCCGACGGGGAGTTCGTCGCGGTCGTCGGGCCGTCAGGGTCGGGCAAGTCGACGATGCTCAACATCGTCGGCACGCTCGACCGGCCGACGTCGGGGACGGTGACGATCGCCGGCAACGACGTCGCGTCGATGTCGGACGACGCGCTCTCGATGCTCCGCGCCGACCACATCGGGTTCGTGTTCCAGCACTTCCACCTGCAGGCCGGGGCGACGGCGGCGGAGAACGTCGCCGACGGGCTCCTCTACGCCGGCTGCGGTCGACGCGAGCGGCGACGGCGTGCCGTCGACGCCCTCGAACGGGTCGGGCTCGGGCACCGGGCGGACCACCGGCCGAACCAGCTGTCCGGCGGTGAGAAGCAGCGCGTGGCCATCGCGCGTGCGATTGTCGGCGAGCCGACGATCCTGCTCGCCGACGAACCCACCGGAGCCCTCGATTCGAGCTCGGGCGCCGCGATCCTGGCGCTCCTGCGCGAGCTGAACGCAGCAGGCACGACGGTCCTGGTGATCACGCACGACCTCGACCTCGCGGCGTCACTGCCCAGGCAGGTGCGGATGCGGGACGGGCTGGTGGAGCACGACTCCGCCGGAGCGCCGGGCGCATCGGCAGCCGACCTCGCCGAGGCGATCGGTGGTGTCCGGTGAGCGCGGTCCGCTCGCGCCTCGGCCCGGGCGACCTGCTCCGCCTCGGTGTCTTCGGGCTCCGCACCCGTCCGGGCCGCGTGGTGCTCTCGGCGCTCGGGATCGCGATCGGCATCGCGGCGATGATCGCCGTCGTCGGGATCTCCTCGTCGAGCAAGGCGAAGCTCGACCAGGTGCTCGACGCGCTCGGCACCAACGTGCTCACCGCCACGAAGGCCCAGGGGTTCGGCGAGACCCCGCCGCTGCCCGGCACGGCCCTGGAGTCGGTGCTCCGTCAGGACGACGTCGAGGAGGCCGCTGCGGTGGGGACGGTGGCGGACGGACACGTCTACCGGAACGCCTACATCCCGGAGCCCGAGACGAAGGGCATCGGTTTGCTCGCCGCGTGGGGTGACGTGCCAGGGGTGCTCGGCGGGGAGTTCGCTTCCGGACACTGGATCGACGACCGTGCGGACGCGCCGCCGCAGGCCGTGCTCGGCGCGGGCGCGGCGAAGTCGCTCGGGATCGACGTCGTCGGGCCGGGCACCCGCGTCTGGATCGGCGGGCAGTGGGTGCAGGTCGTGGGGGTGTTGCAGCCCGTCCAGCTCGCGGAGGACCTCGACCAGCAGGTGTTCGTCCCGCGGGGGCTCGCGCAGCAGTTGGGGTTCGACGGGGCCCCGACCGCCGTGTACACGCGAGTGGTCCCCGATCGCGTGGAACAGGCACGAGACGTGCTGGCCGGAGCGATCCGCCCCGGTGCCCCGCAGGACGTCGGCGTCACGCGGCCGTCCGACGCCCTCGCGGCGAAGAACGCCACCGACGACTCGTTCACCGGACTCCTGGTCGGCATCGGCGGGGTGGCACTCCTCGTCGGCGGCATCGGTGTCGCGAACACGATGGTGATCACCGTGCTCGAACGACGGGCCGAGGTGGGGGTCCGCCGTGCGCTGGGCGCCAGGCGGCGGAACATCCGTGACCAGTTCCTCGTGGAGTCGCTGCTGCTGTCCTTCGTCGGCGGCGTCGCCGGTGTGGTGATCGGCGTCGGGGTGACGGTCGCCTTCGCCCTCTGGCAGGGCTGGCCGGTCGCCGTGCCGCTGTGGGCCGTCGCCGGGGGGCTCGGCGCGACGGTCCTCATCGGCGGGATCTCCGGGCTCTACCCGGCGGCGCGCGCCGCGCGCATCCCGCCGACGTCGGCGCTGGCGGCTGTCTAGGGCAGTGGACGCGACGGCCTGGAGGCCCGGTGCCGGTCCGACGGACCGGCACCGGGCCTCCAGGCTGGTCGCGTCCGGATCCGTCAGCCGACCCTCCGGGATCAGGCTCCGGGCCAGCGCTCCGTGCCCCACGTCACGGGCACGTTCCGCATGAGCAGCACGTCCGAGAACTCGGCGCTGTCGCGGGGGAGTGCGTCGATGAACGACGAGTGCACGCGGTGCGCCCGGGCCGGGGAGACCCGCCATGCGTCCGTGCGGAGCTCGAGGCCCTCGAGTGCGCCGCGGTGGTCGGGGGACCAGCCGGTGCTCCCAGCGCGGAAGAAGTCGGATGCCTCGTCCACGTCGCGGAAGACGCTGCTCGTCCAGCGATGCGCCGGGACGCGCTCGACGTCGACGTCGACCTCGGCGTCGGTGGCGTCGAAGCCGACACGGAACCGCTCCCCGTCCTCGTCGACGTCGAAGCGGGCGTGCTGGTGCACGCCGGGCATCACCCGTCCGCCGAGTGCGACCGGCACCCACGACGCGCTGTAGCGCTTCGAGATGTACACGCCACGACGAACTCCGGTCGGTCCGTCCCACTCGACGGCGATGCGGTGCGCGGCGTTCTCGGCACCCCACGCGATCCCGCGAGGAACCCAGCGTGGTCGGAGGCCGGCCATGCGCAGCAGGCAGACGCCGGCGACCGCCGATCCGTCGACGAGCTGCGGGCGGAGGCCGTCCGGCAAGACGCGATGGAGTGCGGTCGGGTCGACCCGGAAGTTCACCAGGAGCCGACGGTCGATGCGGGCGACGATGCCGGCGCGGGACGGGGTCGTCGTGGTCGGTTTCGTCGACGCCTTGTGCGCTGCGGTGGTCACCCGTCGGATGCTAGCCCCCGCGCGAGGCGAGCGCCAGGGGGTGGAATGGTGCCTGGTCATGACCAGTTCGTCAAGCAATCGGCAGGATTCGTTCGATATCCGTCATCCCCCGGAAACATGCGGATCATCGGTCTCCACAGGCAGGAAATCGGAGGTTGACAACCCTGCCCCGAGGGTCTTTCATTGCCATTACGCAACGTCCTTTCATAAAGGTCGGACCAAGGGAGTCAACGTGACACGCACGCGATTCGCCGCACTCGGTGCGCTCGGCCTGGCGGCCGCGCTCGCCCTCGCCGGGTGCTCTGCCGGAAGCAACGGAGCTTCCGACAGCGGAACGAAGTCCATCGGCACACCCGATGGCAAGGGCAAGACCCTCAACGTCTGGATCATGAACGGCGACCTCAGCCCGAAGATCCTCGACGTCGCCGAGAAGCAGTTCACGAAGGCCACCGGCGCCAAGGTGAAGCTCCAGCTGCAGCAGTGGGACGGCATCACCACGAAGCTGACCACCGCCCTCGCTCAGAAGGACGCGCCGGACATCGTCGACCTCGGCAACACCCAGGTGCCGGTGTACGCCGCGACGGGTGGGCTGATGGACCTCAGCCCGTACAAGAAGGAACTGGCCGACGGGCAGACCTGGCTCTCCGGGCTCGAAGGGCCCGCGACCGTCGACGGCAAGCTCTACGGCGCACCGCTCTTCGCGGGCAACCGTGCGGTCATCTACAACAAGAAGACCTGGGCGGACGCCGGGGTGACCGGGACGCCGAAGTCGTACGAGGAGCTCACCGCCGACCTCGACAAGGTCAAGGCGAAGAACCCCGCTGCGGACTTCTCGGCGTTCTACATGCCGGGGCAGTACTGGTACGGCGGCCTGCAGTGGGTGTGGGACGCCGGCGGACAGATCGCCACCGAGAAGGGCGGCAAGTGGACCGGGGCGATCGACTCCGCCGACGCCGTCAAGGGACTGACCGCCTGGAAGGACTTCCAGAACGCCTACTCGGCGAAGTCCACGCAGGACATCAACACCGACAAGCCGGCCGAGTCCGACGTCTTCGCGCAGGGCAACACCTCCGCGATCCTCGGTTCGGCGTGGGAGATCGGCTCGATCACCACGGCGAAGCCGGAGCTCAAGGACCAGATCGGCACCTTCGCGATGCCGTCGGCCACCGAGGGCAAGACGCAGCCGGTGTTCCTCGGCGGCTCGGACCTCGGCATCCCGTCGAAGTCGGCGAACCAGGACCTCGCGCTGTACTACATGAAGATCCTGACCTCGAAGAAGTTCCAGCAGGACCAGGTCTTCGGCGTCGACGGGTGGGAGCCGAACTCCACGCAGCTGCTCGACTCGGTGGCGGCAGACGTGGACGAGCTCCACAAGCCGTACTTCGCCGCAGCCGGCACGAGCCGCCCGACCCCGGCGACGCCCGGGTGGGCGACCATCGAGGGTGACGCGTCCTTCCAGTCGATGTTCGCGGACATCGCGACGGGCCGGAAGACGCCGGAGGAATCCGCGAAGGACTTCTCGAAGCACCTCACCTCGGCGCTCAACGCGAGTCTGTAGTCGATGACCTCGACCGCTGACACGGCGACCGGCTCGGCACCTGCCGGGCCGGTCGCCGGCGCCGGGCAACCGCCCGTCGCCGGCCGGGTCCCCGGGTCCGGCCGGACCGGACGGTCCGGCCGCCCGCCCCGCCCCCGTCGTCGCTCCGTGGGCGCCTCGCGTGCGCCCCTCGTGCTGCTCGCACCGGCCGCGGTGCTCCTGCTGGCGCTCGTCGTCTACCCGCTCGTCCGGCTCATCGTCATCTCCTTCCAGGAGTACGGCCTGCGGGCGATCTTCACCGGGCAGGCCGGGTTCGCCGGTCTCACGAACTACACGAACGTCCTCACCGACGGCAGCTTCTGGCCGGTCATCCTGCGGACGATCGCCGTCACCGCGTCGATGGTGATCGGCACGCTCGTCATCGGGATGGGGGTGTCGCAGCTGCTCACGCGGCTCGGGGTCGCGATGCGGACGATCGTCAGCGTCGTGCTCGTCCTGGCGTGGGCGATGCCGAACGTCGCCTCGAGCCTGGTCTGGCAGTGGCTGTTCCAGCCCTTCTACGGCGTGCTGAACTGGCTGATCACGCAGATGCGGGTCTTCGGCGACCACACCCAGGACAACTGGGCGTCGCACCCGGGACAGGCGTACACGATCGTCCTGACCCTGGTGATCTGGCAGGCGGTGCCGTTCGTCGCCCTGACGCTCTACGCGGCACAGTCGCAGATCGCGCCGGAGTACTACGAAGCCGGGTCGCTCGACGGCGCCTCGGCGTGGGCCATGTACCGCGCGATCACGCTGCCGGCACTCGCCCCGACGCTGCTCCTCGTGACGATCCTCTCGGTGATCTGGGACTTCAACGTGTTCAACCAGATCTGGCTCCTCACCAGGGGCGGTCCTGAGGACGCGACGCTCACGCTCGGCGTCTGGACCTTCGTGAAGTCCTTCGTCTCGAACGCCTACGGGCAGGGCGCGGCGATCGCGGTCATCTCGACGGCGATCCTCGGCGTGCTCACCAGCTACTACATCCGCCGGCTCATCCGGAGCGGGGAGGAAGACCTGTGACGGCTCCAGCTGTTCGACCCGAAGCGCGCCAGGTGCGCCAGGGCAAGCGGAAGCCCCGCGTGCTCGCCAACACCATCGCAGTGGTGTTCTGCCTGGTGTGGGTGTTCCCGATCTACTGGATGCTGAACACCGCGTTCAAGCCAGCGGACGAGGTCACCACCCTCACGCCGATCTGGGCACCCATCCACCCGACGATCGAGAACTTCACCAGGGCACTCACGCAAGAGGGCTTCCTGGGCTACCTCCGGAACTCCGCGATCGTCGTGGTGGCCGCGGTGCTGCTGTCGATCGTCGTCGGCTTCCTGGCGTCGGCGGCGCTGTCCCGGTTCCGGTTCAAGGGGCGCCGGGCCATCCTCGTGGGCATCCTCTTCGTGCAGATGATCCCGTCGGGCGCGCTGCTCATCCCGCTGTTCCTGTCGTTCCAGTCCCTCGGGCTGCTCAACAGCTACATCGGGCTGATCCTGGCCTACGTCGCGAGCGTGCTGCCGTTCTCGATCTGGGTCATGCGCGGCTTCTTCGTCGCGGTCCCGGTGGAGATCGAAGAGGCGGCGAAGACCGACGGCGCGGGCACCTTCCGCATCCTGTGGAGCGTGCTGTTCCCGCTGGTGATGCCCGGGGTCATCGCGACGAGCGTGTTCGCGTTCATCGCTGCGTGGAACGACTACCTGACCGCCTACGTGATGCTCAAGGACCAGTCGATGTACACGCTGCCGGTCTGGCTCGCGGGCTTCTCGACGAACAAGGGGACGGACTTCGGCGGGCTCATGGCGGCGAGCGTGCTGTTCAGCCTGCCGGTCGTGGTGTTCTTCCTCATCGTGCAGCGTCGCCTGGTCAGCGGCATGACGGCCGGCGCTGTGAAGGGGTAACGCCGGACGTGACGGACGGGAGGCTCGGTGCCAGCTGGCACCGAGCCTCCCGTCCGAGCCTCCCGTCCGTCGTTCGTGTCCGTCGTTCCTGTTCTCGTTCGTCGTTCGTCGTTCCTGTTCTCGCTCGTCGTTCGTCGTTCCTGTTCTCGCTCTCGCTCTCGGTCTCGGTCGGCGACCGGTCACGACTCCCCGTCCGTGATTGCCGAGCGGTCGAAGATCGTCGGCCGTGCGGCCCTGGGGCGACGATTCTCGTCCAGTCGTCCGAACTGAGCGGTGTGTTGTGACCGGCCGGGAGCGGGAGCGGGAGCGGGAGCGGGAGCGGGAGCGGGAGCGGGAGCGGGAGCGGGAGCACGCGCACGCGCACGCCTGCGGGTGTGTGGGATCGAAGACGAAACACTTGCGTTTGTGTTGGGTATGGACGTACAGTTCCTGAAACCAACGCGAACGAAGGAGTTCGGTCATGTACGCAACCGAGCGGCACGATGCGATCGCCGCCGAGCTGCAGTCGGCAGGGCGGGTCTCCGTCGCCGACCTCGCCGAGCACTTCGACGTCACGACCGAGACCGTCCGGCGGGACCTCGACGCGCTCGAGTCGGCAGGGGTCCTCCGCCGGGTACACGGGGGAGCGGTCCCGGTCGGACGCTCCAGCGTGGTCGAACTCAGCGTCGCCGAGCGGGAGGGGCAGCACGGGTCCGCCAAGTCCGCGATCGCCCGGGCCGCGATGCGCCTCGTGCCGCCGACCTTCACCGGGTCCATCGCCCTCGACGCTGGCACGACCTGCGCCGCTGTCGCGACCGAACTCGCACGGTGGGAGCCCGCGGAGTCCGGCGCGACGATCACCGTCATCACGAACTCCGTCCCCATCGCCGCGACCCTGCAGCACAGCGAGCACGTCGAGCTGCACCTGCTCGGCGGCCGCGTGCGCGGGGTGACGAGCGCCGCGGTCGGGACCGCCACCGTCGAGCAGATCGGCGCGCTGCGTCCCGACATCGCCTTCGTCGGTACGAACGGGCTCTCCGCCGGGTTCGGACTGAGCACCCCGGACGAGTACGAGGCCGCCGTGAAGGCCGCGTACGTGCTCGCCGCACGGCGGAGCGTCGTCCTCGCGGATGCCGCGAAGCACGGCGTCGAGGCGCTCATGCGGTTCGCCCGGCTCGACGAGGTCGACACGATCGTCACCGACGAGCAGCCCCCGGCCGACCTCGCCGGAGCGCTCACCGACGCCGACGTCGAGGTGGTCGTGGCATGAACGAGTCCAGCACGCGCATCGTCACGGTGACGCCGAACCCGTCGCTCGACCGCACGATCGAGCTCGCCGGTGAACTGCAGCGCGGTTCGGTGCAGCGCGCCACCCGGTCGACCGCGGAGCCGGGCGGCAAGGGCGTCAACGTCTCCCGTGTCGTCGTCGCCAGCGGCGGGGACACGATCGCCGTCCTGCCCGGGGACGAGCTCGACCCGGTCCTGCTCGGCCTCGCCACCCGCGGCATCCCGACCGCCGCGCTGCCGATCGGCGCACCGCTGCGGTCCAACGTCACCGTCACCGAGCCGACCGGGACGACCACGAAGCTCAACGAGCCCGGGCCGTCCCTCGCCGGACGCCTCGACGAGCTCGCGGCGCTGGTCGCCGACACCGCGGACGCGACCGCCACCGGACCCCGTGCCCGGTGGGTCGTCCTCGCCGGATCGCTCCCGCCCGGTCTGCCGGACGACGCGCTCGCCGTCCTCGTGCGGGCCGTCCGCGAGCGGCACGGCGACGACGTCCGGATCGCCGTCGACTCGTCCGGCGTGCCGTTCACCGCGCTGCTGCAGTCCGGCGAGCGGATCGACCTGGTCAAGCCGAACGCCGAGGAGCTCGCCGAGGTCGTCGGCGGGGATCCGGACGAGTACGAACGCGACCACGAGCTCGCGGCAGCGGCAGCCGAACGGCTCCGCGACCGTGGCGTGGACACCGTCCTGCTCACCCTCGGCAGCGCCGGCGCGATCCTGATCGGGCCGGAGGGCTCGTTCGCCGCGGCGGCACCCCGGATCGTCGCCCGCTCGACGGTGGGCGCGGGTGACTCCTCCTTGGCTGGTTACCTGCTCGCCGAGGTCGCCGGTCGGCCGCCGGAGGAGCGGCTCGCACAGGCGGTCGCGACGGGGGCCGCGGCAGCCGCGCTCCCGGGCAGCGACGTCCCGGCGCTCGACCACACCGACCCGGGTGCCGTCACGGTCACCCGCCTCCGTCAGACAGCGGCACCCGCCGCCTGACCGCCCCGCCGCACCACATCACCGCCAACAGCACCGCTACCCGAACCTCAGCGAACCCCAGCGCCACCGCGCCACTGCAAAGGAGCACACCATGACCGCTGCGCGCAGCTCGGACACGAGTCCCGGCCTCATCAGCGTCGCCCTCGTCGGCCTCGACGAGGACCTCGGCGCCACCTCGTCCGACGTCATCCGCGTCCTCGCCGACCGCGTCGCTGCGACGGGCCGCGCCGCCGACGGAAGCGCCCTCGCGGCGGACGCCATCAAGCGTGAGGCGAGCGTCGGCACCGGCGTCCCCGGTGGCATCGCCATCCCGCACGCCCGGTCGGCCTCGGTCACCGAACCGACACTCGCGATGAGCAGGCTCGCCCGGACGGTGCCGTTCGGCGCCCCGGACGGCGACGCCGACCTGGTCTTCATGATCGCCGTGCCGGAGGGCGCCGACAAGGACCACCTCACCGTCCTCTCGACCCTGGCCCGTGCGCTCATCCGCGACGACTTCACGGCCGCCCTCCGCGCCGCGACGACCCAGCAGGAGATCGTCGACCTGGTCGACCGCGAGGTGACCGGCGAGGTCGCCGACGCCGGCGTGACGGGCGCACCCCGAGCCTCCAGTCCGGCCGCGCCGACCACGGCACCGACCGCCGGCCGGAAGGTCATCGTCGGCGTCACCGCCTGCCCGACCGGCATCGCCCACACCTACATGGCAGCCGACGCGCTCGTCGCCGCCGCCCAGCGGGCCGGCGCCGAGATGCACGTCGAGACGCAGGGGTCCTCGCAGGTCGAGCCGCTCGACCCGGCGCTCATCGCCCGGGCCGACGCGGTCGTCTTCGCGGTCGACGTCGACGTCCGCGACCGTTCGCGCTTCGCCGGCAAGCCGCTCGTGTCCGGCCCGGTCAAGCGCGGCGTCGACGAACCGGACGCGATGATCGCCGAGGCGCTCCGTGCCGCCGACGACCCCAACGCCGCACGGGTGTCCGGATCCGCGGCGGAGGCGGGCAGCAGCACCGCGAAGGACGAGCACTTCGGGCAGTCGCTCAAGCGCTGGCTCCTCACCGGTGTCTCCTACATGATCCCGTTCGTCGCCGGTGGCGGTCTGCTCATCGCGCTCGGGTTCCTGCTCGCCGGGTACGGCATCGCGCTGACCCACGGCGACTCGGGTCAGAACAACGCCGTGTACACGCTGACGCACTACACGCTGCTGAACCTGCCGCCGGAGGGCCTGGCGTACTACCTCGGTGCCGCCGCGTTCCAGATCGGTGGGGTGTCGCTCGGCTTCCTGGTCGCAGCGCTCGCCGGGTACATCGCGTACGCCATGGCCGACCGCCCCGGCATCGCTCCGGGCTTCGTCGCCGGGTCGATCGCGGTGTTCATGAACGCCGGGTTCCTCGGCGGTCTGGTCGGCGGTCTCATCGCCGGTGCCGCCGCCTACTGGATCGGGCGCATCCCGGTCTGGCGCTGGCTCCGCGGCTTGATGCCGGTCGTGATCATCCCGCTGTTCGCGTCGATCATCGCCTCCGGTCTGCTGCTCCTGGTGCTGGGCGGCCCGATCGCCTGGGTGATGACGCAGCTCACCACCTGGCTGAACTCGCTGAGCGGCGCCTCGGCGGTCCTGCTCGGCATCATCCTCGGCCTCATGATGGCGTTCGACCTCGGCGGCCCCGTGAACAAGGTGGCGTACGCGTTCGCCGTCGCGGGTCTCGGTGCCGGATCGGCCACCAACGTCGTGCCGTTCGAGATCATGGCCGCGGTCATGGCGGCAGGCATGGTCCCGCCGCTGGCCCTGGCGCTCGCATCGACCGTCCTGTACCGCAAGGGGTTCACGAAGCCCGAGCGCGAGAACGGCAAGGCCGCGTGGCTGCTCGGTGCGTCGTTCATCTCCGAGGGTGCGATCCCGTTCGCCGCAGCCGACCCGCTGCGCGTCATCCCGGCGTCGATGGTCGGCGCCGCGGTGACCGGTGCGATCTCGATGGCTGCCGGTGTGACCTCGCGGGCGCCGCACGGTGGGATCTTCGTGTTCTTCGCCATCGGGGACGTCGCGATGTTCATCGTCGCGATCCTGGCGGGCACCGTCGTCTCGGCGCTGGTGCTGGTCGGCCTGAAGAAGTGGGTGCGTCGGGCGCCGGCGGCTGACGCCCCAGCGGTGGGCGTGCCGGCCGACGACCGGGTCGCGGTCGCCGCGTAGGGCGTCACCGCGGGGCGGGGGTCACCGCGGGGCGGGCGGGAGGCTCGGTGCCAGCTGGCACCGAGCCTCCCGTCCGTCGTCGGCGTGGCGCCGACTGGTCACGACCCACCGTCGGCGTGGCGCCG
Organism: Curtobacterium sp. 9128; assembly: GCF_900086645.1. Lineage (NCBI taxonomy): Bacteria > Bacillati > Actinomycetota > Actinomycetes > Micrococcales > Microbacteriaceae > Curtobacterium > Curtobacterium sp. 9128. The sequence continues at coordinate 1,109,441 of NZ_LT576451.1, forward strand.
ACTGGTCACATCCTGTCGCTCGGCGAGCAGCGGAGCGACGGTCTTCGACCGGTCGGCGGAACTGAGCGGGGTGTCGTGGCCGCTCGGGAAGGGACAGGTCGGCTCTGCCCGGGCCCGGGACCGGGCCCGTGCCCGGGCCGGGGCCGTGCCCGTGCCCGTGCCCGTGCCGGGGCCCGCGACCCGCGTCAAGCGGCCAGCAGGAGCGGGGCGGTGTCGGCGTGCAGCGGCCCGTCGAAGGTGGCGGGGTCGAGCGCGGGGACCGACGCATGCGAGATCTTCGGGTGCACGGGTCGTCGCTCGGTCTCGCCCCGCCCGATGAGGTCCTCGTGCAGCTTCTCGCCCGCACGGAGCCCCGTGAACACGATGTCCGAGGTGCCGCCCATCGCGGCGATCATCCGACGGGCGATGTCGAGGACCCGGACGGGATCGCCCATGTCGAGCACCAGGACCTCACCGGGCCGAGCGATCGCGGCGGCCTGGATCACCAGGTGGCATGCCTCGGGGATGGACATGAAGTAGCGCGTGGCATCCGGGTGGGTGACCGTCACCGGGCGCCCGGCTCGGATGAGCTCGGCGAACAGCGGGAGTATCGACCCGCGACTGCCGAGGACGTTGCCGAACCGGACGGACACGTAGTCGCGACCCGTCTCCGCCGCGGTCCACGCCGTCAGCCGTTCGGCCAGGCGCTTCGTCTGCCCGAGGACGCTCGTCGGGTTCGCCGCCTTGTCCGTGGAGATGTTCACGAGCGTCTGGACGCCGAACTCGACCGCGGCGGCGAGCACGTTGCGGGTCCCGAGGACGTTCGTCTTCCACCCTTCGTCCGGGTACTGCTCGAGCATCGGGAGGTGCTTGAGCGCCGCGGCGTGGAAGACCACGTCGGGACGGCGGTCGAGCAGCACCTGCCGGATCGTCGACGCGTCGCGGATGTCGGCGAGCACGACGTCCTTCGTGTCGAGCAGCCCGTGCCCCGCGACCGACACCTGCACCTGCTGCAGGGCCGTCTCGTCGCGGTCGAGCATGATGACCTCGGCCGGGTCCGAGCGCATCAGCTGCCGACAGAGTTCGCTGCCGATCGACCCGCCGGCGCCGGTGACGAGCACGGTCCGACGGCGGACGAAGTCGATCGGCAGTTCGAGCTCGTGATCGGCCGGGTGCCGGCCGATCAGCGCGTCGAGGTCGAAGTCGTCGGTGGCCGACGCAGTGCACCTGTCCATGGACACCAACCTATCGGCTGGTATCTGGTATGTGCAACGTCAGTCCGCGATGTTCGCCGTGATCGCGTCGATGTACGCGGCACGTTCCTCGCGCGTCCCGGGTCGACCGGGGACGCCTGGACGCTCCTGCCACGGGAACGGGCCGGTCTCGTGGCGGTACTCGATGCCCATCGCCTCGAGTCGCGCGAGGTGCTCCGCCAGCCGCCCGCGGAAGTCCGCGAGGTCCCGGGGTCCGGTGACATCTGCGGACCAGAGCGCCTCGGACAGTGCCGCGACCCGCGGGAAGAGCTGGTAGTCGAGCTTCCGGACGGTGTCCACGTGCTCGCACCACATGTTCCCCTGGCCGCCGATGACATGGGCACGCTCGTCGTCGGTCAGGTCGGCCGGCACCGGGTCGAACGCGAAGACGTCGTCCACGGTGAGCACGATCGACACCGGGATCGGCTCGTTCGGCAGGTCGCTCTGGCGGTAGTCGAGGTACACCTGGTCATCAGGCGAGGAGATCACGTCGTGCCCGCGCTTCGCCGCCGTCGACGCGCCGCGGAGCCCCCGCCACGAGACGACCGTGGCCGATTCCGAGAGCGTCCCGCCCTCGAGGATCTCGTCCCAGCCGAACGCCCGACGGCCCTTCGACTCGATGTGTGCCGCGAGCTGCCCGATGATCCAGGCCTGGAGCTGTTCCTCGTCCGCGAGCCCGAGCGACCGCATGCGCTCCTGCGTGCGGGGGTCCTGTTCCCACTGCACCTTCGGGCACTCGTCGCCGCCCAGGCCGATGTACGCGCTCGGGAACAGGTCGACGACCTCGTCGAAGACGCCCTTGAAGAAGTCGATCGTCGCGTCGTCGGCGTTCAGGACGTCCTCGGCGATGCCCCACTCCGTCCAGACCTCGACCCCGGCCTCCGGGTGCACGCCGAGTTCCGGGTACGCGGCGAGTGCGGCGCGGACGTGCCCGGGGGTCTCGATCTCCGGGACGACCGTGACGAACCGGTCGGCCGCGTAGGCGATGATCTCGCGGATGTCGTCCTGCGTGTAGTAGCCGCCGTGCGGTCGGCCGTCGAAGCCCTGCGGTCGCATGACCCCGTCGGCATCGGGGACGTGCGCGCCGACCTGGGACTCGCGGCGCCACGAGCCGATCTCGGTCAGGCGCGGGTACTTCCGGATCTCGATGCGCCAGCCCTGGTCGTCCGTGAGGTGGAAGTGCAGCGTGTTGATGCGGTGCGCCGCGAGCTGGTCGATGACGCGGAGGACCTCGGCCTTGGTGCGGAAGTGCCGGACGACGTCGAGCATGACGCCGCGCCAGGCGAACGCGGGAGCGTCCTCGACGGTCTGCACCGGGATGGTCCAGGGCCCGGTGCCGACCCGGCCCTTGCGGTAGACGTCGGCGGGGAGCAGCTGGAGGAGGGCCTGCACGCCGTAGAACACGCCGGCCGCGCTGCCGCCGAGGACGTCGATGCCGTCCGGCGTCACGGTGAGGCGGAACGACTCGGCGGTGGACCCGGCGGGGCCGGTCGGGAGCGCTGCGTCCGCGTCGCCTGTTGCCTGCGTGTCGTCCGCCACGCGCAGGCGGATCACGTCGGTCCCCGGGGTCTCGACGTCGCGCACCGGCAGCCCGGTGGACCCCCGCAGTGTCTGCTGCAGGTACAGCCGCACGGACTCGCTCGCGGCGTCTGCGGCGATGCGGGTCGTCGGCGTGATCTCGAACGAGCCGACACCGGGGGTCGACAGGCGCGGGCGGGGGATGAGCATGTCGGAGTCCACCATTCCTCAATGATCTTTCGTAATATGAGGCTATGGCCGTGAACGAGACCCTGTCAACGATGAGCACGCCGGGTGCCCTGCGCCTGGTGAACTCGCGCGCCATCCTCGACGAACTGTTCCGCAGCGACGCGTCCGTCACCGTCACCGAGCTGGGGCGCACCGTGGGGCTCTCGCGGCCGACGGTCGAGGCGTCGCTCGCCGACCTCGTCGCCGAGGGCTGGGCGCGGGAGGCCGACGCGATCGTCACCCCGAACAAGGCCGGGCGGCGGGCCAAGCGGTTCCGAGCCGATGCCGGCGCCGGGTCGGTCCTCGGCGTGGACCTCGGGCTGCACGGCATCGTCGGGCTCCTCGCCGACCTCCGCGGCAACGAGATCGCCCGGGTGGAGGAGGTCTACCCGGACCTCGCGTCGGCGGACCAGGCGTGGGCGAGCGTGCAGGACGTCGTGCAGCGCCTGACCTCGACGCCGGGAGCCGGCCGCCTCCTCGCCGCGACGTTCGGCGTCCCCGCCGTCGTCGACCGAGACGGCGCCATCGACTACACGATCGCCGTGCCGCAGTGGGTCGAGGGCCGCATGCCCGGCCGCATCCAGGACCTGTTCCCGACGGCCCCGACCTTCTTCGACAACGACGCGAAGCTCGCCGCGACCGCCGAGACGATGTGGGGCCGGTTCACGGGTGCGCGCGACGCGCTCTACCTGGTGATGGGACGGCAGATCGGCGCGGCGTACCTCGTCGACGGCACGCTGGCGCGCGGCGCCAGGGGAGCGGCGGGCGAGGTGGGCGGTCTGGCATCGACCGGCTGGCCCGGCGCGCCGGCCCGACTGGAGGCCCGGATCCCGTCCGGCGCGGACCTCGAGTCCGTCATGGAGTCGGCCGGGCACGGCGACCCGGCTGCCGCCGAGATCGTCCGGGCGCTCGCCGCGGACGTCGCGACCGGGGTCGCGCAGCTCGTCGCGACGATCGACCCCGAGGTCGTCGTCGTGGGAGGAGAGGTGCTGCCGGCGGCAGCGGTGTTCTGCGCGGCGCTCGCGGAGGCCGTCGGCCCGCAGCTCCGGCACCCGGTGGAGATCGTGCCGTCGACGGTCGGGCGGGACGCGGTCGCCAGGGGTGCGCTGGCCCGGTCGTTGACGCACGTGCGGGCGTCGCACATGGGCCTGGGCTGATCGGCAGGTCACGTCCTGCTGCCTGTCAGGGCACTCAGGGAACATTGCCGCATGACGACTGCCCTCGCCGCCGCCACGTCCTCTCCTGACGCCGAGATGGGTGGGCTGTCGGGGATGGTGCTCCAGCTCATCGACATGCTCGGCGAGTGGGGCGTCGCGCTGATGCTCTTCGTCGAGACCGTCTTCCCGCCGATCCCGTCCGAGGTCATCCTGCCGCTCGCGGGGTTCCTCGCCGGTGCCGGGCGGATGAACCTGGCGCTCGTCCTTGTCCTCGCGACGCTCGGTTCCTACGTCGGGGCACTGGTGCTCTACTGGCTCGGCCGGGTGATCGGGTTCGACCGGACCGTCCGCTGGCTGGGCAAGCTGCCGCTCGTCGACGAGGACGACTTCCGCAAGGCCGCCGCGTGGTTCCACCGGCACGGGCGCAGCGCGGTCCTCTTCGGGCGGCTGGTCCCGATCGTGCGCAGCCTGATCTCGCTGCCGGCCGGTGCCGACCGGATGAACCTCTGGTCGTTCTCGCTGTTCACGATCATCGGCTCCGGCGTCTGGAACAGCCTGCTGGTGCTCGGCGGCGCGGCGCTCGGCACGCAGTACGAGCGGATCGAGGGCTACACCGAGTGGATCGACCGCGGCATGTACGCGGCGATCGCCGGGGTCGTCGTCGTGTTCGTCGTGCGGCGGATCCGCCGCGGTCGTGCCGCTCGCGCCAGCCGTGCCGAGCGCGGCCGTCGTCGCGCCGAGCCCGCAGGGGACTGAGCCGCGTCAGGCCTTCGTGAGCGCCGACTCCTTGTGTGCAGCGCGCTTGCCGGTCTTCTCGGACTCCACGATCCAGTACGGGTCGTCGTCCGTCGGCTTGAACTGCTGCCCGTCGAACTCGAAGTCGCTCACACGCTTCTGGACGAGCGTTCCGGTGGTCTTCCCCTGCGAGGTGTTCCAGTGCACCTCGTCGCCCTTCGACAGCGCCATGACGGGTCCTTTCTCGGTGGTGTCCCCGAGAGGGTAGACCCCGATGCATCCGCATGAACTCAGGGATGTACCCCTCGTCACGAAGTCATAACACCCGCGCGTTCGGCCCTGTTCGCGCGTACCGTAGTCGACGAGTCATCTTGCGAGCAACCTTCGCCTCTCCTTGGCTCCCGACGGATCGAACCGCACGATGACCCTTGTCGCCAACGGACGGACGGAGACCATCCTCTCCGGCCGCTACCGGCTGTCCCGGCTCATCGGCACGGGCGGCATGGGATCCGTGTACGAAGCCCGCGACGAGCACACCTACCGACTGGTCGCCGTGAAGCTCTTCGCGACGCCGCAGGCCATGACGACGGCCGACCGGGTCCGCCAGGAACGCGAGATCCGGCTGCTCAGCATGCTGTCGCACCCCGGCCTCATCCCGCTCTACGACGCGGGCACGCACGAGTTCTCGGACGGTCCGCACCGGTACATCGTGATGGAGCTCATCGCCGACACGACCCTGCTCCGCCGACTGGCCGAGGGGGCGCTGCACAACTACGAGGTCGCCGACCTCGGCACGCAGCTCGCCGACGCCCTGGCGTACGTGCACTCCCGCGGGATCGTGCATCGCGACGTGAAGCCCGCCAACATCCTCATCAGCGACGAGGGCTCGTCCGGGTTCGCCCGCACGGTCAAGCTGACGGACTTCGGTGTCGCGCACTTCGTCGACGGATCGCGCCTGACGAACGACGGCACCATCATCGGCACGGCGGCGTACCTCAGCCCCGAGCAAGTAGCGGGCGAGCCGATCAGCTTCGCGACGGACGTGTACTCCCTCGGGCTCGTCCTGCTCGAGGCCCTGACCGGGCACCAGGAGTACTCCGGCACCCTCGTCGAAGCCGCACTCGCTCGACTCCGGAACAGCCCGGAGGTCCCCGAGTCCGTCGGACCGGAGTGGCGCGAGCTGCTCCTGCGCATGACCGACCGTGACCCGGCTCGTCGACCGACCGCGGTCGCCGTCGCCCGTGCGCTCCGAGGCGGATCGGTGCAGGTCACCGGACCGGTGCCGCTCGGCCCGAGCCGGACGGCGCACAAGCGCGACCACCGGATGCACAGGGCAGCGCACCGGCACGCCAAGCGCGGCACGTTCGTGGCCGTCAAGCGGTGGCGCCGACGGAACATCCTGACCGGATCGTTCGCGGTCGTCGCGGTGCTGCTCGCGTGCGGCCTGAGCTACGTCGCCGGCACGCTCCACTGATCGCCGTCGGCGCACCCGCACGGCTGTCGTTTCGTGCAGGATGGGTTGCATGACCGACCAGCGCTGGATCAAGATCTGCGGCCTGTCGACGCCCGAGACCGTGGACGCCGCCATCGACGCCGGTGCCGACGCGGTCGGGTTCGTCTTCGCCGCTGGCAGTCCCCGGACCGTGACCGCCGACCGCGCGAAGGAGCTCGTCGAGCGGGTGCCGGACGGGATCGACGCCGTCGGCGTGTTCCGCGACCAGGAGATCGACGAGATCGTCGGGATCGCGTCAGCGGTGGGCCTCACGACCCTCCAACTGCACGGCGGCGAGTCGGCGACCGACTTCGCGCGTGCCCGGGACGCCGGGTTCTTCACGATCCGAGCGGTGTCGGCGGATGCCTACCTCGCCGAGTCCGCGGAACAGCGGGCGTCGTACGACCACGACCTGCTGCTGCTCGACGCCGCGGTGCCCGGCAGCGGACGGCTGATCGATCCCGCGTCCGTCACCGGCAAGGTCGACGAAGCGTGGATCCTCGCAGGGGGCCTCACGCCGGCGAACGTCGTGGCTGCGGTCGAGAGCCTGGACCCCGACGGGGTCGACGTGTCGAGCGGTGTCGAGTCCGAGCGTGGCGTCAAGGACCCGGCGAAGATCCGGGCGTTCGTCGAGGCGGTCCGCAGCCTGCCCTGACGGGGCCGACCCGTGCCTCCTGTCCGTGGCTGCGCCGTACCGGCGTTGCGCCGTCAGGCGCGGGCGCGACCGAGCGTCGGGATCAGCTCGGTGAGGAACGCGTCCGTGTCCTCCCAGCCCTCCACCGCATGGCAGGGGACGCCGAGCGCCTTCACCGGGTAGTCGTTGCCCTCGGGGTCGAGGCGGTCCCCGACGAACAGCATGTCGTCGAGCGCGATGCCGGTGAGCTCGGCCAGACGCTGCATGCCGTACGCCTTGTCGATGCCCTTGCGGGTGATGTCGATGCTGGTGGATCCGCCGGAACGGACCTCGAGGTCGGGGAGCTCGGCCTGCACGCGGCGCCGGAGGTCGTCCTTCTTGGCACCCGTCGGGTCCCACACCTTCTTCGCGGCGACGGGCGCGGCCTGACCGAGGGCCGAGAACGTGATCTGTGACCCGCGGTCTTCGAGGATGGCACCCCAGGTCTCGGACTCCCAGTAGCCGGCGGCCTTCGCCTGGGACTCGACCGCGGCGAGGGCCTGCTGCTTCTGGGCGTCGGTGAGGTCCTCGGCGTACTGCAGCGCCCAATCGTCGTCGGACCAGCGGTAGTACCGGGTGCCGCAGGTGGGGAGCAGGTGCAGGTCGTCGAGCGTGAGACCGTCACGGTGTCGCAGGGGCGTCACGAGCTGCTGCTCGAACTGGTGGAAGTTGCCGCCGCTGATCACGGCGACCGGGACCACGTCGAGCAGGGCGGCGAAGGTGTCGAGCATGCGCGGGTCGAGCGCGGACTTCGACGGGGCGAGGGTGTCGTCCAGATCGAACGCGACGAGACGTGGTGCGGTCATGCCGTCGATTCTGTCATGCGACATGTCCCCGATCCTCAGGGCTGCGGGGATCAGTGGATCGTTGCGGGAACCCGGTCGCGAGCGTACGTGATCTCCGTGTAGCCGTGCGGGGCCGGGTTGCCGTCGACGTCAAGGTTGACGAACACGACCTCGTCGATGGTGAGGATGCTGCGGTGCGTGAAGAGGTTCCGCGCCTCGGCCCGCATCGTCAGCGAGGTCCGGCCGAACCGGGTCGCGACGAGGCCGATCTCGACGATGTCGCCCTCCTTCGCCGAGGAGACGAACTCGATCTCGGACATGTACTTGGTGACGACCTTGCCGTTGCCGAGCTGGATGATCGCGTACACCGCGGCCTCTTCGTCGATCCAGCGGAGCAGGCTTCCACCGAAGAGCGTGCCGTTCGCGTTGAGGTCCTCCGGCCGGACCCACTTGCGGGTGTAGAAGTTCATCTCGGGCTGCATGTCTGTACATACTACGCGGCCGGGATGCACGTGCGGGTCCCGGCCGCGGTCGTGCTGCTGGTGCGGTTACTCCTTGACGAGGACGACCTCGTCGAGTGCGATGCGGGTGCGCGGGGCGACCTCACGCTCTGCGGCCTTCTCCTCGAGCTGCGACGGGTCCGCGACGGTGCCGATCGCCGTGACGGTGAAGGGCACGAAGCGCTCCGGCAGGTCGAAGGCGGCGGCGAGGCCGGCGGCGTCGATGCCGGCCATCTGGTGGACGTGCAGGCCCTCGGCGTGCGCCTGGACGGTCAGCGCCGCGAGGGACTGACCGAGGTCGTACTCGGCGTAGCGGAGCGGCTCGCCCTGCTCGTTCGTCGTCTCGAGGATGCCCACGACGAGGGCGCTCGCGCGGAACGCCCAGCCGGCGTTGAAGCCGAGCAGGTTGTCCGTGATCTTCCGGAAAGCGTCCGTGCCACGGCGCGCGGCGACGAACCGGCGTGGCTGCAGGTTCATGGCCGACGGTGCCCAGCGAGCGGCCTCGAGCACGGCGTCGAGCTGCTCGTCGGAGATCGTCGCGGACTCGTCGTAGGAGCGGGGGCTCCACCGTTCCTCGAGGAGCGGGACGAGCGGCTGGCTCGAGTCGGTCGAACGGGTGAGCGTCGTGGCGTTGGTCATGATGCCGTCAACGGTATTCGATGCGTTCGCATTTCCGGTCTGTACGACGTCACATGTCGGGCGGTGCCGCATCCGTTGCCGCGCCCGGTGCGGGGCTGCCGCGGGACTGACAGGATGGGGGTGATGAGTGGCGTTCTGATCGGCTTCGCGATCATCGGCGCGATCATCGCGGCCGGGTACGTCGTCGGGCGCATCGGGCTCCTCGGGCCGCACGCCCAGTTCGTGATCAGCCGACTGGCGTTCTTCGTGCTGATGCCGTGCCTGCTCTTCCACACGATCGCCACGGCGGACATCGCCTCGCTGGTGTCGCCGATGCTCTGGGTGTCGCTGCTCAGTGCCGTGCTCGTGGCGCTCGGCACGGCGCTCGTGTTCGCCCTGGTGCTGCGGCGCTCGATCACGACGACGACGGTCGGGGCGCTGGCTGCGAGCTACGTGAACGCGAACAACATCGGCCTGCCGGTCGCCGTGTACGTGCTCGGGCAGGCCACCGCCGTCGTGCCCGTCATCCTGCTGCAGCTCGTCGTGATGGCCCCGATCGCACTGACCGTACTCGACACCGCGACGGCGTCCGGGGGCGGGTGGGAGCGCCGGGTGCTCGGGCCGGTGACGAACCCGCTGATCATCGCCTCGCTGACGGGGTTGGTGTTCTCCGCCTTCCGGATCGAGCTGCCGGATCCGGTACTCGAGCCGTTCTCGCTCGTCGGTGCCGCCGCCGTGCCGCTCGTGCTGCTGTCGTTCGGGATGAGCCTGCACGGCGCTGCACCCCTCCGTGACCCGGCGATCCGGACGGACGTCATCGTGGCGTCGTCGATCAAGCTCGTCGTGATGCCAGCGGTGGCGTTCGTGCTCGCACGGTTCGTGTTCGGGCTCGACGACCAGCAGGTGTTCGTCCTGACGACGCTCGGGGCGTTGCCGGCGGCGCAGAACGTCTTCAACTACGCGCAGCGGTACGACGCGGCGGTGCCCGTCGCCCGTGACGTGGTGCTCATCTCGACGCTCGGCGCCGTCCCGGTGCTCGTCGGGATCGCCGCGCTCCTGCACCCGTAGCGCGCGGGCCGGCGGCGCCGCGGCGGCGCGCCGCGCGTCGAGTGGTCGCGACACCCCGTCGGCCGCGCGTCGAGCGGTCGCAGACCGTCGGGGACGGTCGTCGCGACCGACGCTTCGTGGCCTGTCGGCAGACGCGAGCGGGGTGTCGCGACCGGTGGGTGCGGACTGCGCGGGCGCGGGCGCGGGACCGCGGCGCGCAGTGGCGGCGGTCCACCGACGGACGGGAGGCGCGTTATCAGCCCGCCACGGGCCTCCCGTTCGGCCAATCCCACGCCGCGCGTCGAGTGGTCGCGACACCCCGTCGGCCGCGCGTCGAGCGGTCGCAGACCGTCGGCGACGGTCGTCACGACCGACGCTTCGTGGCCTGTCGGCAGACGCGAGCGGGGTGTCGCGACCGGTGGGTGCGGACTGCGCAGGTGCGCGAGCGCGGGCGCGAGCGCGCCGAGCGCGCCGCGCGCGTCAGAAGATCATCGGGCGGTCGTCGTCGAGGGAGGTCTCGAGATCCAGGTCCACGACGACCGGCACGTGGTCGCTCGGGGCGTCGCCCTTCCGCTCGTCCCGGTGGATGGACGCACCCGTGACGACGTCGGCGAACCCCTGCGATCCCATGACGAAGTCGATGCGCATGCCCTCGCCACGGGGGAACCGCAGCTGCTTGTAGTCCCAGTAGGTGTAGCCGGACGGCACCAGGGGTCGGACGACGTCCTGCAGCCCCCGTTCCTCGAACGCGCGGAAGGCGGCACGCTCCGGCTCGGTGACGTGCGTGTGCCCCTCGAAGACGGAAACGTCCCAGACGTCGGAGTCGAGCGGTGCGACGTTCCAGTCGCCCATCAGCGCGAGCTTCAGGTCCGGGTCCGCCTCGAGCCACGACGTGGTGCGGTCGGCCAGCTGCGCGAGCCAGTCGAGCTTGTAGGTGTAGTGCGGGTCACCGATCTCCCGGCCGTTCGGGACGTACAGGCTCCAGAGCCGGACGTCGTCGACGGTGACGCCGATCGCGCGGGCCTCGACGGGGAGATCGGGACCCTCGTGTCCCTTGAGGAAGCCGGGCTGGCCGGGGAAATCACGGGTGACGTCGGTCATCGGCAGGCGGCTGGCGAAGGCGACGCCGTTCCACTGGTTCAGGCCGTGCGCCTCGACCTGGTAGCCGGCGGCCTCGAACGCCTCGACCGGGAACTGCTCCGGCTTGCACTTGATCTCCTGCATGCCGAGCACGTCGACGTCTTCGCGGACGAGCCAGTCGACGACACGGCCGACTCGGGTGCGGACGGAGTTCACGTTCCAGGTCGCGACGCGCATGGTGTCGAACCTACCGGTCGCGACCGACGGCGCGGTGCGGGCGACGCGGGGATGCCGCTGCTCGGGCGGCGTGCGGCACGATGGTGTTGCCTGGGAGCAGGACATCGCACGGAGCGTGAGGAGCACGATCATGGCATCGACGACGAACCGCGTCGACGGGAACCCGACCACCGGGAGCGTCACCACGCAGGTGACCAGCGCCGGCAAGACCATCATCGACGACCAGGTCGTCGCGAAGATCGCGGGCATCGCCGCCCGCGACGTGCCCGGCGTCTTCGCCCTCGGCGGCAACGCGGCGCGGGCCTTCGGTGCCATCCGTGACGCCATCGGTTCCAGCGCACTCGGCCAGGGCGTCCGCGTCGAGGTCGGCGAGACCCAGGTCGCCGTCGACCTGACGATCGTGGTCGACTACCCGACGCCGATGATGGAGGTCGCGTCCGCAGTCCGCGCGGCCGTGACCGACGCCGTCACCGAGCTCGTCGGCCTCGAGGTCACCGAGGTCAACATCGCGATCAACGACGTCAACATCCCGGCACTGGGCGGCGCACCCGACGAGGCCGAGGGTCGCGTCCGGTGAACGCCACCGTCGTCGGGATGGGGGTCGGCGCCCTGCTGGCGATCGTCGCCGTCACGCTCGGCTTCTGGGCGTTCGTCGTCGTGGCCGTCTTCATGATCGTCGGCGGTGTCGTGGCGCGGATCGTCACCGGGGACATCGACTTCCGACGCCTGCTCGACGTGCTGCGCGGACGCCGGAGCTCGTCGTGAGTCCGGCGGCCGACGTGCCGCCGATCGCCTCGTCCGGTACCGCGCCGTCCCGTGCGGTCGCGGTGCCGCGCGTCGCCGGGTACGACCGCATCGGCACGACGGCGCTGGTCCGGACCGCGCAGGCCGTCGCGGCCGAAGCGCTCCGCACACCCGTCCGGGAGGTCCGTGCCCGGGTCGCCGACGACGGTCGCGGATCGTTGGCGGTCGAGATCACCTCCCCGCTCGCCGTGCCCGTGCTCGGTTCCCACGCGGTGCCCGACGAACCGGTGGTCCACACGGCGCACCGGGCTCGCGCGACCATCGCCGAGCGCCTGAACACCATCACCGGGCGACAGGTCGAGCGGGTCACCATCACGTTCGCGTCGTCGGTCGTCGACGCCCCGAGGAGAGTCCGATGAGCTCGATCCCGCCACCGGCTTCGCCGCCGGTGTCGTCACCGACTTCGTCGCCGGTGTCGTCACCGACCTCGTCGCCGTCTGCGCCGGCATCGGGGGAGCACGACGCCGTGTACCGCCGCGTCCTGCGGCGCGAGACCCACGTGTCCCGATCGGGCAGCGTGGTCGTCGCCGTCCTGGTCGCACTCGTCGTCGCCGCAGCCGCCGTGTTCGCCGCTGCGCTGGTGTTCCTCGACCAGAACGTCCTCGGCATCGATCCCCGTGCCGTCGTCGACGGCGCTGCCCGTGCGCCGCGCGGACTCGTCGACGCCATCGTGGTCGTCACCGGCGCCGTCGTCGCGGTCATCGGCCTGGTGTTCCTGCTGCAGGGCGTCCTGCCGCAGCGACGCCCCCGTCACACGATGTCGTCCAGGCGGCTCGCGATCGTCGTGGACGACGAGGTCCTCGCCTCCGCCGCGGCACGCGCTGCCCGGAGCGCCACACGACTCGGACCCGACGCGGCCGTGGGAACCGTCGGCCGTCGCACCGTCGAGGTCGTCCTCCGTCCGGCTGCCGGTGTCGACGTGCCGGCAGTCGCTGCGACCGACGCCGTCGAGCGCGAGTTCGCGGAGATCGACACCACGCCGTCGATCTCCGCCCGGGTCCGTGTCCAGCCGACCGGACGGGTGGACGGATGAACGCCACGAACCGGGCGCTCGGACGCATCGCCCTCGTCATCGTCGGGCTGGCACTGCTCGTCGGGGGACTCGGGACCGTGCTCGTGCAGACGGTCCCGCAGGCCGCCGATCTCTGGCACCAGGCGGCACGCGCGTCGCTCCGCGACCTCGGTGCGGACGCATCCCGTGACGCCTCGATCGCCGCATGGGCGTGGGTGCTCGGCGGAGCGGTCGTGCTCGGCGTCCTCGCGCTGATCGTCCTCACGACACTCGGCGGTGGCCGTGTCGGCACCGTGATCGAGGACGACGGGGCCGCGGACGGGCTCCCCGGCGAGGTCCGCATCGATGCCGCTGCCGTCCAGCACGCGCTCTCGTCAGCCATCGGGGACCTTCCGCAGGTCGCCTCGCTCGCGGTCGACGTCTACCGCGTGCGCAGCCGCCGGGCGCTGCGCATCAAGGTCCGCCCGCGGAAGGGCGCATCGCCGCGGGAGATCGCCGACCGGATCGAGGAGATCGTCACCGACCTCGACGCCCTGCTCGGCGAGCGGTTGCCCGTCCTCCTGCAGATCGCGCGCGGGGGATCGGGGTCGTCCCGGCCGGACCGCGTGCACTGACGATGAGCTCCCTCGGGTCGCAGATCCCCGGCGCCCCCGTCACGGTGCCGGAGCCCGTCGCCCGGATCGTCGGCGATCGACGAGCCGTCCCCGTGTGGGTGAACGAGATCGGCGGGAGGACGTTCCGCATCGGTGGCGACGGGAGCGTCGGGTCCGCCGAGGAGTACGTCAAGTGGGTGCCGACCCACTACGCGGCCTGGATCGCGGCCGAAGCGGCACGCCTGACCTGGGCCGGCCGGTGGCTCCGCGTGCCGGAGGTCGTCGAGCACGACGCGGACGAGCACGGTGCCTGGCTCCGGACCCGCGCGCTACCGGGATGGAGCGCCGTGGACCCCCGATGGCGCGACGAGCCCCGGACCGCCGTGATCGCCGTGGGGGAGGGCCTCCGGGCGATGCACGACACACTGCCGGTCGACGACTGCCCCTTCGCGTGGTCGACGTCGGACCGGACGGCGCGGGCGCGTGCGGCCGGGTCCGACCCCGCGGCGCTCGGCCCCGAACCGGCGTCGGACCGCACGGTGGTGTGTCACGGCGACCCCTGCACGCCGAACACCCTCATCGGGGCGGACCGGCGCTGGTACGGGCACGTCGACCTCGGTGCGCTCGGGATCGCCGACCGCTGGGCCGACATCGCCGTCGCCACGATGGCGCTCGGGTGGAACCACGGTCCCGGATGGGAGCAGCTGTTCCACGAGGCGTACGGCGTCCCCTTCGACGAGGAACGGACGGCCTGGTACCGCGCCCTCTGGAACCTCGACGAGGACGAGGTCTGACCCGAGGGCGTCGGGACCGCTAGAAGCCGACCCCGCGCGCGGCCATGAACGGCACCGGGTTGGTGGTGCCACCGCCCACGTGGGTCTCGTAGTGCAGGTGGCACCCGGTCGAGTTCCCCGTGGACCCGACGAGCGCGACGAGCGTCCCCGCGGCGACCTGCTGCCCGGGAGACACACGGAACCCACCGCTGACGATGTGGCCGTACGCGCTCTTCACGCCGTTGCCGTGGTTGATCCGCACGTAGTTGCCGTACCCGCCGTACCACCCGACGTACTCGACCGTGCCGGCCGACGCGGCGACGATCGCCGTCGAGCAGCCGCTGCCGAGGTCGATGCCGTCGTGGAAGCTCGTCGCGCCGGTGATGGGGTGCACACGCGTGCCGTACGAGCTCGTGATCCAGCCGCCGGCGGGACGGACCCACCCGCTGCCGGAGCCCGACCCGACGGCCCCACCGCCGCCACCACCCGACCCGCCGCCGCTGTTGGCCGCGGCTGCCGCACGTGCCGCTGCCGCCGCGGCTTCACGGGCCGCACGCTCCGCGGCTGCCTTGCGCTCGGCCTCGCCCTTGGCGAATTCGGCCTCAGTCCGGACACGGCCGGACTTCAGCGTCGCGAGCTGTGCTTCGAGTCGCGCCTTGTTGTCCTGCTGCTCGTCGTAGGCCACCTGGGCACGGTCGGATGCCGCCTGTGCCTCTGCCATGCGCTCCTCGGCCGCCTTCGCGAGGTCGGCCAGCGCCAGCGCGGCACGGTCGGCCTGCCCGGAGAGCGCCCGGGCGACGGCGGCGTCGGCGGTGGCCGCGGCTTCGACGCGCTCGGCCTGCTCGGAGAGCTTGCTCAGCGCGCCGAGGTCGTACAGCAGGTCACGTGCGTCCTCTCCACCGGTGAGCACGCTCGTCGTGACGTCCGCGCCGCCGGACCTGGCCATCTGTGCGGCGAACTGCCCGGCCTGCGCGGCGCTCTGCTCGGCGATCTCGGCGTGCTCCTGGGCGTCCGCGCGGAGCGTCTGTTCCTTCTCGGCGGCGCGCTGGGCCTTCCGCTGTGCGACCGAGTACTCGTTGCCGCGTGCTTCGGCTTCGGCGACGGCGGCGTCGGCCTTCGCCCCGAGCTGCCCGATCAGGTCCTGGATGTCGGCGATCTGGCCGTTCTTCGCCGACTCCTGCCCGCGGGCGGCGAGGACGTCGTCCCACGAGGGGTAGGTCGCCGCGCTGGCCGGAGGAGCGTCGAGGACGACCGTGCCGGTCAGCCCGAGCAGGGCGAACCCGGTCACCGCCAGGCGCAGACGCAGGGCGGTGAGGGAGTGCGTGGGGCGTTGGGCGGGACGAGTCATCGAGGGCGAGCCTATACATCCGTACAGGGAAGACGCGAAGCCGACGCACCGCTGTGGAGAACTCTCGTCAGAACCCGCGGTCGCGCAGGATCGTCCCGGCACTCCCGACGACGTCCTGCTGGAGGGTCGTCCCACCGGCCGTACCGGCGTAGTCCCAGATGTCGAAGCCGGTGCAGTGCGTCACCGACGCCGGCGGCCCGAGGGAGTCCTCCACCGGGGTGGACCAGACGTCCCCTGATCCCACGACGACGAAGGTCGGCCGCGCGTCGCGGTACGCACCGAGGTCGACAAGCCATGGGTAGGTCTGGAACGTGTCGCGCACCTGGAGCAGTCCGACGTTCTCCGACGAGTAGGCGGCGAGCGGACGGACGGTCCAGAACTGCCCGACGCCGACGACGTCGCGCCCACCGGCCCAGTGGTCCAGGCAGGTCGCGGGGTCGTACGCCGCGGTGCGTACCCCCCGGAGCGTCGACGGCGCCATGGCCACACCCGCGGCGATGACGATCGCCGCGCCGATGGCGAGTGTCATCCGGACGCCACGGAGCGGCCGGTGCACCCGGGTCCGTCTGACCGCGGTCCGCGTCAGCTCGCACACCGCGACGAGTGCCAGGAGCGGGGCGACGACGACGGGTTCCAGGTAGCGCGGGGTCTCCGAGCCGGCGACGACGACCCCGACGGACACGGCGACGATCGTCACGAGCGGCAGCAGCGACGCGACGAGCACGGTGCGCGAGGTCCGCACCCGCCAGGCCCAGACCGTCCCACCGACGGCGAGCAGCACCCCGACGAGCATCAGGACGAGCCCGGCGTCGCCGAGCGCCGTCGCCGCTCGGGCATCGGTGAGCGACGCGAAGAAGCCGAGCGTCGTCGCCGCGCGCTCGGGGTGCACGTACGTCGAGGGGTCGAGCGAGACGAACGGTCGCAGCGGGATGCGCAGGACGTACCCGGCGACGGAGCCCGCGACGACGACCCCGGACAGCCACAGGGCAGGACGCCACGGCACCCGACGCGCGACACCGAGGAGCAGCAGCGTGACGACGAGCGGGGCACCCGACCACGGGACGTACAGGGGGTTCGACGCCGTGGTGCACGCGGCGACGAGCCCGAGCGTCACGAGCACGGCGACGGACGCCCGGCCGACCCGGATCGCCCGGAGCGCGAGCGCCGCAGTGGCGAGGAGCGCGAGGACGACCCCGTAGTAGTAGGTGGTCGTGAGGAGCAGGGACGCGAGCTCGAGCGACGTCGCGGACGCTGACGACTCGGTGAGCACGTGCAGCGTCAGGAACCCGACCGCGAGGGCCGACACCGCGATGCGTGCCGAGCGTCGAGCGGACGGCATGAGCTCGTTCGCCACCGCCCGCATGAGCGCGTAGACGCCCACGAGGACGAGCACGCCGTTCAGGGCCAGCGCCTGCTGCGGGGTCGCGGTGACGGCGGAGCAGACCAGGTAGACGGGCAGCTCCGGGAAGAAGAACAGCGCGGGGGACATCGCCCACTCGAAGGGCTGGCCGAGCTGGATCGACCGGACCACCATCGGCAGCAGCACCGAGTCGCCGTCGTACCAGAGCAGCGTGACCCTGGCCGTCGCCAGGACGTGCCGCAGCGCGATCAGGGCGAGCGCGACCGCGACGAGCGCCCCGATCGCCTCGCGCCCGAGCGCACCGGCGAGGCCGCGGAACCGGGATGCCCCGACCGCTGGGCGCGACGGTGCATCGAGGGACATACCCGGATCGTACCGACGCCGACCCGGGACGAACGGGCGGGCGGCTGACCGTCCGTGCAGGCTGGATGAGCGCTGCGTGGCCCGGACGGGCTACCCTTGTGCGCTGTGACGGACGCGCGCGAGCAGTTGATCGACCACATCACGGCCGAGGCGGTGTTCCACGGCGACTTCACCCTGACCAGCGGGAAGAAGGCGACGTACTACATCGACCTCCGCAAGGTGAGCCTCGACCACCGTGTGGCGCCGCTCATCGGACAGGTGATGACGGACCTCATCGCCGAGGTCCCCGACGTCTCCGCGGTCGGCGGCCTCACCATGGGCGCCGACCCGATCGCGAGCGCCGTGCTCCACCAGGCCGCCGCCCGTGGTGGCACGTACGACGCCTTCGTCGTCCGCAAGGAGCCGAAGGACCACGGTCGCGGCAAGCAGGTCGAGGGCCCCGACCTCCGCGGCAAGCGCGTCATCGTCCTCGAGGACACCTCCACCACCGGCGGTTCGCCGCTCAAGGCCGCCGAAGCGCTCGAGCGCGAGGGCGCGATCGTCGCCGCCGTGGCCGTCGTCGTCGACCGCGACACCGGCGCGAAGGAGAAGATCGAGGCGGCCGGGTACCCGTACTTCGCGGCGATCGGACTGGCCGACCTGGGGTTGTCCGCGTGACCGAGGAGCGTCCGGACGACGCGCACGAGCCCGACCAGACCGGCGGCCCCGACACCGGGGCAGACGGCCAGGAGGCTCGTCCCGCGTCCGCCACGGACGCTCGCTTCACGGGACTCCGCAGTGCCGCCGACATCTTCGGTGCGCCACGGAAGGCCGACGAGTGGCCGTCACGCCGTGAGCGTCGCGAGGCGGAACGCGCCGCCGCCGAGACCGGTGCGCCGCTGCCGGAACCCTTCACACCCGAGGAACCGGTGCCGGCCGAGCCCGCGCCGGCCGAGCCCGCGCCGGCCGAGCGTGCACCGGCCGAGCCCGCGCCGGCCACCCCGCCAGCGTCGTACGACGAGAACGCCACCCAGGCGATCTCGATGCCGGAGCAGCTCGCGGCACCGTCCCAGCCCGCACCGCCGACGTCCGACCCGGACCGCTCACTCCTCGGCAGCCGCATCCCGCCGGCCGCCGCCGTGCCCCCGACGTCGACCGCACCGCACCCCAGCTCGATCCAGCTGCCGACCGCGCAGGCGAACCGGGAGCAGCGTGCCGCCGAGACCCGGGCGATCGAGGACGAACGACGCCGGACGGACCCCCGCGGCGAGGGCCGTGACGACGTCGACTGGCTCGGCCGCGCAACCGGATCGACGCCGACCCCGACTGGCCCCGTCGTCCAGCAGCCCGTCGGTGTGGAGAACACGCTCCCGTCGTCCCAGGAACCCCCGAGCTTCACCGACCTGCTCCGCATCCAGGGCGCTGACGCCTCCGAGCGTCCGAGCGTCGGCCGTCCCTTCGACTGGGCTGTCCACGACGACGAGACCGGCGAGGTCCCGACGACCCTGACCACGAACTCGTTCGACACGACCGCGCTCGGCGCCGGCTCCTGGCACCTGGCGGACGACACCGAGGACGACGTGGTCTCCGGCGAGGTGCCGATCACCCCGGCCCCCGCCGTGTCCGCCCCGGTGGCCGCCGACGCTGCGACCACCGCGCTGCCGGTCCAGGAGACGGTCGAACCCGACCCCGACCGCGACCCCGACCCCACCGACAGCGGCAGCTGGTCGCTCGCCGACGAGGCCGCACGCACCGGCGAGGTCTTCCCCGGCGACACGGTGGACGACGCCGTCGACGACGCGGCCCCGATCGCGCCACCGCCCCTCGTCGAGCCGGCAGCGCCGAAGCCGAGGGCCGACGAGTACCCCGCGCACCTCCCGCCGGCCGTCGAGCAGGACCTCGACCAGTCCGAGTGGGACGGCCGCGAGACCAGCGACACGAGCGCCATCAAGGACCTCTTCGGCACGCAGGCCGTCGACCAGCTCGGCGGGACCGGCTACGACCCGCACGACACCGGCACCCGCATGATGCCCGCGATGGGCGCCCCCGCGCACGCACCGGCGCCCGGCCGCGCCCCGTCCGCAGCAGGCTCGCCCGTGCCGCCGGACGCCGACAGCGGCAACTTCATCAACGAGGGCGTCGCGCGCCTCCGCGGTGAGGGCAAGCGCGGCAAGCAGCTCCTCATCGGCGGTGCGATCGCGATCATCGTCGTGATGCTCGTCGCGGTGTTCCTGCTCAGCCGCTGGATCATCGGCAACAACATCGAGGAGAAGACCGTGCCGCCGACGAAGTCGCCTGCCGCGGCGTCGGCTCAGGTGACGACCGGCTCGTCGACGAAGCCATCAGCGCCCGCGACGGCTGCCGCGGCGCCGACGATCACCTTCGCGTCCTCGACCGCGGCACCCGGCCAGCACCCCTGGTACGAACTCGCCGGCGGGGAGTGCCTGACGCCGTTCGACAGCGCATGGGCCGAGGACTTCACGGTCGTGGACTGCGGCGCGGAGCACACCGCCCAGCTCACGGCGCGCGGGACGATCGACGGCGACGCCTACCCCGGCGTCGAGGCCGTGAAGACCCAGGCGGCGACCCAGTGCCAGTCCGCCGCAGGGCTCGACCTGACCACTGCCGCCCGCTTCGGCGACGTCCAGGTGCAGGGCGTCTACCCGCCAGACCAGGCGGCGTGGGACAAGGGTGACCGCTTCTGGTCCTGCTTCGTCACCCGCTCCGGCGGCGGCGCGCTGACGGGATCGCTCGCGCCGAGCGCGTAGCCGGCCACACGACGGACGGGAGGCTCCCCACCGGTCCGGTGGGGAGCCTCCCGTCCGTCATGTGGTCCGGTTTCAGGCCGTGGCCGGCACCTTCGCGGAGGCGTCGGACAGCGTCTGCAGCTCGTCTGCGGTGAGCGTCAGCTCGGCGGAGGCGAGGAGCGCCGGCAGCTGCTCGAGGTTCCGCGCCGAGGCGATCGGTGCGACCACGTCGGGCTGCGCCTGCAGCCAGGCGAGCGCGACCGTGGCGATCTCGGTGTCGTGTGCGGTCGCGATGGTCGACAGGGAGTCGACGACCTCTAGGCCGGCATCGGTGAAGTACCCGGAGACCTGGCCCTCGCGGTCCTTGCCGGCGAAGTCCTCCTTCGTGCGGTACTTGCCCGTCAGGAACCCGGCGGCGAGGGAGAAGTACGGCACGACGCCGAGGCCGTGCTCGTGGGCGAGCGGCGCGATCTCGGACTCGTAGGGCTCCCGCGTCACGAGGTTGTAGTGCGGCTGGATCGCGACGGGCTTCGCGAGGCCGTGCTCGTCCGCGATGCGGATCCACTCCGCGGCGCGGTCCTTCGAGTAGTTCGAGATCGCGGTGTACCGGACGATGCCGTCGCGCACGAGCTGGTCGAACGCGCGGACGGTCTCCTCGAGCGGGGTGTCCTGGTCGTCGAAGTGCGCGTAGTACAGGTCGATGCGGTCCGTGCCGAGGCGCTGGAGGCTCGCGCGCGCGGCCTTCGCGACGGTGTCGGCGCCGAGACCCTGGAACTCGGGGTGCTGCGAGCCCTTCGTCGCGATGACGACGTCGTCGCGCTTGCCGGACTTCGCGAGCCAGGAGCCGATCACGGTCTCGGACTCGCCGCCCGAGTTGCCAGGAGCCCAGGCGGAGTAGACGTCGGCGGTGTCGATGAAGTCGCCGCCAGCCGCCGTGTAGGCGTCGAGGACCTGGTGGGAGGTCGACTCGTCGGCGGTCCAGCCGAAGACGTTGCCGCCGAGGGCGAGGGGGAACACGGTGAGGTCGCTTGATCCGATGCGGGGCATGGGGGTCCTTTCGTGGTGGAACTGTTCGACCGCTCCACCGTAGGCCTCGGGTCTTGCGAGCGGCTCGGGGTCCGTGACCTCGGTGGCAGTGGGGTCGGTGGCAGTCGGCAGACTGGGGGCATGACCACGCTCTCCGACGTCCTCGCCACCGGCACCGCGTCCGCTCGACTCCGGGCGGTCATGGCGGCGGGGACCACCCCGGACCCGGCCGACCTCGACGTGCTCGTGGAGCAGTGCGCCGTCGAGCCGGACTTCCAGGTGCGGGAGATGCTCACGTGGGCGCTCATCCGGCTCCCGGCGGAGCGCGTCGTGCCGCGGGTGCTCCCGGAGCTCGAGCGCCAGGAGGCCCAGGCGCGGAGCCAGGCGTTGCACACGCTCTCGAAGATCGGGGACGGTTCGGTGTACCCGCAGGTGGCCGAGCGGCTCGGGGACATCGACCCCGGCGTCGTCCGCACCGCCTGGCGTGCCGCGGTCGTGCTCGTGCCCGACGACGGACGCGCCGACCTCGCCCGCCGACTCGCGGTGCAGCTCGGCCAGGGGGACTGTGAGACGCATCTCGCCCTGAGTCGCGCGCTCGTCGGAATCGGCGCGGACGTCGTCGAGCCGGTGCTCGAGGACGCGGCCGGTCGCGGTGAGGCCGTCCGGACGCACGCTGCGGACACCGCGCGGCTGCTGCACGACGCCTCCGCGGGGGCGTCGCTGGCGCTCGAGCGTGCTCGGCGCGAGGTTGCGCTGGGCCGGACGCGTTCCGCCAAGGGCTGAGGGCGTCCGCGGAGTTCCGGGGCGGGCGCACCAAGTCCCGGATTCGGGGTGCCGAACAGGGCCGATCGGCTTGCACATGCGGATCGGCGCGCGCCAGAGTGGGTGTCGAAGGGGAGTAGCTCCCAGCGCGTGCATCGACACACTGGCCATCACGACGATCGGCCCGGTGCACCACCTTCGACTCCGGTCGGGGCGAGCGAGACCTTCGGCCGTTCCGCCATGGCCGAAGCCGCTCCCGTGCGCCGCGTCATGGCTCGACCACGAGGACCACCATGACGAACACCCTGTCTCCTGCACCGGCGCGCGATCTGCCGGTGTCCCGGATGGGCGCGAGTGCCTGGGGTCGCATCGCGATCTGCATCGCCATCGCGCTGCCGGCCGTCGTCTTCCGGGTCGGCGGGTTCGCGCCGAACCCCGTCGTCGACCTGCTCGTCTTCGGCGCGGCCGTCGTCGCCGCGTCGTTCCTGCTCGCCTGGGCCGCCGAGGCCGCACAGAAGGACATCGCCGGCGCGCTGGCCATCGCGATCCTGGCGCTCATCGCCGTGCTGCCCGAGTACGCCGTCGACCTGTACTACGCGTTCCGCTCCGGGTACGACCCGTCGTACGAGCAGTTCGCCGCCGCCAACATGACCGGCTCGAACCGCCTGCTGCTCGGGTTCGGGTGGCCACTCGTGGTGATCATCTCGCTGCTCGTCGCACGGCGCTTCGTCCGCGCCGGGTCCCTGCCCGCCTCCGCCACCCGGGTGCTCGAGCTGTCGCGGTCGTCGCGGGTGGACATCGGGTTCCTGGCGCTCCTCGCCGTCATCGCGTTCCTCATCCCGCTGATGGGGTCCATCCCGATGTGGTTCGGGTTCGTCCTGCTCGCCGCGTTCGTCGTGTACCTGTGGCGCGCGTCGAAGGTGTCGGACGACGACGGTGAGGACGAGGAGATCGTCGGCATGGCCGGGAACATCGCGTCGATGCCGCAGCGCGCCCGGCGCTGGACGATCGTCGCGCTGTTCGTCGTGGCCGCCGCCGTCATCCTGTCCTCGGCGGAGCCGTTCGCCGACGCCCTCGTCGAGTCGGGCAGTGCGCTCGGCATCGACAGCTACTTCCTCGTGCAGTGGCTCGCGCCGCTGGCGACCGAGGCGCCGGAGTTCATCGTCGCGGCACTGTTCGCGCTGCGCGGCATGGGCGGGGCGGCGATCGGCACGCTCATCGCGTCGAAGGTGAACCAGTGGTCGCTGCTCGTCGGGTCGCTGCCGATCGCGCACGTCCTCGGCGGTGGCACGACCGGCGGGCTGCCGCTCGACTCGAGGCAGGTCGAGGAGTTCATGCTGACCGCGTCGCAGACCCTGCTCGGTGTCGCGATCATCATCGCGCTGCGGTTCCACCGCTGGTCGGCGATCGCGCTCGCGGCGCTGTTCGCGGTGCAGTTCTTCGTGACGGACACCAACGGGCGCTGGGTGCTGAGCATCGTGCACCTCGTCGCGGCCATCGTGGTGTTCTGGATCAACCGCCGCGACATCCTGCCGACGATCGCGGCCCCGTTCCGGCGCCCGTCGTCCCCGGCGCTGCGGTAGGGGCGGGGCGGGGCTCCGGGGGCCGGGGCCCGTCGAGGTTCGGTGTCCGTCGAGGTTCGGTGTCCGACACACCGTTCGTGATCGGCGAGTGGTCGGAGAACGTCGGTGCAGGCTGCACCGGGCGACGACTCGTGACCGTTCGGCGGACGTGAACGGGGTGTCGTGACCAGTCGGGTTCGCGCGCGCCGAGCTGAGCCGAGGCGATCGGACGGCACGGGCGGCCCGGCACGGCGGCACGCGCGGGCAGCGCGAGGCGAGCGCGCCCCGGGGTCAGTCGGCGTCGGGGGCCAGCCAGATCGCGGCGGCGGCAGCGGCAGGCAGGTCGACGAGGGACTCCGTGCCGTCCTCCGAGCGCCGGGACACCGCGATGACCCCCGCGTAGTCCCTGACCTGCTCCACGCGGAGGTGGGTGCCGAGCCCGACGCCGAGCTCGTCGAAGTACCGCAGCAGCGAGGGGTCGTCGTCCGACACCCGACCGACGGTCCCGCAGGCGCCGGGCGCGATCGTGCCGAGGAGCGCCCCGGGGGAGTCCGGCAGCGTGCCGTCTGCACGCGGGATCGGGTCACCGTGCGGGTCGTGCGTCGGGTGCCCGAGGTCGGCGTCGACACGGTCGAGGAACGTCTCCGACACCGCGTGTTCGAGCGCCTCTGCCTCCGTGTGCACCTCGTCCCACGTGTAGCCCAGCCGGGACACCAGGAACGACTCGATCAGGCGGTGCCGCCGGACCATCGCCACGGCGACCTGCTGTCCGAGGGGCGTGAGCACGACGCCGTAGTACGGGGTGTGCTCGATCAGGCCGTCGCGGTCGAGCTTCCGGAGGTTGCCCGAGACGGTCGACGCGGACACCTTCAGCGACGCGGCGATGTCCCGGGTGGCGATGCCGGTGTCACCGCGCTCGCGGGCCTTCCAGATGAGCTTGACGTAATCCTCCGCCATCGTGGACAGAGAAGGGAGTCGCATACCGCAATGGTACAAACAGGCATGGCATCCGAACGACGGCGCTGGCCCGTCCCGCCGTCGCTCCTGGTCGGCCTCGCACCCCTCGTGGTGTTCGCCGGCATCAGCGCCTGGCGGTCCCGACCGAGCGACGACTACCCCTCCCTCGGCGAGACGGTCGACAGCGTGGTCCGGGCGCTCGTCGTCCCGGAGGGCATCGCCGCGCTGGCGCTCGCCGTCGTCGTGACGGCGCTGGGCTGGTGGCGCATCGCGACGGTCGACACGACCAGGAGCCCGCTGCGCTGGACGTGGATCGCCCCGGCGCTGATCCTCGTCGTCTGCCTGGTCCGGCTGCCGCTCGTCGACTGGACGGCGCTCCCGTGGCACTACTTCCTGCTGCTCGGCATCGGCGTGCTGTTCGTCGGGGTCTTCGAGGAGCTGATGACCCGCGGCGTGCTGCTCGTGGGGCTCCGGCGGCGGCTGCCCGAGTTCGGCGTGTGGATCGTCTCGTGCGTGCTCTTCGGCCTGCTGCACCTGCTCAACGCCCTCGCCGGCGCCGGCATCGGCCCCACGCTGATCCAGGTCGTGTTCGCGGCGTCCTTCGGCTCCGTGCTGTACGTCGCCCGGCGGCTCTCGGGCGGCCTGCTGCTGCCGGTGCTGCTGCACGCGTTCTGGGACTTCGGGTCGATCGCGGTGTCGGCGACGGCGCGGGGTGACCTCGGCACGATGGCGATCGCCGGCGTCATCGGGATCGGCGCCTTCGCGGTGTTGGCCCTCGGGATCGTGGCCGGTGGGCTCGTCTCGTGGCGGGACGATGCTCCGCGCAGACTCCAGCGGCGGTGGCGCGACGTCCCCCCAAACCCGTTGGCCGAGCAACGCCGCCCCGTACCGGAGTGGTACGACCTGCGAACCCGCACAGACACACCGACCGGTTCACCTGCCTGACCCCGGCCGTTCCTCGGACCGACACCGAGCCTCCATACCGTCACGTCGATCCCAGTCGACACCGACGCCGTCGGTCCACAGAGAGGAGCGCCGTCCGGCTCCGGACGGCAACCACGCATGCGCACATCCGCACGCGCCATGGCCACGGGGGTGATCGTCGCGGGCGTCGCGACGGCCCTGGTCATCGGCAACCCGCTCACGGCCTCCGCCGCGAGCTACCCGAGCGACACCACGAAGCCGGACCTCGTCTCGCTGCTCAGCGGCTACGACGCGTTCTGGAAGTCCAGCGGCGTCAACGACCTGCACGGCACCGTCGTCGACCCCGCGACGCTCGCGAAGAACGACGAGCTGACCTCGTGGATCAACCAGAACGCGACGAAGGCGCAGCAGTTCACGGCGCTGCAGGACTCCGAGTACAACAACGCCACGAACACCGCCTACGACCAGTCCTTCACGGTGGCGCAGGGCCTCGGCGACGCGCTCGAGAAGATCTACGTCGACGGCCGGACGAACGGTGACCTGCCGCTGACGAGCGCCCTCATCAACAGCTCGAACGGCACCACCGGCGCCTACGTCAGCACCGGTGACGCCAAGGCGCACTTCAGCTACCCGCGTCCGTACCTGCCGGGCGCCACGACGGCCACGCTCCCGGCCGGCGACGACCAGACGGGCTGCGCCCCGGCCACCGTGAACGCCTCGTCCGTGACGCCGAACCGGGTCGGCAAGGCGTGGGCCAGCGCCGACGGCACGCTCGACATCACCCGCGTCGCGCCGCAGACCGACACGACGAAGGAGTTCTCGCCGAACGACGTCGTGCTCGACGCCGGCTACGGCACGAAGGGCATCTGCACCGGCGGCTCGTACCCGAGCGGCCACACGACGACGGCGTACCAGGCCGGCATCACCCTCGCGACGCTCGTCCCCGAGCTCGCGCCGGAGATCCTCGCCCGCACGTCGGAGAACGGCAACGACCGCATCGTCCTCGGCGTGCACTACCCGCTCGACATCATGGGCGGGCGCATCGACGGCGAGGCCGCGCTCGCAGCCCGCTGGTCGGACACCCAGTACCGCACGCAGGTCCTCGAGCCGGCCCGGGCCGAGCTCACCGCGTACCTCGAGTCGAAGTGCGGCGACACCCTGGCGAACTGCATCGCCGCGGAGAAGCCGTACGAGAACGACCCCTACGGCGGCAAGGCCATCCCCGGCGGCACGTCCCAGATCGTCACCGACCGTGCGTCGGCCGTCAAGGTCTACCACGAGCGCCTCGACTACGGCTTCGCCGCGACGGGCACGACGGGTCTCGCCCCGAGCGTCCCGACCGGTGCGGAGAACCTGCTCCTCACCGCGTTCCCGACCCTCACCGATGCCCAGCGCACCTCGGTGCTCGCGCAGACCGAGATCGCGTCGGGTGACCCGCTCGACCAGTCCGGCAGCGCGAGCGGCTCGTGGGAGCGGCTCGACCTCGCCGCCGCGACGAGCGCCACGGTGGCGGTCGCTGACGACGGCTCCGTGAAGGTGGTCGCCACCGGCGGGCAGGCCTCGGTCCTGTCCGCGCACCTCACCGCGCCGAACGGCACGTCGGTGCAGGCGGGCTCGTCGCTCGCGCTCGCCGGGACCGGCTTCACCGCAGGCGAGTCCTACCGCGTCGTGCTGCACAGCGACCCGGTCGTCGTCGGCACGCTCACGCCCGACGCCTCCGGCGCCGTCACCGGCAGCGTCGTCATCCCGGCGGGCACCGCTGCGGGCTCGCACACGATCGACGTCGTGGACGCGTCCGGTGCGTCGGTGCTGACCGACCCGCTCGCGATCACCGTCACGGCGGCGCCCGCCGCGGCAGGCGGGACCGGTACCGGTACCGGCACCAGCCCGGTGGCGACCGGCATCCACCTGCCCGTCGTCAGCGGCTGATCCACAGCGACCGGACTGGAGGCCCGGCGCGGCGACCCGACGCCGCGCCGGCCTCCACAGGAAGGCACCTCCACCCCATGCGCAAGCGCACCATCTGGACCACCGTCGGCATCGCGGCAGCGGCCGTCGTCGCCGCCGGCGCCGTCACGATCCCGCTCCTCGGTGGCACGCCCGCGCCGTCCTCCACCGCGTCGACGTCCGCCCGGCCGGTCGCCTCCGCCCCCGCCGTGCCGTCCGTGAGCGACTCCGCGCTCGCGGCGCTCCCGGAGGCGCAGTACTCCGCGGTCATCGGCGGGCTGATGCCGGTGCGGGACACCGTCACGACGGACACCGTCTTCCGGCTGCGAGCGGACGCGCCGCTGTTCGGCTCGGACCGAACGGAGCCCGTCGCCCGCTTCGCCGCGACGGACTTCCTGCGGCAGCCGACGACCGTCGTGGGGCTCCGCCGCGAGGGCCCGTGGGAACTCGTGCTCACCCCCGCCCGGCAGCAGCTGCCCTCCGCAGCCGGGGGATCGGCCGCCGCGCAGACCTCGGCCTGGGTGCCGGTCGCGTCCCTGACGGAAGTGTCGACGCCGACGTCCCGCGTCGTGATCTCGACGAAGGACCAGAGCGTCTCGATCGTCTCCGCGTCGGGCGCCGTGCAGCAGCGCTTCTCGGCCGGGGTCGGCACGGCGGACACCCCGACGCCGACCGACGTGACGGGGTACCTCGAGCAGCGCTACGTCGACCCGTCCCAGGGCACCGGCGACCACCCGATCCAGCTCACCTCGCTGCACTCCGCCGCGGCCGACGAGCCGTACGGCGGACACGACGGCGGGCTCATCGGCATGCACTGGAACGCCGAGACCTCCGGAGCGGTGTCGCACGGGTGCGTCCGCCTCGACGCCGACGCCGTGGCCGCGATCAACGCCCTCCCGCTCGGTACGCTCGTCACCGTGCAGTAGTGCCGCGTTTGTCGTCCAGCTCCCGCGCTCCCACAGGTTGCGCCCCGCTGTGAACACCGCGCCCCGTCGCGCCGGGGCGCGGTGTTCGTGCGGGGGCGCGATCGGGCGTCAGGACCTGCGGGCGACGGCGAAGACGCGCCGGAAGGGGTAGACCGTGCCATGCGGGCCCGTCGGGTACGCCTGCCGCAGACGGGCCGCGTACTCGGACTCGTACGCACTGGACAGCGCGCCGGAGGGATCGGCGGCGTCGAGGGCGGCCAGCGCCGGGCGGAGCCCCGTGCCGCGGACCCACTCGAGCACGGGATCCGGGCCCTGCAGGAGCTGCATGTAGGTCGTCTCCCACGCGTCCGCGTGGAAGCCGTTCGATTCGAACAGCTCGAGGTACCCGGCGGGGCCGAGCACCGGATCGGCGCGCAGGACGCCGTCGAGCACGCTCGCCCACGGACCGTCGGCCGCGACCGCCCGCATCAGCGCGTGTGACGGGGAGTCGAAGTTCCCGGGGACCTGCATCGCGAACCACGACCCGGACGGCATCGCGGCGAGCCACCCCGGTAGCAGCGACACGTGCGACGGGACCCACTGCAGCGCGGCGTTCGTCACGACGACGTCGTCCTCCGCGGTGGGGGACCAGTCCTCGATGGCACGCTGCTCGAACGACAGGTTCGGATGCGCGGACGCGATGCTCGCCGCATCGGCGAGCATCTCCGCCGAGGAGTCCATCCCGACGACGCGGGCCGACGGCCAGCGTTCCGCGAGGGTGGCCGTGAGGGCCCCGGGACCGCAGCCCAGGTCGACGACGCGACGGGGAGCCTCCCGTCCGATCCGGGCGACCAGGTCGTGGAACGGACGCGACCGCTCGTCGCTGAAGGCCGCGTAGCGGTCCGGGTCCCAGCGCACCTACATCTCGACTTCGATGGGTTCGGTGCGGACGAGTTCGTGGACGCCGGAGATGACCTCGCTCGGGCGGAACGGGTAGCGGTCGATCTCGGCCTGGTCGCTGATGCCCGTCATGACGAGCACGGTGTGGAGCCCCGCTTCGATGCCGGCCTGCACGTCGGTGTCCATGCGGTCGCCGATCATGCCGGTGTTCTCGGAGTGCGCGCCGATCCGGTTCATCGCGGAGCGGAACATCATCGGGTTCGGCTTGCCGACCACGTACGGCTGCTTGCCGGTGGCCTTCTCGATCATCGCGGCGATGGCGCCCGTCGCGGGCAGGACGCCCTCGGCGCTCGGGCCAGTCGCGTCGGGGTTCGTGACGATGAAGCGGGCGCCGTCGCGGATCAGGCGGACGGCCTTGGTGATCGCCTCGAACGAGTAGTTGCGGGTCTCGCCGACGACGACGTAGTCGGGGGCGGTCTCGGTCATGATGAAGCCGGCCTCGTGGAGGGCGGTGGTCATGCCGGCCTCGCCGATGACGAACGCGGAGCCGCCCGGCATCTGCGACTTGCAGAAGTCCGCCGTCGCGAGGGCGCTCGTCCAGATACGGTCCTCCGGCACGTCGATGCCGGACCACCGCAGGCGGGCGCTGAGGTCGCGCGGCGTGAAGATCGAGTTGTTCGTGAGGACGAGGAACTCCGTGCCCTCGTCGAGCCACTGCTGGATGAGTTCCGGGGCACCGGGGAGCGCCTGGTTCTCGTGGACGAGGACGCCGTCCATGTCCGTCAGCCAGCACTCGACCTCGTCGCGGGTTGCCATGTTCCTCACCCTAGTGCGCGCCGGTCGCGGCGCCGCCCGTGGCCGGCTCGGAAAAGGCCGGGAGGCTCGGATCGGCTCTTGCGCGCCGCTCGCGGACCCGAGATGGTCGAGACACCGAACGTCGTTCGGCTTTGCCGTACGATTTTCGAGACCCGTACCGAAACTGCGGGACCCGTCCCGAACCAGGAGAACCACCCGTGCTCGTCGAACCCGGAAGCCCGTCCGCCACCCCACGACCGACGGCCGGTGACGCCGTCGTGCCGGCGGCTCCGCGACGACGTCGGGGGCGGCCGAACGTGCTCACCCGCGAGCAGGTCATCGACGCGGCGACGGCGATCGCGAACGAGGACGGTCTCGAGCGGCTGTCGTTCCGTGCCCTCGGCAACCGGCTCGGGGTCGCGCCGATGACGGTGCACCGGACGATCGGCGGGCTCGACGACCTGCACGCGGAGCTCGTGCGCCGGACGGTCGACGAGTTCACGGCGACGTTCGTGTGGCCGACGGACTGGCGGGAGATCGTCCGCGTGTTCGCCACCACCTTCCGGGACCTGATGCGCACCCACCCGCTCGTGCTCGAGTCGCACAGCAGCCGGGCGCCGCTGGTGTCGAGCGAGTCGGACGCGGTCGTCGCGAAGGTCGTCGGCGCGCTCCGCTCCGCCGGACTGTCCGACACCGAGGCGATGTACGCGTTCTTCGTCGTGTACGACTTCGTCGTCGGGCACGCCGGGGTGCAGGTCGGTCGTGGTGACGCCGAGGCCGGGCGCCCGGAGCGGCACGCGCTCGTCGGCGAGATCCTCGGGTCGCACTCGTACGACGACCGGTTCTCCCTCGGACTGGACATCCTGCTCGCGGGGATCGAGTCCCGCGTCCGCTGATTTCCGAGGTCGACGAAACTCCTTGACACGTGGAGTGTGGAACGCCAGGATTTCACACATCAAACAAGAGGGGGGTCTTCGAATGACCGCATTGTCGCCGTCCGCCTGTGCAGCTCAGGTCTCACTGATCAACGCCTGGCGTTCCGCTCACCCCGCTGTTCGATCGAACGGCGTGATCATCCTCGCCACAAGCTGAAGTGAGCGGCGGAATGGCTCTCATGACCACGCAGCGCACACTGTTCGGCTCGTTCCTCGGAGGGCTGTTGGCGCTGCTGTCGGGCGTCGTCATCGACGGCGGGCTGTGGCTGTGGGCGTTCGCGTCCGTGCTCAGTGGCGACGGTGCCGTGACCATCGGGCCCATCGTCCACGCTTCGGCCATGGAGGGGTCTGCGACCACGGTCAGCGGTCCCGGCCTCTTGATCGTCCCGGTGGGTCTCGCGCTCGTCGGCGCTGTGCTCGCCTGGCTCATCTCGCGTCGATCGGCAACGGGTACCCGGGCGGCGGAACCCCGACGGTGATGCATCGCCTGCCTCGAGGGTCCCTGAGCCGGCTCGCCCGTACGCTGGAGCCGTGACCGACGAGCCCGCGCCGACCCATGAGCGCACGACGCAGGGGGTCGGGCCGCACCCGCGGCCGTGGCCCGACGATCCCCGGCTCGACCCGGAGCTGCTCGAACGTGGGGACACCCGCAACGTCGTCGACGCCTACCGGTACTGGTCGATGGAGGCGATCGTCGCTGACCTCGACACCCGTCGACACGGGTTCGACGTGGCGATCGAGAACTGGCAGCACGACCTGAACATCGGGTCGATCGTCCGGTCGGCGAACGCGTTCCTCGCGGGAACCGTGCACATCATCGGGCGCCGGCGCTGGAACCGTCGTGGGGCGATGGTCACGGACCGGTACCAGCACGTGCGGAACCACCCCGACGTGGCGTCCTTCCTGCAGGCGATGCGCGACGAGGGACGCCCGGTCATCGCGATCGACAACACCCCTGGTGCCGAGATGCTCGAGACCGCGGAGGTCCCCGCGCGCTGCGTGTTCCTGTTCGGGCAGGAGGGGCCCGGGCTGACCGACGAGGCCGTCGCCGGCGCGGACGGGCACCTCGAGATCGCGCAGTACGGCTCCACCCGGAGCATCAACGCGTCCGCGGCCGCCGCGATCGTCATGCACGCGTGGATCGTCCGGCACGCCACGCCCCCTCGCTGAACCCGTCCCGGGTCCGGCTGCCGAGTGCACAGAAGTGGCGACGTCCGGGGTGGTCCGGTGACAACGTCTGCGCACTCGATCGGGGCCGGGGCAGCGGATGCCAGCTCCGGCTGCCGAGTGCGCAGGAGTGGCGACGTCCGGGGTGGTTCGCTGACAACGTCTGCGCACTCGATCGGGGCCGGGGCAGCGGATGCCAGCTCCGGCAGATGAGTGCGCAGAAGTGGTGACGTCCGGGGTGGAGCGCTCACATCGTCTGCGCACTCGATCCAGTCCGGCACGAGCGGCACGTGCGGCACGTGCGGCACGTCCGGCACGTGCGGCACCCGCAGCCCCCGCCACCGGACGCGATGGGCGACACCTGTCCCCCGAACAGGGTGAACGGCGGGGTGAAAAACCCCCGAACGAGGGGTCCTCGACCTTCGCGCACCCCAAGATCGGAAGTGCTGGCCATTGAGGCGGTCGGCAATCCCTGATCAAACTGACCTGCACGCGTGGACCCGACCACACGAGGGGGTCTCCTCGTCGTGTCCGGAAGGTCACACACGTGCTGCTCGCGTCCCGTTCCCCTCGGCATCGGTCGGAATCCGTCGCGCGTCCCCGGTGGTTCCGCGGGATCGCGTTGGCCCTCGCCGTGCTCATCCCGACCACCGGCGTTGCCCTGGGCACCACCGGGGTGGCGCAGGCGGCCGTGGTGCAGTGGGGGAGCGGGGCCGATCAGTCACCGAACTACCAGGCGACCGTCAACGGCGACTTCACCATGACGGGCAACGGCGTCCTGGCGTGCTCGGGTACCGCGCTCACCGCGACGAGCACGAGCGGCAGCTGCACCGACCTGCACGCGAACAACCCGGGCACGGGCGTCACGACGTCGTACAACGACTACTTCAAGATGACGAACTCGAACACGGTGTCCGGGTTCACCACGAACTCGTCGACCGGCAGCGTGACGATCCCATCCGGTGCCACCGTGACGAAGGCGTACCTCGACTAGAGCGCGAACACGGGCGTGTTCACCGGCTCGGGCAACGTGACCTGCTCGGGGAACTCCGCGAACGGCTCGCAGTGGTACGCCACGCGACCGGACGCCGCGAACGGGTACCGGACGCAGGGCGTGCAGCTCAAGGTCGGCACCGGCGCGATCCGGACCGTGGCGCCCGATGCCCTCCTCGAGGACCCGACGAGCCAGGCGAGCGCGTTGTACTACTCGGCGAGCGCCGACGTGACGAGCGCCTTCGCGAACGCGACGACCGGTTCCGCGCTGAACGTCAGCGCCGGGAACATCTGGGCCGCGGTCGGCGCCGGCTGCTACGCGGGCTGGTCCCTGACGGTCGTGTACGACTACGGCAAGTACATCCCCGGCAACGCCGCGAGCGCCCCGCACAAGGTCATCTACTACCAGGGCCACGTCCGCGAGGCCGCGTCGGACAACCCGCTGACCGTGAACTTCACCGGCTTCTCGGCGCTGCAGTCGGGCGTGAAGTTCGGGTACACGCTGTACGAGGGCGACCGCGGCATCACCGGCGACTACATGCGGTACACCCCGCAGGGCGGCACCGCGACCGAGGTCCTGAACACCAAGGGCGCGAGCGGCAACATCGGTGTCGGGCAGGCGGACGGCTCGGCCAGGTACACGCAGACGAGCGACACCAGCGCGTTCACGAACCAGAGCGTCGACGTGCACACCCAGACGCTCTCCGGTGTCAACAAGGGCGACACGTCGATGACCCTGACGGTCGGGACGAGCGGTGACTCCTACCTGCTGCAGAACGCCGTGCTGTCCGTGCCGACGGCGGCGCTCAGCGTGTCGAAGACCCTCGACGGCTCGACCAACGACCAGTACCGGATCGCCTCGGAGAACACGGCCTACACGATCACGGTGACGAACAACGGGTCGGTCGCCCTGTCGAACATCCGCCTGACGTTCCCCGACACCGAGACGTGCACGCCGTCGTCCACCATCGCCGGACCGTTGGCGTCGGGCGCGACGGCCACGGTCCAGTGCACCGGTCCGCCGCCCACGGCAGCGTCGACCACCAGCTCGGTGACCGCGACCGGCCAGGTCGCGAGCGACACCACGGTGTCCGTGACCGACACCGCCTCCACGAACACGTACCTCTCCGCCCTCGGCCTGACGAAGACGTCCGCCCTGGCGAACGGTGCGACCGGCAAGGCTGGCGACACCGTGAACTACACCTTCACCGCGACGAACACCGGCACCGGCCCGCTGTCCGGCGTCGCGATCACGGACCCGCTCGCCGGGCTCTCCGCGCTGACCTACGGCTCCTGGCCGTCCGGAACTGCGGGGACGCTCGCCGCCGGGCAGTCCGTCACGGCCACCGGCACGTACACGCTGACGCAGAACGACGTCGACGCCGGCACCGTCACGAACACCGCCTCCGTCACGGGCACCGACCCGGACGGCGGCCCCAAGCCCACCGCGACCGCGTCGCGCACGCAGCCGCTCGGCGCCGCGAACGCGCTCACCCTGACGAAGTCCGGTGCGCTGGCATCCGGAGCGACCGGCAAGGCCGGCGACACCGTGAACTGGTCGTTCCGTCTGACGAACTCCGGTGCCCAGACGATCACCGGTGCGACGATCACCGACCAGCTCGCCGGCGTCTCCTCCATCGCGTACGGCACGTGGCCGCAGGGCACGGCCGGGAGGCTCGGGCCGGGTCAGTCCGTCACGGCAACCGCGACCTCGACGCTGACCCAGGCGCAGGTCGATGCCGGTTCGCTGACGAACACGGCCACCGCCGCCGGACGGAGCGCCACCGGCAGCACCGTCACCGCACCGACCGCGACGGCGACCGTGGCGATCCCCGCCGCGAACGCGCTGACGCTCGCCAAGACCGGTGCGATCGCCGCCGGCTCGACCGGCAAGGCCGGCGACGGCGTGACCTGGTCGTTCACGCTGACCAACTCGGGCAACCAGACCGTCACGTCCGCGAGCATCACCGACCGACTCGCCGGGGTGTCGGCGATCACGTTCGGCACCTGGCCGTCCGGCACGAGCGGCACGCTCGCCCCCGGGCAGTCCGTGACCGGGACCGCGACGTACGCGCTGACGCAGACCGACGTCGACGCCGGCAGCGTCGTGAACACCGCTGGTGCGTCCGCGACGGCCGCCACGGGTGGGACCGTCACCGCGACCGACGCGACGGCGACGGTCCGGGTGACCGATGCCTCCAGTCTGACCATCGTCAAGGACGGGAGCCTGGCGTCCGGCGCGACCGGGCGTGCCGGGGACACCGTGAACTGGACGTTCCGGGTGACCAACGGCGGCAACCGCACCCTCACCGGTGTCGCGATCGCCGACCCGCTGGCCGGGCTGTCCGCGGTCTCCTACGGCACCTGGGCGTCGGGGACCACCGGCAAGCTCGCACCGGGGCAGTCCGTCACCGCGACCGCCACGTCGACGCTGACGCAGGCGCAGGTCGACGCCGGGGCGATCACGAACACCGCGACCGCGAACGGCACGAACCCGTCGGGCACGGCCGTGACGAGCGGCCAGACCTCGAAGACGGTCAACGTGGCCGCGGCGCAGAAGATCGCCGTCACGAAGACCGGTTCGCTCGCCTCGGGTGCGACCGGCGGGGTCGGTGACACCGTGAACTGGCAGTTCAGCGCGACGAACACCGGCAACACCACGCTGTACGGGGTCGCGATCGCGGACGGGCTCTCCGGCATCTCGGCGCTGACGTACACGTGGCCAGGGACCAGTGGCCAGCTCGCCCCGAACCAGACGGTGACCGCGACGGCGACGTACAAGCTGACGCAGGCGGACGTGGACGCCGGCAGCGTCGTGAACACCGCGACGGCCTCCGGGAACACCCGCGCCGACGGCACCGGCTCCCCGGCGTCGTCGACGGGCTCCGCCGCGGTCTCCGTGACCCGTGCGCCCGGCATCGCGATCGCGAAGTCCGGGGCGCTCGCCTCGGGCTCGACCGGTGCGGTCGGGGACACCGTGAACTACACGTTCACCGTCCGGAACTCGGGCAACCAGACCCTCACCGGGGTGGCCGTCAGCGACCCGCTGACCGGGCTGTCCTCGCTGACGTACTCGTGGCCTGGTGCCTCCGGCCGCCTGACCCCCGGGCAGTCCGCCACCGCGACGGCGACCTACAAGCTGACCCAGAAGGACGTCGACGCCGGGGTCGTGACGAACACGGCCACCGCGACCGGGACCGCGCCCGACGGCAGCACCGCGACCAACTCCGCATCGGCCCGCACCACGGTGCCGGCGGCGCCCGGGATCGCCGTGTCGAAGACCGGGGCGCTCGCCGCCGGTGCGACGGGCAAGGCCGGTGACACCGTGGACTACACGTTCACGGCGCGGAACACCGGCAACCAGACGCTCACCGGTGTCACCGTGTCCGACGCACTCGCGGGTGTCTCCACGATCGCGTACGGCACGTGGCCCTCCGGCACCGCGGGCACGCTCGCACCGGGGCAGTCCGTCACCGCGACCGCGACGTACACGCTGACCCAGGCGGACGTGGACGCGGGCAGCGTGGTGAACACCGCGCAGTCGACGGGTCGTTCGCCCGCGGGCACGGCCGTCACCGTGTCGTCCCCCTCGACGCTCGTCGTGCCGGCGTCCGGCGCGCTGTCCTTCACGAAGGCGGGCACGGCGCCGGCGGGTGCCGCGGCCGGGTCGACCGTGAGCTGGACCTTCACCGCGCGGAACACCGGCAACGTGACGCTCACCGGCGTCACGATCACCGACCAGCTCGCGGGGCTCTCCGCGATCACGTCCTCGTGGCCGGGGGCCACCGGGCGCCTCGCTCCGGGGCAGACCGTCACCGCGACCGCCACGTCCACGCTGACGCAGACGCAGGTCGACGCGGGCACCGTCCGGAACACCGCGACGATCGCCGGCACGACCCCGTCGAACACCGTCGTGTCCCAGGCCACCGCGGCCAGCGTGTCGATCGACCGCACGGCGTCGATCACCGTCACGAAGACCGGCTCGCTCGCCGCGGGCTCGACCGGGACCGCCGGCGACCGCGCCGACTGGACGCTCCGCATCACGAACACCGGCAACACCACGCTGACGTCCGTCGCCGCGACGGACTCGCTCGCCGGGCTCTCCTCGTTGACCTACACGTGGCCGGGGACCGCCGGGACGCTCGCACCGGGGCAGTCCGCGACCGCGACGGCGTCCGGCACGGTGACCCAGGCGGACATCGACGCCGGCTCGGTGACGAACACCGCGACAGCGTCCGGGTCCGGTCCGTCCGGCACGACGACTGCGACGGCGCAGGGTTCCGGCACGATCCCGCTCGCGGGCTCGCCGGCGCTCGGCTTCACGAAGAGCGTGGCGACGGGCAGCGGGTACACCGGCCGGGCCGGTGACACCCTCGTCTACACCCTCCGGGTGACCAACTCGGGCAACCAGACCCTCACGAACGTCGCGATCACCGACCCGCACGCCGGCCTCGGTGCGATGACGTCCACGTGGCCGGGCACTGCGGGTCGCCTCGCGCCGGGACAGTCGGCCACCGCGTCGGCGTCGTACACGCTGACGCAGGCGGACGTCGACGCGGGCACCGTCGCGAACCGGGCGACGGCCTCGGCGACGACGCCCTCCGGCACCGCCGTGACGACGCCCGCATCGGCATCGGCGGCGATCACCGCGGCGCCCGGCATCGCGGTCGCGAAGAGCGCCGTCGTCGGCGGGACCGGCCGGGCCGGCGACACCGTGACGTACCGCTTCGACGTGTCGAACACCGGTACCACGACCCTGACCGGCGTCGGCGTCAGCGACCCGCTGTCCGGGCTCTCGACGATCTCGTACGGCACGTGGCCCTCCGGCACCTCCGGCACGCTCGCGCCGGGACAGACCGTCCGCGGTACCGCGACGTACACGATCACCCAGGCGGACATCGACGCCGGCAGCATCGTCAACACCGCGACCACGACGGGCACGACTCCGGGCGGCTCCGCCGTGCGCGGCACCGGTTCGACGACCGTGACGCCGGCCGGTGGTGCGCCCGCGATCGACCTGGCCAAGACCGAGCGGCTCGGCACGACCGCCACCGGTGTCGCGGGTGACACCGTGCGCCTCGGCTACACGATCACGAACTCCGGCAACCAGACCCTGACGAACATCAGCCTCACCGACGCGCAGTCCGGGATCTCCGCGTTCACCTACGGCGCATGGCCCTCCGGCACCGCCGGACGGCTCGCCCCCGGGCAGTCGGTCACCGTCACCGCGACGTACGCGCTGACCCAGGCGGACGTCGACGCCGGCACGATCTCGAGCACGGCGACGACGACGGGTGTCTCGCCGGGCGGGACGACCGTCCGCGACACGGACACCGGCTCCGTCAGCACCAACCGCTCGCCCGCGGTCGCCCTCACCGAGAGCGGCACCGTCACGAGCGGCACCGGCGGCGTCGGGTCCGTCGTGACCTGGACGTACCGCGCGACGAACACCGGCACCGTGACCCTGTCCGTGCCGGAGATCGTGCATGCCCTCGGCGGCACCGTCACCTACGCCTGGCCCAACGCGCCGAACACCCTCGCCCCAGGACAGTCCGTCACCGCGACGACCACCTCCACCATCACGCAGGACGACGTCGACGCCGGATCCCTCGTCGACTCGTCGTCCGTCACCGGGACCGCCCCCACGGGCGTCGACCCCGCGACCGTCACCGCGACGGCGTCGGCCACCGTGACGACGAACGACGCCGCCCCCGGCCTGACCGTCACGAAGGCCGAGACCTTCGCCGCGGACGGCTCGACCACCCGCGCGGCCGTCGCCGGCGACCAGGTCGACATGCGCTACCGCATCACGAACTCGGGCAACGTCACGCTGACCATCGTCGGCGTGCAGGACGCCCAGCGCGGCATCTCGAGCGTCGTCTTCGCCGACGGCGACACCACGATCACGCTCGCTCCCGGCCGGAGCGCCACCGCCACGGCCAGCTACACGCTGAGCCAGTCCGACGTCGACGCGGGCGGCATCAGCTCCGTCGCGACGGCCTTCGGCACGACCCCCGCCGGCACCCGGGTCACCGCGACCGCGAGCGCCGGGGTCACGATCACCCCGACCCCGGCCGTGTCCCTGACGAAGACCGCGCGCTACGACGTCGGCTCGGACGGGGCCGTGCAGAGCGGGAAGGTCGGCGACACCGTCGTCTTCTCGTTCCTCGCGACGAACACCGGCACGGTCACGCTCGACGGGATCGCGCTCCGCGACCAGCTCGTCGGCCTCGCCTCGGCGACCCCGGTCACCGGCACGCCGACCCTGACGAACGTCGAGTGGTCCGGCGGTTCGGCCGGATCGCTCGCCCCGGGGGAGCGCGTCCGCGCCGTCGCCCGGTACACCGTCACCCAGGCCGACGTCGACGCCGGCTCGATCACGAACGCGGCGACGATCAGCGCCACCACGCCGACGGGCACCACCACGTCCGGCGACGCCACCGTCACGATCGCGACCGACGCCGACAACACGGCGGCGATCGGCATCGTCAAGACCGCGACGGTCCCCGGTACCGGCACGCCGAAGCCCGGCGACCCGGTGGACCTCGGCTACACCGTGACGAACACCGGCGACTTCACGCTGACCGGCGTGACGATCCGGGATGCCGGTGCGAACGGCGACGGCATCACGATCGGGACCTGGCCCTCCGGCACCGCCGGGCGCCTGACGCCCGGACAGACCGTCACCGCGACCGCCGTGCACACGTTGACCCAGGCGGACATCGACGCCGGCTTCGTCTCGAGCCCCGCGACCACCACGGGGACGCCAGCGAGCGGCGCAGCGGTCACGGCGACGAGCTACCGCACGGTGCCGATCACGCAGGTCAACACGTTCTCCTTCAGCAAGACGGGCGTCCCGACGGGCAGCGGTGCCGGCGCGGGCGACGAGCTCCGCTTCACGCTGACCGCCGCGAACACCGGCAACACGACGCTCGACCTGCTCCAGATGACCGACCAGCTGCAGGGCGTCGGCGTCCTGTCGTACACCTGGCCGGACCCGTCGAAGCCCGGGACGGTCCTCCCCGGGCAGCAGGCGACGGCGACCGCGGCGTACACGGTCAGCCAGGCGGACGTCGACGCCGGCAGCGTCGTGAACACCGCAAACGCGGTCGCCAGCCCGCCGACCGGAGCCGCGATCACGAAGACCGCAGCGTCGACCACCGCGACCGACGCACCAGCGCCGACGATCACGCTCGACAAGACCGAGGCGCTGACCGACGGGTCGGTCGGTGTCGCCGGGGACATCGTGCGGTTCGGCTACACCGTCACGAACACCGGGAAGACCACGCTGACCGGCGTCGGCCTGACCGACGAGCAGCAGGGCCTGTCCGGTGTCGCGTTCGGCGCGTGGCCGTCCGGCACCACCGGCACGCTCGCGCCGGGGCAGTCCGTCACGGCGACGGCGACGTACCGGCTCACGCAGGCCGACGTCGACCGCGCGGCGGCGGACACCGACGACCACGTGTCGCTCTCGAGTGCCGCGACGACGACCGCCACCGACCGGCGCACCGGTGCGCCGGTGAGCGCCACGTCCGACGGCCGGGTCGTGCTCGACCCGTCGAGCTCGGTCGCCACCAGGAAGACCGCGGCGACGGTCGGCGGCGGCGACATCCGCGCCGTGCAGGTCGGCGACGTCGTCCGGTACACCGTCACCGCGACGAACACCGGACAGACGACGCTCACCGCCGTCGCCGTCGCCGACCCGATCGCCGGGCTCGGTACCCCGACCACCACCTGGCCGAACACCACCGCGGGCACGCTCGCACCCGGGCAGGCCGTCGTCGTCACCGCGGACCGCACGGTCACGCAGGACGACGTCGACGCCGGGTCGATCGCGAACACGGCCACGACGACCGCGTCCACGCCCGCCGGCACCAGCGTGTCCGGCAGCGGCACCCGGACCGTCGTCACGACGAGCGGCGCCCCCGGCATCCGCATCGTGAAGGGCGAGCGACTGACCGACGGCGCCACCGGGGTGGCCGGCGACCTCGTCGACATGACCTTCACCGTGACGAACACCGGCGACGTGACCCTCACCGGCGTCGGGGTCAGCGACTCGCAGCAGGGTGTCTCCGGCGTCCGCTTCGACGCCTGGCCGTCCACGACCGGGCGACTCGCCCCCGGGCAGTCCGTCGTCGCCCACGCCACGTACACGCTCACGCAGGCCGACGTCGACCGTGGCTCGGTCTCGAGCACGGCGATCACGACGGGCACGCCGCCGCGGGGTGCCGCCGTGTCCG
Organism: Curtobacterium sp. 9128; assembly: GCF_900086645.1. NCBI lineage: Bacteria > Bacillati > Actinomycetota > Actinomycetes > Micrococcales > Microbacteriaceae > Curtobacterium > Curtobacterium sp. 9128. The sequence goes on from NZ_LT576451.1 coordinate 1,150,835, forward strand.
ACTCCGACGACGGCAGCGCGACCGTCGCACCGCGCGGGTCGATCACCGTCGACAAGACCGCGACCCTCGCCGGGGCGACCGGCGCGGTCGGCGACACCGTCCGGTACGGCTTCCGCGTCGAGAACACCGGCAACGTCACGCTCACGGGCGTCGGCATCGACGACGTCCTGAGCGGGCTGTCCGCCGTGACGATCGCCGACTGGCCGTCCACGACCGGCCGACTCGCACCGGGACAGGTCGTCACCGGCACCGCGACGTACCGGGTCACCCAGGCCGACGTCGACGCGGGGAGCGTCGCGAACGACGCCACCGCGTCCGGCACCACGCCAGCCGGCGACACCGTCACCGCGAGCGACGCGGCCACCGTGCCGCTCGCCGCAGCAGCGCCGGGGATCCGGATCGACAAGACCGAGCGGCTCGCCGACGGGGCAGCCGGCGTCGCGGGCGACACCGTCCGGCTCGGCTTCACGGTCACCAACACCGGCACGGCGACACTGTCCGGTGTCACGCTGACCGACGCACAGCCCGGGCTGTCCGACATCGCGTTCGGCAGCTGGCCGTCCGCGGTCGGGACCCTCGCCCCTGGACAGTCCGTCACCGCGACGGCGACCGTCACGCTGACGCAGGCGGACGTCGACCGCGGTTCCGTCGCCAGCACCGCCGAGACCACGGGGACCGCCCCTCGTGGCACCACCGTGTCCGACACCGCCCGTGGCAGTGTCGCGCTGACGGCCCCGACGGGCGTCTCGGTCCAGAAGCAGGCGGCGTACCTCGGTGGCGGCACGGGCCGGGTCGGTGACGTCGTGGGGTACACGTTCACGATCACGAACACCGGACAGGTCACGCTGACCGCGAGCCGGGTCGCCGACGAGCTCGTCGGCCTCGGCCCGGTCACGGTCGCCGACGGTCCGAACGGCGACGGCACGCTCGCGCCCGGGCAGACGCTGACCGCGAAGGCCACCTACACCGTGACCCAGTCGGACGTCGACGCCGGGTCCGTCGTGAACCGTGCGACGGTCACCGCGACGCCGGCCCGCGGCGACGACGTCACCGCGTCCGACAGTGCAACGATCCGCACGTCCGACGGCGCACCGGCGATCGCACTCACCAAGACCGAGGAGCGCACCGGCACCGGGACGCCGACGGTCGGCGACACCGTGCGCCTCGGCTACACGATCACGAACACCGGCAACCAGACCCTCACCGGCATCGGGGTCGCCGACGAGCAGCAGGGTGTCGGCACCGTCGCCTACGGCGCCTGGCCCGGTGCGTCCGGTCGCCTCGCCCCCGGCGAGTCCGTCACCGCGACGACGACCTACGCCCTCACCCAGGCGGACATCGACGCCGGTCGCGTCGCGAGTGCCGCCACCGCCACCGGGTCCGCCCCGACGGGAGGCTCGGTGCGCGCCACCGACACCGCCGGCGTCGACCTCGTGGCGGCTCCAGGGCTCCGGGTCACCAAGGCGGGTCGGCTCGCGCCCGGTGCCACCGGCGCTGCCGGCGAGGGTATCCGCTGGACCTTCACCATCGCCAACACGGGCAACGTCACGCTGACGGGCGTCTCCGTCGCGGACGGCCTCGCCGGGATCTCCGACCCGACCGTCGGCACCTGGCCCGGCGCGACCGGTGTCCTGGCGCCGGGGCAGACCGTCACGGCGACCGCGGCGTCGACGATCGCACAGTCCGACGTCGATGCCGGGTCCGTCACGAACTCCGCGACCGTCTCCGGCACCGCGCCGGACGGCTCCGTCGTGGACGACTCCGACACCGCGACGGTGCAGACGGCAGCGTCCGGCCCGCGGATCGGCGTCGTGAAGTCGGCGACCCTCGCGGACGGTGCCACCGGTGCCGCCGGTGACCGGGTCGAGTACCGGTACACGATCACGAACTCCGGCAACGTCACCCTCACCGGGGTGACCGCGGCGGACGACCAGGACGACGTCTCCGCGATCGCCTACGGCACCTGGCCGGGCACCGCCGGACGCCTCGCGCCCGGGCAGACCGTGACGGCGACCGCCTCGCACGTGCTGACGCAGGCCGAGGTGGACCGCGGCTCCCTGACGAGCACCGTGACCGCGACCGGGAACCCGCCATCGGGTGACCGTGCCAGCGCCACCGACGCCGCGACCGTCGTGATCGTCCCCGACGCCGCGCTGGCGTTCTCGAAGTCCGCCGCGTACACCGACGGTGGCATCGGCCGCGTCGGCGACACCGTCCGCTACACGCTCACGGCGACGAACACCGGCACCGTCACGCTCTCCGGCGTGACGCTGTCCGACCGCCTCGCCGGGCTGTCCGCGATCGACGCGGACTGGCCGGGCACCGCTGGCACCCTCGCGCCGTCGCAGACCGTGACGGCGACGGCGGAGTACACGGTCACCCAGGCCGACGTCGACGCCGGCAGCATCGTGAACGCCGCCAGCGCGACCGGCAACCCGCCGGCCGGGGCACCGGTCACGGGCGCGGACAGCACCACGGTGCGCACCGCGGACCCGGCCGACGGCATCGCGCTGGTCAAGGACGAGCGGGTGACGAGCGGCACGGGCGTGGCCGGCGACGCCGTCACGTTCACCTTCACGATCGCGAACACCGGCAACCGGACCCTCGACGGCGTCACGCTCGACGACGACCAGGCCCGCCTCGGCACCGTGACCTTCGGCCCGTGGCCGGCACGCGCAGGACAGCTCGCACCCGGGCAGTCGGTCACCGCCACGGCGACGTACGTGCTGACCCAGGCCGACGTCGACCGCGGCTCGATCGAGAGCACGGCGACCACGACCGCGACGACCCCGGCCGGGGACGTCGTGCGCGACACCGCGACGGGTGGGGTCGACACTGTCCGCGCCGGCTCGTGGACGATCGACAAGCGCGGCGCGCTCGCCGACGGCGCCCGGGGCGTCCTCGGCGACCGGATCGACTGGACCTACCGCGTCACGAACACCGGCACGGTCACGCTGACCGACGTCGACGTCACGGACACGCTGCCAGGCGTCTCCGACCCGACGGTGTCCGCGTGGCCGAACGGCACCGCCGGCACCCTGCTGCCCGGACAGTCCGTCACCGCCACCGCACGCTCGACCGTCACGCAGACCGACGTCGACGCGGGCAGCGTGGTCAACCGTGCGACCGCGACGGCGGCGACACCGGACGGCGTCACGGACCCCGGCGCGCAGGACGACAGCGCCACCGTCGTGCTCCGCTCCGCCGAGCAGCGCATCGCCGTCACGAAGACCGCGCGCCTCGCGGACGGCTCCACCGGTGCCGCCGGCGACACCGTCGAGTTCGGCTACGTCGTGACGAACACCGGCACCGCGACGCTCTCCGGGGTCACCGTGACCGACGACCGCGTCGGTGTCTCGACCATCAGGGTCGACTGGCCGGGACGCACCGGGGTCCTGGCACCAGGGGAGTCCGCACGGGCAGTGGCGTCCACCGCGCTCACGCAGGCCGACGTCGATGCCGGGAGCCAGGCCTCCCGTGCGACCGCGACCGGGACCGGACTCGGCGGCGGGACCGTCACCGCGTCCGACTCGGCCGCCGTGACCATCGCACCGAAGCCCGCGATCGCGCTGTCCGAGCAGGGCGCCCTGGCACCGGGCGCGACCGGCGCCGTGGGCGACACCGTGCAGTGGACGTTCACCGTGACGAACACCGGTACCGTGACGCTCGACCAGGCAGCGCTCCGCGCGCAGCTCGGCGACGTGGCGTTCGGGCCGTGGCCGGGGGCCGACGGGGTGCTCGCACCGGGGCAGGTCGTCACCGCCACCGCCACGTCGACGATCACGCAGGCCGACTTCGACCGCGGCAGCGTCGCCAACCCGGCGACCGTCACGGCGACGGCGCCCGACGGCCAGGCCGCGACCGCCGACGCCTCCGCGACCGTGGCGACCGGTCCCGCCGATGCCCGCATCGGCATCACGAAGACCGCGGCGCTGCCGGACGGCGACACCGCGCCGCGGGCCGGCGACGTCGTGACGTTCACGTACCGCGTGACGAACACCGGCACCTCGACGCTGGACGGCGTCGCGGTCACCGACGCGCAGGACGGCGTCGGCACCGTGTCGTACGACTGGCCGGGTGCCGCCGGGGTCCTCGCTCCGGGGCAGACCGTCACGGCGACCGCGACGGTCGCGCTCACCCAGCGGGACGTCGACCGCGGGTCCCTCGGCAGCGCGGCGACCGCCACGGGCACCCCGCCGACCGGGCCGTCCGTCGAGGCGACCGCCGACGCGACCGTGGTGCTGCCCGGAGCGCCGTCGCTCGCGGTGACCAAGTCCGGCGCGCTCCGCGACGGCGCCACCGGATCGGTCGGTGACACGGTCGACTACACCGTCACCGTGCGGAACGCCGGGACCACGACGCTCCACGACGTCGCGGCGACCGACCCGCTGCCGGGGCTCGGCGCGCTGCGCTTCGCCGACTCGTTCGACGGCACGCTCGCACCGGGTGCCGCCGCCACGGCGACCGCCGCGTACACGGTGACCCAGGACGACATCGACGCCGGCAGCGTGCTGAACACCGCGACCGCCACGGCGAACCCGCCGACGGGTGGGCCGGTGACGGCCTCCGGTTCGGCGACCGTCGGACTCGCTGCCGCCGCCGCCGGGATCACCATCGACAAGACCCAGCAGCTCGCCGACGGGGCCGCCGGTCGAGCAGGCGACCGGGTGGCGTACACGTTCAGCGTCACGAACACCGGCACGGCGACGCTCTCCGGTGTCACGGTCGCCGACGGCCAGCAGGGGCTCGGCGCGATTAGCGTGCAGTGGCCGGGTGCGTCCGGGGTGCTCCGCCCCGGGCAGTCCGCGACGGCGACGGCGACCTACACGCTGACGCAGGCGGACGTCGACCGCGGGCGGATCGCGTCCACGGCGACGACCTCGGGCACGAGCGCCGCCGGGGCGACCGTGCGGGCGTCCGACGACGGCGCCACGACGATCTCCGGGACCCCGGGGCTGTCCGTGGTGAAGTCGGGGACCCTCGCGGGCAGTGGCACCGCCGGCAGCACCGTCCGGTGGACGATCGACGTGCGGAACTCCGGCGCGGTGACCCTCACCGACGTCGCCGTCACGGACGACCTCGCAGGGTTCGCCACGACGGGCACGACCTGGCCGGGTGGCGCGGGTGTCCTCGCACCCGGGCAGACCGTCCGGATCACCGGGACCTCGGTCCTCACGCAGGCCGACGTCGACGCGGGCGGGGTCGTGAACACCGCGCGCGCCACGGGCACCGGGCCGGACGGGACCTCGGCTTCGGCCGGCGGGTCCGCCACCGTGCCGACGCCGAGCGCCACGCCGGGCATCACGATCGTGAAGACCGCACAGCTCGCACCCGGGGCCACCGGCGTCGCGGGTGACACCGTGCGCTTCCACTACGTCGTGACGAACGGCGGGGACCAGACCCTGTACGGCGTCTCGGTCCGCGACGCCCAGGCCGGCGTCTCCGCGATCACCTACCAGTGGCCGGGCACCAGCGGCGTGCTGACGCCCGGGCAGTCCGTCACGGCGGACGCCACGTACGTACTGACGCAGGCCGACGTTGACGCGGGTCTCGTGACCTCGCCCGCGACGGCCACCGGGTACGCCCCGGACGGCGTGCCGGTGAACGACTCGTCGAACGCCGGGATCAGCCTGCCGACGGCGCCACACCTGACGCTCGTGAAGACCGGCGAACTGTCGGGGAGCGGCGCGGTCGGCGACACCGTGGACTACACGTTCCGCGTCACGAACGACGGCAACGCGATCCTGACGGACGTCGGACTCGACGACCCGATGGCCGGGCTCTCCGGCGTCACGTGGACGTGGCCGGGGACCCCCGGACGACTCGACATCGGCCAGACCGCCACCGGTACCGCGAGGTACACGGTCACCCAGGCCGACGTCGACGCCGGCACGGTCGTGAACACCGCGACCGCGTCCGGCTCGGGCCCGACCGGCGTCGTCGTCGTGAGTGACCCGTCCGGTGCCACGGTGCCGGTCGGGGACGCCGGAGCGGTCGGCGACCTGACGATCACGAAGACCGTGCAGTACGCCGAGGGCACCGACGGCACCGTCGGACAGCAGCTGCAGTACGGCTTCACGCTCGTGAACACCGGCACCGTGACGCTGCACGACGTGCACGTCGACGACCGGCTTCCCGGGCTCGGCACCGTCGTCTACGGCCAGTGGCCCGGGACGCCCGGCGTGCTCGAGCCGGGGGAGCGCGTCACCGCGACCGCCGCCTACACGGTCGGACAGTCCGACGGCGCCGCGGGTACGGTTGTCAACAGCGCGACGGCGATCGGGACGCCGCCACCCGGGGCCCTGCCCGGTGACGACCCGGTCGTGTCCGCGCCCGACAGCGTCCGGATCACCACCCGTCCCGCTGCGGGGGTCCCTGCCCTCGCGTTCACCGGGGCGGACGCCGCCCCGGCGCTGGCCGCAGCCGCCCTGATGGTGCTGCTCGGCCTCGCACTGGCGGTCGTCGGGAACCGCCGCCGCTCCAGGAAGGAACACCGATGACCCTGCGCCCCACGCGCTCCGTCTCCGTCCGACTGCTCGCCCTCGTCGGGGTCGCCGCACTGGGACTCGGCCTCGCCGGGTGCTCCGGTGACGCCCCGGACGGCAAGGCGTCCGCGTCCGCGTCGGCGTCCGCCACCGAGCAGCCGGCGATCACCGAGGTGCAGACCCCTGCAGGCGGCGACGGCGACTACGTCGGCGCGGTCAAGGACGTCCAGGTCACCTCGTGCAAGCGTGACGGGTCGTCGTGGTCCGTGAAGGGAACGGCCGAGAACCCCGAGGACAGTGCGCAGAGCTACCGCGTCTACGTCTCGCTCCTGAAGGGCGCGTCGGACACCCGGGCCGTCAAGGAGGTCGACGTCGACGGCGTGGACGCCAAGGCCTCGAAGGACTGGGACACCACCATCGACACGTCCGAGAGCGGTCTGTCGTGCGTCCTCCGCGTGGAGCGGTTCGCCGCCTGACGCAGTGACCCCGCTCCCGCGCCCGCAGATCGGCACGACCGGACCGGTGGTCCGGCGTGCCGACGCGCCCGTCGTGCACCGGCCCCGTCTCGTCGACCGCGTCGAGCGCGCGCTCGACGACGGGTGCCCGGTCGTCGTCGAGGGGCCGCCGCGCGCCGGGGTCACGACACTCGTCGAGGACTGGGCCGACCGGACACGACGCACGGTGGTGGTCGTCTCGGCCGGCGCGGGCGACGAGGCGGTCACGTCCGCGGTGGCGGTCGCCGCCGCCGGTGACCCGGACGGGAGGCACGCCCTCCTCGTCGACGACGCGCACCTCCTCGGGGCGGCCGGCTCCCGTGCCGTGGTCGAGTTCGCCGCACACGGTGCGCTGGTGCTGGCGGGCAGGGTCCCCGGGCCCGACGGGATCGACGACCCGGTCCGGATCGGGCCGGGCGACCTCGCCCTCGACGCCGCGGAGACCGCCACCCTGGTCGGCCGTGCGGTCGGCGTCGTCGTGGCACCCGCGGTCGTCGCACGGGCGACGGAGTCCGCGGCGGGCAACGCCGGCGTGCTGGCCGCCGCGAGCGGGCTCCTCGCCGCCGAGGACCGTCCGCCCGTCGACGTGTCCGCCAGGTTCCGCCGAGCCACCGACCGTGCAGCAGCGGAATGGGTCGAGGCGACGCTCGACGACCCGGGGCTCCGGGACTTCGCCGAACGTGCCGCGACCGCCGCGCACGCCCCGGCCGACCTCGTCCGGCACCTGACCGGCGTGACCGACCTCGTCGCGCCGTACCGAGCCGCTGTCGCTGCTGGGCTCGGCGCCGCCGGGTTCGGCGCCGCCGGGTTCGGCGGCGTCGACCAGACCGATGCGTTCACGTGGCACCCCGCGGTCGCCGCCGCACTCCGGCGTGCCGCCGCCCGTCGTGACCCCGAGGGGGTCAGGGCCCGCGCCGAGCAGGCGGTGGCGTGGTCGCTCGAGCACGAGGCGACCGTCCCGGCGATCGACGCCGCCGTGCAGCTCGGCGACCTCGACGTCCTCTCCGAGGTCCTCGTCCGCAACTGGACCCGCATCACCGGACCGGGAGCACCGGCGATCGCCCGCATCCTCGACCCGATCCAGCCGCGCCGAGCAGCCGACCACCCGGTGGTCCTCGCCGCGATCGCCCGGGCAGAGGCGGCCGCCGACCGGCACCACGCACGGGCGTCCCGCGTGAACGCCGCCGTGCTGCCAGCGATCGCCGCGCGGACGTCCGGCCTCCCTGCCCACGAGCTGCCGTTCCTCGCCGCCGTCGACGCCCAGGCGCGACGCATCGCCGGCGACGACCGTGGCGCCCGTCGCGCCGCGGCGACCGTGGGCCGGGCCCTCGCCGTGCTCGACGGTGACGCGCGCACGGAACTGGCACCGCGCCTCCCCTACGTCCTGCAGCAGGTCGCCGCGACCGCGCTGATGGACGGGGACACCGAGGGCGCCCTGGCGACGCTCGCCGGCATCGAGCCGGCGTGGGGGCCGGACGGACCGCTGCAGCAAGCCGCCGTCGACGGGCTCACCGCGTTCGTGCACGCCCTCGCCGGGGAGGTCGACGTCGCGCGACGCCTGCTCGAGGCCGGCGATGCGCTCGACGTGCCCACCGGGGTCCTGGCAAGCGCCGTCGTCGCGCTCGAGGACGGCGACCCCGACCGTGTCACCGGGCTGCTGCGGCGCATCGATCCACTCTTCGGCGCGTTCGAGCACTGGCCGATCGTGCTCGCGCTGCGTGCAAGGGCGACGACCATCTCGGGACGGGTGCCACCGGCGGACCAGCTCGCGATGCACGACGCCGAGGTGCAGCGCTTCCGGCTCCGGAGCGCGGCGACCGGGGTCGCGGCGCGGTTGCTCGCCCGCTCCCGGATCCGCCTGCAGCTCGCGGCGGGGCAGTTGCGGCACGCGGAGCGCTCCCTGGACGCGCTCGGGCCGGTGCGGGCGTGGACGGCGGCGGAGCACGTGGCGCTCGCGCTCGCCCGTGACGAACCGGACCGGGCGCTGCGCGTCGTCACCGCGGTGTCGGTGCGGTCCGGGTACGAGGCCAGGACGTCTGCGGTGCTCGTCCTCTTCCGTGCCGTCGCACTCCGGCGGACCGGCGACGTGCTCGGTGCCGTGGCGTCCTTCCGCGAGGCGCTCGACCTGTTCGAGCGGCACGGCATGCGCGGCGAGCTCCTGACGCCGCCGCGGGACGACGTCCTGCAGCTCGTCGAGGCCGCGGACGACCAGCGTGGGCGCGCCTACCTGGAGCCGTTGCTCGGGCTCAGGTCGGTGATGCCGGGACCGGACATCGCCGTGACGCTGTCGGGGCGTGAGTCGGTCGTGCTCGGGCTGCTGGCGGAGCCGCTCAGCCTGCCGGAGGTCGCGGCGGAGCTGCACGTGTCGGTGAACACCGTGAAGACCCAGGTCAGGAGCGTGTACCGGAAGCTCGGGGTCTCCGGCCGTCGCGAGGCCGTCGAGCAGGCGCACGGCCTCGGGCTCCTCGGTCGCTGAGGGCAGCGCCCCGTGTCGTGCCGCGCTCGTCGTGCCGCGCGTACCGTGCCGCGCGCCCCGCCCCGACTGGTCGCGACACCCCGCCGGCGTCTCGTCCAGTGGTCGCAACCCGTCGGAGCAGGCGACGCGCGCCGACCGATGGTGACCACTCGGCGGAGGTGAGCGGGGTGTCGTGACCGGGGGAGCCTCCAGGGCGCCGCGCGTCAGCGCTCGGCGGTGGTGCGGCGGGCGACCAGGCGGGGCTCCACCAGCAGTTCCGTCGCGGCGAGCGACGGGTCGGCGATGCGTGCGAGCAGGCGTTCGCCGGCGCCTCGGCCGATCTCGACACTGCGGTCGTCGATGCTCGTCAGGCCGACGTACCGCGTCGCGGCGACCGGGGTGTCGTCGTAGCCGATGACGGAGACGTCCTCGGGGACCCGGAGTCCGCGCTGGGCGAGGGAGGACATCGCGCCGAGCGCCATCACGTCGTTCGCGCCGAAGACCGCCGTCACGTCGGGGTGCTCGTCGAACAGCGCGGTGGCGGCACGGAAGCCGGCGTCCTCGGTGAGTTCCTCCGGCAGGGTCGACACGTGCACGGTTGCCGCCTCGCCGACACCGTCGCGGAACCCGGCGAGGCGTTCGGTCGCGGCCGCTGAACGGGCGCCCACGAACCCGAGTCGGGTGTGCCCGAGGCCGATGAGGTGTTCGGCGGCCATCCGTCCGCCCGCACGGTCGTCGTTCGCCACGGTGTCCGCGCGGGGGATCGAGACCCGGCCGCCGGCGATGACGAGCGGGGTCGAGGCGGGGATCGCGAGGTCGGTGTCCGGTTCGCCGGCGATGACGATGCCCTCGACCCGCATGGAGAGGAACCCCTCCACCGGTGAGGCGTCGAGTCCGGTGTTGAGGAACCGGTCGGCGACGACGAGGCGGTGCCCCTGGTCCTGCAGCGACTCGCGGAGCCCGGTGAGCAGGTCCACGAACCACTGGTTGCGGAAGTCGTCGAGCACGACGCCGACGGTGCGGCTGCGGGTACCGGCGAGCGACACGGCGGCGGTGGAGGGACGGTAGTCGAGCTCCTGGATCGCCTTGAGCACGGCGGCCCGTCGTCCGTCGCTCACCCGAGGGGAGCGCTGCAGCACGAGCGAGACGAGCGACTTCGACACCCCCGCCCGGGCAGCGACGTCGTAGATCGTCGCGGGTTTCGCGTCTCCCATAGTCAGCATCGACCTCCGGCTTGCGTCCTTGCGATCGTATCGGTGTCGCGCGCGCTCGCGCGCTCCCGCGCGCGCTCGGCGCTCCCCGCGCCCCGAGTGGCGGGATCGAGGGAACAGAAATCGTCGAGTCGGCATCCACCACCCGACGATTTCTGTTCCCTCGATCCGTGGGGAGCGTGCGCTGGGTGGGTGGCGAGTTCTCCACACGGGAGGCTCGGCGCCGGTTCTCCACGGAGTCGCACCTCCGGCGGATGCTGCGTCCGGAGCTGCGCACCGGTGGCGGGATGCGCCCACGACCGCTTCCACCATCGCTCCGTACGCGGTCGTTCGACGTGCACGCCGCCGACCGTGCGGGGGTGTCGCGCGAACGACTCCGCCGACTCGACCTCGAACGTCCGACCCGCTCCGTCCGGTGGCACAGCGCTGCTCCGCCGCAGGGTGTCGAACGCATCAGGGCGTTCCGCCCCGTGCTCCTGCGAGGACAGTTCGTCAGTCACGTCTCGGCCGCAGCGTTGTGGGAGCTCCCGCTTCCACGCGGCCTCGACGATCGCGTCCACATCAGCAGCATCCGACCGGCGGGGCAGATGCGGCGAAGCGGGGTCGTCGGGCACCGCGCCACTCCCGAACGAGCACAGGTCCGGCAGCGGTGGGGCATGCCGTCCAGCACTCCGGCCTCGTGCTGGGTCGAGTGCGGATCGTTGCTCGGCCTGGACGACCTCGTGGCCCTCGGCGACGCGATCGTCACGGAACCCCGGTGCGCGACGACAGCAGCGGAACTGCGACGGGTGCTCGCGCTGCACGGGTCCTGTCGCGGCGCGCAACGGCTCCGTGCGGCGCTCGAGCTCATCCGGGTCGGACCCAGTTCACCGCAAGAGACCCGGTGCCGCCTGCTCATCGTCCGGGCCGGGCTTCCGGAACCCGACCTGCAGGTCGACGTCTTCGACGAACGCGGGTACTTCGTCGCGCGCGTCGACATGGCGTACCCGGAGCGGCGCATCGCGATCGAGTACGAGGGAGACCACCACCGCACTGACCCAGGGCAGTGGGCGGCGGACATCCGCCGGTACCGGGAGCTCGAACGGTTGGGCTGGACGGTGCTGCGCTGGACGAAGTCCGACCTGACCGTGCACGGGTCGGCGATCCTGGCGCACCTCGCCGCACTGCTGGGCAGGCGAGGGTAGCGTCCGATGCATGGCGACGCTGCTCATCACCGGGGCCGCAGGCAGGATCGGTTCGAGTCTCCGTCCTCGCCTGCGTGCTGCTGGTCACGACCTCGTGCTCCTCGACGAACGGGTCCCCGTCGACGCGGTCGTCGACGGGGAGCGGTTCGTGCCGGGGTCGGTCAACGACGAGGACGCACTCGAGAACGCGCTCGTCGGCGTGGACACGGTCGTGCACCTCGCCGGGATACCCACCGAGGCCGACTGGGACGCACTGGTCGCAGCGAACCTCACCGGCACGAAGAACGTCCTCGAGCGGGCAGCGGCGAACGGCGTCCTGCGAGTCGTGCAGGCGAGTTCGATCCACGCCGTCGGCCGGGTCTCCGAGGACGTGCCCGCCGCAAGCGTGCCCGGTGACCGAGTCCCACGGCCGGATTCGTTCTACGGCGTGACGAAGGCCGGGATGGAACTCCTCGGCAGTCTGTTCGCCGACCGGCACGGGATGTCGATCGTCTCCGCGCGGATCGGTGCGTTCGGGGAGCAGCCCTCGTCGCGACGGGCGCTGCTCATGTGGACCTCGCCCGATGACCTCGTCCGGCTCGTCCTCGCGACCGTCGACCTCACCGAGCCTGGGCACCACGTCGTCTGGGCGCTGTCGAGGAATTCGGGATCTCCGGCAGACCTCGGCGCGGGGGAGGCCATCGGCTTCCACCCGCTCGACGACGCGGGCGCCGTGCTCGACGCCGACGCGATCGACGATCTCCCAGACGAAGACGCCCGGTGGCTCGGCGGTTCCTTGGCGACCACCCCGCTCGGCCGCCGCCCCCACTCCTGACCCGCCCGCGCGCTCCCGCCGCGCCCCCGCCGCGCCCCCCGAGGGAACAGAAAACGTCGGGTAGCGCCTGCCGACCCGACGTTTCCTGTTCCCTCGATGCTCGCTCGGGGACCCGAGGGACCCGAGGGACCCGAGCGCCCCGGCCCCCTACCCGATCAGGCTCGGGCGCAGGTCGCGCAGCGTGCGGGAGCGTCCCTGGCGGGCAGCGACCACGAAGGTGACGAGCAGCGCGCCGACGAGCCAGCACGCGAGCGTCCCCGCGTCCGACCACGCCGCACCCATCGACCCGCCGTACATCGTCTGCCGGAGTGCGTCGACCGAGTACGTCATCGGCAGCGCGAAGTGGAGCGCTGCCAACGGCCCGGGGAGCGTCTGCCATGGGAACGTCCCGCCGGCCGTGACGAGCTGCACGAGCATGAGCACCAGCCCGAGGAACTGCCCGACGGAGCCGAGCAACACGTTGAGCGCCATCAGGATCGCCGCGAACGTCGCCGACGCCAGCACCATCACACCGATCGTCGCCCCGGCGTGCACGACGTTCAGGTCGAGCGCGAACCGCACGATGAAGAACAGCGCCACCATCTGCACGATCCCGAGCACCACGGGCGTGAGCCACCCACCGAGGACGATCTGCAGCGGCTTGCGCACCGCCGTGATGGCCCGCTTGGAGATCGGCTTGAGGATGAGGAACAGCGCGTACATGCCGATCCACGCCGCCAGCGAGATGAAGAACGGCGCGAGCCCGGCGCCGTAGTTGTCCGCAGCCGCCACGTTGTCGTCGCCGACCTTCACCGGGTCGGAGATGACCGACGCCTGCGACTCTCGCTCCGACGCGTTCGACGCCGGGATCTTCGTCCGGCCCTCGTCGAGCTGTGACGCGAGCGTCGATGCGCCGTCCCGCAGCGAGTGCAGCCCCGTTGCCAGGGACTGCGCGCCGTCATCCGCGGTCGCGGTGCCGGAGGCCAGGGTCGCTGCGCCGTTCGACAGCGTCGGCGCAGCGGCAGCCAGCGCCGAGGTCCCGGAAGCGACCTGCGACGCCCCGCCCGACAGCGTCGACGCACCCGAAGCGGCGGTCGCGATCCCGGAGCTCAGGGTGGGTGCTGCGGCAGCGAGCTGCGACGCGCCGTCGGACACCTGCTGCGAGCCGTCCCGCAGCTGGTCGACCTTCTGGAGTTGGGTCTTCGCGGTGGTGAGGTCGGCCTGCACCTTCGGGTCGTCGAGCTGCTGCTGGACCCCTGCCTCCAGGACCGCCTGCACCTCTGGTGTGATCGTCACGCCCTGCTCGGCTGCGCGTGCAGCGACCGCGTCGACGACTTTCTGCGCGGACACGTCGTCGATGAACGCGAGCGCCGGATCGGTGGCGTCCGCCAGCGTCTTGTTGCCGGCAGCGACCTTCGCGGCGCCGTCCGCGAGTGCCGCGGTCTGTGCCGGCAGCGCCGCAGTCTGCTCCTTCGCCGATTGCAGCCCGGACGACAGGGTCGACGCACCGGATGCGACCTGCTGCGCGCCGTCGTTCAGCTTCGTCGTCTGGGCGGGGAGCGAGGCGGTGCCGGACGCGAGCTGGGACGCGCCGGAGCGCAGCTGCGACGTCCCGGAAGCGAGCTGGTCCGCACCGTTCGACGCCGTGGTGGCACCAGAGGCGAGCTGCCCCGCGCCGTCGACCGCGTCCCCGAGGCTGTCGCGCACGTCGGCGAGCCCGACGAGCAGCGTCTTCGCGGCCTTCTTGCCGACCTGCTCGGCCACGGCCGTGCGCATGGTCTTGCCCGCCTGCTCCGCGATCGTCGAGGCGAGGTACGAGTTCGTGTCCGCCGTCGTCATCACGAGTTCTGCGCGCTTCGGGTCGTTCGACTGCGCCGACACCAGGGATTCCGAGAAGTCGTGCGGGATCGTCACGACGAAGTCGTACGTGCCGTTGCGGACCCCGGAGCGGGCGTCCGCCGCCGAGGTCTTCGACCACTTGAAGTCACCGCCGTCGATGGCGCGCTTCGTGACGTCCTTGCCGTAGTTCACGGTGTCACCGTCGAGCGTGGCACCGGCGTCCTGGTTGACGATCGCGGCCGGGACCTGGTCGAGCTTGGCGTACGGGTCGCGGTTCGCCCACAGGTACGCGCCGCCGTAGAGCAGCGGCACGACCATGAGCGCGATGAACGCGAGCCGTGCGAGCGGGGTTGCGGTGAGTCGCGCGAGTTCCGCGCGGATGAGCGAGGTGGTGGTCACGAGCGGGTCTCCAGGGATTCCGACGGGAGGCTCGGCTCGCCTCCGGTGGTGCTGGTCGCGTCATCGGGACCTTCGGGTACAGCCGTGTCCTCAGTGGGCACGGGGATGGTCGCCAGGAGGCGCTCGGCGGTGGCCGCCGCGGCCTTCGAGGTGACGAGCAGGACGGTGACGCCGCGCATCGCGACGTCCCGCACGACGGCGAACCAGCCCTCGACCGAGCCGCCGTGACGTTCCGGGGAGGTGATCACGAGGCCGGTGACCCCGTCGCGGAGCAGTGCGAGCTCGACGAGCAGCCGCACGCGGACGTCGGTCGGCACGCGCTGCACGTGGGTGTCGGCGTACGCGGTCATGCCGAGTTCGTCGAGCACGGTGTCGACGTGCTCGCGGGAGGGACGACGCCCGGCGAACGCGAGCTCTTCGCGCACGATCCGGCGGAGCGTCATCACGGGGAAGGGTTCGGCGATCCCGGGGGTGTCCACGAGCGCGAACGCCCGTCGGATCGCCGCGGGGTCGTCGTGTCCGTCGACGAGCACGCGTCCGGTCTCGGGCTTCATGCGGCCGCCGGCGACGAGCGACGCCAGGACCGGCGCCTGCTCGGTCTCGACGGCGACGATGCCCGGACGGTGCGGTCCGGCGACGGCGGACACGACGGGGAGGGCCGCGCCGGGCTCCTCGCCGATGCCGGCGTGGTCGATCTCGAGCGTGGTCATGCGAGGTCCTCTTCGGAGCTGATGGGTTCGGTGAGGAGTGCGGTGCGCCAGTCGATGCCGGCCATCCCGAGTGCCGAGATGACGACCATCCTGCGCCCCTCGTCGTCCGGGGTGGCGGAGCGGGTGGCTTCGTCGAGGACGGCGATGCAGGCCCCCTCGACCAGCCGGCCGAGCGTGGCGGCGTCGACGTCGTCGCGCATCGAGCCCTCGGCGATCCCGAGCGCACAGGCGTCGCGGACCTGGGCCCTGAGCGGTGCGAACACCTCGGCGACGGACTCGCCGAACGGGCTCCTGACGGCGATGCGGGCCATCGAGCGGACGTGCGAGACCTCTGACCAGAGGGTGACCGCGATGGCGGCGATGCGGGCGGCGGGGGGCAGGTCGCCGAGGTCCGAGGAGGTCGGCATCGCGGCGGCGATCCGGGACGCCCCGGCGGTGACGACGGCGCGGACGAGGTCGTCGCGGGAGGGGAAATGTCCGTAGACCGCACGACGGGAGAGCCCGGCGACGGCCGCGATCGACTCGATCGAGGCGTCCGGGTCCCGCTGCAGGGCGGTCTTCGCGGCGTCGAGCAGTGCGGCCCGGTTCTCGGTCGCATCGCGGCGCGGAGCGCGGACTGGGGCGTCAGGACTGGTCACGCCACCCATCGTAATAACTTGCACACCACTGTGCAAGATCGCAGGAACGGGGTACCCCCGAACGGGGGACGTCCCCCAAAGTGCCGACTCCCGCACCTGAGCAGCAGCACATAGCTTCTGAGCAATTCCCAAGCAACACGGACGGAGCCAGGAGTGCGCCCAGTGAACCGTGCAACACAGGACCCGAACACCCCCAACCCGAGACGCATGACCCGAGTCGTCACCGCACTCGTCGCGGCCGGAGCCCTCGCCTGCGGCGGTCTCGCCGTCGGTGGCACGGCGTCTGCCGCGCCGGCCGGTGTCGCATCGGCCGACCTCAAGCTGTCGGCACCGCTGCGGAGCGCGAAGCCCCAGACGACGATCGCCGCCTTCGTGCGGACGACCGGCGAGGGAGCGCTCGCCGTGGACGCCAAGGCGAAGGGCGGCGACCTCACGCAGTCGAAGAGCCCGTCGGGCGCCGCGAAGCAGCGGCTGTCGGCGATCAAGTCGACGACCGAGGACGTCCGCGACGCCGTACAGTCCGCCGACGCCGACGCGACCGAGCTCTACACGACCGAGTACACCGTCCCCGGTGTCGCCGTCGTGGCCGACGTGGCAGCGCTCCGCAAGGTCGCCGAGCGCTCCGACGTCGAGAGCGTCATCCCGCTCACGCCGAAGAAGATCGTCGACCCGACCGTCAGCGACAGCGCCGACGCGGCCCCGAGCGGCGTCGACCCCGACGTCGTCAAGCCCGGCGCCGACGGCGTCAGCCCGAAGAACGCGGCGAGCGACGTCTACACCCGCGCCCTCGACGCGTGGCAGCAGACCGGCCACACCGGCAAGGGCGTGAACGTCGCCGTGCTCGACACCGGGCTCGACTACACGCAGGCGGACTTCGGCGGCCCCGGCACGACGGAGGCATACGAGCAGGCGCTCGCGAGCTCGAGCGCCCCGGACCCGAGCTGGTTCGACGCGAAGAAGTTCCTCGGCGGCCACGACTTCGCCGGTCCCACGTACAACGCGGACCCGGCCTCCCCGGCGTACGACCCGACGCCGAAGCCCGACGACAACCCGATCGACGGCAAGGGCGGCGACCACGGCACCCACGTCTCCGGCACCATCGCCGGGTACGGCCTCGACGCCGACAAGAAGACCTTCGAGGGGGACTACGAGAAGCTGACCACGCAGTCCGTGCAGGACATGTGGATCGGCCCCGGCACCGCACCGGAGGCCGGGCTCTACGCCCTCAAGGTCTTCGGTGACGGCGGCGGTTCGACCGACGTGACCGGTGCCGCGCTCGACTGGGTCGGCCAGGCACTGACCGAGGGCAAGGACATCAACGTCCTCAACCTGTCGCTCGGCTCCGACTACGGTGCACCGGACGACCCCGACAACGCCAAGATCGACGCGCTCACCGCCCGCGGTGTGCTGCCGGTGATCGCCTCGGGCAACGCCGACGACTTCACCGACATCGGTGGGTCGCCGGGCAACGCCGAAGGAGCCCTGACGGTCGCCGCGAGCGCCACCGGCCAGAGCCTCTACGACGGCGTCCAGGCGACCGCTCCCGCTGACGTCGCGAAGACCTACCGCGCGCAGTACTCGCAGAACTACCAGGGCACGCTGCCGGTCGAGGGTGACGTCGTCGTCCCGACCACGAACGTGGACGGCTGCGCTGCCTTCAGCGCGGACGAGGCCGCGAAGGTCAAGGGCAAGGTCGTCTGGCTGAAGTGGACGGACGGTGCGCTCGAGTGCGGCTCCGGTGTCCGGTTCAACAACGTCCAGGCCGCCGGCGGAGTCGGCGTCCTGCTCGCCGGGACGATCAACACCTTCGACAGCGGGATCGCGGGGAACGCGACCATCCCGGGTGCCGAGCTGACGGCGGACAGTGCTGCGAGCCTCCAGTCCGCTGCCCAGGCCGGGACCCTGCACGTGAAGTTCGCCGACGAGCTCAAGGGCTTCCAGCTCGCGACCGACGCCGACGCCGTGAACACGCTCGCGCAGTTCACCAGCCGTGGTGTCCACGGGTCGTTCGACGACATCGTCAAGCCGGACGTCGCCGGCCCCGGGGTCAACGTGATCTCCGCGGCCAACGGCACCGGTGACGGACGCATGTCGATGAGCGGCACCTCGATGGCGACGCCGGACGTGGCGGGCATCGCCGCGCTGACGTTCGAGTCGCACCCGACGTGGTCGGCACCGGACGTCAAGGCGACGATCATGAACACCGCGACGCACGACGTGCGGGACGGTGACGGGAACGCGACCCTGCTGCGGCAGGGGACCGGTCGCGTCGACGCGCTGCAGGCGGTCACCGCCGGCACCACGGTGCGCAGCGTCGAGAACGACCAGCTCGTCACGGCGTCGTTCGGTGTCGTCGAGGTCGCCTCGCCGACCACCGAGAAGCGCACGCTGCAGATCAAGAACACCGACGGTCGGCCGCACACGTACGACGTGGCCTACGAGTCCCGCGTCGCGCAGTCCGGCGTCGCGTTCTCGATCGACAAGCAGCGCGTCACGGTCGTGCCGCACGGCACCGCCACCGTCACCCTGACGATGACGATCGCCGACCCGACGAAGGTCGGGCGCACGATCGACCCGACGCAGGAGTCGACGACGCTCGGGTACCAGCGCGAGTTCGTCTCCGCTGCCACCGGTCTCGTCACGTTCACGCCGACCGACAAGAAGTTCAACCCGCTGCGGATCGGCACCTACGCCGCGCCGAAGCCGGTGAGCGCCGTGCACGGTTCGGACGTGTCCTTCGAGAGCGACTCGAACGAGACCTCGATCGCCCTGGCCGGCCGCGGTGTGACCGGAGCCCTCGTGGCCCCGTTCGTCCTCGGCGGGACCGACCCCCAGGAGTCGTTCCCGGACGGTTCGGCGAAGCAGTCGCTCCAGGCGGCGGACATCAGGGCCTACGGCGCGAACGCGTCGGACGGCACGCTGGCGTTCGGCGTCCAGACGACCGGTCCCGACGCCAACCCCGGCGCTGTGACCAACGTCGAGGTGCTCATCGACGCCGACCGTGACGGCACGCCGGACTACCTGGTGTACGACGCCAAGTCGGCCACGGTGGACGCCACGTTCGCGACGACGATCGACCTCGCCACCGGTGCGACGCTCGACTCTCAGCCGCTGAACGGGGGTGCGCCCGGTCAGGACGTCAACACGTTCGACAGCGCGGTGAAGGTGCTGACCGTCTCGCAGGAGGCGATCGGTGTCACCGGCGCGTTCGACTACTCGGTGCTCACCGAGTCGGCGTACGCACCGGCACTGGCGACGAGTGGCTCGTACGTGGTCGACGACACGAAGTCCGCGACGTTCGACCCGTCCGCACCGGCGCTGTCGTTCGGGGGAGTCCTCTTCCCGGACAGCGGCTCGATCCCGGTGACCCGCTCCGCAGGCACCTCGTCCGCGAGCGTGCTGCTGCTGCACCTGCACAACGCGGTCGGCGACCAGGTGGACACGGTGTCGGCGACGGTCGCTGCGCCGAAGCTGGCGCTCCGCGAGGGCAGTGCGGTCACGGTGTCCGGTACGCCGAAGGTCGGCAAGAAGCTGACCGCCGGGCCGGGCGACTGGAACGCGCGGGGCGTGAAGTTCTCGTACCAGTGGCTCCGTGACGGGTCCGTCGTGGAGGGTGCGACCACGAAGAAGATCAAGCTGGGCACGTCGGACGTGGGGCACACGTTCCAGGTCCGCGTGACCGCCACGGCGAAGGGGTACCAGGACGGCACCGCGACCTCGGCGTCCACCGCGAAGGTGACGCGCAAGTAGCCGGACCGGAAAGGGCCCGTGGATCGCCTCCACGGGCCCTTTCCATGTCCTCAGATGCGTGTCGCGGATATGTAGTTAGACAAACTAGCGAAACGGTGGCACGGTTGTCCCCATGCAGAACACGTTGTCGCAGCTCCGGCAGAACCCCGTCGAGTGGCGCCGTCGTGGCCTGACCCCGCCGGACGTCATCCAGGCGATGGTCAACGAACGGCTCGCCGAGCCGGGCCACAACGCCCCGATGACGAACCCCAGTTACGCAGACTTCTTCCGGTCCTGATCCCCGGCAGAAGAGACGCGCGGACGCGATCGGGTCGCGGCCGTGGATGAGAGCGACGGGAGGCGCGGTGCCAGCTGGCACCGTGCCTCCTGGTCGTTCCTGCGGTCGCGTCGGCCGCGGGGCGGTCCCTAGGGCACCACCTGCACGACCGTCCCCAGGGGCAGCGCGTCCACCATGTCGATCGCATCGCCGTCGAGGCGCACGCAGCCGTGGGAGACCGCGCCCCGGGCGACCGATTCGTAGTGGACGCCGATCAGCCCGCCGTCGTCCCCGCCGTACGGCTCGTCCGCTGCCGCGGAGTGCAACGAGGTCAGGCTGATGCGGTGGACGGTCTGGTCCTGCGCGGGGTCGAGGTAGCGCGCCTGCACGTACCCGGCGACGCCCGTCGGGGTCGGGGTGTCGCCGGCGCCGATGCCGGCCGGGAACTCGTGGACCGTCTTGCCGTCCGTGTCGATGATCGAGACGGTCTGCGCCCCGACGGACACGACGACGTGGTCGGCCAGCGCGTCTCCGCGGTGCAGCAGATCGCGCCGGATCCAGGCGACGGTCTGTGCGGCGGCCCCGCCCGAGGTCGTCGAGGGGAGCGCCTGTCGGCTCGGTGTCATGACGAGCGCCCAGTCGCCGCTGAACCGCACGGGCACGATGACCGAGGGATCGCCGAGGAAGTTCTTCGCCGCGAACCGCGCCACCGGTGTCGTCCTGTCGTCACCGTAGAGCGGGGCGTCGGCGTCGATCGAGTACGCGTGGTCGGCGGCCTTCGGCACGTCCGGCTCGTACCAGGGCAGGAGTCCGCCGATGACGGCGTCGTACCGCGCCTCGGGGAGTGCGGCGACCGCGTCGGCCGAGGGTGCACGGTACGGGGCGGCCGAGGAGGTCGCACTCGGCGAGGGGGTCGAAGACCTCGTTGCGGCGGCCTCGGCGTCCGCGTGGCAGCCGGTCAGGCCGACCGTGACCAGGACGGCGAGGGTCGCGGTCAAGGTGGCGGTGCGGCGGCGGGTGCCCGTGCTGCGGGTGGGGTGTTCCATCACGATCCCGTCGGGTGGGTCGGTCGGTGCTGGGGAGGGATGCGGAGAGCGGGGGCACGGCGCCTGTCCGCCGTGCCCCCGCTCGGTTCGATCGGGTCAGCCGCTGACGACCGGGAGTGCCGGGGCGCCCGGGTCGGTGCCGGTGACCGTCGCGGTGCCGGAGCCCGTCGTGCCGGTGCCGGAGCCCGTCGTGCCGGTGCCCGTCGTACCGGTGCCCGTGCCGGCGCCGGTGCCAGTACCCGTGCCCGGGGTCGTTCCACCGCCGTCGGTCGGCGTCGTAGCGACCGCCGGCAGCGTGATGGTGAACGCGACCTCGCCCTGGCCCTGACCGCCGCCGATCTGGTTGACGGAGAGGTTCTGCACCGTGGCCGCGGAGTCCGAGAACGTCCCCGTGGTGGTCCACGTGCCGTCGTCCGCGACGAGGACCTGCGGAGCCGCGCGGTTGCCGTCGGCGTCGAGGACGTTCACGAGGTCGCCGGGGGTGCCGGTTCCGGTGAACGTGACCGTGCGCGAGTCGACGGTGCTGCCGTTCTTCGGCGAGACGAGCGAGAACTGCGACGCCGGGGTGGTCGCCTCGGCTGCGGCCGTGAAGGAGCCCTGTGCCTGGATCTGGAAGTTGTTGTTCTCCTCCAGGACCGTGTACTCGTGCGAGTCCGTGTCGGTGCCCGGGATGTCGAACGTGAACGACCAGCTGCCGTCGTCCGCGATCTGGTGGCGGACGATCGGCGCCGACTGCGGGTCGATCTGGACCGTGTTGTCCGGGTTGCCCGTGCCGGAGACCGTGACCGTCCGGCCGGAGACCGAGTGGCTGGTGATCGCGAACTCGGGGACCGGCTGCTCGGCAGCGGCGGTGACCGTGGTCTGGCCGTCCTGGTTGAGCCCGTTCGGCAGCGTCTGCGTCACCGTGTAGGTGTGCGCGGCGTAGTCCGTGCCCGGGATCGTGTAGGTGAGCGTCCAGGTGCCGGAGTCGCCGATCGCGTGACGCGACGTGCGGAAGTTCTCGTCGAGCTGGATGTTCTCGCCGGGGGTACCGGTGCCGTTGATCGTGAGGACACGACCGTCGACGGACTGCGACGTGACCTTCAGGTCCGCCGGGTCGGCGTTCGCGGGGGCGGCGACGAGCGTCATGCCGCCGATCACGATCGCGGCGCACGCCGGGAGGGCCAGCGCCTTCTTGCTCCAGAGAGCCTTGTTCATCGTCGAACTCACTTCTGTGCCGCAGAGGGCACGGTTGTGGGGCGTCCCAGCACGTGGTTCATGCGGGATCGTGTCCGGCTCGGTTGCACGCCGGACGGGCCGCACGGGTCTCGTGCGGCGGTGGTCCGCACGCAGGGACGTGGGACCGATGAGAGGTGCTCCGCCGGGAACGCGGCGCACGATCGTGACGCTACGTCTGTGGAGTTGCTTTAGTACAGCAATGGAACCAAATGTCCCCCGTTCTGGGGACTCCTCGACGGGGCCTCGTCCGGAACCCGCATCAGGGGAGTCGTTCGATAGACTCGGGTGGACCACCGGCCCGACGGTCGCGTGAGGTCCTCCGCGAACGTGAGGAGAACCAGATGCCCGCAGCAGTCATCATCGGAGCCCAGTGGGGTGACGAGGGCAAGGGGAAGGCGACCGACCTCCTCGGCAGCCGCATCGACTACGTCGTCAAGTTCAACGGCGGCAACAACGCCGGGCACACCGTGGTCGTCGGGGGCGAGAAGTACGCGCTCCACCTGCTGCCGTCCGGCATCCTGACCCCCGGTGTGACGCCCGTGATCGGCAACGGCGTCGTCGTCGACCTCGAGGTCCTGTTCCAGGAGCTCGACGCGCTGAAGGCCCGCGGCGTCGACGTCTCGAAGCTCCGCGTCTCGGCGAACGCCCACGTCATCACGCACTACCACCGCACCATCGACAAGGTGACGGAGCGCTTCCTCGGCAAGCGGCAGATCGGCACCACCGGTCGTGGCATCGGCCCGAGCTACGCGGACAAGATCAACCGCGTCGGCATCCGCATCCAGGACATCTTCGACGAGAACATCCTGCGCCAGAAGGTCGAAGCAGCCCTCGACCAGAAGAACCACCTCCTGGTGAAGGTCTTCAACCGTCGCGCGATCGACCCCGAAGAGGTCGTCGAGTCGCTGCTGTCCTTCGCCGAGCGCCTGCGCCCGATGGTCGCGGACACGGCCCTCGAGATCCACCGTGCCCTCGAGCGGGGCGAGACCGTCCTGTTCGAGGCCGGTCAGGCGACGATGCTCGACGTCGACCACGGCACGTACCCGTTCGTCACGTCCTCGTCGGCGACCGCAGGTGGCGCGGCGACCGGTTCCGGCATCGGCCCGGGCAAGATCCAGCGCGTCATCGGCATCGTCAAGGCGTACACGACCCGCGTCGGCGCCGGGCCGTTCCCGACCGAGCTGTTCGACGAGTCGGGGGAGTTCCTCCGCGCGAACGGTTTCGAGTTCGGCACCACCACGGGCCGCCCGCGTCGCTGCGGCTGGTACGACGCCCCGATCGCCCGGTACACGGCGCGCATCAACGGCGTGACGGACTTCGTGCTCACGAAGCTCGACGTGCTGACCGGGCTGGAGACCATCCCCGTGTGCGTCGCGTACGAGGTCGACGGCGAACGCGTGGACGAGGTCCCCGTCTCGCAGTCGGACTTCCACCACGCGAAGCCGATCTACGAGGACTTCCCCGGCTGGACCGAGGACATCACGGGTGCCCGTTCGTTCGAGGACCTCCCCGCGAACGCCCAGGCGTACGTCCTGGCGGTCGAGGCGATGTCCGGCGCGCGCATCTCGGCGATCGGCGTCGGCCCCGGCCGTGACGCGATCGTCGTCCGTCACGACCTGCTCGGCCAGGACGTGGCCTGACGATGCGGATCCTGTTCGTCTGCAGTGGCAACATCTGTCGGTCACCGCTGGGCGCACAGGTCCTGGAGGCTCGGCTCGGCTCGGTGGCATCGTCGTACGTCATCGAGTCGGCCGGCACAATCGCCCAGGACGACATGGCCATGGACGGTGCGGCCGCCGCGCAGTCCGTCCGGCTCGGCGGCGACCCGTCCGCGCATCGGTCGCGTTACCTGACGGAGTCGATCGCCGCCGGCGCCGACCTCGTGCTGACCGCCGAGCGCTCGCACCGGGCCGACGTCGTCCGCCTGGCGCCGCGAGCCGCGAAGCGGGCGTTCACGATCAAGCAGTTCGCGCGGGTGCTCGACGGGCTCGAGCCGTCTGACCTCGCCGATGTGCACTCGCCGCAGGCCCTCGTCGAGCGGGTCGCGCGGCTCCGCGGCACCGTCGCGCCGCCGGCCGACCCCGCTGACGACGACGTCGACGACCCGTACCGCCGCTCGGAGTCGACGCATGCCCGAGTCGCCGACGAGATCGACCGGGCGCTCACACTGATCGCCGACGCCCTGCGCGCGGTCGCGTAGGGCCGGGCCGGGCGGGGCGGGCGGCCGGGCGCGAGACTCGGTCTGAGCGACACATCGCGCGGCTTCGAGCCCGAGGAGTGTCGCTCAGCGCGAAACTCGGGTGGGGGCGTCCGGTGCGGCGCCCCGGGCGAGCACGTGGCGGTCGCGGCTGGCGGCAGCGCCGGCGAACCCCTGGACGACGAGCAAGGCCAGCAGCACCCCGATCGGCACCGTCCACCCGCCCGTCGCGGTGTGCAGCAGCCCGATCCCGAGCGGCCCGAGGCCCGCGAGCAGGTACCCGATGCCCTGCGCCATCGTCGACACGTGCGCCGTGTGCCTGGCGTCCGGTGAGCGCCACACGATGTAGCTGAGCGACAGGCTGATCGCTCCGCCCTGTCCGAGGCCGAGGAGCGTCATCCACACCCATGCCCCGGCGGCGGGCGCGACCGCGAGCCCGACGAACCCCGCCATGCAGAGCACGACGACCACGAGCACTGGCACCCACGACGGCCGGATGCGCCGGGCGATCGCCGGACCCGCGATGCCCGTGAGGATCCCGGGCAGGCTCGAGTACGCCAGCATCAGCCCCGCCGTGTGCGCGGAGACGCCGGCGTCCTGCAGCACCGTCGGCGCCCAGGTCAGGAACGCGTAGTACGACAGGCTCTGCAGCCCCATGAACCCCGTCACGGCGATCGCCACCGGGTCGCGGAGGAGCGCCGTCATCCGGGGCTCGCCGGCCTCGGACGGTGTGTCGGCCGCGCGGTTCCGTCCGGCGACCCGCACGTGCCCCGGGTTCTGCAGCGCACGCGGCAGCCACACCAGGAACGCGAGCACGGCGGGGAGCGCCCAGAACGCCAGCGCCGGTCGCCACGATCCGCCGAACGCCACCATGAGCGGCACGACCGATGCCGACGCCACTGCCGCGCTGAGGAAGAGCATCGTCGAGTAGAGCCCCATCATCAGCCCGACCCGGTGGGCGAAGTCGCTCTTGATCGCCGCAGGCATGAGCACGTTCGCGACCGCGATCGCCGCCCCCGCGAGCACCGTCCCGCCGTACAGCGCCCACCCCTGCGGCTCGAAGCGGAGCGCGATGCCGAGTGCGAGGACGGCCATCGTCAGCCCGAGCAGCCGGTGCAGTCCGACGCGCCTGGTCAGCACGGGCGTCAGGAACGCGAACGCCCCGAATGCGAACACCGGGATCGTGGTGAGCAGGCTCGCCGCCGACGGTGTCAGGTGGAGCGACCGCTCGATCGCCGTGAGCACCGGCCCGACCGAGGCGACACCCATGCGCAGGTTGATCGCGATGAGCAGCAGCCCCGCCCCGACGTACCAGGCGGCGAGCACACGGCGGCGTCCCGCGGGCGGGGGCACGGTCACGGGGAGCGGAACGGAAGCGGTCGAGGTCATGCGTCCATCCGACCACCTGCCGTCCACTGCTCGGAACACGTACACTGCCGCTCGATGTCGAAAACCCGCCGCCTCGAGGACTTCGAGATCGACGACCGCCTGACCGACGGCCGGTCCGAGGCCGCGTTCCTCTTCGACCACGCCGAGACGACGACTTCCCACACCCACACCCGCGGCCACCTGGTGCATGCCGCCAGCGGGGTGCTGTCGCTCATCACCGACGACGGCGCCTGGATCGCCCCGCCCAACCGTGTCGCGTGGGTGCCGGCCGGCGCCGAGCACCGGCACCGGGCCCACGGGGTGACCGACATGCGGGTCGTGTACCTGGAGGCGGATGCGGCCATGTCCCTGCCGACCGGACCTGCTGTGCTGGCGGTCACCCCGCTCGCACGGGAGGCCCTGCTCGCCGCCACCGCGTCGGCACCGCGTTCCGAGGCGGCGCGGTCGCACCTGCGGACGGTCATCGTGGACGAGGTCGCGTCCGCGCCGGAGCAGCCGCTTCACCTGCCGGAGGCGCACGACGTGCGGCTGCGCCGCGTCGTGGTGATCGTCGAACGCGACCTGACCGTGGCGTGGTCGCTCGGTGCCCTGGCGCGGGAGACGGGCGTGGGGGAGCGCACCCTGACCCGGCTGTTCCGCGACGAGACGGGCATGGGGTACCGGCAGTGGCGGCTGCAGCTCCGGGTGCACCGGGCGCTGGTGCTGCTCGCGCAGGGGTGGTCGGTGACGGACACCGCGGCGGCCTGCGGGTGGGCGACGACGAGCCAGTGCATCGAGCAGTTCTCCCCGCTGGTCGGCATGACCCCTGGGGCGTACCGTCGAGACGTGGGGAGCATGGCCGGATGACCGAGCGTCTCAGGTTCAAGGCCGGGACCGCTGCCTGGCTGTGGTGGAGCGCGGTCGGGATCGTCCTCACGTTCGGCGTCTTGGGGCTGTTGAGCCGGTGGCTGCCGACGATGTCGTCGGTCGCCGCGGGCTCTGTGTTCGTGGTGGTCGCCGAGCGTCGGGTTCTACAGGTCTTCCCGAGGCGTGCGCCCCAGTGGCTCGTCACGGTTGCGTACAGCGCCACGTTCGTCGGACTCGGTCTGGTGCTCCCGGCGCTGTGGCCGGACACCTGGCAGCGGGACAGTGCGCTGGTCGGGCTGGTGATCGGCATCGTGGTCCTCTCGTTCGGGGTGGTGACCGCGGTGTTCGCGGAACGGTACGTCCCCCGGCGGCTGATCGATGCGGAGATCGAGCGGTACCGGCGGTCCGTCGAGGATGCGTGATCAGGCGACGGGATCGTGCCCGATCCGTTGACTCGGTGGACTGTCCGCTCCGCGAGTACCCCGGTGGGGGACGTGTACCCCGGAAATGCGTCGCACCGTCCCGCGAATCCGGGAAGTGGCGATGGCCCGTATGAACAGAACCCGTGAATCGACGGGGGTGGCTGGCGAGCGGAGGGGCCGACGCCATACGGTTTGAGGACCGCAGGATGTACCCCGGAACGTGACAGGAGCAGCGCGATGAGCATGACCGACAGCAGCACGAAGACGCAGCGTGACGTGACCCTCGACACCGACACCGTCGACACGATCGCCGTCCTCGAAGCCGAGACCGTCAGCGCCTCGCGGCCGGCTCGCGCCAAGCTCACCTGGACGCAGGAAGACGCCGGCGAGTGGATCGCCAACTACGGCGGCTACTTCGGCGGATCGGTCGACAAGCGCGACGGACACTACGTCGCCTCGGACACGTTCGGCCTCGTCGTCGGCGAGTTCGACTCGCTCGAAGACGCCCAGGGCCACCTCGCCGACCAGCTGCACATCATGCTGCCGCCGGTCATCCGTCCGGTCGAGTAGCCGAACACCACACCCCCTGAGCACCACACCCCCTGCACGTCCTGAGGAAGGAACCATGAGCATCGCCGAGTCCCACCGCCCCGACACCGAGGCGAAGCTGGACACCGAGACGATCGAGGTCATCACCGCGATCGAAGCCGAGGTCGTCACGCCGTCGACCCCGACCCAGGCGCGCATCATCTGGTCGCGCCCGGACACCGGCCTGTGGGCCGCGAACTACGGCGGGTACTACGGCGGCACCGTCGACCAGCAGGGCGCGCACTACTTCGTGTCCGACACCTTCGGGCAGTACGTCGGGGACTACCGCACGCTCGCCGAGGCCAAGGTCGCACTCGCCGACCGCCTCAGCCGAGTGCTGCCGGACGTCATCCGCGCGGCTCGGTAGCCGCAACCACCACGAGCTGACCGCCCGCGCAGCCGTCGCTACGCGCCGACGAGCTGTCCCGGTGCGCCGGTCAGCGCCGGTGCCGCCGCGACGGTATCGCGTCGCAGCGCCACCACGGTGACGTCGTCGTCGTGGTCCATCGACCGGGCGAGTGCGATGAGGCGCTCGACGATCGCTCCGGGGCTCGTGTCCTCGCGTGCGATCGCGGCGACGCGGTCGATCGTGTCGAGTTCGCCGCCGAACAGGTCGAGCACGCCGTCGCTGACGCACACCAGCACGTCGTCCGGTCCGAGTCGGGTCTCCGTCGCCGTCCACACCTCGTCGAGCCCCAGCCCGATCGGCAGATGCGACGACGCGAGTCGCTCGGCCGAGCCGTCCCGTCGCGCGATCACCGTCAGCCCGTGGCCGGCGTCGACCCACCGCAGCACGTCGCCGTCGATCCGGGCGTGGAACAGCGTCGTGAAGCCGGCCGTCGTCTCCACACGATCGGGGTCGATCGCGAGGCCCTGCGACGCCCGGTGCACCGCAGCAGCGGGATCCGGTTCGGTACGGGCGCTCCGCAGCACGGCGCGCACCGCGGCTGCGAGCAGCGCGGAACCGACGCCCTTGCCCATCACGTCGCCGAGCGTCAGTGTGAGGCCGCCGTCCGTCTCGTACCAGTCCAGGAAGTCGCCGCCGACGCTCTTGGCGGGCAGGCACGTCCCGGCCACGCGGTACCCGGGAACCTGCCCCACCGACCGGGGGAGCAGTGAACGCTGGATCTCGGCAGCCCGCTCGATCTCGGCCTGGACCACGGCCTCCCGGTCGCGCGACCGCCGGAGCTGCGCGCCGTGCAGGCGGCTGAGCTGGTTGACCACGATCGCGAGCGTGCCGTACGCGACCAGCACGACACCGAGCCGGACGAACTCGGTGGTGGGGTCGATCACTCCGGCGCCGAACAGGAACGGCGTCAAGATCACGACCGCCGTGCCGAGCGCGGAGTACAGGATGAAGCGCCGACCCTCCTGCGCGGCGAGCCACACCACGGGGAGCACCACGAGCGCGGTGAACACCGACGTGGACGATCCGGTGGACCACCGCAGCATCCCGAGCGCGAGGAAGTCGATCGCCGGCACGACGTTGACCAACGCGGGGACCGAGCGGCCGCGGACGCCGATCACTGCGGACCAGAGGGTGGCGACGATCGTCAGCGCGATCGCGGTGAACAGCCCGCCCTCGTCGCTCACCGTGAGCTGCGGGATCGTCAGGGACAGGACCGTCGCCATCGCGATGAGCAGCGCGAGCGGAGCCTGCTTCATCAGCGGCGTGAGGGACCAGCGTTCGAGGAGTCGGTTCAACGTGTGCATGGGTCGCCTCCGCTCGCTGCCCTGATCCGAGGGCCCGTCGTGCCCTGGTTCGGGGCACGTCTGGTGTTCGGAGTCCTCGCGATCAACGCTAGGTGGCGGTGTCGCGTGGCAGCACCCCCAGAGCGAGTGGGGCGGGCGCGCCAGCACGCCCGCATCGCGACCGGATCGGTCAGCGCGGCCAGGTCGCGACGACCGCCACGGCGTTGAACACCGCGTGCGCCAGGATCGCCCCGCCGATCCGGTCCGTCATCGCCACCAGGGTGCCCGTGAGCAGCCCGAGCAGGAACGTGGTCACGAACACTTCGAACCCACCGAGCGTCGATCCCCCGGTGGTGATCAGCACGTGCACGATCGCGAAGACGAACGCCGTCACGATCACCGCGAGGAACCGTGTCCTCGGCGTGAGCGCGTCAGCGAGTCGGCGCTGCAGGATCCCGCGGAACACGACCTCTTCGATGATCGGGCTCACGACGCAGGTGCCGATCGCCGCGACGAGCAAGAGCGCCGCTGAGGGTGGCCCGAGCGTGGGAACCGGGGTGAGTCCGGTCGTCCCGAAGAACGACAGGGACATGACTGCGTCGACGGCGCGGCAGACGACCACGATGCCGATCGCCGCGACCACGTCGGCGAGGTCGAGCCGGAACAGGGAGCGGACAGCACGCGTCCGCCGCAGGGCGACGACCGCTCCGACCACGAGCGGCACCCACACCGCGAGATCGCTCGCCAGCACCTGCGCGACCGGGTCCGGCAGACCCCCAGTTCGTGCGACACCGCCGACGATCCGTTCGAGCACGACCGCCACCACGATCGCCACGAACACCACGAGAACCGCGCGCTCCCGAGGGCGAGCCTGGACCTCGGGCGACGGCTGCATGGCATCACCGTAGAGGACACGGTGCGCAACCCGACACCCGTCGACCCGAGCCGGACGCATCCGTGTGGCAGTATTTCCCTGCCGATTGCTGGGAAAATCCCGGCTCGCTCGCGCGAGGGACCGCGCGGCCGGCGTCCCACGGGGAAGGCAGGCGCGTGGAACTACGCGACTACATCACGGTGCTGCGCAAGGGATGGGTGCTCATCCTGGTGCTGGCGCTGGTCGGCGTCGCCGCGGCAGCCGGCTTCTCGGTGCTCAAGCAGCCGGTGTACTCCGCTTCGGCCCAGGTCTTCGTCTCCACGCAGACGAGCGGCAGCGCGAGTGACCTCGCACAGGGCAACACCTTCACGCAGCAGCGGGTCCTGACGTACTCGAACCTCGTGACGACGCCGATCGTCCTGCTGCCGGTGATCTCGAGCCTGAAGCTCGACATGAGCGCCGACGACCTCGCGAAGCTCGTCACCGCCGATGCCCCGACGAACACCACGCTCATCGCCATCACCGTCAACGAGACCGACCCCGTGCAGGCCGCCGACATCGCGAACGCGACGTCGCAGAGCCTGACGAACGTCGTGCAGAACATCGAGGCCACCGACGCGAACGGCGCCAGCACGGTGAAGCTGACCCGCGTCAAGGAAGCCCAGGTCCCGAGCACCCCGATCAGCCCGAACGTGCCCGTCAACGTCGTCCTCGGCCTGCTCGTCGGCCTCGCGCTCGGCGTCGGCCTCGCCGTCCTGCGCGAGACGCTCGACAACCGGGTGCGCACCGAGGCGGACATCGAGAAGATCAGCGACAAGCCGATCGTCGGTGGCATCGCCTTCGACAACAAGGCATCGGAGCGGCCGCTCATCGTGCAGGTCGACCCGCGCAGCCCCCGCGCCGAGTCCTTCCGCACGCTCCGCACCAACCTGCAGTTCGTCGACATCGGCAGCGACGCCCGCACCTTCGTGATGACCTCGTCCGTCCAGTCCGAGGGCAAGAGCACCACCGTCGCGAACCTCGCGATCGCCCTCGACAGCGCCGGCTACAAGGTCATCCTCATCGACGCCGACCTGCGTCGTCCCCGCGTCGCCCAGTACATGGACCTCGAGGGCGGCGCCGGGTTGACCGACGTGCTTATCGGCCGCGCCGAGCTCGAGGACGTCGCCGTCCCGTGGGGCCGCGGCAACATGGTCGTCCTGCCCGCCGGCGAGATCCCGCCGAACCCGTCCGAACTCCTCGGATCGCAGGCGATGAGCATGCTCATCGAGCGCCTCGAGGCGCAGTTCGACTACGTCCTCTTCGACGCCCCGCCGCTGCTCCCCGTCACCGACGCCGCCATCCTGTCGAAGAAGGCATCCGGCGCGATCGTCGTGGTGGCGTCCGGCAGGACCATGAAGGGCCAGCTCGCGGGCGCCGTCCAGTCGCTCGAGAACGTCGGCGCCCCGATCGCCGGCTTCGTCATGACGATGATGCCGACCAAGGGACCCGGGGCCTACGGCTACGGCCGCTACGGCTACGCCTACGGGTACGGCACCGACGAGGACGAGGCCCCGAAGCCGCCGAAGCAGGCTCGCCGCGGTCGCGTCGGAGCGCTCCGGAAGGCGGAGCGGTGAGGGTGGTCTCCACGTGAGCCCGCGCCGAGGACCCAGCAGCCTCGGCCGAGCGATCTCGCGTCGCACCCTCGTCTGGGTCGGGATCGTCGTCGTCGCCCTCGTGGTGATCGACGTGGTCCTGGTCGGTCTCGCCGTCGCGCGCACTGCGCCCGCGACCAACGGCACGGCCGGTCCGATCCCCACCTTCTCCAGCACGCCGATCCCGACAGGGACCGGCACGGCTGCTCCGCAGCCCACCGCCACCAGCGGGACCGCGGCGATGGTCACGCCCGGCCGCCACCTGCTGTCCGCCACCAACGGCCTGGAGGCATGGCGAGCCTCCAGTGGGACCTGCGGCGGTGACGAGGCGGTGCTGCAGCACACCGTGGACGGCGGGAAGTCGTGGACCTCCGTCGGTCTCGGTGACGGTGTGAGCACCGTGCTGGCGCTCCGCGCCAGCAGCACGGGTGTCGCCGTCGTCGCCGGCACCGGTGACGACTGCGCCCCCACCGTCCGTACCAGCACGGACGACGGCGCCACGTGGAAGGACGGGACGGAGAGAGCGGCAGGCGCCGCCATCGGGACCGACGGTCTCCTCCTGAAGAGCGGCACCGTCGACGCACCCTGCCCGGACCCGATCGAGGTCTTCGAGGGCACCTACACGACCGCCGTCACCTGCGACGGCGAGGTCCAGTGGCGATCCGGCACCGGAGCGTGGGTTGCTGCGCCGATCGACGGCGTCCGGTCCCTCGCCGACGCCGGCAACACCTACACGCTCGCCCGCACCGGCATCGCGTCGTGCGACGGCGTGCAGATCGCGAGCATGCCCGCGGCGAAGGTCACCGCCACAACCGAGGCCACCGCGGTCGGCTGTGCAGCCGACGCCGATGCCAGCGGTGCGGTCACCGTTGCCAGGAGCGGCCAGCACGTGTGGCTGTGGGCCGGTGACTCGGTGCAGGTGTCGGGTGACGGTGGTGTCACGTGGTGAGCCGGGGCCGACCATGACGACGCAAGCCGAGCGGGCCGCCACCATCGGGCGCTCGACCCACGAGTGGAGTCGGGCGTACGGTCGCCGCGTCATCTTCACCGATCTGCTCGTGCTGATCTGGGTCGTCTTCGGCGTGCAGATCGCCTGGCTCGGCATCGACTCGGACCTCGCCGCGAACGAGAACGACCTCCGCCTGAGCTACACCGGCATCTCGGTTGTGGTCATCGCGGTCTGGATGGCAGCCCTGGCGATGTACGACACCCGTGGCGACCGCGTCATCGGGGTCGGCAGTGCCGAGTACCGCCTGATCGCCGACTCGAGCGTTCGGGTGTTCGGCCTGCTCGCGATCGCCGCTTTCCTCTTCCACGTCGACCTCGCGCGTGGGTACGTCCTCATCGCGTTCCCGGTGGGCATCCTCGTGCTGCTGCTGTCCCGGTGGATCTGGCGCCAGTGGCTCGTGGCCCAGCGAAAATCCGGCAACTACTCCGCGAAGGTCCTGCTCGTCGGTTCGACCGCGAGCGTCATCCACATCGGTGGTCAGCTCGCACGCTCGCCCGAGGCCGGTTACCAGGTGGTCGGTGCGACGGTCACCAGCGGCTCGGTGGGGGTCCTCAGCACCACGGACATCGTCAGCTACGGCGGCCTGGACCAGATCCACGAGGCCTTGGCCGAGAGCGGCGCAGACACCGTCGTGATCACGAGCGCCGACGACCTGCCTCCCGAACGCGTCCGAGAGCTCAGTTGGTCGCTCGAGCCGGGACGGCAGCACCTCGTCGTGGCGCCGAGCCTCACCGACATCGGCGGGCCGCGAATCCACACGCGCCCGGTGCAGGGACTGCCTCTCATCCACGTCGAGACGCCGACGTACGAGGGTCGAAAGCTGTACACGAAGCGGATCTTCGACGTGGTCGTCTCCGCCGTGCTGATCGTCGTCCTGTCCCCGGTGCTCCTGGTGCTGGCGCTCGCGGTGAAGCTGACCTCCCCGGGTCCGGTCCTGTTCAGGCAAGAGCGTGTCGGGCTGAACGGCAGCACGTTCACCATGGTCAAGTTCCGGTCCATGGTCG
This sequence comes from Curtobacterium sp. 9128, assembly GCF_900086645.1. Taxonomy (NCBI): domain Bacteria; kingdom Bacillati; phylum Actinomycetota; class Actinomycetes; order Micrococcales; family Microbacteriaceae; genus Curtobacterium; species Curtobacterium sp. 9128. Next base: position 1,184,968 of record NZ_LT576451.1, read on the forward strand.
TCGACGCCGAGGACCGTCTGCAGGAATTCAGCGCCCTGGACCGCGCCGGAGGGAACAACGTCCTCTTCAAGATGAGGAACGATCCCCGTGTCACCCGCGTCGGGGCGTTCATGCGTCGGTACAGCCTGGATGAGCTCACCCAGCTCTTCGACGTCCTGGCCGGGAACATGTCCCTGGTCGGTCCCCGGCCGCCCCTGCAGCGGGAGGTGGAACGCTACGACCTGCACGTGCACCGTCGGTTCCTCGTCAAGCCGGGTCTGACCGGGCTGTGGCAGGTGAGCGGTCGATCGGACCTGTCGTGGGAGGACTCGGTTCGACTGGACCTGTTCTACGTCGAGAACTGGTCGATGACCGGTGACCTCGTGATCCTCTGGAGGACGCTCCGTGCAGTGGTTCGGAGCAGCGGTGCGTACTGACTTCGGAACAGATCGGGGACGGTCATGACGGGCCTCATCGTGCACGACTGGCTCGAGCGGCGAGGTGGTGCCGAGGTGGTGCTGGACGGGATGCTCGACGCGTTCCCCGGAGCACAGATGTTCGCGCTCTGGGACGACTCCGGCGACCGTTTCTCGAGCCGGACGACCGTTGACGAGTCATGGCTGGCCCGGACGCCGTTCCGGCGACACAAAGCAGCAGCGCTGCCCTTGATGCCACTGGTGTGGCGGGACATCCGGCATCCCCGGTCGTTCGACTGGATGCTGGTGAGTTCGAACGCGTTCGCACACCAAGCACGGGTGCGGGGTCAACGTGGCATCAGGAAGTACGTCTACACGCATTCACCCGCCCGGTACATCTGGGACCCGGCGCTCGACCAGCGGTCGGCAAGTCGTGCTGTTCGGGCAGTGCGCCCGCTCTTCCGCGCCTACGACCGTGGCGCCGTCGACAGGAGTGCGTCGTTCGCTGCGAACAGCCTGTTCGTGCAGGACCGGATGCGGCGTGCCTGGGGCGTCGAGAGCCGACTGATCCACCCGCCTGTGCCTGTCGAAGCGATCCAGGCGGTCGACGACTGGTCGACCGAGCTCACGGAGAACGAGGCCGTCGAGCTCGGTTCCCTCCCCACCGAGTTCGTCCTCGGCGTGTCGCGCTTCGTCCCGTACAAGCGGCTCGATGCCGTCGTCGAGTTCGCCGCTGAGGAAGGGATCCCGGTCGTGCTCGCTGGTTCGGGGCCCGACGAAGCCCGTCTCCGTCGGCTTGCGCTGGATCTCGGAGCGGATGCCCACTTCCTCATCGCCCCGTCGACCCCGGTGATCCGCACGTTGTACCAACGGGCGCTCGCGTTGCTGTTCCTCGCGGTGGAGGACTTCGGCATCGTTCCCGTCGAGGCGCTTGCGGCTGGCGGCCGGGTGATCGTCAACGCGTTCGGGGGAGCGGCAGAGTCCGTCGAAGACGGTATCTCGGGTGTGCACGTCCAGGCCGACGACCACTCCCAGATCCGGGCGGCCCTGGACGGCCTGTCTCGGCAGGACATCACCGGCGCTGCCGAGGAACGAGCGCGGCTGTTCGGCCACGCTCCGTTCGTCGATCGCCTCCGCGAGTGGGTCGGAGAGGAAGGCGATGGCTGACGTCTTGCGGCCGCGACTGCCCTCGGTCAGGGGCGGGACGGACTCGGCACTCGACCCGCACGACCGCGGCGCGACGCGCCTCGTCGCGTTCGCACTCCTGCTCGTGCTCTACTACCTCTCGTACCGGTACCCGTTGCAGATCAACTCGTCGACGACGAGCCCGTCCTACAGCGACACTCCGTCGAGCCTGCAAGCTGCGAAGTACCTGCTCTACGCGGTGCTGGTCGGTCTGACCGTCCTCTACTTCGGAACATCTCGATCCGTCAGGTCCTTCGCGCGGACCACTGTTCCGCCAGCGATCGTGCTCGGCGCAGCGAGCGTCGCAGTCTGGCCGGTCGCGCAGGCGATCCTCTTCAAGCGCCCTGACCTTGTCGAGAACGGCATCTTCTTCTCACTCAGCGTCGTGGTGCTCCTCGCAGCGCCGGTCATCCAACCGGCACCCGTCGTCCGGGTGCTGCAGTGGTTCACCGTCATCGCCATCGTCGTGAACGGGATACAGGTCCTCCTCTACCTGGCGATCGGCCGACTTCCTGCCCTCGCCTACGAAGGAACCATCTCGATCCGGTTCGGATCCCTCTGGGACGATCCGAACGGATTCGCGATCGCGATCGCCTTCGTGCTCCCGATCGCTGCGCTCGGCTTCAGGCGGTTCCGGATCCCGATCGTCCTGCTGCTCCTCGGCTCGTTGCTCCTCACCCAGTCCGTCACCGGGGTCGTGTCGACCCTCGCGGCGCTGGTGATCGTCTGGGTACTGCAACTCAAGGTCTCGTCGACATGGATCCCGGCGCTCCTCGTCGTGATCGCGGCCGGCGCTGCTGTGCAGGTTGCTTCGCTGGTGTCGAACCCGGTCGTCGAGTCCTTCGTCCAGGGCAAGGCCGGAAGCGTGCAGGGTCACCTCAACGCGTTCTCGGTCCTCTCCGATCTGGGCGCAGGTCAGCTCTCCGGGTTCGACCCGATGGCCGTCACGGTGGAGAGCGGCTACGTGGACATGATCGGTACCGAGGGCGTCGTCTACACCCTGATCTACGTCGTGATCCTCCTCGCCTTGCTCGTCCGGTCGATGCGCAATGCTCGTGCCTCGGTGATCGGCGGCCCCGGGCGCGCCCTGCACTTCGCATCCGCGACACTCTCCGTTGCGATGCTCGTCGGGCTCACGAACCTGCCCCTGCAGTCGGTCTTCCCACTGAACGCCCTCGTCGCGATCTCGCTGATCATCGAGTTCTGCGCTGAGCCCAGATCGGAGGTCTTGCGGTGAACCCGGTTCTCGACGGCAGATGGAGAGGGCATTTCGGCATCGCCCGGTTCGGCCGGGAAGTGCTTCGGAGGCTTCCGTCCGAATGGCCGCGACTCGATTCAGGGTCGCCATGGTCGCCGTTCCAGGGCGTGTCGAAGACCCGGTACTCGCCGGGATTCAACGTGTCACTGAGCCGGCGACAGATCCTCACCGTCCACGACCTCATCCACCTGGACGAGCCCGCTGAAGCATCGAGGGCCAAGTCTGCGTACTACGAGAGCGTGCTCAAACCAGCGATACGTCGGACCGGAATCGTCCACACCGTCTCCGAGTACTCCAAGCGGCGTATCGAGACGTGGCTTGCTGACGACAAGGTGCGGGTCGTGAACGTCGGGAACTCCGTGGACGTCGGTGTGTTCGGGGCGCTGGAACGGCGAGCACGACAGGAGGAATTCCTCTACGTGGGAAACCTCAAGCCGCACAAGAACGCGCGAGTGCTCTGGGAGGCCCTCCGCCAGCGCCCGGACTACCGGCTCACCGTCGTCACTGGCGACGGCGCCCAGGCGCGCCGTTGGACGGACGAGAGCGGCCTCGGGGAACAAGTGTCTGTCCGGACAGGCATGACGGATTCCGAACTCGCCGGCTTGTACGCCACTTCTGCGGGCCTGGTCTTCCCGTCGAAACTCGAGGGGTTCGGGCTCCCCGCTCTCGAAGCGCGTGTCGGCCGGGTACCGGTGGCCTTCGCTGCGAGCTGCGCGGTGGTCGGGGAGACAGTCGGCGAGTGCGGGGTGGGAGTCGTCGACGACGAGTCTCCGAGCGCTTGGGCCGAGAGCATGGACCAGCTGGCCGGTGGCGAGTGGAGCGGGACGTTCGCCCGAGCGTCCACACCGATCTCCTGGGACGAGGTCGCCGCGAACGTCCAGCAATCGATAGAGAGTGAACTCAGTGCCTGAACCGACCGGCAAGGTGCTCTACTGCACCGTCGTCGCCCAGAACTACCTCCCACAAGCGCTCGCGCTCTACGCGAGCATCCAGGAGATCGAGCCTGACAAGGAACTCGTCATCCTGGTCGTGGACGGTGACCGTCGAGACCTCGAGCAGGGCCGTCCGGGATTGCGTGTCGTGACCACCGAGGTACTCGGCCTGTCCGAGCGCCAGGTCCTGGAGCTCGCGGCGATCTACGACGTCGTCGAGTTCTCGACCTCCGTGAAGCCACTGTTCTTCAAGGCCCTCCTCGAGGAAGCGCCCACGGTCGTCTACCTCGATCCCGACATGATGGTCGTCTCGCCGCTCGCGGAGCTGGAGGGCTTGGTGGCGGAGCACGGCATCGTCCTCACACCGCACTTCCTCCAACCGATCGAGCGATCCGTGGACCACATCACCGAGGGACACGACCTCACGGTGGGGATCTTCAACCTGGGCTTCTGCGCTGTCGGGCGATCTGCGGTGCAGTTCCTCGACTGGTGGTGGTCGCACCTGGAGCGCGAGTGTCTGATCTACCCGCTCCTCGGGGTGTTCGTCGACCAGAAGTGGGTCGACGTCGGAGCGAACTTCTTCGACGCGCACTCGTTGCGGCACGGCGGGTACAACGTCGGACCGTGGAACCTCCACGAACGTCGATTCCAAGCCGAGGGATCGGGATACGCACTCGACTCCGGTGACGACCTGCGGCTCCTGCACTTCAGCGGGTTCGATCCCTCGGACCCGGAAGCGATCAGCGTGCGGCTGTCGGTCGACCTGCGCGAGGTCGGTGACGACTTCCCTGCGTTGCGCGAGGTCAGCCGGAAGTACGCCGGGCTCGTCAACTCCGCCCGCGGGATGCTCGGAGCGTCTCCGGAATACGGATTCGCACGGGATGCGGACGGCGGTGTCCTGACCAAGCGGACGCGTCGCACGTACCGGAAGCACCTGCTGGGCATGCCGATGGGGCGGACGCTCCCTTCTCCGTTCATCGGCAGCGAGTCCGCTCGGTTCCGAGCGTGGAAGCGCCGCGCCATCGGGGCGCGGATCGGACTGACGATCGGTGACGCCTCCCTTGCGGTCAAGTACTCGTTCCCCGATGAGTTCGCAGTGTTCAAAGCCCGCGTGCCGGGCTTCGGCGCGATCCGGAAGCGACTCCTGGACGCTGGCAGGGTCCGGCGATGAGTGCTCGTTCCACCGTCGCGGTCATGCCCGTGTACGACCCCGGCGAGGGTTTGCACGAGCGCGTCGCGGACCTCCGGCGCCAAGTAGCCGCGGTTGTGGTCGTCGATGACGGATCGCGCAAGCCGGTGGGGCAACTGAACGGGATCCCCGGTGTCGTCCTCCAGACCCAGGGCAACGCAGGGATCGCCGCCGCCCTCAACGCCGGCATCCGCAGGGCGCGTACGGAGGTGCCCGATCTCGGGTACGTCCTGACCGTCGACCAGGACTCGGAGCTCGGCGCGGACTACGTCGCCGCATCGATCCGAGCGATGACGGCCGCGCGAGCCCATGGACTCGACGTGGTCGCGACGGCGGCAGATCAGTACAACGACAGGCGAGCGGCGGCGGACGGCCGTGTGAGCGGACTCCGAACGGCCCTCCAGGTCGCGCAGTCCGGGATGCTCTTCTCGATGGAGGGCCTCGACCGGATCGGACTGTTCGACGAGTCCCTCGTGATCGATGCGGTCGAGACGGACTGGGTGCTCCGTGCGCGTCGACGAGGTGGACTCGTCGTCCTCGCAGACGGTGCCTCGATGCTCCATCCGGTCGGAGATCCGATGCCGATCACGATTGGGGGCCGCCCCGTCCGTATCGGCGGACGGACGCGCTCGTACTCCCACCACTCGCCCCTTCGGCGCTACTACATCACGAGGAATCGGTTGCTCGTCTACCCGCGGTTCACGCAGGTGGCCCTGCGGTGGCTTGTCCGCGACACGCTCGCTGAGAGCAAGACGCTCGCCGTGTCGCTCGTGCTCGGTCCTGGCAGGTCGAAGCAGGCGCTCGGGACGGCGATCGGCATCGTGCACGGTGCCCTCGGCGTGCGTGGGAAAGCGGCACCGTCGTTGCAGCGCACGTTGTCTGATCGGCGATGATGGCTCCGGTGCGCTCCCGACACGTCCGGGTCGTGGGGACCTACGCAGCATCCGTCGCGGTCTCAGCCCTCGTCACGCTCATCAGCATCCCGATCGTCATCGCCGTGGCCGGACCGTCGGCGTGGGCAGGTCTGGCAGCGGGACAGTCCATCGGAACCGGAGCCTCCGTGCTCATCGGTTTCGGGTGGGGGACCACGGGACCCACGGACGTCGCTCGGGCGGCCCCTGCCGAGCGTCCGCGGATCTACATCGAGTCGTACCGGGCACGGCTCCTGCTCACCCTGCCGATCGCGGTCCTCGCGGTACTCGTCACCGCGCTCGTCGTACCGTCCGCTCCGTGGGAATCGGCGCTCAACTGTGCCGCGTACGCGTGTACCGGCTTGCTCGCCGGATGGTTCTTCACCGGGACCGCGCAGCCTGGCAAGTTCGTCGCGTTGGACACTGCGCCTCGCGTGCTCGGGGGTGCAGCCGGCGTCGCGGCCGTCGCGATCGGCGCACCCCTGTTCTGGTATCCCGCGCTCCAGCTGGTCGGCATCCTGGTCGGGGTCGCTCTGTCCACCGTCACGATCGCAGGCATCCGTGGCGTGGCCGACGGTGTCCGTGTTCGTCGGTCGCTCACCGTCCTCCGAGGGCAGTCCGACGGACTGGTGCTGGCTCTCGTGTCGGCTGCGAATGCAGCGCTTCCCGCGATCCTCGTCGCGGGTCTGGTTCCGGCGGCGCTGCCCGCCTATGCACTCGCTGACAAGCTCCTGCGCTTCGGCACCACGGCGGCATCCCCCTTCGTCCAGTTCCTGCAGGGGTGGGTCCCGGGAAGCGGCCCTGACCGGGTGCGGAGCCGCGTGCGTCGAGCGGCGATCGTCGGCACCGCGCTCGTCGTCGTCGGCTCGGCGGCCTTCCTCGTCGTCGCCCCGTGGGCAGCCGATCTCCTCAGCCACGGCAGAATCCGGTTGCCCTGGGTGCTCGTCGCGGCGTTCGCTGCCGTGCTCGTGCTCCTGGTCGGCGCACAGGTTGTCGGTCTGGTGTGTCTGCTCGCTTTGGGAGCGGGCCGCCAGCTGGCGCGCTACACCCTGGTCGGCGGCATCGCGACCGTGCCGCTCGTCGTCGTCGGGGTCCTTTCCTTCGGGGCCGTCGGCGCTGCGGCAGCGGTAGCGGTCGGTGAGCTCATCGCGTTCATCCCGCAGTGCGTCTTGCTCGTTCGGAAATCGCGTGGCCCTGTGTCTGTAGCCACCACGCCGACGTCGTCCTCCTAAGCTGACTCCATGTCGGACCTGCCCGAGTCCCGACGCGCCACCCGGCCCCGGAGGTCCCGACCTCGCTACGTCCTGTGGAGCGTCCTCGCTCTGATCCTCTTGCTGCTGCTCGCTGTGGCGTGGGTCGGTGTGCGCGGAGTCATGGCGAAGAACGCTCTCGAGACGTCTGTCTCGAAGGTCGACTCGTTGAAGACCGAGCTGAGCAGTGGTGACGCTACTGGCGCAGAGCGGACAGCAACGGAACTCGAGCAGAGCGCTGCGCACGCGCGGTCCCTCACGGGCGATCCGGTGTGGCGTGCAGCGGAGGCCGTGCCGTTCTTCGGGACGAACCTCAGTGCCGTACGCCAGGTCTCGGTGATCGTCGACAACGTCGCGAAGGACGCAGTCCGCCCGGTCGCCGGTGTCGTCGGAGATGTCGACGTCGACGCGTTCAAGCCGACGAACGGCAAAGTCGACCTCGCACCCATCGTGAAGGCACAGCCCGCAGTGGCGAAGGCGACCACGACGCTCGCCGCGGCGTCGCGCGACGCCGACCGCATCGACACGAGCGGCACCCTGTCAGCGGTGACCGACGCCGTCAACCGGCTCCGAGCCTCCTTGTCGAGTGTTTCGACGCAGGCCGACACTGCGAACCGCGCGGTCGCGCTGGCGCCGAGCATGCTCGGCGACGGTGGTGCGAAGCACTTCCTGGTGCTGTTCCAGAACAACGCGGAGCTGCGTGCCGGCGGTGGGATCCCCGGCGCGGTCGCCGAGCTGACGGTCGACGATGGCGCGATCTCGCTCGGGCGGCAGGCGTCGACGTCGGACTTCGCGATCGCCGACCAGCCGGTGCTGCCGCTCGCGACGGACACGCAGGGGCTGTACGGCGGGATCACGGGAGAGTACATCCAGGACGTCACCCTGACGCCGCGCTTCGAGACGTCGGCGCAACTCGCGCGCGAGATGTGGAAGCAGAAGTACGGGGAAACGGTGGACGGTGTCCTCGCGATCGACCCGGTGACGCTCGGCTACATCCTCAAGGCGACGGGCCCGGTGCAACTCGCGACGGGGGACACCCTGACGTCGGACAACGCGGTGCAGCTGCTGCTGAGCGACGCGTACGCGAAGTACCCGGACCCGACGGTGCAGGACGCGTTCTTCGCGTCGGCGGCGAGTGCCGTGTTCTCGAAAGTGTCCGAGGGCGGATTCGACCCGAAGGCGTTCATCGCTGCGCTGGGTACCGGTGTGGACGAGGGGCGGGTGCGCCTCTGGAGTGCGAACGCCGATGAGCAGGAGCAGCTCGCTGGCACGGCGGTGTCGGGAGACCTGCCGAGGAGCGACAAGGACACGCAGCGTTTCGGTGTGTACCTCAACGACGCGACCGGCGCGAAGATGGACTACTACCTCGACAAGACGGTCGGACTGGGCAGCCAGGTGTGCCGGAAGGACGGCCGTCCGACGTGGGTCGTCGAAGTCACGCTGAAGAACACCGCGCCAGCCGACGCGGCGACGAGCCTGCCCGAGTACGTGACCGGGGGCGGAGAGTACGGCGTCACACCCGGCGCGATCCGGACAAACGTCGCCGTGTACGCCCCCACTTCGGGTGTCTACGTCCAGGCCTCTCAGGACGGAAAGGTCGCGTCCCCACAGACCGCAACGGACGGCAAGTACCCCGTCGCACAGTTCCAAACCCTGCTCTCACCTGGGGAAAGTACCACCTTGAAAGTGTCCTTCCTCGGCCCGGCCAGCGCAGCGCGCACCCCTGTCGACGTCACGAGCACACCAGGAATTAACGTGAACGATACGAAACACGTGGCAATTGACTGTGAAGACCCGGTAGGTTGAGACAACTTCGCCATAGCGACTGCATGGAGTTCCGGGCAGACCCGCATCGTCCTCGCGAAGCCATAGTTCTCAGGGGAGCCTCATGAAGAAGATCATCGCTGCCATCGTGCTCGCGTCCGCGGCACTGATCGCCACGCCGGCCGCCGCCAACGCTGCGGGTTACGTCCCGGCCTCGAATGTCTCGGTCTCCGGTTCCGCCGTGGCCGGTGGCACCGCGACCGTCGGCTTCGCGGCCGGCTCCTTCATCGCCGACGAGACCGTCACGGTATCCGTCACGGGTGCTGGCGCCGCCACGCTCGGCGCGCTGCCGACCACGACCGTCTCGAAGACCTACGTGGCCTCCTCGACCGGTGCCGCGACCGTCCGCGTGACGCTCCCGGCCGGCGCTTCGGGTACCTACTCGCTCACCGCGACCGGCGCCACGTCGGGCAACGTCGCGACCACGGCGCTCACTGTCGTCCCGGCCGACGGCGCTGCTGCGACCGCTGCCTCGGGTAACGGCACGCTCGCCTTCACCGGTGGCACCATCTCCGCGCTGGCCCTCTGGGTCGCCGGTGGGGCCGTCGTCCTCGGCGGTGGCCTCCTCGCGGTGCGCACCTCGGTGCGTCGCCAGCGCACGGCTGCCTGACCTCTGCTTGACACCACAAGGCCCCCGGAGCGTCCGCTCCGGGGGCCTTGTGGTGTCCTCACGATCGCATCTGCCCTGCCCAACCGAAACGAGCGGCGATGACCAACACCACTTTGCCGCGAAACGGCGTGCTGTCCGACGTGAGCATGCCCTCGACCACGGGACGTATCGCTTCGTTGCTCGGGCTGCGAGGCATCGCCGCACTCGTCGTCGTGATCCATCACTGCATGCTCCGCTTCCCGATCTACACGTCCACCTACTCGGAGCCCGCAGCCGTCCCTTCGGGCCATCCGCTCGCATGGCTGATGGTGCACACGCCGCTCCACCTCGTGTGGGGCGGAGGAGAGGCCGTGTTCGTGTTCTTCGTGTTGAGCGGCCTCGTGCTGACGCTCCCCGTCCTCCGGTCGGCGAAGTTCCGCTGGATCGCCTACTACCCAGCACGGCTCATCCGGCTCTACCTGCCCGTGTGGGTCGCGATCGCGTGGGCACTGAGCTTGTTCCTGCTGACCCGATCGATCGATCCTGCCGCGGGCGCAGCATGGACCAGTGAACGTGGCACGACCATCGACGTCAGACAGCTCATCGAGCGGTCGATTTTCCTCCACGACTCGAACTTCTACAACGGACCGCTCTGGTCGATCGTGTGGGAGGTGCTCTTCTCCCTGCTACTCCCGCTGTACGTACTGGTGATCGTCCGGTTCCGGATCGGTTGGGGCTGGAAGCTCGCCGCATCCCTCGCCGCAACGACCGTCGGCGCCTACCTGCGCAGTTCCCACCCACCGATCGGGAACCTGCTCCTTTTCATGTCGATGTTCGCCGTAGGGGTCCTCATGGCGGCTCATCTCGACGACCTCCGGACGCTGGCCGAACAGATCGCCCGCAGCAGGCGACCGAACCTGGTCTGGACCCTCGTGCTCGCGGTCAGTCTTCTCGGCCTCTGCACCTACTGGTTCGCGCTCCTCACGACTGGCAACATGCACTTCCTCGACATGACCGACACGGTGCAACTCGTCGGTGCGGCCGGACTGGTCTTCGTCGTGATTTTTGATCGACGACTGCGTCACGCCCTGGAATCCAGAGTGGTCCTGCTGCTCGGGACCGTGTCGTTCAGCCTTTACCTCGTGCACGACCCGATCATTGCGACGGTCGACTACCTCGGTGGTAACCGGGCGATCGACTTCCTCGTCGGCATCCCGGTGTCACTCGCCGTCGCGACGGCGTTCTACTGGTCGGTTGAGCGTCCGAGCCACAAGCTGGCACGGTGGGTGGCGCGTATTGTCCCGTCGCAATGAGCCGATTTGCGGGGCGGACGGGTGGTCAGTGCTTGCTCTGACGCGATGGCGCCGACCGGGCACGCGACAAAGTCGATGTCGTACGACAGCGGTTCTGTCGTCCGAACGCGCCTGCAACAGTTGCACGCGCGCGCCAGCGACAGATCCGCTGTCGTACGACAACGAGTCGTCGTTCCGAGTCGGGCGGCGCCCATCACCCAGCACGGCAGCCCTCAGCGAGCGCGACGCCGCGCACCCCACCCGAGCACCACGACCCCCACCAGCGCGCCGATCACCGCCCCACTCGTGTTCGACAGCACGTCGTCCAGCGACGCGAACCGCGCCGGCAGGAACACCGCCTGCCCGGTCTCGATGCACGCGCTGACGACGAGCCCGGCCGCCGCGCCGACCCACCACCGCCGCGCGCCGACGAGCAGCACCACGAGCAGCCCGAGCGGCACGAAGAAGAGCACGTTGGCAGTGAACTCGAGCGCCCCGTACCCGAACCAGTCCGGCACGCCGACCCGGTGCGCAGCGTCGAGCGCCCGGATGATGAGCGGATGCGCCCCCGCGTCCACAGGGGAGCCGGCGAACCCCACGATCAGCACCCCGACGCCGTAGACGACGATCACCCACCCTGCGACCCGACGACTGCGCGGCGTCGCCGGCGCAAGCGGCGCCCGCATCGCGGCGAGCACGAGCCACCCGAGCGCCAGCCCGACGACGATCGCGATCACGACCGACACCCACGTCGTGCCCGGAGTCGACGTGCGGAGTGCGAGGAGCCCGCCGAGCACCATCGCTCCGAGTGCAGCCCAGCCCGTCGCCCGCCGGGAATCGGTGGGCACCGCGAAGGCCACGAGCGCGGGGAACGGGATGGCCACCGCCGTCACGGCCATCGCCGTGACGAAGCCGTCTTCAACGGACAGGAGGCCGTGCCCGGCTCCCCGGAGCACTGTCACCACCGCGCGGAACGCCTCCACCGCCGCGGTCGCGACCCATGGCAGGGACGCCAGGGCGATCAGCACCGCGGTACCCGCGGCCAGCACCGCGCGGGCGAACGAGGTCCGCGCCGACGCCGTGCGGAAGGCCGAGGTCATGTCGGCCGACGTTACCGTGCCGGACCGTGACCGCTGCGTGGCACCAGTTCGGGGAGGGTCCCCCCTATTGGGGACCGCGATGTCCCCATCAGCGTGCGGGGAACTGCCAGGATCGGAGACGGCGGAGGACGCCCGAGCTCGCAACCGGAGCCCGGTGCGCGTCCGTCCGCCGAGCACGTCCCGACCCGAAAGAGACCGATGCGCCATCCCCAGGACACCCGTGTGCCCCGAGCCCGCCAGGGGCTCCGACTCATCGCCATGCTCGGCGCCACGCTCCTCGTGGGCGCCGGGATCACCGCGACGACCGCGGCCCTGACTGCAGCTCCCGCATCGGCCGTCACGGCGACGTCCAACGGCGCGTTCATCTGCGACCAGAACACGGTCTACGCGATCGACTCGACCGGCAAGGTCCTCGCCGTGGACGTCACGAACACCGCGAGCGCCGGCACCACCGCGGACGTCACGACGCTCGGCACGGACGCGAACAACGGGCTCGGCATCTCCCGCGAGGGCCTGAAGATGTACGCGACCTCGAACGGGCAGAACAACACCCTCAAGGAGTACGTCCCCGCCAAGGCTGATGGCACCGCGGCGGTCACGAAGACGATCCAGACCGACTCGACGCGCAACATCCTCCGCGGCGCAGTCGACCCGACGACCGGCATCTACTACTACGGCAGCGACACCGGGTGGCTCGGTGCCTACGACCCGAACACCGGCAAGAACATCGGCCAGGTCGGGCAGATCCCGATCGACCAGACCGGCGGCATCAAGTCCGGCAACGGTGACTTCGCCTTCAGCTCCCGCGGCCAGATGTTCGTCGTCGCCGCGGACAAGATCTACCGGGTCAACGTCCCGAAGCTCCCGACGACCGCCGGCGCGCCGACCATCAACGCGACGGAGATCGCGACGCTGCCGAGCGGCACCAACAGCCCGGGCATCGCGTTCTCGTCCGACGGCTACCTCTACGTGTCGAACTCTCCGTCGAACACCTCGACGGTGCTGTACCAGCTCGACCCGACCACGGGACAGTCGCTCCGGAACTTCTCGGTCAACGCGTCCTTCCGTGCGAGCGACCTCGCGACCTGCAACTACGCCGACACGGTGACCGGTGCCTCGAGCGTCGACGACCGGTGGAACTCCGGCGACCAGTTCGGCCTCGCCGTCACCGGCGGCGGCATCTCCTCGACCAACAGCGGCACGACCGCGACCACCAGCGGTTCGAAGAACGGCGTGCAGGACCAGCAGGCCGGCGCCGTGCTCACCACGCCGGGCAAGGACTACACCGTCACCCAGACCGCTGCGGGTACCACGAACCTCGCGAACTACGCCACCACGTGGCGGGCGGTGAACGTCAACAGCGGCGCCGAGGTCGCGAAGGGCACGGGGAACACCGCGACCTTCACCTTCCCGGCCGCCACCTCCTCCGACGGCACCGACGTCGTCGTGACCTTCGCCAACGTGCTGCAGCGCGTCCACGTCGCGACGGCGGCGGACACGTACTCCACCCCGGTGGACACGAAGCTCGACGTCGCGGCCCCCGGTGTCCTCGCGAACGACACCGGTGACGGTCTCTCGGTCACGAGCCACACCGACCCCGCGAACGGCACGCTCACGATGACCGCGAAGGACGGGAGCTTCTCGTACGTCCCGAACAACGGCTTCTCCGGCACGGACCAGTTCACCTACACCGCGACGGACGGCGGTGGCCGGACCTCGACGAGCACCGTGACGATCACCGTCGCGCCGAAGGCCGTCGACGACGCGTTCAGCGTGCACGCCGGCTCGACCGCGACCACCACGACGAAGCAGACCGGCGTCCTCGGTAACGACCGCGGCACCGGCCTGACGGTCACGAACCACACCGACCCGACGAACGGCACCCTGACGCTGAACACGGACGGCACCTACTCGTACACGCCCAAGGTGGGCTTCTCGGGCGGGGACTCGTTCACCTACACGGCGAAGGACACCGCGGGCTCGACCATCACGGGCACCGTGACCATCACGGTCCTGCCGACGGCGAAGACCGAGACGATCACCGCGACCTCCGGCTCCTCGACGAGCGCGACCGCCCCCGGTCTGCTCGGCAACGACCTCGGGTCCGACCTGGTCGTCACCGGCAACACGAAGCCCGCGCACGGTGACGTCACCGTGAACCCGGACGGCTCGTACACGTACACGCCCACCACCGGGTACTCCGGCCAGGACTCCTTCGACTACACCGTCACCGACGGCAACGGCGCGGGGAAGTCCGACACCGTGACGGTCACGGTGACCGTGCTGCCGAAGGCCGTCGACGACACCATCACGATCGGCGCGGGCTCCACGGCGACCACGACCACCCGCGAGACCGGCCTGCTCGGCAACGACCTCGGGACTGGCCTGACCATCACGAGCACCACCGCGCCGACGAACGGCACGCTGACCGTGGACAAGGCGACGGGGACGTACTCGTACACCCCGAACGACGGATTCTCGGGCTCGGACTCCTTCACCTACACGGCGACGGACAAGGCCGGGAACCTGACGACCGCCACCGTGCGGATCACGGTCACCCCGACCGTGACCGACGACACCGCGACCACGCCGGCGAACACCCCGCTGACGGTCGACGTGCAGCACAACGACCACGGGAAGGACCTCGCGACCTCCGTCGTGACGACCCCCACGAACGGCACCGCCGTCGCCCAGCCGGACGGCACCGTCCAGTACACGCCGAAGGACGGCTTCTCGGGCACCGACACGTTCACCTACACGGTGACCGACGGCCCCGGCCGCACCACGCAGCCGGCGACCGTGACGGTCTCGGTGACCCCCGTCGCGAACCCGGACACCGCCTCCACCACGGCCGGAGCCACCCTGACCATCCCGGCGGGGGACCTGACACGCAACGACGTCGGCACGACGCTCCAGGTCACGGGTGCGACCAGCACGAAGAACGGTGACGCGTCCGTCGACCAGGCGACCGGTGCCCTCACCTACACGCCGAAGGACGGCTTCTCCGGCACCGACACCGTGACCTACGAGGTCACGGACGCCTCCGGCCAGAAGAGCACCGGCGTCGTCACGATCGTGGTCGGTCCGACCGCCGCGCCGGACACCGCCACCGCGACGGCTGGCGAGACCCTGACCGTGTCGAAGGACGACGGCGTGCTCGCGAACGACAAGGGCACGGGCAAGCAGGCCGCGGTCGACCAGAAGCCGACGAACGGCGACCTCGACCTCGCGACCGACGGGTCGTACACGTACACGCCCCACGACGGCTTCTCCGGAACCGACACCTTCACGTACACGCTGACGGACGGCTCCGGCCGGACCTCCACGGGCACGGTCACCATCACGGTGGACCCGGGCACCGAGAAAGACGCGATCTCGACGAAGGCGGGCCAGCCCGTCTCGGTGACCTCCGGCGAGCTGACGAAGAACGACCACGGCGACGGCCTGCAGGTCATCGGCGCCCAGGGCGCTGCCAACGGTGACCTCTCGGTCGCCGACGACGGCACCGTCACCTACACGCCGCACTCCGGGTTCTCCGGCACGGACACCTTCACGTACACGGTCATCGACGCCCACGGCAACAAGGGCACCGGCACCGTCACCGTGACGGTCACCCCGGTCGTCGCGGCGAGCACCGGCTCGGCCACCACCGACGAGCCCGTCACGGTCTCCGACGAGGACGGCGTCCTGAAGGACTCCGACGGCACCGGCCTCGAGGTCACCGACAACACGCAGCCGGAGCACGGCGCCGCCACCGTCGGCGAGAAGGGCGGCTACACCTACACGCCGAAGCCCGGCTACTCCGGTCCGGACTCGTTCGACTACACCGTCACCGACCAGGACGGCAACACGACGACCGGCACCGTGACGATCACCGTGCTGCCGAAGGGCGTCGCCGACACCGGCTCGACCCCGGCCTCCACCCCGGTCGACGTCCCGGTCACGAAGAACGACTCGGGCACGACGCTCACCGTGGCGACCGTCACGAACGGCACGAACGGGACCGTCGGCATCACCGGACCCGGCACGGTGACGTACACGCCGAAGGACGGCTTCTCCGGAACGGACACCTTCACCTACACGGCGAAGGACTCGACGGGCGGCAGCACGCAGCCCACGACGGTCACGGTGACCGTGTCGCCGACCGCGAAGCAGGACCTCGTCACGACACCGGCCGGCACCCCGCTGCCGATCGCGAGCACCACGCTCACGGCCAACGACAACGGCTCCGGCCTCACCGTCACCGGCCACGGCGACGCGGCGCACGGCGACGTGACCACCGGCACCGACGGCGGCCTCGTCTACACGCCGGCCCCCGGCTTCTCCGGCACGGACGAGTTCACGTACACGGCCACCGACAGCAGCGGCCAGACGACGACCTCGACGGTCATCGTGATCGTCGGTGCGGTCGCCATGCCGGACTCCGGGACGACCACGACGAACGGCACGCTCACCGTGACCACGGCGAACGGCGTCCTCGGCAACGACCTCGGAACCGGTCTCACGGCGACGCTCGACCGGAAGCCGACGCACGGCGACGTCGAGCTCGGCGCGAAGGGTGGCTACACCTACACGCCGAAGAAGGACTGGTCGGGCACGGACACCTTCACCTACACGGCGACGGACACCGACGGCAACACCGCCACGGGAGTCGTGACGATCACGGTCACCCCGACCGCGGGAGATGACAAGACCAGCACCCCGGCCGGCAAGACCGTCACCGTCACGGGCCCCGGCGTCCTCGGCAACGACCACGGCACGAAGCTCACGGTCGTCGGCTCCGGCACCCCGGAGCACGGCACCGTGACGATCGCCGCCGACGGCACGTTCGTCTACACCCCGGCCGCCGGTTTCTCCGGCACCGACCACGTCACCTACACGGTGCAGGACGCATCGGGGCAGCGCACCAGCGCGACGGTCACCATCACGGTGGGCATCATGGCCAAGGACGGCAAGGCGACCACCATCGCCGGCACCGCGGTCGGCCGTGACGGTGCGCACGGTGTGCTCGCAGGCTCGGACGGTGTGGCGCTCTGGGCGAAGATCGACCGGAAGCCCGCGCACGGCACCGTCACCCTGCAGAAGGACGGCGCCTGGATCTACACCCCGGCCGCCGGCTTCACCGGGGTCGACTCCTTCACGGCCATCGTGACGGACGAGAGCGGACAGACGACCACCGTGACGACGACCATCACCGTCCTCGCCCACGCCGTCGCGACCGACGACAAGGCGACCGGCACGGCGAACCAGCCGGTGACGATCGACCCGCTCACGAACGACAAGCCGACCAGCGGAGCGACGTTCGACCGCGGCAGCCTCCACCTGGTCGACCCGAAGGGCGCACTCGTCGACAGCATCACGGTCGACGGCAAGGGCACCTGGACGATCCGGGACGGCAAGGTCGTCTTCACCCCGGTGGACGGCTTCACCGGCACCGTGCAGGTCGGCTACAGCATCGTCGACAGCGACGGCCAGCAGGTCCTCGCGACGATCACCGTGGTCTACCCGGTCGGACTCGCGGCGAAGGTCCACGCGGCCGAGCTCGCCTTCACCGGCACCACCGGCCTGGTCGGGCTGTCGCTCGCAGCGCTCACGCTGCTGCTGGCAGGTGTCCTGCTGATCGTCCGCCGCCGGATCCGCGGAACCGACTGACGCACCGGACGGGAGGCCCGGATCACGTCCGCCACACGGCGGACGTGATCCGGGCCTCCCGTCCGCTCCCCGGGCGCACCTCCAACGGGCCGAGACGCCGCCGACCCGCCGAGACGCCGCCGACCGGCCGAGACGCCGCCGGATCCGGCGGCGTCTCGGCGGGACCGAGGTGTGTCGCCGAGTGGCCGGGGCGTCAGGCGACGGGCTCGATGAGCTCCGGGCCGTTGTTCTTCACGCTGTTGACCGTGCGCGAGACCTCGTACTGCTCGAGGCCCGCCGCGACCGCGAGCGACTCGTGGTCGAGCAGGGACAGCAGGTCGTCGGTGTGCAGGTCGCCGCCGAGCCAGTCGTCGTAGCCGTCGGGCGTGAGGAACGCCGGCATGCGGTCGTGTACCTCGCCAGGAGCCACGTGGGCGTCCCGCGTGATGATCGCCAGGGAGAGCTTCCACTTGTCCGGGTCGCCCTCGGGCTTGGTCGGGTCCGGCCAGGCGCTCACGACACCGGCCATCGCCAGCGCGCCACCGGGTTCGTGCACGAAGTGGGGTTCCTTGCCGTCCTCGCGCACGACCCACTCGTAGTAGCCCTGCGCGGGGACGATGCACCGGTTCGTGGCGAACGCCCGCTTGAACATGCCGCTCGTCGCCACGGTCTCGATCCGGGCGTTGATCGGCTTCGGGCGCTGCTTGACGAAGTCCTTCGCCCAGCTCGGCACGAAGCCCCAGCTGATCTGCGGGAGTTCGCGCTCGCCGTGGCGCTGCCGGACCGCGAACACCGGGTCGGTCGGGGCGACGTTCCAGCTCGGGACGAGCCCGGTGCCGACGACGCCGGTGTCCTCGTCGACGTGTTCGGTGCGATCGGCGAGTTCACCGATGAGCTCGGGGAGCAGGTCGGCGGTGGTGTCGGAGACGACGAAGCGGCCACACATGCGCCCAGTCTGCCCCGCGCCCCCGACAGTGCGCCCGCGGACGTCAGTCGCCGGGGAGGCGGATCTTCGAGCCGTTCGGGGTGCGTCGGCGCTCGCGGGAGTGCGTCGCCGCAGGAGGAACATCGGGGAGGGTCGCCGCGAGGGCCCTGGCCCGCTCGACCTTGCCGAGCCGGATGACGTTCGCCACGGTCCGGGCTGCGGCGAGGATCCCGAGCCAGACGGGGAAGACCGCAGGAGCGTGGAGCAGGAGGAGCGCCCCGAACACGAGCACCGCCACCGCCGCGAGGACCAGTCCGCGGAACACCTCGGGCACCATCCCGGCGCGCACCGCTTCGGCGTCACGGAGCACGTCGTCCCGGTCGTGCGGGTCGATCGTCGGAGCGCTCTTCGCGCGGAAGTACTGCTCGATCGGGTCCGGCGCCGCCATCTGCGACCCCGACCAGTACAGGCGCGTGCCGTCGGCCGCTCGGGGTCGGAGCGGGACGACCGCCGCGCCGACGGCACCGGCAGCGAGGGCGAGCAGCGCTGCGCCGACCCAGGCGGCCGGGCTGTGGACGTTCGGCCACGGGACGAGCGAGCCGACGACGACGAGCACGGCGGCGGCGGCCACGGCGGTCAGCACGCCGACGAGCACCATCCGGCGGCGGCGCTCCGCGGGGACCGCCCCACCGACGTTCGCTCGGAAGACGGACCACCCGAGGGAGTGGGGGCTCATGCGGGCTCGCGGGCCGGTTCCAGCGTCTCGGCGACCGTCCGTACACGCTCGGCCCGCCCCAGACGGTGGAGCCATGTGACGATGTTGCTCGCGTAGACGACAAACCAGACCGGGATGAACCAGGAGAACGTCCCGAGCAGCAGTGCGGCGAGGCTCGCGAGCAGCCCGCCGACGACGAGCGGTGTCCACTGGGTGACGTCCTTGATCACGCCGCGGCGGTACAGCAGCGTGTCGGTGAGCACCGCCTCCCGGTCCTCCGGCCGCATCGCGGGCATCGTCCGAACGAGGTACCGCTGGACGCTGCCGCGTACCGTGCGAGCGGTGTCCGGTCGGACCTGCCGGCCGTTGATCGTCGCGGCGGGGTCGAGCGGCCGGCCGATCGGGCAGCAGGCGATGGCGACGAGTCCGACGCCGAGGGACAGCAGCGCAACAGCCAGCGTCGCGCGACCGGCACCGGGCCCGGTCCAGTCGAACGCGAGGTCGAGCCCGGTCATCACCGCGGCGGCGACGACCGTGGAGACGGCACCGAGCACGCGCGCGCGACGGACCTTGACGACGGACACGGCGTCATCGAAGTGGGCGCGGTAGGCCTGCCATCCGAGTCGGAACACGCCGTCCGTTCTACTCGGTGTCCCCGAGGATCGCTCGGACACGCCCGAGTCGGCGCGACCTCGACGGGTGTGGTCCCCGGAGTGGAGCCGCTCGTCAGGAATCGTCCAGCCTGGAGCGGTCACCTGCTGCCATGAGTCTCGACATCGTCTACACCGCCGTCGCCCACGCCTCCGGGGGCGGCCGCGACGGCCACGTCCGCAGCGAGGACGACCGGCTCGACCTGGACACCCGTCCGCCGAAGGAGATGGGCGGCAGCGGCGAGGGCACCAACCCGGAGCAGCTCTTCGCCGCCGGGTACGCTGCGTGCTTCCTCGGGGCGCTGCACGCGGCGGGTCGCGAGCTGTCGCTCGACACCACGGACGCCGAGGTCTCGGCCGAGGTCGGCATCGGCGGGAACGGGAACGGCGGGTTCGGGCTCGCGGTGGAGCTCGACATCTACGCGCCGGCGGTCGACCGTGCCTCGCGGCAGCGACTGGCGGAGCGGGCGCACGAGATCTGCCCGTACTCGAACGCCACCCGCGGTAACATCACCGTGACGCTCTCTCTCGTCGACTGACATGGACGTGCCCTCGCGCTGCCCGTGCCTGAGCGGCAACCCCTACGGCGAGTGCTGCGGACCCCTGCACGCGGGTGCCGTGGCACCGACCGCCGAGCGGCTCATGCGCTCGCGGTTCTCGGCGTTCGCGCTCGGGCTGCCGGAGTACCTGCTCCTGTCGTGGCACCCGAGCACGCGTCCGGCATCGCTCGAGCTCGACGAGGACCAGCGGTGGACACGGCTCGACATCCTGTCGACCCGGGACGGAGGCCCGTTCGACTCCCGGGGACAGGTCACGTTCCGCGCGTGGTGGCGGACCGACACCGAGCGTGGCACGCTCGAGGAGACGAGCGACTTCGTCCGTGAGCAGGGCCGCTGGTTCTACCTCGACGGAGTCGTGGCGTCCTGACAGGGAGCCCCATGCGCCGCGACATCACCGCCTTCGGCGCCCACTCGACGGCAGCCGACGTCCTCGACGGGATCGACCTGACGGGCCGCACCGCGATCGTGACCGGGGCGGCCTCGGGCATCGGTGTGGAGACGGCCCGCGCGCTCGCCGGAGCCGGAGCCACCGTGACGTTGGCCGTGCGAGACGTCGCGGCCGGGCGCCGCGTCGCCGATGACATCGCCAGCACCACCGCCCGGGCTGCCCCCGCGGTCGCCGAGCTGCACCTGGACCAGCCGGCGTCGATCGAGGAGTTCACCGCGGCGTGGGACGGTCCGCTCGACGTCCTCGTGAACAACGCCGGCATCATGGATGCTCCGGAGGACTACACGCCAGCCGGGTGGGAGTCGCAGTTCGCCACGAACCACCTCGGCCACTTCGCCCTCGCGCTCGGGCTGCACGACGCCTTGGCGGCGGCAGGTGCGGCGCGCATCGTGTCGGTGTCCTCGAGCGGTCACGGCTCCTCACCCGTGGTGTTCGACGACCTCTTCTTCCGTCGTCGGCCCTACGAGCCCGGCCTCGCGTACGCCCAGTCGAAGACGGCGAACGCGCTGTTCGCGGTCGGTGTCGGCCTCCGCTGGGCAGCGGACGGCATCACCGCGAACTCCTGCATGCCCGGTGGCATCTGGACCGGGCTGCAGAAGCACTGGGACCCGGACGTCCTGGCTGCCACGAAGATCGCCGCCGCGGACGTGGTGAAGACACCGGAGCAGGGCGCGGCGACCTCGGTGCTGCTCGCGACGGCACCCGAGCTGGCTGATGTGACGGGTCGGTACTTCGAGGACTGCCACGAGGCAGCCGTGGTCGACGCCGTACAGGACGGGCTGTACGGGGTGCTGCCGTGGGCGCTCGACACGCGTGACGCCGACCGCCTGTGGGACGTGTCGGTCGCGCTGCTCGACGCCGAGGCGCGCTCCCGGGCGTCCTGACGGCCCTGGCCCTCAGGCGCCGATCGTCTCCGGCAGGCCGACGGACACGCGCATCGCACGCCGGACGAGTGCCTCGGACGGCAGGAGCTCGTCCTCGTCCCCGGTCAGGAAGAACCGGATCTGGCCGATGGCCTGCTCGGTCAGCATGTCGAGGCCGTTCAGCACGCGACCACCTGCTGCCTCCCAGCGCGACGCGGCAGCGGTCGGCCACGGCTCGTACGCCACGTCGAACAGCAGCGCATCGGGGCCGGACGGCACGAGCGGCAACGAATCCGCGGCACCACCTGGGAGCGTCGACACGACGAAGCCGAGCGGTCCCGCCTGCTCGAGGTCCGCCAGGGGATGGACCTCGAGCGAGACGCCGAGTCGCGTGGCGAGGCCCACGAGGTCCCGTGCCTTCGTCGTGTCGCGGAGGAACACCCGGACGAGCCGGGCGCCGAGTCGCAACGACGCGGTGAGCGCACTCGCAGCGGTGGCACCGCCGCCGAGGATCGTGGCCTCGCCGGGGACGTGCCCGAGCGCCTCGACCGGACGGACGATCCCCTCGACGTCGGTGTTCGCACCCGCGCGGACGACCCGGCCGGCCTCGTCCCGGAACGCCAGGGTGTTCGCCACCCCGAGCTCGTCGACGAGCGCCGTGGTGCGATCGAGCATCGGCAGGACTTCGCGCTTCAGCGGCATCGTCAGGCTGAGCCCGCGCTGTTCCGGACCCAGCCCCGCGACGAACGCGTCCAGTCCGCCGGAGGCGACCTCGTGCCTCCCGTACGTGAACGGCACCCCGAGCACGTCGTAGGCCGCTGTGTGCAACGTGGGCGAGAGGGAGTGTGCGATCGGCGAGCCGAGCACCGCGAGGTGCGTGCGGGCGGGGTCGGGGAACGAGAGGGCCACATCGCCAGCCTAGTGTCGCGCGGTATTAGGGTAGCCTTACCTACGTGATCCGATCCTCCCTCCCCAAGCAGCGCTTCCGTCGCGTGCTCGCCGCGGCCGGTGCCGTCGTGGCCGCCTCGCTCGTCCTCGCCGGATGCGCTGGCGGCAGCCCGTCCGACACGTCCTCCTCCGGCTCGTCCGGCGACGGCGCCTTCCCGGTGTCGATCACGACCGGGCTCGGCACGACGACCATCAAGTCCCAGCCGAAGCGCGTCGTCGCCCTCGGCTGGGGTGACGCGGAGACGGCGCTCGAACTCGGTGTGCAGCCCGTCGGCGCGAGCGACTGGCTGGCGTTCGGTGGCGACGGTGTCGGGCCGTGGCTCAAGGGTGCGTACGACAAGTCCCCGAAGATCATCAACACGCTCGAGCCGAGCTACGAGGACATCCTCAAGCTCAAGCCGGACGTGATCCTCGACGTGAAGTCCTCCGGCGACAAGGACCGCTACGACAAGCTGTCCGCGATCGCGCCGACCGTCGCGATCCCGAAGGGCGCGTCGAACTACCTGGCGTCGACGAAGCAGCAGACCACGATGATCGCGAAGGCGCTCGGCAAGGAGGCCGAGGGCAAGAAGCTGCTCGCCGGCGTCGACTCCGCCTACGCCGCCGCACGCAAGGCCCACCCGGACTTCGCGGGCAAGACCGCCGTCATCGGTGCGTACACGTCCGAGGGCTTCGGCGCCTACGCATCGGCCGACAGCCGTGCGCAGTTCATGCAGGAGCTCGGCTTCACGATCCCGTCCCGCATCGACAAGGAAGCCGGCAAGGAGTTCTCGGTGCACCTGTCGAACGAGAACCTCGACCTGCTCGACGCCGACCTGACCGTGATCCTGCCGATCTACGTCGAGGCCTCCGCTGCCGAGTCCGACCCGCTGTTCCAGAAGGTGCCGTCGGTCGAGGCCGGTCACTACATCGTCTTCGACGACAAGGACGTGTCGTCGGCGTTCTCGATGGGGACCACCGCAGCGATCGAGTGGGCGCTCAAGCGCCTGCCGGACCAGTTCGAGTCCAAGCTGGGCTGACGCCGCCGAACCGACTGGAGGCCCGACTCACCATCTGCAGGACCGCATCCGGTCTGCACGTGGCGAGTCGGGCCTCCAGTGCGTTGCGGCCGGCGGTCTGCCGGACCGGTGCTGCGCTCCCGGCGCTGCTCGGATCAGCTGACGAACATCGAGCCGAGGAAGGCGAAGAGCAGGGTGATGAGCGGGAAGGCCCCCTGCACGAACGCGGAGTTGAGGTAGCGGCGGCCGGTACCGACGAGGACCACCGCGGCGCCGAGCATGCTCGCGGTCGCGAACACGATGAGCGTCCAGCCCGTCGCGCCGTTGCCCGTCAACGCGAAGACGACACCGAGGATCGCGCCGATCGCCAGGAACAGGTTGTAGAAGCCCTGGTTGAACGCGAGGGACCTGGTCGCCCGGGCTTCGGAGTCGGACGCGATACCGAAGATCTTCCGCACGCGGGGGCTGGTCCACGCCACCGACTCGAGGAAGAAGATGTACACGTGCACCAGCCCGGCGAGGACTGCGAACACACTCGAGATGACGAGGAGCACCGACATGGACTCCATTGTCCCAGGCTTCGCGCTCCCGACGTAACCGACACCTGGTGGCCAGGGTCCGGCCGTTAGGCTCTGGACATGAGCGAGTACGACGAAGCGGCCGTGGTTGAACTGCAGAGCATCCGGCAGAGCATCGACAACATCGACGCCGCCGTCATCCACATGCTCGCCGAGCGCTTCAAGTACACGCAGCGCGTCGGGTACCTCAAGGCCAGCGCCGGCATGCCGCCGGCCGACCCGGCGCGCGAGCAGATCCAGGTCGCACGCCTGCGGTCGCTCGCTGCGGAGTCGCACCTCGACCCGGCCTTCGCGGAGAAGTTCCTGAACTTCATCGTGGCCGAGGTCATCCACCACCACGAGCAGATCGCCGAGGGAGAAGCGTGACGCTGCCTGCCCTCCCGCCGCTGCTCGTCGGCTCGTACACGGCAACAGGGGGCGGTACCGCGACCGGGATCTCGTTCGTCGAGTCCGGGGCGGCGTCGACCGTCGCCGTGCTCGACGACCCGTCCTTCCTCGCCGTCTCGGGTGACCGTGTCTACGCCGTGTCCGAGACCGCCGACGGCTCCGTCAGCGCGTTCCGTCGCACCGGCAGCGCGCTCGAGCACCTCTGGGACGCGCCGTCCGGTGGCGACGCGCCGTGCCACGTGCGGGTCGACCCGTCCGGTGCGCTCGTCGTCACGAACTACGTCTCCGGCACCGTGACCGCGGTGTCCCTGGCCGCGGCCGAGTCGCTCGCCGCGTCCGTGCTCGCGAGCGACGGGGTCGTCGGGACGGCGGTGCACGGGGCAGGTGACACCGTCGTGGTGCCGTCCGCTGCCGTCGTGACCGCGGTGCTGCCCGACGTCACGGGGCCCGTCGAGGACCGGCAGGAGGGGCCGCACGCCCACCAGTCGGTCGCGACGCCGGATGGGACACTGCTCGTCGCTGATCTCGGCGGGGACGCCCTGCACGAGTTCCGGGTGGGGGCCCCTGGGGCTTCGGCCGGGTCGTCGTCTGCGTCGTCGTCTGCGTCGCTGTCGCTGTCGCTGTCGCTTTCGCTGGATCTGGTGCGGGTGCATCACGTGGCGCCCGGCGTCGGCCCGCGCCACATGGCCTGGTACGACGGTGACCTCATCGTCGCCGGCGAGCTCGACGGCAGGGTGCACCGCCTGCGCCGTGACGAATCAGGGGCGTTCCGGGTGATCGCATCGGCCCCGACGTTCGAGGGGGCCGTGGGGGAGTCGCTCCTCAGCCACATCGAGGTCGACGAGGCCGGTCTCGTGTTCGTCGCCGTCCGCGGGCGTGATCTGATCGTCACGCTCTCCGCGGCGGACGGGGGCCTGTCCGTCGTGGGATCAGGGTCGTGCGGCGGTGTCTGGCCGCGACACTTCGCCCTGGTGCCCGGGTACCTGCTCGTCGCCAACCAGATGTCCGACGCGATCGCCGTCCTCCCGCTCGGCGATGACGGCGTGGTGGGGGAGCCCGCCGGTCAGATCGCCGTCGGCAGCCCCGCCTGCATCGTCCCGCTGTAGCGGTCGCTCCGCGCTTCAGACCTCGATGAGGTTCTCGAACGTGCGGCCCTCGGACAGCGCTGCCACCTGACGGCGCATGAGCTCGATCGACCGCGGCACGCTGAGGTCCGTGTTGCCACCGACGTGCGGCGTCAGGACCGTGTTCGGCGTCGTCCAGAGCGCGTGCCCCTCGGGGAGCGGCTCGGGGTCGGTGACGTCGAGTCCGGCAGACAGTCGACCGCTCGTGAGCTCCGCGACCAGCGCGTCGGTGTCGACGACCTTGCCCCGTGCCACGTTGACCACGAGCGCACCGTCCGGCAGCGCCGCGAGCAGGTCGGCGTCGACGAGCCGTTCGGTCTCGTCGGTGAGCGGGGCGATGAGCACGAGGACGTCGGTCGTCCTGGCGATCTCCGGCAGTTCGCCGAAGGCGTGCACCTGCCGGCCGTCCTGCTCGCGGGCGGTGCGGGCGACCACCGTGACGTCGGTCCTGAACGCCTCGAACCGGGTCGCGATCGCGCTGCCGATGGCGCCGTAGCCGACGACCGTCACGCGTCGATCCGCCAACGACCGCGTCTGCCGGGCGTCCCAGACGCCGTTCGCGCGGTCGAACTGGAACTGCCCGATGTCCCGCAGCGACGTCAGGGCCAGGCCGACCGCGAGCTCTGCCGTCTCGTCGTCGTGGATCCCGCGACCGTTCGCCAGCAAGGCGTGGCCGGGCACGTGCGGCACGGCGTGCTCGTAACCGGCGCTCGGCAGCTGCAGCAGTTCGAGGTTCGGCAGGTCGTGGACGTACTGCCAGCGGTGCCGTCCCTGGAAGTAGAACGGCAGGAACGTGATGGCGACCTCGCCCGCGCGCGGGTACGGCGCTTCGACGTCCCACACGTCCAGCTCGATGCCGTCCGGCACGGGGCCGAACCGGTCGACGAGCTCGGCGAAGGGCAGCGTGACGATGCGATTCTGACTCACGGCGTTCGGATCAGCCGTCGGTGCGCGGCGAGAAGGTGCCGTCGGACGCCAGCGGGCCGCGGCCCAGGACGCCCTCGGTCACGGTCTCCTCGATCACGTCGCCGAACCGGGTCGGCAGGGTCGCGCCGTGCGTGCCGCGGAGTTCGTCCACGGAGGCCTCGAACGCGCCCTGGACCTCGAGCGCCTGGGAGGTGCCGTCGGTCACGCCGATGCGCAGGACCGGGAAGCCCCGGCCGTTGCAGAGACCCTGGAAGCGGACGTCGTCCTCCCGCCGGACGGTCACGATGACACGACCGGTCGACTCCGAGAACAGTGCCGTCGCGGTGTCGACACCGTCACGGCTCTCGAGCTCGTCGAGCACGACCCGGGCGCCGACGCCGAAGCGGAGCACCGACTCGGCGAGCGACTGGCCGAGGCCGCCGTCCGCCAGGTCGTGCGCGCTCGTGAGCAGCTGCTCGTCCGAGGCGGCGCGGAGCAGCTCGGCGAGGGCCTTCTCGCGGCCGAGGTCGACCGCGGGGGGACGTCCGCCGAGGTGTCCGTGCACCGTGCCGGCCCATGCCGAGCCGTCGAGCTCGAGGCTCGTGGTGCCGAGCAGGTAGATGTTGTGGCCGTCGTCCTGCCAGCCGGACGGGACGCGCTTGGCGACGTCGTCGATGACCCCCAGGACACCGACGACCGGGGTCGGGTGGATCGGGGTGGTGCCGGTCTGGTTGTAGAACGAGACGTTGCCGCCGGTGACCGGGATGCCGAGCTCCATGCAGCCGTCCGCCAGGCCCTCCACCGCCTCGGAGAACTGCCACATGACCTCGGGGTTCTCCGGGGAGCCGAAGTTCAGGCAGTCGGTGACGGCGGCCGGGACCGCGCCGGTGACCGCGACGTTCCGGTACGCCTCGGCGAGGGCAAGACGGGCGCCCTGCTTCGGGTCGAGCTGGCAGTAGCGGCCGTTGGCGTCCGTCGCGACGGCCACGCCGAGCCCGGTCTCTTCGTCGACGCGGATCATGCCGCCGTCGTCGGGGAAGGAGAGCGCGGTGTTGCCCAGCACGTAGGTGTCGTACTGGTTGGTGACCCAGTTCTTCGAGGACAGGTTCGGCGAGCCGAGGAGCTGCAGGAACTGGGCCTTGATCGCGGGGCCGGTGTCCGGGCGGTCGAGCGCGGACGCCGAGTCGGCCTGGAGAGCGTCGATCCACGTCGGGTAGGCGACCGGGCGGTCGTAGACCGGGCCATCGACGGCGACGGTGCGCGGGTCGACGTTGACGATCTCCTGGCCCTGCCAGTCGATGACGAGGCGCCCCGTGCCGGTGACCTCGCCGAGGACGCTGGTCTCGACCTCCCACTTGTTCACGACCGCCAGGAAGGCGTCGAGCTTCTCGGGGGTGACGACCGCCATCATGCGCTCCTGGCTCTCCGACATGAGGATCTCCTCTGCCGTGAGCGTGGGGTCGCGGAGCAGGACGTCGTCGAGCGAGATGTGCATGCCGCCGTCGCCGTTGCTGGCGAGTTCGGACGTGGCGCACGAGATGCCCGCGGCGCCGAGGTCCTGGATGCCCTCGACGAGCTCCTTCTGGAACAGCTCGAGGCAGCACTCGATGAGGACCTTCTCGGCGAAGGGGTCGCCGACCTGGACCGCCGGACGCTTGGTCGGGCCGCCCTCGGTGAAGGTGTCGGAAGCGAGGATCGACGCTCCGCCGATGCCGTCGCCACCGGTGCGGGCGCCGAAGAGGACGACCTTGTTACCGGCACCCGAGGCGTTCGCGAGGTGCAGGTCCTCGTGCCGGAGGACGCCGACCGCGAGGGCGTTGACGAGCGGGTTGCCCTGGTACACGGCGTCGAAGTAGGTCTCGCCGCCGATGTTCGGCAGGCCGAGGCAGTTGCCGTAGAACGAGATGCCACCGACGACGCCGTGCACGACGCGCGCCGTGTCCTCGTGCTCGATGGCACCGAAGCGGAGCTGGTCCATCACGGCGACCGGACGGGCACCCATCGAGATGATGTCGCGGACGATGCCGCCGACACCCGTGGCCGCGCCCTGGTAGGGCTCCACGTAGGAGGGGTGGTTGTGCGACTCGACCTTGAAGGTCACCGCCCAGCCGTTGCCCACGTCGACGACACCGGCGTTCTCGCCCATGCCGACCATCAGGTTCTCGGTCATCTCCGGCGTGACCTTCTTGCCGAACTGCCTGAGGTAGTTCTTGCTCGACTTGTACGAGCAGTGCTCCGACCACATCACGGAGTACATCGCCAGCTCACCAGAGGTGGGGCGGCGGCCGAGGATCTCGCGGATCTTGGCGTACTCGTCCGCCTTGAGCCCGAGGGCCTCGTACGGCTGGTCCTTGTCCGGCGTCGCGGCGGCGTCCTGGACGGTGTCGGGCTTGGGGCGCACGAAGGTCGTCACGGTGTTGTCGTTCCCTGCTGCAGTGGAGTCGGTCACGTCGGTCGGTGCCGTCACTTGACGAGCGTCGACTCGATCACGGAGGTGAAGAAGGTGAGGCCGTCCGTGCCGGAGGCCATCGCCGCGGGGGTGTCCGGGCCGAACCCGGGCTCCGTCGCGTGCTCGGGGTGGGGCATCAGGCCGACGACGTTGCCACGCTCGTTGGAGACGCCCGCGATGTCGTCGATGGACCCGTTCGGGTTCACGCCGACGTAGCGGAACACGACCTGGCCGTTGTCCTCGATGCGCTTGATCTCGTCGGCGTCGGCGACGAAGCGCCCGTCGGCGTTCTTCAGCGGGATGGTGATCTCCTGCTGTGCGGCGAAGCCGGACGTCCACGCGGTGTCCGCGTTCTCGACGCGGAGCTTCTGGTCGCGACGGATGAACTGCTGGTGCGCGTTGCGCGTGTGCGCGCCGGGGACCAGGCGGGCCTCTGCGAGCATCTGAAACCCGTTGCAGATGCCGAGCACTGGCATGCCCTTGCCGGCGGCGTCGATGACCTCGGCCATGATCGGGGCCTTCGCCGCGATCGCGCCGGCACGGAGGTAGTCGCCGTACGAGAACCCGCCGGGGAGCACGATGGCGTCGACGCCCTGCAGGTCGTGGTCGCCGTGCCAGAGCGCGACGGGGTCGGCTCCGGCGAGACGGACCGCGCGCTGGGCGTCGCGGTCGTCGAGCGAACCGGGGAACGTGATGACACCGATGCGCATGGAGGTCACTCCGCGTCGGCGACGGTGGTCTCGGCGACACTGACCGAGACGACGTCTTCGATCACGGCGTTCGAGAAGATGTCGGCCGCGATCTCGCGGACCTCGGCGAGCTTGGCGTCGTCGACGGGGCCGTCGACGGTCACCTCGAATCGCTTGCCGATGCGGACGTTGGTGAGGTCGTTCTTGCCGAGGCGGGCGAGGGCGTTGCCCACCGCCTTGCCCTGGGGGTCGAGGATCTCGGCCTTCGGCATGACCTCGACGACGATCGTTGGCACGTGTTCACTCCAGCACGGGGGGTCGGGTGGGACCCGACCAGTCTATGCGGCGCGCGCGGCGCGCCGGACCGGGTTGTGGAGAACTCCTCCAAGGCGTATATTCCAAGTCGAATAGTCCGTATGGAACACCGACTGGAGGCTCGGATGCCGTCGCTCACGCCGCTCGCGTTCGCCGCGCTCGGACTCCTCAACGAGGGGCCGATGCACCCCTACGAGATGTTCCAGACCATGACCTTCCGCGGTGACGAGCGGAACGTGAAGGTCCGTCCAGGCACCCTCTACCACCAGGTCGGTCGGCTGACCGACCTCGGCTACGCCGAGGCCGTCGGGACCGAGCGCGAGGGCAACCGACCGGAGCGCACCACGTACGCCATCACCGACGCCGGCCGCACCGCGCTCGCCGAAGCACTCCGGCAGATGGTGGCGGAACCCGCGGACGAGTACCCGGAGTTCCACCTCGCGCTCGCCGAGCTCGAGAACCTCCCGGTCCCGGAGGCGGTCGATGCCGTGCGGGCCCGTGTCGTCGCCCTCGAACGCGAGCGCGACGACATCGACACGGCACTCGCCCGCGTCCACGAACGTGAACTGGCAGAGCGCTACTGGCTGGACGTGTCGTACGTCCATGCCATGCTCACCGCGCAGATCGAGTGGCTCTCCGCCACCGTCGAACGCATCGCGAGCGGTGACATCCCCTGGGACGGCCCGGCCCATCCCGACGACACGACTTCCCCCCACAGCAAGGAACCCTCCGCATGACCACCGCAACGAACCCGCCCACGACCGAGAAGAAGCCCTGGCCAGCGCTCTGGGCCCTCGTCGTCGGGTTCTTCATGATCCTCGTCGACTCGACCATCGTCTCCGTCGCGACCCCCACCATCGCCGCGAAGCTCGACGCCGACATCAACGCCGTCATCTGGGTGACGAGCGCGTACCTGCTCGCCTACGCCGTGCCGCTGCTGATCACCGGACGCCTGGGTGACCGCTTCGGCCCGAAGGTGCTCTACCAGACCGGTCTCGTCGTGTTCACGCTGGCCAGCCTCTGGTGTGGCCTGTCCGGCTCGATCGAGATGCTGATCGTCGCCCGCGTCGTGCAGGGGCTCGGCGCCGCGATGATGACGCCGCAGACCATGTCCGTCATCACGCGCATGTTCCCGCCGCAGAACCGCGGCGCGGCCATGGGCCTCTGGGGTGCGACCGCCGGCATCGCCTCGCTCGTCGGACCGATCGCGGGCGGTCTGCTCGTCGATGGGTTCGGCTGGGAGTGGATCTTCTTCGTGAACGTCCCCGTCGGCGTCGTGGCCTTCGTCCTCGCGCAGCGCCTCGTGCCCTCGTTCGACCGACACCAGCACCGCTTCGACGTGCTCGGGATCGTGCTCTCCGCGGTCGGCCTGTTCCTGCTCGTCTTCGGCATCCAGGAAGGCGAGACCTACGACTGGGGCACCATCACCGGTCCGATCTCGGTCTGGTCGCTCATCATCGCCGGCATCGTCGTGCTCGCGGCCTTCGTCGTCTGGCAGGGCGTGCAGAAGTCCGAGCCGCTGCTGCCCCTCGGGCTCTTCAAGGACCGCAACTTCACGCTCGCGAACATCGCCATCACCGCGGTCGGCGTCGCGATCTCCTCGTTCGCGCTGCCGCTCATGCTGTGGGCGCAGGACGTCAAGCAGTTCAGCCCGACCCAGGCGGCCCTGCTCCTCGTCCCGATGGCAGTGATCTCCGCGGCGTTCGCCCCGCTCGTCGGCAAGAACCTGAACCGCTGGAACCCGCGCTGGGTCGCGGCGTTCGGTCTCGCGTGCTTCTCCGGCGGGCTGTTCTGGTTCGCCGGACTCGTCGCCGCGAACGCCGGGTGGCAGGTCATCCTGCTGCCGAGCGCGCTCCTCGGCATCGCGAACGCCTGCATGTGGGGGCCGCTGTCCGTCTCCGCGACGCGCAACCTCTCGCCGCGCCTGGCCGGTGCCGGCTCCGGCGTCTACAACACCACCCGGCAGATCGGCGCAGTGCTCGGTTCCGCGGGCATCGCCGCGCTGATCGAGGCCCGCATCACGGCGAACTTCCCGGCACAGTCGAGCGGGGCGTCGGCGGGCGGCGCCGAGCAGCAGGTCGGCACGCTGCCGTCGTTCCTGCTCGACCCGTTCTCGAAGGCGATGGGCCAGTCGCTCATCCTGCCGGCCGCGGTCCTCGTGGTCGCGATCGTCGCGGCGCTGTTCCTCGGCAAGCCGAAGCAGACCGTGGCGTGGGCCCAGACCGGTGCGGTCGCGACGCAGCCCGAGCCCGAGGCCGAGCCGG
The DNA here is from genome assembly GCF_900086645.1 of Curtobacterium sp. 9128. Lineage (NCBI taxonomy): Bacteria > Bacillati > Actinomycetota > Actinomycetes > Micrococcales > Microbacteriaceae > Curtobacterium > Curtobacterium sp. 9128. The sequence goes on from NZ_LT576451.1 coordinate 1,217,343, forward strand.
TCGCCGCGCACGGGTCGCACGCAGCGGCTCCCGCGCCGACCAGCCCGGAAGAGGAGCTGGCCTCGACCGACCACCACGGTCGTCACGCCGGCGCCTGACCCGCACGACCGAGAGCCCCCGATCGCCCAGCGGTCGGGGGCTCCGTCGTGCGTGCGCAGACCCTCCCGACCCCGAGTCTGCCCGACCCCGAACGACAGGATCGCTGTCGTACGACCTCGGTTCTGTCGCTCCCACGCGTGCGCAACAGTTGCGCACGCGGGGTTGCGACAACGTCGTTGTCGTACGACAGCGACGTCGTCGTTCCGAGTCGGCAGGGGGAGGGGCGAGTCGGCAGGGGGAGCGCCCGCGCCACCTCAGCCCCGCCGCGACAAGTGCGCCCGCGTGAGCTCGTCCATCTCCTCGTCGGAGAGCGCGTCGACGGCGCGGGCCTCGCGGCGATCGGTGCGCTGCCATCGCACGAACAGCGAGATGAGCACCGGGATGTCGGCGATCTCCGCGATGAACCAGAGCAGGTCGCCGGCCAGGTGCTGATCGCGGAGCGGCGACGGGAACCAGGCCGGACCCGATGCCATCACGGTCGCTCGATCGAGCACGTGGTCGGTGATCCGCATGACGATGCCCGGGATCGCGTCGAGCATGAGCTCCACGAACGCCAGCAGGAACTCCGCCGTCACGAAGGTGGAGGAGCGCAGCGCTCCCGCCTCGGACAGCGGTGCCAGCAAGCCGAACCCCAGCATCGGCACGAGCACCGTGATCGCGACCGCCCACACCGGGGACGTGCGGATCACTGCGGACAACGGGGTGAGCAGCACGCAGAAGAGCGCCAGCGCGACCAACGGCGAGACGATCGCGTTGCCGAGCACGCGCACCGGACGCGACCCCATGACCACGGAGGCTGCGTGGGCGAGGTGAGCCGGGCCTCCCGTCCGGAGCAGCGCGAGCGGCGCTGCGAACGCGGCGAACGTCGGGACCGCGAAGAACAGCAGCGCCAGCCGCAGCACGAACGCCCATCGGAGTGTCTGGTCGTACTTGCCGACGATGCCGAACTGCAGGATGCCGAACAGCACCAGTGCCGCCGCGAACGACAGCGTCCGCCACCAGGGCCAGCGTGTGCCGCGTCGCCGAGCGGTGACGACCCACGAGCCGTACGCGACCGCCGCGACGACGATGAGCGCGGCGGCGAACGGGTCGAACTGCCAGGTGCTCCAGAACTCGGACGGTGACGGCGTGGGGTGCCTCCTGCGGATCGCGCTGCAGGATCATCCTCGACCCGGTCGTCCGGCACGGACGGTCGGATGCGGTGAGAACCGGTTCAGATACGCCGGACCCCGACGGCGGGGACCGTCCGCGACAGGCACCACACCCCCATCGGGATCAGCACGGCGCCGACGGCGGCGAGCCAGAACGACAGGTGCAGCTGCATGACCGCGAACGCCGGTCCGATCGTGCAGAGCACGGCCAGGGCGATCACGGGCCACGCAGGGCGGTCCGAACCGGGGACCAGCCGGGGGAGCGGGCGGTCGAACCGGCGGAGGCCCCTGGCGACCCCGAGTGCGGCGGCGAGCACCACGACGAGTGCGATCGCCCGGGTCGCCCACCACGTCGCCGATCCCGGGTCGGGGAACGGCACGCCGATGAACAGTGCGATCCCGTTCAGTGCGATGAACAGCGGCAGGTGCCAGAGGTAGATCGCCATGCCGTCGCGCCCGAGCACGAAGACGGTGCCCTGCGCCGCCCGGGTGCGCATCAGCCGGGTGAGCGGCGCGTGCACGAGCTGGACGAGACAGGCCTGCGCGATCGCCAGGAACGCCAGCGGCAGCATCGGCGGGTTGAGGTCCTGCAGCATGTCCGGCGCCCAGAGTCCGATCGAGGTCATCGGGACGAGCACCGCGTAGACGGCCGCGGCGATGCCGAGCAGCAGCACCTTCGAACGTCGGGCGAACCATCCGTCGGCCCACAGGAACCCGAGCTGCTGGGCGAAGAGCCACACCGGGCCGAGGTTGAGGAGCCCGACGTCGGCGACCCCGGTGGCCAGTCGGACACCGTCGACCGCGGCCGCGAGGACGAGGAGTCCGGCGAGCGTCGCCCACGGTGCCCGCTCGTGCAGCCGTGCCATCAGCGGGACGCAGCACTGGGTGATGCCGTACGCGGCGAGGAACCAGAGCGGCGACCCGATGCCGAAGGCGACCTCCGCCAGCAGGTCAGTCGGGGTGCCGAGCAGTGTCGCGGTGCCCAGCCCGATCGCCAGCACGAGGAAGAGCGGGATCGCCGGGCGGAACAACCGCACGAGCCGCGTGGCCACGTAGTCGCGAGGACCCCCACCCCGCTCGACGGTGCTCCGCCAGCCGACGGCGCTCGCGAACCCGCCGACGACGAAGAACAGCGGCATCACCTGGCCGATCCAGGTCGCCGCGACGTACCAGTCGAGCTCCTGGAGTGGGCTCGTGACCCGGATGCCGGCGTCGTCGGCCGCGACTCCGACCATCGTGACGTGCACGAAGACGACGAGGACGACACATGCCGTCCGGATGAGGTCGACGACCAGGTCACGCTTCGCGATGATCCCCCGGACGTCCACGCTGGTCAGTGCCTGCTGAGTGGACATGCCGGGACGCTACCGGCGGATCAGCGACTCCCAGGCCCGTTCCAGGTGATCGCGACCAAACCGTGACACATCGTATTCCGGTGTGGGAATGTGTCTGGCTGGTGACCAGCCGCGAGAACTCGTTGTACAGTGGTGCTTGTCTTGACCGCTGCAAAAGAAGGGTTCGTGATGGACGTCGATGCCGACCTGCTCCGCGACGCCGGTCTGCGCGTCACGACGCCGCGACTCGCGGTCCTCCGTGCCACCGCCACGATGCCGCACGCCACCGCGGACGACATCGTCACGGCGCTGACCGCCGAGTTGCCCACGACGAGCCACCAGGCGGTCTACGGCGTGCTCGCGGCGCTCACCGGCGTCGGACTCGTCCGTCGCATCGAGCCGGCGGGCAGCCCGGCGCGCTACGAGCGGCGTACCGGTGACAACCACCACCACATCGTGTGCACCATGTGCGGCGCGATCGAGGACGTCGACTGCGCCGTCGGGCACTCGCCGTGCCTGACGCCGTCCGACACGCACGGCTTCGCCGTGACCACCGCAGAGGTCACCTACTGGGGGATCTGCGAGCGGTGCGCAGCGGCCGAGCGCGACGACGCCACGACCGTCATGGCCTGACCCCGCGCCGCGCGAGCGGCCTGACCCCGCGCCGCGCGAGCGGCCCGACCCCGCGCAGCACGCGCCAGGCGGTCCACCCGCCCCACAGACAACCCGAGCATCCCTGACCGAACCAACCGTTCCACCAAGGAGGAACCGTGTCCGAAGAGAACACGCCGACCGGCACCCCCACGACCACGACGAACAGCGGCGCGCCCGTCTCGAGCGACCAGCACTCCATGGGTGTCGGCGCCGACGGCCCCCTCGCGCTGCACGACCACTACCTGGTCGAGAAGCTCGCCCAGTTCAACCGCGAGCGCGTCCCGGAGCGCGTCGTCCACGCGAAGGGCGGCGGCGCCTTCGGTACCTTCACCGTCACGCAGGACATCAGCCGCTTCACCCGCGCGGCCTTCCTGCAGCCGGGCAAGCAGACCGAGATGCTCGCGCGCTTCTCGAGCGTCGCCGGTGAGCAGGGATCCCCGGACACCTGGCGCGACCCCCGTGGCTTCGCGCTGAAGTTCTACACCGAGGACGGCAACTACGACCTCGTCGGCAACAACACCCCCGTATTCTTCATCCGCGACGGCATCAAGTTCCCCGACTTCATCCGCTCGCAGAAGCGCCTGCCGGGCTCGCACCTCCGCGACCACGACATGCAGTGGGACTTCTGGACCCTGTCGCCGGAGTCGGCGCACCAGGTGACGTGGCTCATGGGCGACCGCGGTCTGCCGGCGTCGTGGCGGAACATGGACGGCTTCGGCTCGCACACCTACCAGTGGATCAACGCCGAGGGCGAGCGCTTCTGGGTGAAGTACCACTTCCAGACCCAGCAGGGCCACAAGACCCTCACGCAGGAGGACGCCGACCGCATCGCCGGCGAGGACGCGGACTTCCACATCCGCGACCTCCACGAGGCGATCGAGCGCGGCGACAACCCGCGCTGGACCCTCAAGGTGCAGGTCATGCCCTACGAGGACGCCGCGAGCTACCGCTTCAACCCGTTCGACCTGACGAAGGTGTGGCCGAAGGGCGACTACCCGCTCATCGAGGTCGGCACGATGGAGCTCAACCGCAACCCGGAGAACTACTTCGCCCAGATCGAACAGGCGACCTTCGCACCGTCGAACTTCGTCCCCGGCATCGCGGCCAGCCCCGACAAGATGCTCCTCGCCCGCATCTTCAGCTACGCGGACGCGCACCGCTACCGCGTCGGCACGAACCACGCGCAGCTGCCGGTGAACGCCCCGAAGAACGAGGTCCACTCGTACTCGAAGGACGGCGGCATGCGCTTCGACTTCCAGCAGTCCGAGGTCCCGGTCTACGCACCGAACTCCCTCGGTGGTGCACACGCCGACCCGAACGCGACGGACGACGTCCCCGGCTGGGAGTCCGACGGCGCGCTGCAGCGTTCCGCCGCGACGCTCCACCCGGAGGACGACGACTTCGGCCAGGCGGGGACCCTCGTCCGCGAGGTCCTCGACGACGCGGCCCGCGAGCGGCTCGTCGGCAACATCGCCGGGCACGTCTCGAAGGTGACGCGCGACGACCTGCGCGAGCGGGTGTTCCAGTACTGGACCAACGTCGACGCCGACCTGGGTGCGCGCGTGCGCGCCGCGGTCGCGCCGAGCGCGCCGGGATCCAACGAGGACCCGGAGAAGGTCGCGGTCGAGGCGTAGTCGCCGGTCCCCACGAGACGGACGGGAGGCACGGTGCCAGCTGGCACCGTGCCTCCCGTCCGTCTGTTGGGTGCGTCTCGAGCGCCTCCGCGCCTTGCCGACAAATGCACACGCGGGCGCGTGCGCACTTGTCGTCCTGCTGCGCAGGAGCCGCTAGACCTGCTGGCCGTTCAGCCAGATGTCTCCGGCCGGCCAGTCTTCGAGTGCTGCGGCCACCGGCCGCACCATCCAGCCGCCCTGCTCGGTGTTCGAGATGCCGGCGCCCTCGGCGGTGAACGCCGAGAAGGTGCCCACTGCGTCGGGGAACTCGTGCCAGCCGAGCTTCGCGTAGAACGGGATGCGGTTCTCGCCGGCGCCGAGGAAGCCGTAGGGGACGCGGAGTCCCTCGAGGACGGCGTGCGCGCGCTCCATGAGTTCGCGGCCGACACCCGTTCCCTGCAGGCGGGGTGCCACGGCGACGAGGCCGGTGTCCCCGACGAGGACGTCCTCGCCGCCGACCGTGATGTACATCCGGCGGATCCCGACGTGTGCCAGGACGACCCCGTCCGCGTCGCGTGCGATCACCCGGCGTTCGGGCTGCATGCCGGACCAGCTCCGGCCGCCCACGTACCAGTGCGACCAGTCCGGGAACGCCTGCCCCAGCATCGCCGCTACGCCCTCGTGGTCGGGGAGCGTCAGCGTGCTCTCCTCGACCACCTCCCACCGGATGTCGTCACTCATGGGTCCATCCTGCCCGCCGCCGTCTGGCCGGGGCGAGGGGCGGCGGCGGGCGGCGGGGCGGCGGCGGGCGAGGGGGCGGCGGGGCGGGCTGGTGTGGTCCGCCAAAGCGACAGTCTTGCGCGGCCCGAGCGAGTGCAGTCCGCGAAAGCGACAGATTCACGGAGAAGTTTCGCGGCGTTCTGTCGCTTTGGCGGACCGCGGGCGGGCGGGCGGGCGGGCCGCGCGGCGGGCGAGCCGCGCGGCGGGCCGGCCGCGCAGGTCAGCCGCGACCGGGGGCCGTCACCTCGATGCGGTTGGCCCACGGGTCCTCGAACGCGACCGTGCGGCCGTCGTCGGCGGTCTGCACGCCGGTGTCGTGCATGCGGGCGACCAGCGCGCCGAGGTCGTCCGCGGCCGGGACCTCGATCCGCACGAGCCCCAGCCCGAGCGCGAGCTGCCGACGTCCGGCGCCGCGGGAGTTCCACGTGTTCATCGCCATGTGGTGGTGGTAGCCGCCCGCGCTGACGAACAGTGCCTCGCCCCAGCCCGCGGTGGTCTCGAAGCCGAGCGTGTCGACGTAGAACGCCCGGGCCGATGCGACGTCCCCGACGGAGAGGTGCACGTGGCCGACGCGTCCGGGTCGGGCCGCGGCGTCCTGGAGTGCCTGCTGGGTGAGGTGCTCCTGCAGGAACGCGTTCGGGTCGACGTACTTCGTGTCCATGTCGACCATGCCGTGCGTCCACGACCACGCGGTGCGGTCCCGGTCCCAGTACAGCTCGACGCCGTTGCCCTCGGGATCAGTGCAGTAGAACGCGATGCTCACGAGGTGGTCGGCGCTGCCGGTGAACGTCTGCGGGTACTTCGTCGCGACGGAGTACAGCGCAGCCGCCAGGTCCGCGCGACTGTCGAAGAGGATCGCGGTGTGGAACAGACCGGCCTCGTGCGGTCCGGCGTGCTGCATCGCGGGTGCGTGCTCGAGGATGACGATCGGCGTGGCGCCCCGACCGAGCACGGCGATGCCGCCCTCGTTCGAGAAGAGCGACAGGCCGATGCCCTCGCGGTAGTAGCCGATCATCCGGTCGAGGTTCGCGACGCGGAGGGTGACGGCACCCATCCCGGTGTCGGCGGCGAGGAGGTCCTGCGTGTGCATGGGATCAGTGTGCGCTCATTTGGTTGACGCGTCAACCAAATGGCATCGCACTCGGCGTCCTGTCGGCGAGGTGCGCCCGGACAGGGCCAAGATGGTGGGATGCCCCGCTCACGACCTGCGCGCGACCGCGGCCGCGCGCCCGACCGTGTCCGCGGTCGTCGACCGGACCCGGGGGCGTTCCCCGTCGAGCAGATGCGCGACCGGATGTCGTCGTACATCTACGGCAACATCACGGTCCTCGCCGCCGCGATCGCCGTCGACCCCGCAGCGATCCACCACGGTTCGGCGGTCTGGGCCGTCCTCGCGACCGCGGTGCTGACCTACCTGGCGCACGTGCTCTCGCACCTCGTCGCGCACGGGATCGGCGACGACGAGACGGACGACGACGCGCGCCGGGAGTCCGTCGTGACGATCGTGCGCAACGCGAACCCGATCGCGACGTCCGGGCTCATCCCCGCCGTGCTCTACGCCGCGGCCTGGGTCGGGTGGATCCCGGCGCCGTGGGCGCAGACCGCCGCGCTCGTCATCCTGGTCGTGCGCATCGGCATGGTCGGCGTCTTCATGCAGCGGTTCAGTGGGAAGCGTCCGACGTTCCTCGGGCTCTGGGGCGGCATCGTGCTCGCCGCGGTCGCCTTCGTGATCGGACTCGTGAAGGTGGTGCTGACGCATTGAGTGAGACGTCGACCGAGCGGAAGCGCCCCGGGTGGAAGTTCCTGCGGGACCTGGTGATCATCGTCGTCGCGGCGCTGCTCGCCTCGTTCCTCGTGAAGGCGTACCTGGTGCGCTCGTTCTACATCCCCTCGGCATCGATGGAGAACACGCTCCTGGTGGGGGACCGGGTGCTCGTGAACGAACTCGTGCCGAAGGCGGTCGGCCTGCAGCGCGGGGACGTCGTCGTGTTCCAGGACCCGGGCGGGTGGCTCGGCCCCGGAATGGGCGACGACCTCATCAAGCGCGTCATCGGGCTCCCCGGCGACACCGTGTCGTGCTGCGATGCCGATGGCCGGCTGCAGGTCAACGGACACGCGGTCGACGAGCCCTACGTGGTGCTGCGGAGCGGCTCGAACCGTGTCTCCGGCCAGGACTTCACCGAGAAGGTCCCGGCCGGGCAGATCTGGGTGATGGGCGACAACCGCTACGACTCCGCCGACTCCCGTGTGCACGGGACGGTCCCCGAATCGGACGTGGTCGGGCGGGCGTTCGTCATCACCTGGCCGGCGAACCGGTGGTCGGTGCTGTCCCGGTACGGCGACGAGTGGGACCAGGTGCCCGACGCGGGCTGATCCGGTAGCGTTCCCTCGGACTCTGCGGACGGGAGGTCAGCGATTGGCGGACCAGGATCCCTTCGAGTACGTCACGGGCGGCGACGACGACGTCATGCTCCGGCGGATCGGGACGAGCGGACCCCAGACCGGCACCATCGGGCCCCGACCGACCCACGTGCTGTTCTGGCTCGCCGACGGGCACGCCGTCGTGACCGCCGACTCCGGTGACCGGTGGGAGGTCGGACCGGGACGGCCGCTCATGCTCTCCGCCCCCGTCGCGTACGCGTTCGACACGGACGCGAGCCGGATGACCCTGCTCCACCTCTCGCCGGCGTTCCTCGCCGCGGTGGCCGCACGAGGAGAGGACGTCGTCGATCCCGAACCGGGCGAATTCGTCCAGCCCGAGGCCTCCGACGTGCGACTCGAGCCGCTCCGGACCCTGCTGCGGGAGCTGACCTCGCAGATCCTCGACCCGGAACTGCCCGATGCCGAGCGACGCGCGGTGAACCGCCGGGTCGCCCGGGTCGTGCTCTCGACGTTCACCCGCTCCCGGGCCGACGTCGAGAACCGACTCCGTCGCGCGGTGCGGTTCGTCCACGACCACGCCGGAGACGACGTCACGGTCGGTGACCTCGCACAGGCTGCGGGGCTCAGCGAGCGCGGCGTGCAGGACCTGTTCCGCCGGACCCTCGACGTCACGCCGATGCGGTACCTCCGCGAGGTGCGACTCGACCGGGTGCACCTGGAACTCCTCGCCCGCCCGGCGCGCGGTGTGGTGACGGTGCGGGACGTCGCGGGGAAGTGGCAGTTCGCGCACCTCGGGCGGTTCGCTGCCGCGTACCGGGAGCGCTTCGGGGAGAGCCCGCACGAGACCCTGGTGCGGTCGGAGCCGCGCGACCGGGTCTGAGGGGCGGTCAGCAGCCGCTGGACGTCAGCGTGACGTCGGTGACCTCGCCGCTGTGCACGGTGGCCTCCTGCGGGCAGAGCTCGTCCGCGCGGACGGTGACCTTGCCCACGGCGACGCCGGCGAAGTCGACCGTGCCACCCGCGAAGACCCGCTGGTGCGCAGCGATCCGGCCGTTCGGCACGGAGACCTTCACCTCGTACGGGTGATCCGCCTCGTTGCCGGACACCGTGACGGAGATGCGACCGGTGGAGTCCTGGGCGCCGCACCCCGTGAGGGTCATGGCTGCCGCGAGACCGAGGACGAGGGCAGCGGGTGCGGAGCGGCGGAACACCCCACCAGCCTAGGCGTCAGCGAGCGGATGCCGAGCCCGAGCCGGAGCCCGAGCCGGAGCCCGAGCGCGACCCGAGCAGCCACCCGTTGTCGGCGGCGACCCGCAGCGCCTCGGTGGCGTTCCTCGCCGCGGTCTTCCCGATCGCCGCGGAGAGGTGGTTCCGCACGGTGCCCTCGGACAGGTGGAGCGCCCCCGCGACCCCGGCGACGGTCGGCGCCGTGCGGAACGCGATGAGCACGTCGGTCTCCCGCGGGGTCAGCGGCGACGGTCCGGCGGCGAGGGACTCGGCCGCGAGCACCGGGTCGACCACGCGGAACCCACCGGCGACCCGGCGGACGGCGTCGGCGAGCTGTTCAGCGGGGGTGTCCTTCACGACGAATCCGGACGCGCCGGACTCGAGCGCGCGTCGGAGGTACCCGGGACGCCCGAACGTGGTGACGATGAGCGACCGGCACGAGGGCAGCGACGCGGCGAGCTGGGCAGCGGCGGTGAGTCCGTCGGCCCCGGGCATCTCGACGTCGAGCAGGGCGACGGTGGCACCGGATGCACGTGCGGCGTCGAGCACCTCGTCGCCCCTGGCCACCTGCGCCACGACGTCGATGTCGCGCTCGAGGGACAGCAGGGACGCCAGCGCTCCCCGGACGAGCGCCTGGTCGTCGGCGAGGAGCACCCGGATCGCTTCGGTCATCGTCGTCCTCGCTCGACCCGGAGCAGGAAGCCGCCGAGGTCGCTGGTGCCGGTGGTGATGGTCGCCCCCACCGCGTCTGCGCGTTCGTGGAGCCCCCGCAGGCCGTTGCCGCCGAGCACCGGACCGCCGCCGAGCACCGGACCGGCGGCGAGCACCGGTCCGCCGCCGAGCACCGGACCGCCGCCGAGCACCGGCCCGGCGGCCGGGACCGCGAGCAGGCCGGTGCCGTCGTCCTCGATCGTGAGCGCGGTGCGGGTGAGCGTGATGCGGACGGTCGACGCCGATGCGTGCCGGATGACGTTCGTCACGCCTTCGCGGAGGACCCAGGCGAACAGGCTCCGCACGTCGGTGGCGGCGACGGTCTCGTCCGACGCCGGCGGGACCGTGCCGGTGATCGACGCGGCGGACAGCGCCGCGCGGGCGGACACGAGCTCGGCGCCGAGCGACGCCTCGCGGTAGCCGCTGACCGCCTGCCGCAGCCCCTGGAGCGCTTCGCGGGCGAGTCGTTCGACGTCCTGCATCTCGGTCTTCCCGCGCTCGGCGTCGACGTCGACGAGGCGTGCGGCGAGCTCGGACTTCATCGCGACGACGGTCAGCGAGTGCCCGAGGACGTCGTGCAGGTCGCGCGAGAACCTGGCGCGTTCCTCGACCACGGCGAGCCGGGTGATCTCGTCCTGGGCGACCCCCAGCCGGTCTTCGGCTTCGCGCTGCCGCCCGAAGAACAGCATCGACGCTCCGATGGACACCGTCACGACGGGTGCGAAGAGGATGCCGTTCGCCGCGGCCGTGCTCCAGCCGATGGCGGTCACGACGGCGAACTCCGCGAGGCACACCGCCGCCACCATGACGACGACCAGCCAGAGCCGCGCCGCGACGAACCCGCAGAGCGCGACGACGAGCAGCCAGGACCACACCGCGGCCGGCCCCACCGGGACCAGGAGCAGCCCGGCGAAGAGCGCCATGCCCGCGAGCACCACAACGCGGCCCGACAGGGAACGGCGCCACAGCAGCTCCGGGACGAGCATGTACGCCGCGTAGAAGCAGAGCAGCGCCGCCGTCGCCACGACGCGGTCGGCGACGGACCCGCCGTTCGTCCACACCGCGACGAGGAGCAGCGCCTGCCAGAGCAGCCCGAAGACCGCGCCGCCGTACCAGCGCTTCCGCGCGACCCGGACCTCGTCCTCGGTCGGCCCCGGTGCGACGGCCCAGGGGAAGGACCGGTCGAGACGCGGACGGGAGGCCCGGTGCGCGTCCGCCGCGCCCCGTGCCTCCGCCGTCCCGGTCGCCTGGTCCATGTCGGCCAGCGTAGAGCGCAGCGTCACTGGCACATCATCACCGGCACATCATCACTGGCGCGCCGCGTCGCGGCGGTAGCGCCACATGATGACGGCCCCCAGGACGATCGCCCAGCCGAGGAGCACGAGCGCCGGTTCGAGCATGCCGCTCGTCCCCGTGGCGCCTGCGCCCATCTGCCCGATGCGGTTGAGCCAGTACGACGGCATCAGGTGCGCGACGTCGCCCATCCAGCTCGGCATGATCGACAGCGGGACCCACAGCCCGCCGAGGATCGCCAGGCCCATGAACACGACCATGAACAGCGGCTGCGCGAAGTTCGGCTTCGCGAACTGCCCGATCAGGATCGCGATGAGGGCGAACGGCACGACGCCGCACCAGATCCCGAACCCGGCGGCGAACCAGCGCATCGGGTCGAGCGAGGCCCCGAGCGCGAGCACCGAGACGAGCGTCGTGATCGTGATGGAGATCGCGGCGAACGCCATCGCGGCGATGACCTTCGACACCAGGAACCCCCAGCCGGACAGCGGCGTCACCCGGAGCTGGCGGTTCCAGCCGATCGAGCGTTCGTTGACGATCGCGAACGCCTGGCTGAGTGCCGCCATCATCGCGCCGTACGCGGCCATCTGGAGCGTCGTGACGACGAGGTACTGCAGCCCCGTCGTCGGGTCCTTCGTCGAGCCGTAGGCGGCCCCGAAGACGAGGAGCATGACGACCGGGACGGCGAACGTGAACACCATCGCGCGGACGTTGCGCATCTGGCGCTTGGTCTCGAGGAGCACGTACCGGATCGGCATGCGTCCGCGGACGTCGGTGGTGGGCAGCGGGGCGGCGATCGCCGCGGCGGTGGTGGTCATGCGCTGATTCCGGTCTCTTCCGACTGTTCTGGCTGGTCTGCCGTGAGGGCGAGGAAGGCGTCGTCCATCGTGGAGGCGACCACCTCGATGTCGTGCGCCTCCGGGAACGAGGCGAGGAGGGCTCTGAGCGTCTGGTCCGAGCGGTCGGTGCGGAGCGTGACGGAGCCGTGACGGGCCTCCAGTCCGACCGTGCCCGGCAGACCGCGGAGCGCGACGTGCGCGGACTCCTGCACCCCGCCGAAGCGGATCGTACGCGTCGCGGCGATCGCCTTGATCTCGGACGGCGTGCCGTCGGCGACCACACGACCTGATCGCATGATGACGATGCGGTCGGCGAAGGTGTCGGCCTCGTCGAGGTAGTGCGTGGCGAACACCACCGTGCGCCCGGCGTCGGTGAACTCGCGCATCGACGACCAGAACACGTGCCTCGCCTCGACGTCCATCGCCGCGGTCGGCTCGTCGAGGACGAGCAGGTCGGGGTCGGAGATCACGGCGACCGCGAAACGTGCGCGCTGAAGCTGCCCGCCGGACAACTTGTTCACCCGGCGACCCGCGATCTCGGTGCACCGTGCGCGCCGGAGCGCCTCGTCGACGGGCATCGGGTTCCGGTGGGCGGCGCCGACCAGCGCGACGATGTCCCGGACGGTCATGTCGGGGAGCAGCGCACCACCCTGCAGCATCGCGCCGACCCTCCCGTCGACGACGGCGGCGCGGGGGTCCTCGCCGAAGAGCCGGACCGAGCCGGAGGTCGGCGTGGAGAGCCCGAGGGCGAGGTCGACCGTGGTGGTCTTGCCGGCGCCGTTCGGACCGAGGAGGGCGACGACCTCGCCCGGACGGATCGTGAGGTCGATGCCGTCGACGGCGGTCACGGCGCCGAAGCGCTTGCGGAGACCGCTCAGCTGGATGACTGGTGTGCTGTCCATGACCCCAGCGTCGTGCGGGCGGGCGCCCCGTGCCTCTGCCGGGCGTCACGGATCGACCGTGACATCCGTCACGGGTGACCCGTGCACCGGTTGTCCCGTGCACTGCTTGTCCCGTGCACTGGGGGCACTGGTCCGCAGGACGGGGGACAGGCGGTGTCCGGAAGGCGCGTTAGCGTTGGTGCATGACCGGTGAGACCGCGACGATCCTGACGCCCGACTCCGCATCGGAAGCCGTGCGTCGCGGGGCGCTCCTCGCCGCGCTCGACGTGGTGAACGGCAGCGCCGAGGAGCGGTTCGAGCGGATCACCCGCATCGCACGAGAGGCCTTCGGCGTCTCCGGGTCGTTCCTCAACCTCGCCGGTGAGACCCACCTGCTCCTGAAGTCGCAGCAGATCGAAGCGCGGTTCGACCCCTTCATCCCGCTCGAGGACACGTTCTGCGGTCGCACGCTCGGGCAGGACGGGCCGGTCCTCGTCCCCGACGCGAAGGCCGACCCGCGCTACGCGGACCTGCCGTCGGTCACCGGCGACCCGAACGTCCGGTTCTACGCCGGCGTCCCGCTGCGCGTCGGTGCGGACCAGCTCAAGGTGGGCACGCTCTGCCTCGTCGATCCCGTCCCGCGGACGCTCGGTGCCGACGACCTCGCCCTGCTCGAGGAACTCGGGACCTGGGCGGAGCGCGAGCTCGCCGCCGGCGTGGACGAGGACCGGATGCGATCGGTGCTCGCCGGGCTGTCGCCGCGGGAGGTGTCGGTGCCCGGCTACGCGATCTCCGGGCTGTCGGTGCCGCACGGCGTCGTCTCCGGGGACTTCCACGAGTGGCACGTGTCGGACGGTGCGCTGTACGTGACCGTCGCGGACGTGATGGGGAAGGGCATGTCGGCCGGGCTCCTCGCCGCCGGCATCCGCGGGGCCGTGCTCGCCCGCGGTACCGCCGAGCCGTCGGCGGCGATCACCGGGGTCGAGGCCCAGGTGGCGCCGGAGCTCGGTCGCGCGTCGTCGTTCGCCACGCTGTTCCACGGACGGCTCGACCCGGCGTCTGGCCGACTCGACTCGGTCGATGCCGGCCACGGGCTCGTGCTGCAGCTGCACGCCGACGGCACCGAGACGATCCACCGGTCGCTCGACCTGCCGATCGGCCTGCACCCGTCCGGGGTTCCGCGTTCGACGGGCTCCGTGCTCCTCGAGCCGGGTGACACGCTCATCGTGGTCAGCGACGGGGCGCTCGAGCTCTTCGACTCCACGCTCGCGTCGCTCTCGAGGCTCGGCGGCGTCTACCGTGCGTCCGGGTCGTCGCAGGAGTTCCTCGAGCGGGTGCGAGCGCGTGCGGCGTCGCACGACCCGGGCGACGACCTCACCGTCGTCGTGCTCTCCCGCGACGCCTGACGCGCGACGCGCGACCCTGGCGGACGGGCGCGGTCAGGCGCCGAGGCGCTCGATGAGCTCGCGGTAGCGGGCGGCCGTGCGCTCGACGATCTCGTCGGGGAGGACCGGCGGCGTGCCCTGCTTGTTCCAGTTGGCGCTGAGCCAGTCGCGCACGATCTGCTTGTCGAACGAATCGGTGCGGTTGCCCTCGGCGTAGGTCGTGGCGTCCCAGTAGCGGCTGGAGTCGCTCGTCAGGACCTCGTCCCCGATGCGGATCTGACCGTCGGCGTCGTGCCCGAACTCGAACTTGGTGTCCGCGATGATGACACCGCGCTCGAGGGCGATCGCCGCCGCCTCGGAGTAGACGTGCAGCGAGCGGTCCCTGAGCTGCGTCGCGACCTCGGCGCCGACGAGCTCGACGGTCCGCTCGAACGAGATGTTCTCGTCGTGCTCGCCCTGGGGCGCCTTGTACGCGGGCGTGTAGATCGGCTCCGGCAGACGGTCGCCGTTCGAGAGCCCGGCGGGGAGCGGCACGCCGCAGACGCTGCCCGACTCCTGGTACTCCACCCAGCCACTGCCGACGAGGTAGCCGCGGACGACGCACTCGACGGGGAACATCCGCAGGGGCATGACGTGCATGGAGCGGGAGGCCACCGAGTCGGGCACCGGGGAGCTGGTCGCCGTCGGGGTCAGCAGGTGGTTCGGGACGTCGCCGAGCTGGGTGAACCAGAACCGGGACAGGCGCGTGAGGAGCTCGCCCTTGCCGGGGATCGGCGGCTCGAGTGCGAAGTCGTACGCGCTGACGCGATCCGACGCGACGAGGAGCAGCTCGGTCGCGGTGGCGACCGAGGCGGTGTCGGCCGGGACGTAGAGCTCGCGGACCTTGCCGGAGGAGACGTGCTGCCAGCCGTCGACGGCGGGCGCGCTCATCGGGTGACCTTCGCGGCGATGTCGGTGCGGAACTGGGCACCGTCGAGCGTGATGTCGTGCAGGCCGGCGTAGGCACGGTCGCGGGCTTCGGTGAAGTCGGAGCCGGTGGCGACGACGCTGAGCACGCGCCCGCCCGTCGCGACGAGGTCGCCGTCCAGCAGGCCCGTCGCGGCGTGCAGCACGGCGACGCCGTCTCGGGCGTTCGCCGCGTCGATGCCGGTGATCGGACGGCCGGTCTGCGGGTTCTCGGGATAGCCCTGGCTGGCGAGGACCACCGTCACCGCGGCGTCGTCGCGGAACTCGGGCTCCGGAGCGCCGCCGAGCTGACCCGTCGCGGCCGCCAGCATCAGCGCGCTGAGCGGGGTCGCGAGGCGGGGGAGGACCACCTGGGTCTCCGGGTCGCCGAAGCGCGCGTTGAACTCGATGACGCGGACGCCCTGCTCGGTGACGATGAGCCCGCAGTAGAGGAGTCCGACGAACGGCGTGCCCTCGTGCTCGAGTCGGCGGACCGTGGGGAGCGCGACGAGGTCGGCGACCTCTGCCACGAAGGCGGCTTCTGAGCCCCATCGGTCGGCGAGCCACGGCAGCGGCGAGTACGCGCCCATGCCGCCGGTGTTCGGACCGACGTCGCCGTCGCCGAGACGCTTGTAGTCCTGTGCGGGGCTGAGTGCGCGGACGTCGTGACCATCGCTGAGGAAGAAGAGCGAGACCTCTTCGCCGTCGAGGAACTCCTCCACCACGATCGGGCCGTGCTGGAGCCAGTAGGTCGCGTGGTCGATGGCGGCCTGACGGTCCTCGGTGACGAGGACGCCCTTGCCGGCGGCGAGCCCGTCGGCCTTGACGACGTGGGGTGCGCCGAGTTCGTCGATCGCGGCGACGGCTTCGTCGATGGTGCCTGCGGAGACCGGGCGGCCCGTCGGCACGTTCGCCGCCGACATGATGCGTTTGGCGAAGGCCTTCGATCCTTCGAGCGCTGCAGCGGCCTTGCTCGGCCCGAAGACCGGGATGCCGCGGGTGCGGACGGGGTCCGCGACACCGGCGATGAGCGGCGCTTCCGGACCGACCACGACGAGTTCGATGCCGTTCTCGATGGCGTACTCGGCGACGAGGGGACCGTTCGTCGGGTCGAGCGACACGGTCTCGACGTCGGCGGCGATGCCGGCGTTGCCCGGTGCCGCTGTGATGACGTGGCCGGCCTGTTCTGCCAGGAGCGCCGTGATGATCGCGTGCTCGCGGGCACCGGAACCGAGGACGAGGATTCGCACCCGATCACCCTACCGAGCCCGACCGCCGCCTCGCGATGCACCGGCTAGCCTGTGGACATGCCGAGCAGGACCATCGACGACGCCGAGGGAGCCGTGGCGCTCCGAGCCGTGCTCGCCGGTGCGACGGACCGGCCGACGACGGCGACGGCGGTCAGGTGGACGCTCCAGCGTCTCGCCGAGGACGTCCCCGGGAACAGCGTCGAGGTGCGGGTCCCGCCGTTCGCAGCCGTCCAGGCGGTCCCGGGTCCGAGGCACACGCGCGGGACACCGCCGAACGTGGTCGAGACCGACGCGGCGACGTGGATCGCCCTGGCGACGGGCACGCTGACCTGGACCGAGGCGGTCTCGGCAGCGCGGGCGAGTGCGTCGGGCGCGCGGGCGGACCTCACGGCATACCTGCCGGTGCGGACCGGCGTCTGACGACACGCCGAGTGCATACCGATCGGCATCGAATTAGGTAGTCCCTACCGATGTGGCACAGCGACCCGGGCACGTAGCGTGGGAACCGAGTTGAAGTCGCCGGGATTCGGACCCGACCCGAACGGGTCCGAACCCGGCGACAGCGACCACCGTACGCGATGTCCGGCCCTTCGTGTGCACCATTCGGCGTGGCGTGCTGCATTCCGCAACGGAACTGCGGTTCCCGGCCCGCAGAGCGCGCATCAGAGCAGCTCGGCGAGTTCCGACCGTGCGTGCAGGTCCCACTTGCCGAACACGCGCGACAGGTGGGCGTCGATCGTCCGGATCGACAGCCCGAGCTGCTCGGCGATCCGCCGGTTCGAGAGCCCCTGGGCAGCCAGTACTGCGACCTCGTACTCGCGGTGGGTGAGCGGAGGACGCTGCGCCCGACCCGCCGTGACGGCCATGCCGTGCGTCGCGAGGACGGCTTGCGCGTCGGCGATCCGCGTGCGGTCCCGCGACCGGATGGCGTCCGCGTACTCGACGATCGCGCTCGCGAGCGGGCCGTCGACCCGCGTCGCTGCTTCGCGCATGCGGTCGAGCGACGCGGTGGAGTCCCGCCCGTTCAGCATGTCCATCGTGTAGTGCAGCGTCTGCGCGTACAGGACGTGCATCCACGCCCCGCTCGCGGCCGCCCGGTCCATCAGCTCGTCGGCGTGCCGGAGCCCAGCGGGGTTGCCGAGCACCGCCTCGGTCCAGCAGATGGTCGTCGCGATCTGTTCCCCGGTGATGCGCATCGCCCGGGGCGGGGTCGCTCGGGCGTGCTCGAGTGCGGCGTTCGCCTCCTCTGCCCGGCCCGAGAACGCGTACGCCATGGCGAGCCGTGCCCAGGGGTAGGCGCCGAAGCCACCGTGGTCGGCCACCGCGTACCGCTCGCACGCGGCGGAGAATGCCGTGATCGCGTCGTCCCATCGGCGCTGCCCGATCGCGAGGTTGCCGGCACCGATGAGCTCGAGGGTGAAGTCGTACTTCAGGAACGGGCTCGAGTGGTTGAGCGAGACCTGGGTGATGAGGCCGTCCATGTCGCCCCGCCACACCTGGACCTGGTGCAGCACGGACATCAGCTCGCCCACACTCCACGGTGCCTCTTCGATGTGTGCGGTCGCGGTCGTCAGCGCCGCCGTGCCGAGGCGCATCGCGTCGTCGAGCCGGCCGGCCGTCGCCAGTGCCATCACGGCGCACGGCGCGAGGCAGAGGAACGACATCGGCACGGTCGGGGCGTCCACGATCCCGGAGCGTTCGATCTCGGCACGGATCTCCGCGAACCGACCGCCCCAGCCGAGGTGCGACAGACGGAGCAGGCGGAGCCGTTCGGCGGCGTCGGGACCGACGAACCCGATCGCGACGTCGGTCAGGGCGACGGCCGCCAGGGTGTCGTCGTCGTGGAACTGCCGGATGTTCGCGAGCGTCTCGCACGCCTCGATGACGGCGTCGTCGTCGACAGCGCCGGCACCGGCGATCGCCCACGCCGCCTCGGCATCGGCACGTCCGGCCTCTCGACCGTCGCTGTAGCCGTGGGCGAGCGACCGCAGGCAGAGCGCGGCCACCCGCTGGGTCGGCGAGAGCTCGGCCCGGAGTGCGGCGGTGGCCAGGGCGACCGCGCTCTCGAGCTCCTGCAGCCGCACGGCGACGTGTGCCGCGTCCAGCAGCTGCGGCACCGGCGGCAGCACCCCGCACTCGAGCGCCCACAGCGCAGCCCGGAGCCGAGCGGCCGGCAGTGCCCCGGAGTCGAGGTCGGCACGGAAAGCGTTCGCGCGGGCGAACAGCATCGTCCGGCGCGCGACCGGCACCAGGGACCGGACGACCTCGCCGACGAGGGGGTGCGACGGCCGGACCGCTGGGGCGCCCTCGTCGAGCGAGTCGATCCGGACGAGTCCGAGCGCCACGACCCGGTCGACGTCGCCGCCGCTCACCAGCCCGAGCAGTCGGGACAGCGGGATCGGGTCGGCGAGCGCGACGATGTCGACGACGTCGCGGAGGTCCTCCGGCAGTGCGCCGAGTTCCGTGCGGTACATGTCGGCGAGGCTGTTGGACGCGGTGATGCGCCCGCGCCAGTACCAGCCGGACGCCGTGTGCTCGAGGGCCCCCGACGTCAGCGCGGCACGGACGACCTCTCGGAGGTAGAGCGGGTTCCCGGCGGTCGCCCGGTGCACCCGTTCGACCGACGCCGCCTCGAGCGGGGCTCCCAGCGCCTGGCCGATGAGCGCCGCGGTGTCGTGGACGTCGAGCGGGTCGAGGTCGATCCGCTCGAGGACGTCGTCTTGCCACAGTGCGCGGAGCGGCTCGGCGAGCGCGGCGAAGTCGCGGCAGGTGAGCACGATCCTGGCGCCCTGGTTCCGCACGAGCCACGCGACGTACCTGGCGGAGATCGCGTCGAGGTGGTCGGCATCGTCCACCCGCAGCAGCAGGTCGCGGTCGGCGAGGTCCGCCGCTTCGCGCAGCCGTTGTTCGGCGCCCGCCTCGTCGGCGAGGAGCTCCTCCGGGAGCTCACCGAGGCGCTCGGACACGGCGCCGAACGGCATCGACGCCGCGGTCGCGACGGCGGTGATCGGCACGACGAGCGTCCTGCACTCGGTATCACGTCGTGCGACCCGGTCGGTCACCCGTGCGGCAGCGGTGCTCTTCCCGAGCCCTGGTGCGCCGACCAGGGCGACGCTGCACCGGTGTTCGGCGACGACGGCGACGGCGCGGTCCTCTTCCCGCCGCTGCGCGATCGGCCACGAGATGCGCGCCGGGACACCAGGGTGTCGGTCAGCCGCCGTCGATCCGTTCACCCCGCGTCACCTCCACCCGTGGGATACCACTCGATCCGCTCCATCCTCTCGCGGATCCGCGCGCGAACACAGGCCGGAGCACGTCCCACAGTGGGGGACAATGGACTCGTGAGCAACACCGATCGACCCGACGACGCTCCGGTCCCGACGCCCGGCACCGTCTCCTCCTCCGACGAGGTCACCATCCGACGCGCCCCGAAGTTCGGCGTCTTCATCGTCGGTGGAGCGCTCCTCGGCTTCGTCGTGACGCTGATCGTGATCTCGCTCACCATGAACCTCGACCGCGGCGACCAGCAGGAGACGCAGAGCTTCGGCAGCCTGGTGGGGTACTTCGGCCTCTGGGGCGTCGCCATCGGCGGGTTCGTCGGCGCGGTCGTCGCGATCGTCCTGGACCGCGTGCTCTCGCGCCGTGCGGCGCGGCTCACCGCGGAGCGCGTCGAGGTGGAGATGCCGCCGGAGACCGTGGAGGGCGAGATCGAGGACCACGGCGACCAACGGCCGTAGCCGCAACCAGACCGACCGACGGGAGGCTCGGTGCCAGCTGGCACCGAGCCTCCCGTCTTTCTGCGGTGGCGTGAGCCGCCGGATCAGCTGAGCTGGTTCGCCTCGACCCAGGACAGGTACTCCGGGCTCACCGTGCCGGTGACGTACTCACCGGTGAAGCAGCTCATCTCGAGGTCCGTGACGTCGGAGCCCTCGATGATGGCGTCCCGCATGTCGCCGATCTCCTGGTAGATCAGGTGGTCGCTGCCGAGCACCCGGTTGATCTCGGGGATCTTGCGGTCGTGCGCGATGAGCTCCGCGCGGGTCGGCATGTTGATGCCGTACACGTGCGGGTAGCGCACCGGGGGAGCGGCGGAGGTGAACGTGACCTCGTTCGCGCCGGCGGCACGGGCCATCTCGACGATCTCCTTGCTCGTTGTGCCGCGCACGATGGAGTCGTCGACGATGAGGATGTTCTTGCCCTTGAACTCGGACGACATCGCGTTGAGCTTCTGGCGCACGGACCGCTTGCGCTCCGCCTGCCCCGGCATGATGAACGTCCGGCCGACGTAGCGGTTCTTGTAGAAGCCCTCGCGGTACTCGATGCCGAGCTTCTGTGCGACCTGCATCGCTGCGGGGCGGCTCGAGTCCGGGATCGGCATCACGACGTCGATGTCGCCGGTCGGGGCGTGCTGCGCGATCGTGTCAGCCAGACGGTTGCCGAGGCGCAGGCGGGCGTCGTAGACGGAGATGCCGTTCATCACCGAGTCCGGACGGGCCAGGTAGACGTACTCGAACGAGCACGGGACCAGGCGCGGGTTCGCCGCGCACTGGCGGGCGTGCATCGTGCCGTCCATCTCGACGAAGATCGCCTCGCCGGGAGCGACGTCGCGGACGATGTCGTACCCGCCGGACTCCAGCACGAGCGACTCGGACGCGACGACCCACTCGGACTTGCCGGCGTCGTCGAACTTGTGGCCGAGGATCAGCGGGCGGATGCCGAACGGGTCGCGGAACGCGAGCAGTCCGTGCCCGGCGATCGTCGCGATGGCGGCGTACGAGCCCTCCACCCGCTGGTGCACGCGCTCGACGGCGTCGAACACCTGGCCCGGGTCGAGGTCGGCCCCACGCACCTGGCCCTGGAGCTCGTGCGCCAGGACGTTCACCAGGAGCTCGGTGTCCGAGCTCGTGTTGAGGTGCCGGCGGTCGATGTCGAAGAGTTCACGCGTCAGTTCCCGCGTGTTCGTCAGGTTGCCGTTGTGGACGAGGACGATGCCGTACGGCGCGTTCACGTAGAACGGCTGCGCTTCTTCCTCGTTGCTGGCGGCACCCTTCGTGGCGTACCGGACGTGGCCCAGTCCCATGGTCCCGAGGAGGGCGCGCATGTCACGGGTGCGGAAGGACTCGCGGACGTGCCCGCGGGTCTTGTGCATGTGGTGGATGTGACCCTCGACCGTGGCGATGCCCGTCGAGTCCTGTCCCCGGTGTTGCAGGAGGAGCAGAGCGTCGTAGATGGATTGATTAGCAGGCCCCTGCGCAACGAGGCCGACGATGCCGCACATTCGCGGTGTGCTCCAGACCGTAGAATCGGGTGGTACCGAACAAGTCTGCCATGCCACGACGGAGGACTCCGCATGCCCAACCCGTACGCAGAGGCCGGGGTCGACACCGCCGCAGGTGATCTGGCCGTCGAGCTGATGAAGTCCGCAGTCGCGGCGACGCACAACGACTCGGTCCTGGGTGGTGTCGGTGGGTTCGCCGGGCTGTACGACGTCTCCTTCCTGAAGGACTTCTCACGGCCGCTGCTCGCGACCTCGACCGACGGCGTCGGCACGAAGGTCGCCATCGCGCAGGCGATCGACAAGCACGACACCATCGGTCAGGACCTCGTCGGCATGGTCGTCGACGACATCGTCGTGGTCGGTGCGAAGCCGATGTTCATGACCGACTACATCGCGTGCGGCCGGGTCGTGCCGTCCCGGATCGCGGACATCGTCGCGGGGATCGCTCGCGGCTGCGCCGAGACCGGCACCGCGCTGGTCGGCGGGGAGACCGCTGAGCACCCCGGGCTCCTCGGGCCGGACGACTACGACGTCGCGGGCGCGGCGGTGGGCGCCGTCGAGGCCGACTCCGTGCTGGGCGCCGATCGCGTTCTCGACGGCGATGTCGTCCTGGCGATCGCGTCCTCTGGTCTGCACTCGAACGGGTACTCGCTCGTCCGGCACATCCTCTCGACCCGCGGGGTCGGGTACACGGACTCCCTGCCGGAGTTCGGCGGGCTCGTGGGTGAGGCGCTGCTCGAGCCGACCCGGCTCTACACCTCCCCGCTGCTCTCCGTGATCTCGTCGAACGTCGGTGCGGTCCACTCGCTCTCGCACGTGACCGGTGGCGGCATCGCGGCGAACCTGGCACGCGTGCTGCCCGTCGGCTCCTGGGTCGAGGTCGATCGTTCGACGTGGGAGCCCCTCCCCGTGTTCCGCGTGCTCGCCTCCATGGCGGGGACGCCGATCGAGGACACCGAGAGCACGTGGAACCTCGGCATCGGCATGTTCGCGGTCGTGTCCGCCTCGGCTGCTGCGTCGGTCGTCGACGCGCTCGGGGCGGCCGGGCTCGCGGCGTGGCAGGTCGGCACGGTGTCGATGTCCGCGCGGGACCTCGACGGGTTCGAGCAGGGGGCGAAGGGCGTCGACGGCGGCGCTGTGCGGCTCGTGGGGAGTTACGCCGGCTGAGTCCGCGCGGGCGTCGTCGGGTCGCGGTGCTGGCTCGACGTGGTCGCCCTGTCGACGCAGAACGACACCGCCGTTGTCGTACGACAGCGAGCCTGTCGTTGGTTGCGGGCGCAGGTTGTTGCGGGTGCAAGGTGCGACACATCCGTTGTCGTACGACAGCGAGCCTGTCGTTCTGGGTCGCGAGGGCGAGCGCCACGCGGAAACGCCGCGTCACCCCGGAGGGTGCGCGGCGTCAGCTGACCGGGAGGTCAGGCGGACTTGTTCTGGTCCTGCTGGGGCTCGAACTCGTCGTCACCCTCGAGCTGGTCATCCCCGTATTGGTCTGCCCAGCGGTCGACGTAGGAGTTCTCGTCCGAGTCGTGCCCGGCGGAGAGCTCGCGTTCGAGCGCACCGTAGTTCGTCTCCGGGCTGAAGTACTTCAGCTCCCGGGCGACCTTGGTGTGCTTTGCCTTCTGACGGCCGCGCCCCATGCGTGACCCCCTCGTGATCGGCTCGTGTCCGGTGCTACGGGAGACGAGTCATCACCCGGAGAATCCGAACGGTTCGTGGTTGGAAATCTGCCGATCACTCTACCATGTACCCCTATCTGGACATGGCCGAGCGGTGCGCGCGTCCAGCAGAATCGGATGTGATGACGGACGCGACACCGACCCCTGACGACCAGCACGCCCGGGTGGTCGTGATCGGTGCGGGGCAGGCCGGTCTCTCCGTGGCCTACCACCTGCGCCGGCTCGGTCTGCGGCCGGGGAGCGACGTGGTCGTCCTGGACCGGGCGCCGAGCACGGGCGGCGCGTGGCAGTACCGCTGGGAAGCGCTCCGGCTCGGGTCGGCCCACCGCGTGCACGACCTCCCCGGCATGCGGGCGATGGGCCTGCGGTTCGACGACGCCGATCGGTCCCCCCCGCGCGCGACGTCGTCGGTGAGTACTACCGCCGGTTCGAGCAGCACTACGACCTCCAGGTCCGACGGCCGGTCACCGTGACGAGCGTCACCCGTGCGGGAACCGGACTGTGCGTGACGACCCGGACGCCCGACGGCCGTGTCGCCCGGATCACGGCGGATGTGGTCGTCTCCGCGGCTGGAACCTGGGGCACGCCCTTCGTCCCGTGGTACCCGGGGCGCGACACCTTCCGCGGGCGGCAGATCGACACGACCGAGTACCGGTCGGCTTCGGAGTTCAGCGGGCAGGACGTCGTCGTGGTCGGCGGTGGGACGAGCGCGATCGGCTTCCTGCTCGAACTCGACGGTGTCGCGCGGTCGACCAGGTGGTTCACCCGTCGACCCGTGGAGTGGTCCCACACCGCTGGGCTCGACCTGGAGTCGGCGGTCGCCGCGGTGGACGAGCAGGACCGCGCGGCCCGGGCGGGGGAGACCCTGCCGAGCATCGTCAGCGGCACGGGCGTCCCGGTGTCACGCCGCATCCGCGCGGGGATCGACCGCGGGGTCCTGCACCCGGAACCCGTGTTCGTCGCGATGGAGCCGGACGGGGTGCTCACCCGCGAGGGCGAGCACGTGCACGCCGACGCGGTGATCTGGGCGACCGGCTTCCGGGCCGACCTCCGGCACCTCGCACCGCTGCGGCTCCGGACATCGGGCGGAGGTGTGGTGGTCGCCGACGGGCGGTCGGCGGACGAACCCCGGCTGTTCCTCGCCGGCTACGGTCCCCAGGCGTCGACGATCGGCGCGAACCGGGCCGGCCGGCTCATCGCACGCCAGGTGATGGACGCGCTCTCGCGCTGAGCGACAGTTCTCGGGCGCGAACCCACGAGAAGTGTCGCTGAGCGCGAAACGGGGGTGGGGGCGCGAGGCGCGAAACGGAGCCCGGACGGCGCCCCTACGCGGGCAGCGGCTCCGCGACACCACGCCGACGCCGCGACGCCCGCAACACCAGCGCATCGAGCGACAGGCGGCCCGGGCCGGTCAGCGCCACGGCGAGGGCACCGGCGGCCAGGACGAGCACGTACTCGAACCCGCCCTCCTGCGAGAAGAACCCGGCGGACGCGTGCGCCAGGAACCCCGCGACGACCATGTCGACCGCGAGCAGCACACCGACGACCCTGGTGGCGACCCCGAGCACGAGGAGCGCACCACCGACGAGCTCGAGCCCGGCGACCAACGGCGCCGCGATCGATGCGAGCGGGACCCCCATGCCGGCGAAGCCGTCGGCGACGGCGGGGATGCCCTGCCCGAACTTCTGCGCGCCGTGGGCGATGAACACCACGCCGAGGACGACGCGGAGGACGGTGAGGCCGATCGAGGTCGATGTCGTTCGCATGGCCCCGACCGTAACCAGTGACGTGTCATCGATCGCCCCTCGTTCGGGGGTCTGCCCGGGTATCGCCAGGACATGCCCAGCCCCGGGTCCCCAGAACGACGGACAGCGCCGACGACGGACAGCGCCGACGACGGACAACGCCGCCGCCGGCGCGACGCGTCAGGAGTCGCCGCGCCCCGTCTTCGACTGCAGTCGGTCGATGTGCTCCGAGGCCTCGGCCTTGGTCAGGTCCGCGGGGAGCTCCTCGCCGGCTTCGCGCGCCAGCGTGTCGAGGTAGCTCCGCTGCGGCCCGGTCATCGGCTCGTCACCGGTGACCCAGGTCTCCGGGTCCTTGCTCGCGTCGGTCGTGGGGTCGGGGCGGGCGCCGCCGAGGGTTTCACCAGTGCTGTCACTCATGCGCGGGACGCTACGCGCGACCCACGACACCACGGTCAGCCCGAGCGCCCTCACGGGGGACAAACGACAGCCGGACAGCCGGACAGCCGGAGAGCCGTCAGACCGGTACCGCCGTGTACCGCACCAGGTCCGGCCCGACCTCGTTCGCCGCGATGGGCACCGACCGCCCGTCCCGGGTGATCCAGAGCGTGTTGCCCGGCTCGTCGAGCCGCTCGACCGGGGACAGCGACCCGTCCAGCAGCACCGCGGCGGACACGCTCACCCGTCCGGACGCGGGCCGCGGCGGGAGCCCCGGCACGTCGTCCGCGTACGCCGGGTACGCCCCCGGAGCCAGGAGCGGGCTGATCGGTGTCGTCACGATCTCCACGCCGGCCGCGCCGGAGGCGGTCACCGCGTCAGCGGTGACGACGACCAACCGGACCACCTGGTCCTTCGGCAACGGCAGGTCCACGACCCCCGACCCGGCCAGTGTGCGGAACGCGGGCCGACCGTCGGGGCCGAGGTGGGCCTCCAGGCCGTCGATGCGGACGCGACCGCGTCCACGCGTGTCCGCGTAGGTGCCGGGCTGCAGGTCGGAGCGACGCGCCTCGAGCGACGACACCACGATCCGGTCGGGTCGGTACCAGTCGCGGAGGGTGGCCGGGTCGACCCAGCCGATGCTCGCAGAGCCGACCGGCCGCTCGTCGAGCGCGCCGATCGGGTGCTCGCCGCGCACCGCGACGAGCCCCTCGTACCGGTCGTCGGAGTGGTCGAGGACCTCGACGCGCTTGGACACCTTGCCGCCGTGGCCGTCGAACGTCGCGAAGGTGCGCAGGTCGGGTGCGTCGGTCATGGGTTCAGATCGTATGCCGGGAGGCGCGGATCACTCCGCAGACGTCGGCGTGCGTCCGGGGGACGCCGGCACCAGGACCTGCATCTCACCGGTGCAGAGGGCCGGGTCCACCCCGTCCGCCGGTC
This sequence comes from Curtobacterium sp. 9128, assembly GCF_900086645.1. Lineage (NCBI taxonomy): Bacteria > Bacillati > Actinomycetota > Actinomycetes > Micrococcales > Microbacteriaceae > Curtobacterium > Curtobacterium sp. 9128. Next base: position 1,243,960 of record NZ_LT576451.1, read on the forward strand.
CGGCCGGGCGGCTCGCGCGACGCGACTGCATGCTGGCGCGCTGCGCGGGACTGAGGAGGTTGTTGCGCTGGTCGGAGCGGAGGACGCGGTCCTCCTCCTCGCTGCGGAAGACGCCGTTCGGCGAGCGGCGGAGTGCCGGTCGGACGGGCTCCCCACGGCGCTCCTGGCCGGGGAACGGTCGCGAGCGGCGGCCGTAGAGCAGTTCGGACGAGTCGAGGAGCCACGGCACCAGCGCCACGGTGACGCCGTGCACGAGCAGGAGCTTCTTGCGGATCCGACGGCCGCGGTGGTTGTGGAGGAGTCCCTCCCACCAGTGGCCGACGACGAAGACGGGGGTGTAGACCGTGACGACCTCGGAGCCGTGCTCCATCCGGTGTGCCTTGATGTACTTGATCAGCGGCATCGAGATGTCGCGGTACGGGCTCGGGACGATGGTGAGCGGGACCTCGATGCCGTGCTCGGCCCACTGTTCGACCAGGAGTGCGGCTTCGGCCTCGTCGATGGAGACGTGCACCGCCTCGAGGCCGGCGTGCTTCGCGGCGATGGCGTAGTCGAGCGCCTTGAGCACCGGCTTCTGCAGCTTGTTCACGAGGACGATCGCGTGGTCGCCCGTCGCGCCGAACTCCGTCTCGACGTCGGCTTCGATCTCGTGCTTGACGTCGCGGTAGTAGCGGTTCACGCCGAGCATGAGCACGAACAGGACCGGCATGATGACGAAGACCAGCCACGCCCCGTGCGTGAACTTCGTGATCGTGACGATGACCAGGACGACGAAGGTGAACGTGGCGCCTGTCGCGTTGATGAGCCGGGAGCGGATGACCTGGCCGCGGTTCAGCGGTGGTTCGCCGTCGGCCGCGGCGGTGTCGTCGTTGCGTTCGCGGTCCTCGCGCAGCAGCCGGGTCCAGTGCCGCACCATGCCCGTCTGCCCGAGCGTGAACGACACGAAGACACCGATGATGTAGAGCTGGATGAGGCTCGTGACGTTCGCCCGGTAGACCACGAGCAGCGCGGCCGCGACGAGCGCCAGCACGATGACGCCGTTCGAGTAGATGAGGCGGTCGCCGCGGGTGGAGAGGGCCTTCGGCGCGTAGGAGTCGCGCGCCAGGATCGAGCCGAGCAGCGGGAAGCCGTTGAACGCGGTGTTCGCGGCGAGGAGCAGGACGGCAGCGGTCGTCGCCTGGATGACGAAGAACAGGATCGTGTTGTTCCCGAACGTCGCCGACGCGATCTGGGCTATGAGGGAACGCTGCGGTGTCGTGGCGCAGTTCGCGAAGCCCTGCAGGTCGCACGCGCTCTCGGCGTAGTGCACGCGGGACACCAGCGCCAGGGTGATGAGGCCGACGAACAGGACGATCGCGATGCCGCCCATGAACACGAGCGTCATCTGGGCGTTCTTGACCTTCGGTCGGCGGAAGGCCTGCACGCCGTTCGCGATCGCCTCGACGCCGGTCAGCGCCGAACAGCCGGACGCGAAGGCACGGAGGAGCAGCAGGATGAACGCCGCCTGCGTCGTGTGCTCGACGTTCTGCACCGTGTACGCGGCGGACTCGGCCACGGGGGCGTTCCCCGCGAGCACCCGGATCAGGCCGGTCACCACCATGACGAACACGCTCGCCACGAACAGGTAGGTCGGGACGGCGAAGGCCTTGCTCGACTCCCGCACGCCGCGGAGGTTCGCGGCTGCGAGCAGGATGACGAAGACCAGCGCGAGTTCGACGCGGAACTCGTTGAGCACCGGGAGCGCGGAGATGATGTTGTCCACACCGGAGGCCACCGACACGGCGACCGTCATCACGTAGTCGACGAGCAGGGCACTCGCGACGACGAGCCCGGCCTTCTCGCCGAGGTTCCGGTGTGCGACCTCGTAGTCGCCGCCGCCGGACGGGTACGCCTTGATGAGCTGCCGGTAGGAGGCGACGACCACCAGCAGCAGCAGGACCACGAGCGCGGCGACCCACGGCGCGAAGGTGAGGAACGACATCCCGCCGAGCAGCAGGATCATCAGGAGCTCCTGCGGCGCGTACGCCACGCTGGACAGCGGGTCGCTCGCGAAGATCGGCAGTGCCAGGTGCTTCGGGAGGAGCTGTCCTTCGAGCTTCTCGGAGGGGAGGGGATCCCCGATCAGTCGCGACTTCAGCGACCGGATCTCGTTCGTCACGAGCGGCAAACCTACTCAATTCCGGGCGCGAGTCAACACGGGTCGAGGGGTCGGTATTCCGCTTCCGTCGAACGCGACCTCGGCGGATCCCCCGAAACCCCTTGCGGTTGACGCAGCGTCAACCTCTACCGTCGTCTCCATGAGGGAATCGACAGACACGGCGTCGCCAGCTGCCAAAGCCCCGCACGGCATCGCCGACGTGGCGCGTTCGGCTGGGGTGTCGAGCAGGACGCTCCGGCACTACGACGCCATCGGACTGCTCCCGGCCACGGCGGTCGGCGACGGCGGACTCCGCCGGTACGACGACCGTGCGCTCGTCCGGTTGCAGCGCATCCTGCTGCTCCGGGGCCTCGGGCTCGGGCTGCCGGCGATCCGCGAGGTCCTCGACGGCGAGCTCGACGACGTCGCCGCCCTCACCGCGCACGTGGCGTGGCTGGAACGCGAACGGGACCGTCTCGCTCGGCAGCTCGCCGCGGTGCGCACCACCATCACGAGACTCCGGAAGGGAGAGGACATGAACACGGACGACACGTTCGACGGTTTCGACCAGTCGCGGTTCCGCGCCGAGGTCGAGGAACGCTGGGGTGCGGACGCGTGGCAGCGCGGCACGACCTGGTGGGACGCGAAGGACGCAGCCGGCAAGGAGGCGTTCCAGGCCGAGCAGCGCGCCATCGCCGTCGACGCGGCAGCGCTCGCCGCATCCGGTGACGGGCCGGCGTCCTCGCGCGGGGTCGCGCTCGCGCGGCGCCAGTTCGCCTGGCTGGCGCAGGCGACCCCGCCCGCCGAGCTCACCGCGGAGCGCTTCCGCACGCTGGCCGACATGTACGTGGCGGACGAGCGGTTCACCCACGCGTACGAGTGGGCGGGCGCCGGCGCGGCACGAGCGCTCCGCGACGCGATGCACGCGTTCGGCGACGCGGAGCTGTAGGCGGGGGCGTGGGACGGTTTGCTCCCGCACAACCGAAAACACTCCGCACCACGGGTTTCCGTGGTGCGGAGTATTTCCGGTTGTGCGACGAGCGGACGGGAGGCGGGGGCCGCCTCCGCCCCGCCGGCGTGGGACTCAGAGGGACTTGCGCAGGTCCTCGAGGCCGTCGCGCAGGCGCGTCACGGTGTCCGCGGTGAGCGTGCCACGTGTCGCACGGCGGCGCAGGTCGGCGCGGACCTGCTGCCGGAACGACGACAGTGCCATCTCGAGCTCGCGGAGGGCGCGGGCGCTCTCGGACGGGACGGAGACGGGTTCCTCGGTGTTCGTCGACTGCGCGTTCGTCGACTGCGCTGACGCGGCGAGGTCGGCGCGGAGGGACCGCATCGCGTCGCTGACCGAGGCGCGGACACCGTCGGCGAGGGACTTCACGGAGTCGTTGACGCCGGCCTCGAGCGAGGCGATCTCCTCCGCGCGTGCGGTGAGCTCGGCGCGCCCCGCATCGGTGATCGCGTAGACGGTCTTGCGGCCGTCGGCGGTCTTGGAGACGAGGCCGTCCTCCTCCAGCTTCGCGAGGCGCGGGTAGACCGTGCCGGCGCTCGGGACGTACGTGCCGCCGAAGCGGTCCCCGAGGGCCTGGATGACCTCGTACCCGTGCATCGGGTGGTCGGCGAGCAGGACGAGCAGGTACAGCCGCAGGTGGCCGTGAGCGAAGACCGGACTCATTCGAACACCTCGCTCTCGGTGTCCGCTGCCGTCGTCACGGGCGGGGCGTGCAGCACGGCGATGTCCCCGGACACCGAGTTCACCCGGAGGTCGAGCCACTGGCCGGAGAGCTCTCCGCCCTGCTTGACGTACGAGCCCCTGACGCCCTTGATCTCGGCGTCGTCGAACTGGAGCTTGCCGGACGCCGTGCTGACGGTGCACCGGAAGGCGACGCCGTCCTCGAGTCGGACGCTCACCGAGCCGGACACCGTGTTGACGCGCGCCGAGTCCGGCGTGCCGTGCAGGTCGAGCACGACGTCGGCGGACACACCGTCGGCCGAGAACCGCGGGATCGCACCGGTCGCGACGACGTCGCCCGAGACGGTGTGCACCGTGAGGGCGCCGTCGAGGTCGCGCATGGTGGTCGCGCCGGACACCGCGTTGACGGTGACGTCACCCGCGACGCCGTCCACGACGACGTCCCCGGAGACGGTGTTGAGCGTCGCGCCGCGGTTCGTGCCGGACAGCAGTGCGCCGGCCGAGACGACACCGAGGGTCACGCCGGCGTCGCGGGGGACCAGGATGCTGACGTCGGCGTGGGCCTTGCCCCGGAAGGACTTCAGGAACCCGATCGGGTCGTCCCAGCGGATCTGCGGGTGGTCGACCGTCAGGGTGTCACCGTCCAGTTCCACCTTCAGCGGCTTGCCGGACACGCTGTGGACCTCGACGCGTGCGGTGGGTTCGTCGTGTGCGACGACGTCGACCTGCCCGCCGACGAGGCCGACGCGCAGTGACCGGACGATGCCGGTGTCGATGACCTTGGGCTCCTCGACGAGCCACTTCTCCTGAGCCATGTTGTCTCCTCGAACTCGCGATGTATCGCGTCTGGTGACGACACGTTATATCGCGTCTCGCGGATCCGCAAGAGCCGCCTGGAGCTCCGACGTCGTCACGGCCCTGGAGCCGTCACGGGACGGGCGTGGGCTCCGTGGCGGGGGTGGGGCGGGCCTCCAGGCCGGGTGCCCGGTCGGGGCTCCACGGGAACCGGCGGAAGAGCGGCATGAGCGGCTGGACCATCGGGCCGATCGCGAACGCCGCGATCACCGTGCCGACGCCGACGTCCCCGCCGAGGAACCAGCCGACGATCACGACCGTGACCTCGACCAGGGTGCGCGCGAGCCAGATCGGCCAGCCGAGTCGCTCGTGCAGCCCGACCATCAGCCCGTCGCGTGCCCCCGTGCCGAACCCGGCGCCGATGTAGAACGCCGTCGCGACCGCCAGCAGGAGCAGTCCGGCGACGAAGAGCCCGATCCTGCCGAGGAGGTCCGCCGGCGTCGGGACGAGCCAGAGCACCAGGTCGGCCGACGGGCCGATCGCCAGGGCGTTCAGCAACGTGCCGATGCCGGGCTTCTGGCGGAGTGGGATCCAGAACAGCAGGATCACGCCGCTCGAGACGACGGTGATGAGGCCGAACGACCACGGCACGACGTTCTCGAGGCCCTCGGTCAGGACCGTCCACGAGCTCACGCCGACGATCGCCCTGACCTGCAGCGCTGTGGAGGCGCCGTAGAGGAACAGGCCGACGAAGAGCTGGACGAAGCGGAGCGTGAGGGCGGTGGGGCGGGACATGGCTCTGATGCTCGCGGTGATTGGACTGCTGGTCGAGAGCCAATTGCGCTAGCGTGGATCCATGACGCCGGTCCTCCTCAGTTCCCGCTCCGCAGCGCTCCTGCTCCACGAGTGGCGCGACGGCTCCGACGCCCCCGCGTACGAGGCCCTCGCCGATGCGATCCGCGTGCTCGTGATCGACGGCAGGATCCCGCTCGGCGCCAGGATGCCCGCCGAGCGTGGGCTGGCGGAGGCGCTCGGTGTGTCCAGGACCACCGTGGCGAACGCGTACGCCCGGCTGCGCGACTCCGGGTACCTGGTGTCCCTGCGGGGCTCTGGCAGTGTCGTGCGGTTGCCGCGGGACCTCGCGGGGCGGCCGGACCCCGAACGGCTCGGCGGGGTGGTGTCCGGCGACGTGCTCGACCTCCGCAAGGCGGCCCTGCACTCCGCGCCCGGTGTCGCCGAGGCCGTCGAACGGGCGATGCGCCACGTGCCGGCGGCGCTCGCCGGCATCGGGTACGACACCGTCGGGGACCCGGGGCTGCGTGCGGCCATCGCGGCGCGCTACACCGCTCGCGGTCTGCCGACCGACCCGTCGGAGATCGTGGTGACCATCGGGGCGCAGCACGCGATCGCCCTGCTCGCGCGGGTGCTCGTCCGTCGCGGCGACGCCGTCCTCGTCGAGTCGCCGACCTACCCGCACGCGCACGAGGCCTTCCGCGAAGCCGGCGGGCGACTCGTCGGCGTGCCCGTCGACGCGCGCTCGGGATGGGACGTCGGGGTGCTCGAGACGGCGTTGCGGCGGTCGGCGCCCGCGGTGGCCTACGTGATGCCGGAGCTGCACAACCCGACGGGGGCGACGATGTCGGCGTCGGTGCGGTCCGTGCTGCTCTCCGTCGCGGCGTCGACGGGCACGACGGTGATCGCGGACGAGACGATGGGGGAGCTGCGGATCGACGGGGACGCTGCTGTGCCGTTGGCGGCGTTCGCCGGTTCCGGTGCTTCCGGTGCGTCCGTCGGTTCCGGTGGGTCCGCCGGTTCCGGTGCTTCCGTCGGTTCCGGTGGGTCCGCCGGTTCCGGTGCTTCCGTCGTGATGATCGGGTCGGCCGATAAGGTCTTCTGGGGCGGCCTGCGGATCGGTTGGATCCGCGCGTCGCCCGACCTGCTGCAGCGTCTGTTACTCGCCCGGCCGACGGGCGACCTGGGCACGCCCGTCCTCGACCAGTTGGTCGCCAGGGAGCTGGTCCCGCGGACCCACGCCGTCCTGGAGGCTCGGCGCGAGTACCTGAGACAGGGTCGCGACGAGGTCGTGGGGGCGTTGCGCGCGCGGCTCCCGGAGTGGGACGTCCCGTCCCCGGCCGGCGGCTTGACGACGTGGGTCGGGCTCGGCCGGCCCGTGTCGAGCGCGCTGGTGCTCGCGGCGCGTGCCGAGGGGGTGGTGCTCGCGTCCGGTGGGGTCTTCGGGCCGGACGGTGGCTTCGAGCGGTTCCTCCGGGTGCCGTTCACCATGCCGCCCGCGGACCGGGTGCGGCTCGTCGACGTGCTCGAGCGGGCGTGGGACCGGGTCGGTGGGGCGTCGTCGGGGGTGCAGGGGTCGTTGGCCGCTGTGGTGTGACGTGGTCGGTCGTGGGCTCTGGGTGCGCAGTGGTGGGTCATCCGATGGGGTGACGTCGGTTCGGCCCGTGGGGTGATGTCCTCGTGTCCGGGTTCCGTCATGCTCGACGGCATGACCCCGCTCGTGTCCTCCCGCCCCGTTGCTCCGGTGCCGACCGTGCCCGCGTTCGCCCGGCTGACGATGGCGCTCGGTGGCGCGCTGCTCGCCGGGGTGCTCACGTCGTACGGGCAGGCGGTGCCCGGGCTGTCGACCGTCTCGAACTCGGCGGGCCCCTGGTTCGTCGTCGCGGTCGCGTTGCTGCTGCTCATGGGGGTCCGCGTCGGCCGCGTGGGGCTGCCCGTCGCGATGGTGTCCGGGGTGGTGCTGCTCGAACTCATGCACGTCGGCTACTGGGCGACGTCGAACCTCCGCGGGTACCCGGACTTCCTGTCGATCACGAACTTCTGGGTGCTGATGGCGGTCCCGGCCGGGGCGCTCGCGGGCGCGGTCGCCGTACTCGTGCGCTCGGCTGACGGACGGTGGCGCGGAGCCGCGTTCGGCGCCGTCGCCGCCGTGCTCATCGGTGAGGGGATGCGCGCGCTGCTGCGGGTCGCGGCGACCACCGGGGTCGTGGCCTGGGTCGTCGAGATCGCGGTCGGCGTCGCCGTGCTGATCGCCGGGGTCGTCGTCGCGCGCTCACCCGCCGGACGGGTGGTCGCACTCGGCGTCGGTGTCGTCGGCACGGTCGGGGTCCTCGGCGCGTACCTGTTGCTCGGCGGGTAGCTGGCCGTTCTCCACCGATCTGCTCCCCCGTGAACCGCGGCAGGGACTTGCTGCGAGGATCGGACCGTGCACCTCCTCTCGGTCTTCAGCCTGCGCAACCGTGCGCTCATCGCGCTCGTGACGATCGTGGTGGCGATCTTCGGCGGGATATCGCTGTCGAGCCTCAAGCAGGAGCTCATCCCGAGCGTGCAGTTCCCGCAGATCGCGATCGTCAGCGCGTACCCGGGGGCCACGCCGGAAGTCGTCTCGAACGACGTCTCGACCAAGATCGAGCAGGGCATCCAGGCGGTGCCGGACCTGAAGTCCACCACCGCGACGTCGTCGACCGGCCAGAGCGTCGTCTCCGCCGAGTTCGACTACGGGTCCAACTTGGCGAGCGCCGAGGACAAGATCCAGACCGTCGTGAACGCCCTGTCCCTGCCGGACTCGGTGCAGACGCAGATCGTCACGGGGTCCTTCGACGACCTGCCCGTGATCCAGCTGGCGGTGTCCGGCGGCGGGGACCAGGAACAACTCGTCGACCGACTGAACGCCACGGCGGTGCCCGACCTCGAGAAGCTCGACGGGGTGCGCGAAGCCGATGTGTTCGGCAACCCGGGTCGCCGTGTGCTCATCACACCCGATCGCGACGAGCTGGCGGCGCGTGGGCTGTCCGAGACCGCGATCTCCGATGCGCTCGACGACAACGGCACGCTGATCCCCGGCGGGACGATCACCCAGGACGGCTCGACGCTCTCGGTGCAGACCGGGCAGCGGATCGCCTCGGTCGCGGACATCGAAGCGCTGCCGCTGACCGGGGGTGCTGCGGCGTCCACGATCGGCGACGTCGCCAAGGTCGCCATCACCGAGTCGCCCCGCACCTCGATCAGCCGGGTCGACGGCGAGGAATCGCTGACCATCGCGATCACGAAGACCCAGCAGGCCAACACCGTCGACGTCTCGAAGACCGTCCGCGACGCCCTGCCCGGCATCGAGTCGAAGATCACCGGGGACCCGGAGTTCACGGTCGTGTTCGACCAGGCGCCCTACATCCAGCAGTCGATCGACTCCCTCGCCGAAGAAGGGCTGCTCGGCCTCGGGTTCGCGGTGGTCGTGATCCTGGTGTTCCTGCTCTCCGTCCGGTCGACGATCGTCACGGCGATCTCGATCCCGACCTCGGTGCTGCTCGCCGCGATCGGCATGCGCGCGGCGGACTACACGCTCAACATCATCACGCTCGCCGGACTGACGATCGCGATCGGCCGCGTGGTGGACGACTCGATCGTCGTGATCGAGAACATCAAACGGCACCTGCAACCCGGGGTCGATCGGCGGCAGGCGGTGCTCGACGGGGTGCGCGAGGTCGCCGGCGCGGTGACGGCGTCGACGCTGACGACCGTCGTCGTGTTCCTGCCCGTCGCCTTCGTCGCGGAGCTCGTGGGGGAGCTGTTCCGGCCGTTCGCGCTCACCGTGTCCATGGCGCTCATCGCGTCGCTGCTCGTCGCGCTGACGATCGTGCCGGTGCTGGCGTACTGGTTCCTCCGCGCGCCCAAGGGGCACAAGCACGCGGGCACGGGGACCGCCGTCAGCGGCTCGGCCACGGACTCCACGCTCCGCTCCGCCGACGACCTCCACGACGCCGGGGCTCCAGACCGCCTGCGCCGCGGCTACCTGCCGGTCCTGCACTGGGTGCTGCGGTTCCCGCTGCTCGTCGTGCTGCTGGCCGTGCTCGTGCTCGGCGGAACCGCGGCGGCGGTGCCCTTCGTGAAGACGAACTACCTCGGCGACTCCGGGCAGAACACCTTCACGGTGACGCAGGACCTCGACCCCGGTGCCTCGCTCGACGTCCAGGCCGACGCTGCCCGCAAGGTCGAGGCGCAGCTCCGGGCGGTGAGCGGCGTTGACACCGTGCAAACCACGATCGGGTCGAGCGGGCAGTCGATCCAGGCGGCGTTCGGGGGCTCTGGCACGGCGTCGATCCAGTACGCCGTCACCACCGACTCGGACGCCGACCAGACCCGCATCCAGTCGGACACCCGCAAGCGTCTCGACGGGCTGTCGGACGCCGGCACGATCTCGCTGTCCTCGTCCGGCGGCGGCTTCGGCGGCAGCAGCGACATCGAGGTGGACGTCACGGCGCCGAGCCAGGCGCAGCTCAGGACCGCTGCGGACAAGGTCCTCGCCACCATGCGGGACGTCGCGCACACCACCGGGGCGTCGAGCAACCTCTCGGCGGCCGAGCCGTACCTGGCCGTGCGGGTCGACCGCTCGAAGGCGGCGGCGCTCGGGCTCACGGAGACCCAGGTCGGCGGGATCGTCGCCGCGGCAGTCTCCCCGCGGGACACCGGCACGGTCGAGATCGGCGACGCCTCGCTCGACGTGTACATCGCCGACCCGGAACCGCCGACCACCGTGCAGGCGCTCCGCGACCTGTCACTGCCGACGTCGACCGGCGTGGTGCCGCTGTCCGACGTCGCGACCGTCGAGCAGGCGGACGGCCCGACGTCCGTCACGACGTCGGACGCCGTCCGCACGGCGACCATCACCGTGACGCCGGACTCCGCGAACCTCGGGGCCGCCGTGCAGTCGGTGACGTCTGCGGTCGACGACCTCGACCTGCCGAAGGGTGCCTCGGCCACGATCGGCGGCGTTGCCTCGAGCCAGTCGTCGGCGTTCAGCCAGCTGCTGCTCGCCGCGCTGGTCGCGATCCTGATCGTCTACGTGGTGATGGTGGCGACCTTCCGGAGCCTGCGGCAGCCGCTGCTGCTCCTGGTCTCGGTGCCGTTCGCCGCGACCGGGGCGATCCTGCTGCAGATCGTCTCGGGCATCCCGATCGGGGTCGCGTCGTTGATCGGGGTGCTCATGCTCGTGGGCATCGTCGTGACGAACGCGATCGTCCTCATCGACCTCGTGAACCAGTACCGGCGCCGAGGACTCCGCGTGCGGGAGGCCATGATCGAGGGCGCGACGAGACGACTCCGGCCGATCCTGATGACGGCGCTCGCGACGATCTTCGCGCTGCTCCCGATGGCCGTCGGGCTCACCGGGCAGGGCGGCTTCATCTCGCAGCCGCTCGCACTCGTGGTGATCGGCGGACTGGTGTCCTCGACGCTGCTGACGCTCGTGGTGCTGCCGGCGCTGTACTTCCTCGTCGAGCGGGGGTTCGAGCGACGAGCGGACCGTCGGGCAGCGGCGGAAGGTGGAGCGGCAGACGGTGCAGGTGCCGACGGTGCTGGTGCCGACGGTGCTGGTGCCGAGGGTGCTGGCGTCTAGCGGTCGCCCTCGGCGGGGTCGCCCGCGCCGGAGAACCACGACACGAGGACGCAGGTCAGCGTCGTCAGGAACACGATCGCGCTGAGGCCAGCCACGATCGAGGTGTGACCGGTCGCCGCACCGTACCCACCGAACGCCATCGTCACGAAGAACGACAGCCCGAGGAGCAGCTCCGCGGCGGTGCGGACGGGGGAGTGCTGCTCCCAGGTGGTCGCCGGGCGTGCGGGGCTGGTCGTGGTGTCGGTCACCCCGGAAGTCTCCGCCGACCTCGGCTCGACCGGCAGTCCCGACTCCGGGTGCCACCCACCCGGGGTACGCGCGCCGTCCGCACCCCTGCCGACCGCCCGCGCCGCCGCGACCCTTCCGCCGCGACCCTGCCGCCAAAGCGACTGTGTCCTCGCAGTGTTCGGCGTGCAAGTGTCGCTTTCGCGGAACCCTCCCCGCGTCACGCCTGCCGACACGCGCCGCGCCCGCGCCCGCGCCGCCCGCTCAGCCCAGGTGCCGCCGCAAGAACGACACCACGCGCTTGCTCATCGCCTCGTCGAGCTGCGCGATCGAGTGCGCCGTCCCCCGCACCGCGACGAACGTCACCGGGACGTCGTGGGAGCGCAGCGTCGCCGCGAAGTCCTGCGATTCCCACAGCGGGATGAACTCGTGCGTCGAGTGCCCGATGAAGAACGGCGCCGTCTCCGACGTCACGTTGTACGAGGGCGACGCCCGTTGCGCCGCCGGGCACGCGTCGTACGCGCTGCACCCGAGGTACAGGAGCTGCTTCCGCTGGAACGACGCAGACACCCCGTCCGGCTCCGTCGACCGCGTCGTCAGGTCCGTCGGGCCGCTCAGGTCGACGACCGCGCGGATGCGATCCCCGGCAGCGTAGGCGGGGGAGGCGTGGTCCTCCACGGCCAGCATCGCGGCGAGGTTCCCGCCGGCGCTGCCCCCGAACACGCCGATCCGGTCGACGTCGACGTCGTAGGTCTCGAGCGTCGTGGGCCGGTACACCCAGTCGAGTGCCCGTCGCACGTCGTCGAGCCCGGCCGGGAAGGGGTCCGTCGGCGCCAGCCGGTAGTCCACGTTGAAGGTGACGAACCCCTCGGACGCGAGGTACTGGCAGACCGAGCGGTACGCCGCGGTGGCCTTGTCGCCGTGGGACCAGCTGCCGCCGTGCACCATCAGGACGGCGGGGCGGGTGCCGGCCGACGCCTTCTCGAGCGCCGAGGGATCCGGCGTGGCGGACGCCGAGGCCCCGGTCGCCCTGGACGCGGTCCTGGTCGGCGTCGTGGTCGTCTCCGGTGCGCTGTCCGCGGGCAGGCACACGTCGAGCTGCTGCAACCGGTCCGACCCGTACGGCACGTCGGAGACGACGTCGATGCCGTGGTACCGGAGCGACAGCGGGTAGATGACGGGATCGGCGGTGACGGTGGCGTTCTCGTCGCCCGTCGGATCCGCGCTGCACGACGCGATCGCGCCGAGCGCCACGACCGCGGCGACGAGCGCGAACAGCGTGCGACGGCCTGACCTCATCGCCGACAACGGTAACCCGAGCGAGCGGACGGCGCATGACACCGTTCACCGACGAGTGCCAGGATGAGCGGACACCCACCGCTGGAGGACCCGTGAGTCGACGCAAGGCCTGGAACGCCGATCCGGAACCGCTCCTGCGCGTCGACGAGGGCTTCCGCCTCGCCGACGTCGACCCGGAGGGCACGCCGGGCTTCCCCGGCCGCAAGATCGACGGGCTCGAGGCGCTCGCCGCCGGCGCCGACCGCCTGGCCGCGCTGCAGGAACGACTCTGGGCAGCGGCGACGAGCGGAGACGAACGCCGTGTGCTCCTCGTCCTGCAGGCGATGGACACCGCAGGCAAGGGCGGCATCGTGTCGCACGTGATCGGTGCCGTGGACCCGAACGGTGTGCACTACGCGGGCTTCAAGGCGCCGACGGCCGAGGAGCGCGAGCACGACTTCCTCTGGCGCATCGAGCAGCAGCTCCCGTCCGCCGGGCAGATCGGCGTGTTCGACCGCTCCCACTACGAAGACGTCCTCATCCAGCGCGTCCGCTCCTTCGCCCCGCCGGAGGAGATCGAGCGGCGCTACGGCGCGATCGTCGACTTCGAGAACCGGCTCGCCGAGCAGGGCACCACGATCGTCAAGGTGATGCTGCACATCTCGAAGGACGAGCAGCGCGCCCGGCTCGGCGACCGCCTCGACCGCCCGGACAAGCACTGGAAGTTCAACCCGGGCGACATCGACGAGCGCCTGCTCTGGGACGACTACCAGGACGCGTACCAGATCGTCTTCGATCGGACCTCGACCGCCGTCGCGCCCTGGTACGTCGTGCCGGCGAACCGCAAGTGGTACGCCCGCCTCGCCGTGCAGCAGCTCCTGCTCCGCGCGCTCGAGGACATGCACCTCTCGTGGCCCGCCGCCGACTTCGACGTGGCCGAGCAGCGACAGCGGCTCGCCGAGTCCTGATCCGCACCGGCCTGGAGGCCCGGATCACCTCCGCCACGGACCCTCGGACACCGGCGGGGCTGGTTTCCGGGCGCGTGGTCGCGTAGACTCGCTCGGTCGGCCTTCGACACCGCGGCCAGTGAGCCGCGGACGTGTTTGGGTGTTGTGTAGTTCGAGGGCTGGAATCACGTCGATCCGACGACGGGATGAACCCCCTCTCCACGAACCGCCCCCGCCGATGTCGCTGCCGGGCTGCGTGGCATGTCCGCACCCCGGAAAGCAACCATGGCCCCGTACGACAAGGGCGCGAACTCGCGCGCCTCCGACCGCCCCCGTCACCCGAACGGCACCCCTGCCGCCCGCAGCAGCAAGCACCGCGGCTTCCGCGCTGCCGAGCCTGCCGCACCGCGCCAGAAGCAGCGCTGGGACGCCGAGGACCGCCGCAACCGCTCGTCGCAGGGCGAGCGCACCGGCCGTCCGAACTGGGAGCCCCGCGACGGCGGACGTTCCTCCTGGGAGCCCCGCGGCGCCGGCCGTCCGGCCCGTGGCGACGACCGCGCGCCCCGTCGTGACAACGACGACCGCGCCCCGCGCCGGTTCGACCGCGACGACCGCGCGCCGCGTCGCTTCGACCGTGACGACCGCGCTCCCCGTCGTGACAACGACGACCGTGCCCCGCGTCGCAACTTCGATCGAGACGACCGCGCTCCGCGTCGCTTCGACCGTGACGACCGCGCTCCCCGTCGTGACAACGACGACCGCCCGCGTCGTTTCGACCGCGACGACCGTGCCCCGCGTCGCTTCGATCGTGATGACCGTGCACCGCGTCGCTTCGACCGTGACGACCGTGCCCCGCGTCGTGACCAGGACGACCGTCCGCGTCGCAACTTCGACCGCGACGACCGCGCTCCCCGTCGTGACAACGACGACCGTGCCCCGCGTCGCTTCGACCGCGACGACCGCGCTCCCCGTCGTGACAACGACGACCGTGCCCCGCGTCGCTTCGACCGCGACGACCGTGCGCCGCGGAAGTTCGACCGCGAGGACCGCGCCCCGCGCAAGTTCGACCGCGACGACGCCCCGCGCAAGGGCTTCGTCCCCGCGGACGACGTCAAGCTCGAGAAGCTCCAGGCCGAGGCGACCGTCGCGGCCGACGTCGAGGGCGTGACCTTCGCGGACCTCGGCATCGGCGGCAACATCTCCCGTGCGCTCGGTGAGCTGGGCGCGACCAGCCCGTTCCCGATCCAGGCCGCGACGATCCCCGACGTGCTCGCCGGCAAGGACGTCCTCGGCCGCGGCCGCACGGGCTCCGGCAAGACCATCGCGTTCGGAGCGCCCCTCGTCGAGAAGCTCATGGAGCACGGCGGCGGCACGAAGCGCAAGATGGGCCGCGCGCCGCGTGCGCTCATCCTCGCCCCGACCCGCGAGCTCGCGCTGCAGATCGACCGCACCGTGCAGCCGATCGCCCGCTCGGTGGGCCTCTTCACGACGCAGATCTACGGCGGTGTCCCCTACGGCCGCCAGGAGGGCGCGCTCGAGCGCGGCGTCGACATCATCGTCGGCACCCCCGGTCGCGTGCAGGACCTCATGAACAAGGGGAAGCTCGACCTCAGCGAGGTCGTCATCTCCGTGCTCGACGAGGCCGACCACATGTGCGACCTCGGGTTCCTCGAGCCGGTGCAGGAGATCCTCGAGGCGACCGCCCAGGTCACCCCGCAGGGCAACCGGGCGCAGAAGCTGCTGTTCAGCGCGACGCTCGACACCCAGGTCGCGGCGCTCGTCGAGCAGTTCCTGCACGAGCCGAGCGTGCACGAGGTCGCCGGCGAGGACCAGGCGTCCTCGACGATCGACCACCGCGTGCTCGTGGTCGAGCAGCGCCAGAAGGACCAGCTCCTCGAGGAGCTCGTCGCCGGCGACGGCAAGACGATCGTCTTCGCCAGGACCCGGGCCTACGCCGAGCGGCTCGCCGACCAGTTCGAGGACGCCGGCATCCGCGCGACCTCGCTCCACGGCGACCTGAACCAGTCGCGCCGGACCCGCAACCTGCAGCTCCTCACGAGCGGTCGGGTGAACGTGCTCGTCGCCACCGACGTCGCCGCCCGCGGCATCCACGTGGACGACGTCTCGCTCGTCGTGCAGGCCGACGCCCCGGACGACTACAAGGCGTACATGCACCGCTCGGGCCGCACGGGTCGTGCCGGCAAGGAGGGCACCGTCGTGACGATCGTCCCGCGCGGACGTGTCCGCAAGATCGAGGGCATCCTCGAGCGCGCCGAGATCGAGGCCGACCTCGTCCAGGCAGCCCCCGGCGACGGCATCGTGTCCGAGCTCGCCGCGCGGTAGCTCCCGTCGGAGTCGAGACGCCCCAGGCACGACGAAACGCCGCCAGAAATGGCGGCGTTTCGTCGTGGAGTGAGTGTCTCAGGAACGGGACGGCGTACCGGGGAGCCGAGCCGAGCCTCCAGGCCGCACCGCTCAGCGGTTGAAGAAGAGCAGGCCGCGCACGTAGCCGGCCTGGCCAGCGTGCTGCGTGCAGTCGTTCAGGATGCTGACGATCCGCGCGCCGGCGGTGACGGGCGGGTCCCACGCGTCGTCGACCACCGGGTCGAGGTCGTCGGGCCCGAGCGTGCCGAGGTAGGCGACCGTGCGTTCGTGCACCGCATCGAGGTACCCGGTGAGCAGCGAGGCGGACGCGCGCACCTTGCCGACGTCGTCGCGGGACATGCCGTACCCGAGCGCCTCTGCGGGGAACGGCAGCCCGAACCGGTCGTACCAGCCGTCGGCGGTCCAGACCTGCTCGCTGCCGGCGAGGTCGGCGATCTGCGCGTCCTGGCCCCTGGCGATGTGCCATGCGAGCCACGCGAGGGTGTTCGCCCCGGCTGCCGGGCGTGATGCGAGCTGGTCCTCGGAGAGCCCCTCGACGGCACGGGCGACGGTCGACGGGACGCGGGAGAACGCTTCGATGAGGACTTCGGAGGGGGTCATGCCCCCGAACCTACGCCCGGCTGTGGGCGGCCAGTTCGGCGTCGAAGGCCTCGAGCACGTCGGCGAGGAGCCCCATCTGCGCACTCGGCACCGCGGCCGTGAACGCGTCCCGGTAGATGTCCTTGACCTCGTCGACGGCACGGACTCCCTCGTCGAGGATGACGACCTCGACACTGCGCCGGTCGTTCGGGTTCGGGACGCGTCGGACGAACCCACCGCGCTCGAGCCGGTCGACGAGCGACGTCATCGCGCCGGTGGAGAGCCCGAGGTACGCGGTCGCCTCCTTGGGGAGCACACTGCCGCCGGGACGTGCGGCGACGGAGAACAGGAACCGCAGGTCGGTGAGCCCCAGGCCCCTGGCGGATGCTTCGTCGTGGACGAGTCGGGCGTGGTGGATCTGCAGGCGGCGGTAGACCTCGAGCACGCGCTCCAGGTCGGTCGACGGCGCAGCGCCGGTGACGGGGGAGAACGGCGCCGTCGGGTCCTCGGGGACGACGGCGGTCACGCGGAGGCTCCCGCGTGCAGTCCGGAGCGGCGTTCGAGCGCGTCACCGAGCCGGGCGAGCGCGTCGGCAAGGGGCTGCCGTTCCTCTGGCGTGGTCACCTCGCGGAAGGCCGCCGTGTAGCGCGCACCGATCTGCTGCGCGACGGCGGCACCGGAGGCCGTGAGGTGGATCAGGATGCTGCGACGGTCGTCCGGGTTCGGGCGGCGCTCGAGGTGGCCGCGCTTCTCGAGCCGGTCGATCAGCGACGTCATCGCCCCGGTGGACAGCTCCAGGTACTCGCCCGACTGCTTCGGGGTGACACCCTCGCCGTCGGCCGCCGCCAGGAAGAACACGAAGCGGCTGTCCGTCGCGTTGAGGCCGCGCGCGACGCTCTCGTGGTGGAGGACGCGTGCGTGCTGCATCTGCATGAGGCGGAAGGCGGTCAGGAGTCGGCCGAGGTCGGTGTCCTCCACCCCGTCGGTGGTGCGGCGCCCGACGGGCACGGGCGACGCGATCACGGGCGACGCGATCACGGGCGACGCGGTCACGGGGGAGGTGGGTGCGGGGGAGGTGGGTGCGGCTGGTGCGGTCGGCGCGACTGCGTCGACTTCGAGTGTTCGGGTGTCCGTCATCGGGCGGCTCTTCTCGGGTACGTGTGACGCCGACGCCACGGGTCTGCCGTCGTGCTGCTCATTGAACAAGTATCTCACTCGTCGAACTACCCCCAGCAGTGGGGGGTTGTCTCGGCTTGTGAGTGGCTTGGTTGGCAAGTAGCTTGATCGTCGTAGCAACGGAGCACAGCACCACCACGGCACGTAGCGCGGCCAACCACCGCGGCCCCGGCCGAACCAACCGATCAGATCTCTCGACTTCCGGAGTACCGCCATGTCTCGTGTCACCCCTCGCGCCGCTCGTCTGGCCGCCTGGATCGCCATCCCCGCCGCACTCGTCGCATCGGGTGTCGTCGTCTCCACCGCCTCGTACTCGGCGTTCTCCGCCACGACGGTGAACCCGACCAGCAACTGGACCGCAGGCAGCGTGGCCCTCACCGACGACGACAACAACACCGCGCTGTTCACCGCGACCGGCCTGAAGCCCGGCTCGACCGGCTCCAACTGCATCACCGTCACGTCGACCGGCTCGCTGGCCTCCACGGTCAAGCTCTACGGCACGAACGCCGCCACCACGAACGCCCTCGCGTCGAACATCACCATCTCGATCGACCAGGGCACGGGCGGGGGCTTCGGTTCCTGCACCGGCTTCACCCCGGCGAGCACGAGCGGCAACCTCTACTCGGGCACGCTCGCCGCGTTCGGCACCGCGTCCACCAACTTCGCGACCGGCGTCGGCACCTGGGCCCCGACCGGGTCCGCGTCCGAGTCGCGTGTCTACCGCGTGACCTACACCGTCCCCACCTCGGCCCCGAACTCGATCCAGGGCGGCACCGCCTCCCTCGGTCTCACGTGGGAGGCCCAGAACAGCTGAGGCTCGGAACCGACGCCGGGCGCGTGATCAGCACGCCCGACCGGCTCCACCGGTGACGTCCGGGACCGGACCCGATACGGGCCCGTCCGTCACCCCCAGCACGCCCCCAGTCGAAGGCAGTCATGGTCAGCATCGAAGTCAGCGGTGGACGCACACCGCACGATGCGCTCCGTGACGTCGTCGACTGGGGGCGTGTCGTCGTCGCCACCCTCGCCCGCGGCATCGTCGCGACGCTCCTCGGCCTCGCCCTCTGGGCCGCCGCGCCCGCCGTGATCGGCTGGCACCCCACCACCGTCATGACCGGCTCGATGGAGCCGCGGCTCGCTCCCGGCGACGTGGTCGTCTCCCGCCCGGTCGCCCAGGCGGAGATCCGGCTCGGGCAGATCCTGCTCGCCGACGACCCCGACCAGCCGGGGCACCTCCGCATGCACCGCTTCGTGCAGGCCGGACCGGACGGCACGCTCGTCACCAAGGGCGACGCCAACCCGCAGCGCGACTCCACCGCGATCGACCGGGCGGCCGTGCACGGGGTCGCCTTCCTCCGCATCCCGTCCATCGGCGCCCCCATCGTCTGGCTCCGTGACGGCGAGTGGCACAGGGTGGTCCTCCTCGCACTCGCGGTCACCGCCGCCCTGTTCCTCTGCACGATCGACGGCTCGCTGCGTCGGCTGGCATCCTCGTCCTCCGATGGTGACGACGGTGACGGTCCGGCTGCTGCCGACGGCCTGGAGGCTCGTCCCACCTCCGCCCCGTCCGGCGCCGCCGACGGCCGGTCCGGTCGTCACGCGCAGTCCGGTCGTCACGCCCAGTCCGGTCGTCCTGCGCAGTCCGGTCGGCACCTCCTGTCGCGTCGCGCGCTCCGCCGTCGTGTCCGGTGGGTGCGGCGCCTCCGTCGTGCCGGTGGCGCCGCCGCGGTGGTGCTCGTCGCTGGCGGCCTCGGGGTGCTCCTCCCCGCGCAGGCCGTCGCGGCACCGTTCGCGACGACGACGGTGAACCCGACGTCGTCGTTCGCGGCCCTCACCGTCCCGCAGGCGACGACGCTCGCGTGCACCGCCAACGGCGACGGTTCGGTGAACATCGGGTTCGCGTACGGCGGTCCGACCGCGACGTCGTTCTCGGTCATGAACGGCACGACGGTGCTCGCGACGGGCACGACCACCCCGGTGAAGGTCGTCGGCTCCGGGATCCTGAGCCTCGGCCAGGTCTACACGGTCACCGTGCGGGTCAACTTCGTCGGCAACTGGACGTCGACCAGCACCGCGACCGCCCGGATCCAGACGGCCCTCGTCGGCACGAACCTCAGCTGCGCCTGACTTGTCCACAGCCGGTGGCGCGGTGCCCCGGGATGTCCGAGGACGGCGCTACCGTGACGGGCATGCGCATCCTGCACACCGGCGACTGGCACCTGGGCCGCACCCTGCTCGGCGCCGATCTGCTCGAGCACCAGGCGGCGTTCCTCGACCACCTCGTCGGGGTCGTCGTGCAGCGGTCGGTCGACCTGGTGGTCATCGCCGGGGACGTGTACGACCGTGCGATCCCGCCCGTCGACGCCGTGCGCATGCTGTCCTCGACGCTCGAACGACTCGCAGCGGTCGCGACCGTCGTGGTGACACCCGGCAACCACGACTCCGCAGCCCGGTTGGGGTTCGGTTCCGGAGTGATGAACGCCCGCGTGCGGATCCTCGCCGAGCCGGCACGCATCGCCGAACCGGTCCTCGTGGACGACGCCGACGGGCCGGTCGCGGTCTACGGCATCCCGTACCTGCAGCCGGACATGGTGCGGTACGCCCTCGCCGACGTCCCGGACGAACCCCTCGCGCGATCGCACCATGCAGTGGTCGGCGCCGCGATGGACCGGATCCGTGGCGACCTCGCACAGCGGCCCGGCACCAGGAGCGTCGTCGTCGCGCACGCCTTCGTCGGCGGTGCCGAACCGAGTGACAGCGAGCAGGACATCCGCGTCGGGGGAGTCGACCGCGTGGCCGAATCCGCGTTCGACGGCGTGGACTACGTCGCCCTCGGTCACCTGCACGGACCCCAGCGCGTCGGGGCCTCCGACCGGATCCGCTACGCCGGGTCGCCCCTGGCGTTCTCGTTCGGTGAGCGGCACCACACCAAGTCGGTGACCCTCGTCGACCTCGACGCCGCCGGCACGGTGACCGTCGAACTCGTCCCGACACCCGTGCCCCGCCGACTCGTGGACGTCCGTGGCTCGCTCGACGACATCGAGTCCGGGGTGTTCGCCGAGCACGCCGATGCCTGGGTCCGCGTCGCCGTCACCGACACCGTCCACCCGGAGCGGATGTACGCCAGGGTGAAGGACCGGTTCCCCCACGCACTCGCGATCACCCACGAACCCGCCGACGCTCCGGCGCGCTCGGCGTCCAGAGCGGTGACCGCGACGTCCGACCCGGTCGAGGTCGCTGCCGACTTCGTGACGTTCGCGACCGGCGGGGCCCCGACGGCCGAAGAACTCGTCGTGCTGCGCGAAGCGTACGAATCCGCTGCCGCCGCCCTGTCGCAGCAGGACGGCGCCGTGCACGAGGGGACCGTGCGCTGATGTACCTGCACCACCTCGAACTCCGTGCCATCGGCCCGTACCCGGACCTGGTCTCGATCGACTTCGCCGCGCTCGCCGCGTCGGGTGTCTTCCTGCTCGAGGGACCGACCGGATCCGGCAAGTCGACCATCATCGACGCCGTCGTCTTCGCGCTGTACGGCGGACTCGCCGGCTCGGACGCCAGCTCCGACCGGCTGCACAGCCAGCACGCCGACCCTGCGGTCGAGCCGTTCGTGGAGCTCGTGTTCGAGACCGGTGCCGGCGTGTTCCGTGTGCGGCGCACGCCGCAGTACGACCGCCCGAAGCAGCGTGGCACCGGCACGGTCAGACAGCAATCCTCGGCGCAGCTCGTCCGGCTCCCGCACCCGACGGACCCGGCGGGAGAGCCGATCTCCGCCCGCGCGCAAGAGGTCGGCGCCGAGATCGCCCGGATCGTCGGACTCGACCGCGCGCAGTTCCTGCAGACGGTGGTGCTGCCGCAGGGCGAGTTCGCCCGCTTCCTGAAGTCACCCGGTGAAGAGCGCAGGAAGCTCCTGCAGTCACTGTTCGGCACGGAGATCTACGACCGCACCGCCGACGAGCTCGCGGCACGGCGGCGGGCAGCGGCAGCCGAAGTGGAGTCAGCCGACGCACGCGTGCGAGACGCCCTCGCGCGCTTCGCCGAAGCCTCCGGTCGGACCACGCTCGATCTCCCCGGGGTCGACGAGTCCGAGGTCCCGGCGATCGTCCTCGAGCTCCGGCGGATCGCCGATGCCGCGGTCACGGCCCGGACCGCGGCGGCAGCGGCGGCCCGTGCAGCCGTCGAGCACGAGCAGTCGGTCGTCCAGCGCCGAACCGCACTCGATCGCCGCAGTGCCCTGCTCGCCCGGTCCGCGGCACTCGACGAACGAGCGGACGCCGTCGCCGAGTCCCGGGCCCGACTGTCCCTCGCCGAGCGGGCAGCGCGGGTGGTGGCGGTCGCGGACGGCCTCGATGCCGCTCGAGCACGTGCCGACACCGTCGCCGAGGAGCTCGCGGCGCTCCGGCTCCAGCACGACGTCACCGCCGACGACACCGCGGGGGAGCGTGACCGCCTCTCGGAGCTCGTCGGAGCCGTCCGACACCTCGTCCCCGTCGCGCTCGCCCTCCCTGAACGGCGACGGGCCGTCGACGACGCCCGCGCGCAGGCCGAGCGACTCGGCACTCGGCTCGCCGAACTCGACGCGGCGCTCGAAGCCCGTCCGGCGGAACGTGCGCGCATCGTGGAGGCCTCTCGCGCTGCTGCCGAGACGGCCGCTGACGCCGAAACCGCCCGTCACGAAGCCGACGTTGTGCGCGACCTCCGTCGGCTGGTCGTCGACCTCGCGGCGGCGCGTACACGCGTCCAGGCAGCGGAGACATCGGTGGCGTCGGCGCGATCGGCGGCGCAGGACGCCCTCGTCGCCGAGCAGCACCTGCGCGAGCGGCGCATCGCGGGGCTCGCCGGAGAGCTCGGTCAGGCACTCCAGCCAGGCGACGCCTGTCCCGTGTGCGGCTCGGTGGAGCACCCGGCGGTCGCCACGCCGCAGGACGACCACCCGACGCCGGCGCAGATCGCCGAGGCAGCGGCGACCGCGCGACGGGCGGACGATGCCCTCGCCACCGCGGCGACCACCCTCGCCGTCGAGCGCGCGGAGCAGGAACGGCTCACCGCCGCGGTCGGCAGCATCGAGCCTGAGGAACTCGATCGCCGTGCGGCCGTCGCGGACGAGCGGGTCCGGGCGGCGCGGACGGCGGCCACGACGGTCGCCGAACGCGAGCGGGACCGGGCCGCGCACGACGACGTCACCCGGGCCCTCGAACAAGACCGCAACGACGTCGACGCCCGTCGGCAGGTGCTCCTCGCGACGACCGCGAACGACTCGGATCGCGTGGAGCAGGACACCACTGCCGTCGTCGACGCCCTCGCCACCCTCGCCGGACACCTCGACGTCGAGCCGAAGGGACTGCCGGAGGCGGTGTCCGCCGTCGACGACCGGATCCAGGCACTCCGCGCGGTCGCCGAGGCGGTCGAGCGGGTCCGGATCGCCACCGCGGCCGTCGCGGAGCGTGCGACCGAGGTCACCGCGGCCGTCCGTGCCCAGGACTTCGCGGATGTCGCCGCTGCTCGTGCAGCGGTGCTCGGAGCGGACGACGCCGAGCGGCTCCGGACGATCGTCGACGATGCGGATCGCGAGCGCGCGGTCGTCGATGCCGGGCTGGCGGAGCCCGCCGTCGTCCAGGCTGCGGATGACGATCCGGCCACGATCGACCTCGACGCCGCCGGTGCCGAGACGTCCCGCACCGCGCAGGTCCTCGACGAGGCGACCAGGACGGCGGCGACGACTGGTGAGCGGGCGGACGCGAGCGAGCGGTGTGCCGGGGATTTCGAGCGTGCCGTGTGCGCGCGGGAGTCCACCTCGGCACGCAGCCGAGCGGTGGTGCGGCTCGCCGACATCGCTGCCGGGGTGCCCGGGCAGAACCCCACGGGGATCACCCTCGGCACGTACGTGCTCATGCGCCGCTTCGAGGACGTCGTCGCCGCCGCGAACGACCGACTCCGGACGATGCTCGGCGGCCGCTTCACGCTCGAGACCTCGGACGAACGAGAATCCGGTGCCCGAGCTCGACGGACCGGTCTCGCGCTCGCCGTCCGCGACCACACGACCGACACGACGCGTGATCCACGGAGCCTGTCCGGGGGCGAGACCTTCACGTTCTCGCTCTGCCTGGCGCTCGGGCTCGCCGACGTCGTCCAGGCCGAAGCCGGTGGTGTCGCGCTCGGCACGTTGTTCGTCGACGAAGGGTTCGGCACGCTCGACCCCGAGACGCTCGACGGCGTCATCGGTCAGCTGTCCAAGCTCACCGCCGGCGGCCGGCAGGTCGGCATCGTCAGCCACGTGGAAGAGCTCAAGCAGCGCATCCCGGAGCGGATCGCTGTCCGCCGTGCTCCGGGTGGTGGCTCACAGGTCAGCACCACGGTCTGACCCGAACACGAAGGCCCGGACACGAAGGTCCGACCTCAGGGCGTCGGCGTCGCCGAGGTGTCGACGGTGCCGTCGGGTGGGGGCAGGATGTCGGCTGCGACCCAGGGGAACACCCAGGTGAAGAGGACGAACACGAGTGCGGTGAGCAGCACGATCAGTTCGAGGACCTTGAGGGCGGTCGGGCCGGGCAGGAGTCGCCACACGAGCGGGAAGATCACTTGGGCGTCTCCGAGAGTTCCTTCGGCGTCCCCTCGGACGCGGGCATCCAGTAGTCGAGCTTGGCGTGGGTGATGTAGCGCTCCTTGGCGGACCACATCGGGTGGCAGGCGGTGAGCGTCAGCCAGCGGTCGTCGGCGGTGGGCTGGACGCCGGGCTTGTTCGGGACGGGTGCGATCGTCTCGATGTGGTCGGGTGTGACGATCTGGCTGTCGGTGACCTTGTAGACGTACCAGACGTCGAAGTTCGTGGCCTTGTCGGTGACGCGGACGACGATCGCATCGTCGGTCGTGAGTTCGGCGATCTGGTTGAGCGGCTTGCCGTAGGTGACGCGGTGGCCGGCGACGGCGAAGTTGCCTTCGGCGCCGGGCATCGCGGTGTCCTGGTAGTGGCCGAGTCCGATGGTGTTGAGGACCTTCTCGCGGTTCGTGCCCTCGCCGATGGGACGGTTGTAGTCGGCTCCGAAGCGCGGGATCTGCATGGTGCCGAAGACGTCCGTGACGTTCGGCGGCTCCGCGAGGACGGGTGCCGTGCCGCGGTGCTCGGTCCCGACGGTCGGCTTCGCCTTGGTCTGCCCGAGGTCCTTCACCAGGGAGGTCTGGTGCTGGTTCGCCACGACGTCGGTCCACCAGCCGGTCCACACCACGTACAGCCCGGTGACGGCGCCCGCGATGATGAGCAACTCCGCGATGAGCGACACGATCGCGCCGCCGACGGTCTGCCGAGGGCGAGGTCCCCGCTTCGTCCGGGCACGCTCGTCCCGCGCGCTGCGGCGCGAGGGAAGGGTCTCGTGTGCGGTCACGTGGCTCCCGATCCGGAGGGGACAGTCGTCGCGGTCCGACGACGCTCAGGTCTATCAGACCACGAGGACGCCGCGCTGACGGAGTTCTGCACACCCCAGTTAGCGTGGTGTCGTGCAGTACGTCATCCGGCAGTTCACCCCTGACGACACCGAGGCCGTGGTCGCCCTCTGGGAGACCTGCGGCCTGGTCCGACCCTGGAACGACCCGCGGAAGGACATCGCGCGCAAGCTCTCGGTGCAGCCGGAGCTCTTCCTCGTCGCGACCGACCCGGAGGGCGCCGACCGGCTCGTCGCCGCCGGCATGGCCGGGTTCGACGGGCACCGCGGTTGGGTCAACTACCTCGCCGTGCAGCCCGACCTGCAGGGATCGGGGCTCGGGCGGACGTTCATGGCCGAGTTCGAGCGGCTGCTCGCCGACATGGGCTGCCCGAAGCTGAACCTGCAGGTGCGCGCCGGCAACGAGCAGGTCATCGGCTTCTACGAGGCCCTCGGCTACGCGGACGACCACACGGTGTCGATGGGCAAGCGCCTCATCCCCGACGCCTGACGCCGCCCCGCCCGCCGCCCGCCCGCCTCCTGCCCCCGCCCCGTGCCCCGCCCCGTCCTCCGCGAAAGCGACAGATCCCGGCCGAAGTCCGGCGGCAGGCAGTCGCTTTCGCGGGGTGCACGGGAGTGTGTGGGCGGAGACCGTCGTTTCGGCGGGACGAGACCCCCGCCGGGGACGAAGCCGGTCAGGACAGGGCGAGCGCGACCGACGCCGCCAGCGCCAACCCGATCCCGAGCCCCTGCAGCACGGTGAGCCGCTCCCGGAGCACCAGGCCCGCGAGCACCACCGTGCCGATCGGGTAGAGCGCGTTGAGGACGCTGATCACCGGCAGCGTCGCCGGGTCCGTACTCGAGTGCAGTCCGGCCTGGATGAACACGTTCGCCATCGCGTCGAACACCCCGCACGCCACGATCACCAGCGCGAGCCGACGGACCGAGCCGCCGCGGGCCGTGGACCCGGCCACCCCGTCGGCCGCGGCCGACGACGCGACGACCACCGAGCCTCCAGACCGAGCCGGCCGAGCGGGCCGCGCGGGCCGCGCCGACCGAGCCGCCCGCGCCGACCGCGCCGCCGCCGCCGACCGAGCCGCCCCCGCCGACAGCACCGCCGCCGCACCCAGCAGGAGCGCCTGCAGCACCCGCGCGACCAGCAGCGGCGCGACCCCCGAGTCCCCAGGGGTCTCGTTGAACGCGAGCACGATCCCGCCGAACCCGCACCCCGCGACCGCCGCCGCGAGCACGCCACGCGTGGTGAGCCGAGCGCCCCCGGCGTCCCGCACCGACGCGACCAGCACGACCGCGACCACCGCGACCACCAGCGCGCCGATCGCCACCGGCGACAGCACCGTTCCCCTGATCAACGCGACCACCACGGGGACGACGGCGGAGAACACGGCGGTCAGCGGTGAGAGCACGCTCATCGGCCCGATCGCGAGGGCGGCGTACAGCAGCAGCACCCCGACGCCGCCGGAGACCCCGCCGACCGCTCCCCACAGCGTCGCCTGCCACGAGAACCGTGCCCCGACGACGACCAGCCCGACCAGGAGCGGCGCGATGCCCACGGCGGCGGCGATCGCGGCGACCGTCACGGGTCGGACGCGCCGCGACGCGAGCCCACCCAGGAAGTCCGCGAACCCGTACACGAGCGCGCCGCTGAGGCCGAGCATCACGGTGAGCACGGGTCCCATCCTGCCCCGCCCGGTAGCCTGCCCAGCGTGAGTGTTCCCTACCAGCGCATGTTCCGGGTCGACGGCCGTTGGCGCTGGTGGCGACCGCTCCTGGCGTTGACAGTCTTCCTCGGGTTCTACCTGGCGACGCAGGTCCTCATCGCGGTCGCGTACCTCGTGCCGATCGGCGTGCAGCGCGGCCCGGACGGGCTCAGAGCGTTCCAGGACCAGCTGTCGTCCGGCGCGCTCGACCCGACCGACCCGGTCGTCCTCTCGATGACGATCGTGTCGCTGGTGGTGCTGCTGCCGTCGATCATGATCGCGGTGCGGATCGCCCGACTCGGACCGATCGGACAGCTGTCGAGCGTGCGGATGCGGGTCCGCTGGGGGTGGATGGCACGCTGCCTGCTGCCGCTCCTCGTCCTGGCACTCATCATGGTCGGCATCCAGACCGCCGGCACGTACACGGTCGACGGGTCCGGGGTGCACTGGAACACCGACGCGATCGGTCAGTCCACCGTGACGCTCGGGACCCTGACGCTCACGATCGTCCTCGTGGTGCTGCTCGTGCCGTTCCAGGCCGCAGCAGAGGAGTACGTCTTCCGCGGCTTCCTCATGCAGACGATCGGCGCGTGGATCCCGCTGCGGAAGGCCGGCGCCGTCATCGCCGTGCTGGTCTCGACGGTGGTGTTCGCGATCCTGCACGTCCCGAACGGCTACAACATCTGGGGCATCCTCGACGTCGGGTCGTTCGGGCTCATCGCGGCGATCATCGTGCTCCGCACCGGAGGCCTCGAAGCCACGATCCTGCAGCACGCGCTCAACAACGTCACGATCTTCGTGCTGCAGGCGCCCGGGTGGTCGAAGATCGACCTCGACTCGTCGAACGGGTCCGCCGTCGGTTGGCTCATCACGCTCGGCACCTCGCTCCTCTACTGGGGGATGATCGAGTTCACGGCCCGGCGTTCCGGCCTCGACCGCCGGTTCCCAGGATCCGAGGCGCCGCGGTTCCGCGGCCCGGTGCCTGCCTGGGCAGGCGGGTCGCGCTGGGTCCGGCCGGGAGGCACGGGCTGGTCGGGCGCGCCCGCTCGCTCCGAGGGCGTGGCCGGCTCCACCGCCGTGGCCGACCCTGTGGACAACGCACTGGGTGTCGCCGGTCGCCCGTAGGCTCGTGGGCATGAGCACCACCTCGGCCGCTGCCGCGCCCCCCGCGGTGTCGCCGTCGCGCGCCGCCGCACTCGACGTCCTGCACCGGGTGTGGGGCTACGACGACTTCCGCGGCGAACAGGCGGCGATCATCGACCGCGTCGTCACCGGTGGGGACGCCCTCGTCCTGATGCCGACCGGTGGCGGCAAGTCGCTCTGCTACCAGGTGCCCGCGCTCGTCCGCGACGGCGTGGGTGTCGTCGTGTCGCCGCTCATCGCGCTCATGCAGGACCAGGTCGACGCCCTCGCGGCGAACGGCGTTAAGGCCGCGTTCCTCAACTCCACGCAGGGCCCGGACGAGCGTGCCAGGGTCGAGCGCGCCGTCGTCCAGGGCGAGGTGGACATGCTCTACCTCGCGCCGGAACGGCTGCGGCTCGAGTCCACCCGTG
The DNA here is from genome assembly GCF_900086645.1 of Curtobacterium sp. 9128. Classification (NCBI taxonomy): domain Bacteria; kingdom Bacillati; phylum Actinomycetota; class Actinomycetes; order Micrococcales; family Microbacteriaceae; genus Curtobacterium; species Curtobacterium sp. 9128. Next base: position 1,272,258 of record NZ_LT576451.1, read on the forward strand.
CGCTGCTCGACCGTGCGCAGATCGCGCTCTTCGCCATCGACGAGGCGCACTGCGTCGCGCAGTGGGGCCACGACTTCCGTCCGGACTACCTCGAACTGAGCGTGCTGCACGAGCGCTGGCCGACCGTGCCACGCGTCGCCCTGACCGCCACCGCCACGCCGCAGACCCACCGCGAGATCTCCGCCCGCCTCGGGTTGGACGACGCGGCGCACTTCGTCGCGGACTTCGACCGGCCGAACATCCAGTACCGCATCGAGCCGAAGACCGGGGCGCTGCAGCAGCTCCTCACGTTCATCCGGACGGAGCACAAGGGCGACGCCGGCATCGTCTACTGCCTGTCGCGCAACTCCGTCGAGCGCACGGCCGCGGCGCTCGTCGACCAGGGCATCCCGGCGCTGCCGTACCACGCGGGCCTCGACGTGCGGGTGCGGGAGCGCAACCAGTCGCAGTTCCTCCGCGAAGAGGGCATCGTGATGGTCGCCACGATCGCGTTCGGGATGGGCATCGACAAGCCCGACGTCCGGTTCGTGGCGCACCTCGACCTGCCGAAGTCGGTGGAGGGCTACTACCAGGAGACCGGTCGTGCCGGTCGTGACGGGCAGCCGTCGACGGCGTGGCTCGCCTACGGGCTGAACGACGTCGTGCAGCAGCGCCGGATGATCGACCAGTCCGAGGGGGACGCGGCGCACCGTCGGCAGCTCAGCGCGCACCTCGACGCCATGCTCGCGCTGTGCGAGACCATCGAGTGCCGCCGGGTGCGGCTGCTCGCGTACTTCGGGCAGGAGTCCACGGCGTGCGGCAACTGCGACACGTGCATCGCCCCGCCGGAGTCCTGGGACGGCACGGTCCCCGCACAGAAGCTCCTGTCGACGATCGTGCGGCTCGATCGAGAGCGCGGGCAGCGGTACGGCGTCGCGCACCTCGTGGACATCCTCGTCGGCAAGCAGTCGCCCCGCGTGCAGGAGCTCCAGCACGAGTCCCTGGCGACCTTCGGCATCGGGTCGGAGCTGTCCGAGGGCGAGTGGCGGACAGTGGCGCGGCAGGTCCTCGCGCAGGGGTACGCCGCGGTGTCCGGCGACGGCTACGGCACGCTCGTGCTCAGCCAGAGCAGCGCCGAGGTGCTCGGTGGACGCGTGCAGGTGCTCATGCGTCGTGACCCGGTCAGGGCGCCCCGTGCCGGCCGATCGCGCCGCCAGGTGGTCTCCGACATGCCGCAGGAAGCGCTCGGCCTGTTCGAGGCGCTCCGTTCCTGGCGTGCGGCACAGGCCCGCGAGCAGGGCGTCCCGGCGTACGTGGTCTTCAACGACGCGACCCTCAGGGGCATCGCGGCCGTTCGACCGTCCGACGTCGACCAGCTCGCCGAGATCTCCGGTGTCGGTGCCGCGAAGCTCGAGTCGTACGGACGTGCCGTGCTCGACGTGGTGGCCGCCGCCGAGTGACCCGCCGTTCCATGCCCCGCGCGGCATGGAACCCGTGGGCGCCTGACTACACTCGGAACCTCCCGCCACGAGGAGGCAGCAGGTGCCCGGTTCGACGATGTTCACCACCGTGCTCGCGCGTGCCGTGGTGGCGCCGCTCGCTCGCGTGGTCTGGCGCCCGAAGATCATCGGCCGCAAGAACGTCCCGAAGCGCGGCGCGGTGATCCTCGCGAGCAACCACCGGTCGTTCATCGACTCTCCGGCGATCACGATCATGGCGCCGCGCAAGGTCTCGTTCCTCGCGAAGCAGGAGTACTTCACGGGCAAGGGGCTCCGCGGCGCGCTGTCCCGCGCGTTCTTCGGCGGCATCGGTGCCATCGGGGTCGAGCGGGGAGCCGGAGCAGCGGCGCAGCACGCCCTCGACCTCGGCCTCGCACGGTTGCACGAGGGCGAGGCCTTCGCGATCTACCCCGAGGGCACACGCTCCCTGGACGGCCGGATCTACCGCGGTCGGACCGGCGTGGCATGGCTGGCGCTGACGAGTGGTGCGCCCGTCGTGCCCGTCGCGCTCACCGGCACCGAGGACGTCCAGCCCGTCGGTTCTCGGATCCCGAAGCTCGCCCGCGTGACGATCGAGTTCGGCGAGCCGATCGACCTGTCCACCTTCGGTGAGGCGTCGTCCGGTCGGGCGAGGCGTCACGCCACCGATGCGGTGATGGCGGCCATCCAGGAGATGAGCGGGCAGGAGCCGGCGAACGCGTACAACAACCCGCCGGCGACGATCGTCGAGCGGGTGCGACGCGTGTTGCACCGCGACGACCCGAGCGAGGCTGTCGAACCAGACTGATCGACGCGTCCTCGACGACTCCTATTGCACATACGAAATATCAGTGATTGAATAGGGCTGTGCCGATCGGCACCGCCTGACCGCCCGAACCGGACCAGGCGCATCGCAGACCTGACCCGGAAGGCACGCAGCATGTCGACCACGCCCCTCTTCGACTCGATCGCCCGCCACCGCGAGCGCCCCGTCGCCGTCCGCGCCACGGTCACCCCGGCGCCGACCTCGCCGACGACGGCCCCGGTCGACGCGCCGTCTGCGCTCGTCCCGGCCGCCCTCGTCGCCGCCATCGACGACATCCCTGCCCGCATCGGTGCCGCGCTCCCGAAGGGGTACGCCGTCGGCACCGAACAGCTCGCCCTCGTCGAAGCCGTCGCCGACGCCATCACCCGCGCCGTCGTCGACGCCGTCGTGACCGAGCTCGACCGGATCGTCGCCGACGGCGTCGTTCGTTCCTGAGTTCCGTCACGGCACCCGACATGACGATCGACGGCCTCCCGATGCGTCCGCGTGGCCCAGCTCGCGACGCGGCGAACGCAGCCGTCGCGTCCTCGATGTCCGGAGCGGCGGTGCCGACTCCCGCCGTTCCGGAACCCACGCCCGCAGAACGCCTCCGCCGGCGCGACACCGCGCGTGCTGCTGCGCCGACGATGCGGGTGACGCACGGATCCGGGGCGGAGTGGATCCGAGCCTCCCGTCCGGCCACCGTCGCGACGCCACTCGCCCGTCCCGACACCGTCCTGCCGCGCCGTCGTGACCTGCGTCCGGCGGGTCCCGCCCCCACCGTCCTGCCGAGCCGTCGTGACCTGCGTCCGGCGGGTCCCGCCCCCACCGTCCTGCCGAGCCGTCGCGACCTGCGTCCGGTCAGGCCCGCACCTGCCGCCCTCGCACTGCGGACGGCCAGACAGGCGCTCACGATCCCGCTGCGCAGCATCAGCAGCGCCATCGGCACCCCCAGGACCGTTCCGATCACCGCGACCGCGGTCGCTGCGTGCCTGTTCGTGACGGTCGCCTCACCGCAGTCCGCGATGGCGGCGCCGCCCGAAGACCGGGGGATGGCGGTGATGGACACGCAGGAGTACGTCGCCCCCGACGGCGTCGCCCTCTCCGTCGACCGCGACGGCTTCTCGATCGCTCGTGCTCCGCAGGCCGCCCGGGGTCTGGTCGGGGCTGCCGGCGTGCCTGCTCCTGGCGTCTCGGTGGTGCGACCGGTCGCCGGGACGATCCCGGCGGCCGGCGGCTTCGGCGGGCGCTGGGTGCAGGGCTGTGCCGCGTGCTCGACCAACCACCAGGGGCTCGACTTCGCAGCACCGACCGGGACCACCGTCGTCGCGGCGATGCCCGGCACGGTCGTCTCGGCCGGGGTGTTCGGCGGGTACGGCAACCAGATCCTCCTGCAGCACGCCGACGGCACCCAGACGCGCTACGGGCACCTGTCCCAGATCGGCGTCCGCGTCGGCCAGGTCGTCGCTGCCGGCGAGCGGATCGGCGCCGTCGGCAGCACCGGGGTGTCGACCGGGTCGCACCTGCACTTCGAGGTCATCGTCGGAGGCGTCCCGCGCGACCCCGCCGCCTGGCTCGGAGCCCGCGGCTTGCTCTGACCCGCGGCGCGTAGCGTGCGATGCGTCGACGACAGGGTGTCGCGACGGAACGGAGGACGCACGTGCGCGTGACGGTACTGGGAACCGGGGCCATGGGAGCCGGCGTGGCGGGGTCGCTGCTCCGCGACGGACACGAGGTCACCGTCTGGAACCGCAGCCGCGAACGTGCGCTGCCGCTCGGCGACCAGGGAGCGACGGTCGCCGACGACCCGGGCGCTGCCGTCGCGGACGCCGAGGTCGTCCTGCTGACCCTGTTCGACACCGACGCGGTGGTCGACGTCCTCGAGCAGTCCGCCGGCGAGGCACCGGCGACCGCGGTCTGGGTGCAGTGCTCGACCGTCGGGGTCGACGGCACCGAGACGATCGTGCAGATCGCCGCGAAGTACGGCATCACCCTCGTCGAGGCGATGATGCTCGGCACGAAGGCACCCGCGGAACAGGGCAAGCTCACGATGCTCGCGGCCGGTCCCGCCGAGGTGCTCGACCGCATCGATCCCGTGCTCGACGCGATCGGCGCGAAGACCGTCCGAGCCGGCGACCGTGTCGGCGAAGGGACCGCGCTGAAGCTCGCCGCCAACGCGTGGATCGCCTCGATCACGGCCGCGACCGGGCAGTCCCTGGCGATCGCGAAGGGGCTCGGCATCGACCCGGAGCTCTTCCTCCGGGCGATCGAGGGATCGGCGAGCGACTCCGCCTACGCCCACACCAAGGGGAAGTCGATGCTGTCGGGGGAGTACCCGGCGCAGTTCGCGCTGGACGGCCTCCGGAAGGACATCGGCCTCATCACCGAAGCGGCACGGTCTGCCGGCGTTTCCACGACGCTCCTCGACGCACTCGGCCGGGTCTACGCGGACGCGAGTGCCGCCGGGCACGGAGGCGACGACATCGCGGCGGTCGGGACGGCCTTCTAGCGGGAGCGGCGGAACCAGCCCCTGACACGGGCCCCGAGTCGCCCGACGGCCTCGTCGTTCATGGTGTTCGCGAGGTCGAACGCCTCTCGGGTCGGGTCGCTGCCGTCCCGGATGCGGCGGAGTGCGGCCTCGGCCCGCGCCCGGTTGTCGAGTTCGGCGAAGGGCATGTCGTCCTCGGGCACGTGCGTCCGAGGGTGATCGGTGTCCCGCGCCTCGCTCATGCGATCAGGCTACGCGCGGGATCCGGAGTCGACAGCGTCGACCATCGCGGTCATCTCGTCGAGGAACCCGACGATCACAGCGGCATCCTCGGTGGAGAGCCGATCAGCGACCCCGAGGGTCCTGGACTCGAGGTCGTCGATGACGAGCAGTGCCCGGCGCATCGCGGGTCCGGACGCGCTGAGGATGACGCCGCGTCGGTCGGTCGGGTCCGGGTGGCGTTCGACGTGACCGGTGCGGACGAGTCGGTCCACGAGTGCTGAGGTCGACGCGGCGGTGATCCCGAGCCGCTCCGCGAGTTGCTTGGCGTTCACCGTCCGGCCGGCGGCGTCGGCGTCGACGAGGACCCGCAGCGCCGCCATCGCGTTCTCGCCGATGCCGAGGGCCTCGCGCGCCCGGCGCTGGGATGCGCTCTCGGCGGTGCGGTACCGCCGGAGGGCGTTCAGCACGTCGACCGCGTCGATCCGGGATCCGTCGTCGTACCAGAACCCGGTGGCGCGTGTCGTCACCTCCGTCGTCATGGCGACAATGCTAGACGATCTAGTTAGAGCGTCTAGTGATGACGGCACGGGTTTCGGGCGCAACACCCGTGACGCGGCCCGGAAACACCGTTGCAACGAGGGGTCAGTAGGTTCGCGACATGCAGGAGCCGCGGTGCTGAGCCGACTCGCCGGGAGTGTGTTCCGCGTCGGTGCCGCGATCGAACGAGCCGATGTGCTCGCACGGCTGCTCGACGTGTACCTGGCGCGGTCCGACGCGGCCTCCGGTTCGGGGGAGCGGATCGTCAGCCGTGAGCTCCGCGTGGTCGCCGGTGCCACCGTCCGTCCCGCCACGGCCCTCGATCGGCACGCGACCCTCGAGTCCCTGGCCCTCGACCGGCACCAGCCCGCCTCGATCGCCGCAGCGGTGGCCGTGGCACGGGACGATGCTCGACGGGCCCGTGACGTCGTCTCCACCGAGCTGTGGGACTGCCTCAACGTCACGAGGTCCCGGATGCCGCGCAAGATCGCCGCCGGCCGGGAGCACGAGTTCCTGGGGTGGGTCCGCGAGCGCAGTGCCCTGGCGATCGGTGTCGTCGAGGGTGACGCCAGCCGCGACGAGGTGTGGGAGTTCTTCACGCTCGGCCGGTCCCTCGCACGGTGCGCCGCGACCGCGAGGCTCCTGGCCTCCGACCTGCTCGACCCGGAGTCCGCGGCGTCCTGGGGGACCGCGCTCCGGGCCTGCGGGGCGGGCGAGGCGTTCCAGCGGGCGACTGGGTCGGGAGCCCCCGCGTCCGAGGCGGCCGCGTTCCTGCTGCTCGACGACCGCAGCCCCCGCTCGATGCTCTTCCTCACGCTCCGCGCCGAGGAGTGCCTCGCCGACGTCGCGCCCGCCGCCGTGACCGAGGAGCTCGATGACCTCCGCGGTGCCCGCCGCGCGCTCCAGGCGCTGGCGCCGGCCGAGGCGATCGACGCGGCCCGCGCAGCGGGACAGCGGCTCGCGGCGGTCGCCGACCGCGTCGCCGGAGCGCTCGACGCACGCGTCTTCGCGGCGGCGGAACCGACGCACTGAGCGCAGGCCGCGCCGGACGGGAGGCTCGTGGCGGCCCCGCCCCGAGCCTCCCGTCCGGTTCCTGGCCGGGTCAGACGGCGCTGGAGCGGTCGGCGACCGCCTCGTCGCGCTCGAGGTCCTGCCGGATCTCGGCGCGCGATGCGCGCGTCCCGACCACCGGGATCGAGTGGGTGACGGCCATGTGCAGGCGGTTGTCGGCGTCGTAGCGCACGCGGTAGTGCTGGAACCGGACGAGCCAGACCAGGGCGATGGCGAGCGCGACGAACCCGGACGCGGCGCCGACGCCGATCGCCCACCTGGGGCCCCACGCGTCCGCGACCGCGCCGACGATCGGGGCGCCGATGGGGGTGCCGCCCGCGAAGATCGCCATGTACAGCGCCATCACCCGGCCACGCATCGCGGGCGCCGTGGTGGTCTGGACGAGGGCGTTGGCGGTCGTCATGAAGGTCAGTGACGCGAGCCCGACGAACACCAGGACGATCGCGAACGTCCAGTACGTCGGGGCGAAGGCAGCGGCCGTGCACGCCAGGCCGAACCCGGCGCTGGCGAACACGAGCAGCCGCATCCGTGGACGGTCCCGTCGTGCCGACAGCAGCGCGCCGAGCACCGAACCGATCGCCATCACGGAGTTGAGCAGACCGAACTCGCCTGCACCCTTGTGGAATTCCACCCGCGCCATCGTCGAGGTGAAGATCGGGAAGTTCACGCCGAACGTGCCGACGACGAAGATCATGCAGAGCACCACGATGATGTCGGGGCGTGTGCGGACGTACCGGAAGCCGGCGGTGATCTGCCCCTTGCCACGCTTTGCACGGACCCGGTCCGCGAGCTGTTCGGGGTCGACGAAGCGCAGGGCGCCGAGGACCGCGGCGAACGAGGCCGCGTTGATGATGAACACCCAGCCGGAACCGATCGCGGCGATGAGCACGCCGGCGACTGCCGGCCCGATGAGTCGGGCGGCGTTGAAGGACGCGGAGTTCAGCGCGACGGCGTTCGCGACGTGCTCGCCGGTGACGACGTCGGAGACGAAGGCCTGGCGCACCGGGGTGTCGAACGCGGCCACGATGCCGAGTGCCAGGGCGAAGGCGTAGAGCCACAGCAGCGTGGCGGTGTCCGTCACGACCATGATGCCGAGCCCGAGGCCGAGCATCCCCATCAGGGCCTGGGTCACCATGAGCGTGCGGCGGCGGTCGAAGCGGTCGGCGACGAGTCCGGTCCAGGGCAGCAGGAGGAGTTGCGGCCCGAACTGCAGTGCCATGGTGATGCCGACCGCGATGGCGTTGTCGTGCGTGAGCTGCGTCAGGACGATCCAGTCCTGCGCGGTCCGCTGCATCCAGGTGCCGACGTTCGACACCAGGGCACCTGCGAACCAGATGCGGTAGTTGCGTCCCGAGAGGGACCGGAACATGGCCGTCACTGGTGGGCCAGCCTCCTCATGATCTCGGTGGCCTCGGCGAGGACGCGCCGTTCGGCCGGGGTGAGTGCGGCGATGCGCGGTGAGAGCCAGCCGTCGCGGCGGCGGCGGGTCTCGACGACGAAGTCGGCACCGGCCGGGGTGGCGCCGATGAGGACCTTGCGGCGGTCGTCGCCGTGCCCGCCCTTGGACAGCAGCCCGCGGTCGACGAGCGCGGCGACGGTCTTCGTCATCGACGGGGGTGTGACGCCCTCGTTCCGGCTGAGTTCCGCGAGGGTCATCGGGCCGTCGCGGTGCAGCCGGGCGAGTGCCGAGAACATCGCGTCGCTGACCGTCGTGTCGGCCTTCTGCGCGCGGAGGGTCCGCGACAACCGGTTCACCGCGATGCGGAAGTCCGTGCTGAGCGACGCGTGCGGCGCGGAGCGTTTGGTGGTCTCGGGCATGGTCACGATCGTTAGCCTAGCAAATTAGTTCAGCGAACGAACTTGTTGCCGTCGGGAATCATCTATGCAGGTGTATCGTTCTGGACCGTAGACAACAGGTGTTGTCGAGGAGATTGGAGCAGTTCATGTCCGAGTTCGAGGGCAAGGTCGCCATCGTCACCGGTGGTGGCAGCGGTATCGGCGAGTCCATCGCGAAGGAGCTCGCCACCGCGGGCGCGAAGGTCGTCGTCACCGACATCAAGCTCGACGCAGCACAGCGGGTCGTCGGGGAGATCGAGCAGGCCGGTGGGACCGCCACCGCGTTCGAGGCGAACTCGGCCGTCGCCGCCGACAACGAGCGCGCCGTCCAGTTCGCGGTCGACACGTACGGCGCGCTGCACCTCGCCGTGAACAACGCCGGCATCGGCGCCGCCCCGCAGAAGATCGGCGAGTACGACATCGCCGCGTGGGACCGCGTCCGTGCCGTGGACCTGGACGGTGTCTTCTACGGGCTCCGCTACGAGATCCCGGCGATGCTGGCCTCCGGCGGCGGCTCGATCGTCAACATGGCGTCCGTGCTCGGCACCGTCGGCATCGCGCAGAACGCGGCCTACGTCGCGTCGAAGCACGCGCTCGCCGGGCTCACCAAGGTCGCCGCGCTCGAGTACTCGGCCCAGGGTGTCCGCACGAACGCGGTCGGCCCCGGCTTCATCGACACCCCGCTGCTGCGGAACGCGATGACCCCGGAGGCGATCAGCGCCCTCGAGGAGGAGCACGCCACGAAGCGCCTCGGCACCGACGCCGAGGTCGCAGCGCTGGTCCTGTTCCTGCTGAGCGACAAGGCCTCGTTCATCACCGGCAGCTACCACCTGGTCGACGGCGGCTACTCCGCCCACTGACCGTTCCGTGTGCAGGCTCTTTCGCGCGTAGGAAGTCGAATCGCGCGTAGGAGGTCGGAAGTTCCGACCTCCTACGCGCGATTCCGCTTTCCACGTCGGGCGACATGGGCAGGAACGCGCGTGGTTTCAGGCCGTGATCGCGTCGTGGGGGAGCAGGGCGTGCACTCCCCACGTCCGGTTCGCGACCTGGGTGACGCGCATGCTCACCGCGACGCTGGCCATCGCGAGCGCCTCGGAGCGGGTGATGCCGTGCAGGCCGGCGATCCAGTCGACCATCCGGTCGAGGGCGGTCGTCGTCGCGGCGTTCAGGTCGGCGTCGAAGCCGAACGTGATGCGCCCGGCAGGGGTGTCGGCGTGGATGCCGTCGACCGGAGCCTCGTCGAGGAGCGACAGCGTCACCGTCGCCGTCATGCCGCACTCGATCGCCGTGCCGGAGACCTCGCCGTCGCCCTGGGCCGCGTGTCCGTCGCCGACGAAGAGCAGCGCGTCCGGAACCGTGACCGGGAGGTACAGGGTCGACCCGGCGACGAGTTCGCGGCAGTCGATGTTCCCGCCGCCCAGCGGTCGCGGTGGGATGGTCGAGTGCTCACCCGTCGGTTCCGGCGGGACGCCGACGACCCCGAGGAACGGCGCCGTCCGGACGCCGAGACCGAGTTGGTTGCGGGCGACACCCGTGCCGGCGTCGATGTCCCAGAGGAGTGGGCCGCGCTCCTGGGTCAGACCGAGCGCCCGGTTGACGGGTGTGTCCACGCCGCCGGAGCCCGTGTAGCCCCAGTCGTCCGGGACGAGGTCGTCGAACCGCACGGTGAGGACCTGTCCCGGCCGGGCACCCTCGACGGCGATCGGGCCGACCAGGCAGTGCCCTCGCCGTCCGTCGATGAGCGTCGGCGGGTGGTCGCCCGCGTGCTGTTGGCGCTCCGTGTAGCCCGCCGCGCTCAGTGTGCGGATCGTCGCGGTGTCTCCGGGCGCGACGCGGAGCACCGGATGCCGTTCGGCGGTGAAGACGTCGATGGCGGTGTCGAGCGAGGCGTCGATGCGATGGGCGGTCACGGTCCGATCATCGCAGGCGAGCGTGCCGCCGGCTCGACAGGCGTTCCGCTGCGTCTCCGTCAGTGGAACTGGGGGATCGTCATCCAGATGCCGTACAGGACGGCGGCGATGCAGACGGCGAAGCACAGGCCGGCGCCGGCGAGGGCGATCGGGGGTGTGTGCCCGGACCGCGGGGTCTCCTCGCTGTACTGCGTCCGCTCGCCGCCCGTGTCGACCGGCTGCCCCGTCCCGAGCAGCCGCAGACCGAGTGTGTAGACCAGCACGACGCCGACCGCCGCCACGAACCCGACGCCCGCGACGATCGCGATGCTCCCGAAGTCGATGTCCATCGTCGTCTCCCGTTCAGCCCTTGGCCTCGACCGGCTCGCGCTCGGTCTCGTCCGTCGTGATGTCCTCGTGCGAGACCGGCCGGCGCTTCGCCAAGGTGGAGAAGGTGAGCCCGGCCGCGAGCGCCAGGACGGCGACGGCGATCAGCCCGATCACCGACGTGGACGCGAGCCAGGTCGCGAGCGCCCCGACGACCGCTGCAGCCGGGAGCGTGATCACCCACGCGACGACGATCCGGCTCACCACGTTCCAGTGCACGTCCGCGAGCTTCTTGCCGAGCCCGGAGCCGATCACCGAGCCGCTCGTGACGTGCGTGGTGGAGAGCGCGAACCCGAGGTGGGAGGACACCAGGATGGTCGCGGCCGAGCTGGTCTCCGCGGCGAAGCCCTGCGGGGACTGCACGTCGGAGATCTTCTTGCCGACGGTCTGCATGATGCGCCACCCGCCCATGTAGGTGCCCAGGCCGATCGCGAGGCCGCACGCCAGGATCACCCAGAGCGCTGGTCCGGTGCCGGCGTCCTGGTAGTTCGCGGCGATGAGGGTCAGCGTGATGACGCCCATCGTCTTCTGCGCGTCGTTCGTGCCGTGCGCCAGGGACACCAGCGAGGCCGAGATCGTCTGGCCGTGTCGGAACCCCGTCGCAGCGCCGTGCGTCGTGGCGTTCTTCGTGAGGGCGTACGCCAAGTAGGTCGCGACCAGGGCGATGACGCCGGCGATCACGGGGGAGAGCAGCGCGGGCAGCACGACCTTCGACACGACGGTCGCCCAGTCCACCGAGTTCAGGCCGGCGCCGATGATCGACGCCCCGATGAGCCCGCCGAACAGCGCGTGCGTCGAGGACGACGGCAGCCCGAAGTACCAGGTGGCCAGGTTCCAGAGGACGGCGCCGACCAGCCCGGCGAAGATCATCGTCGGCGAGATGTGGATGCCGTCCTGTCCCTCGCGGATGATGCCCTGCGAGACGGTCTTGGCGACCTCGGTGGACAGGAACGCGCCGACGATGTTGAGCACGGCGGAGATGAGCACGGCGGTCCGGGGCTTGAGTGCACCCGTGGCGACCGACGTGGCCATGGCGTTGGCGGTGTCGTGGAACCCGTTCGTGAAGTCGAACACGAGCGCGACCACGATCACGAGCACGACGATGACGAGGACGTCCATGGCGGCGACGGTAGGCCCGCGGCGACGCGCTCGGGTGAACGCCCGGTGAACACGTCAGGCCGTCTGGCCGTCCGGTCGGTCCGGTCGTCTGCGAGGATGCTCACGTGCCCACGTTCTCTGCCGCCCGCGGCGACTCCTCGTTCGTCGACGCGCACGGTGTCGAGATCGTCTACTCGACCTGGCGCGCCGGGCGGCCGAAGGGGATCGTGCAGATCGCCCACGGCGTCGGTGAGCACTCGCTCCGGTACGAGCGGCTCGCGCAGGAGCTCGTCCGTGCCGGCTGGACGGTCGTCGCGAACGACCACCGCGGTCACGGTCGGACCGGGCTCGGGCAGTGGGACGGCGACCACGCGAAGCTCGGCAGGCTCGGCGTCGGCGGGCTCCGGGCCGCGATCGACGTCGTCGAGCAGATGACCTCCGTGGCGCGGCAGGAGACCCCCGGTGTCCCGCTCGTGCTGTTCGGGCAGTCGTGGGGGTCGCTGATGGCGCAGCGCATCCTGAACACCTCGAGCGAGTCGTACGACGGCGTCGTGCTGTCGGCCACCGCGTACCGCCTGCCCGGGTGGATGAACGGCGGCGACCTCAACAAGCGGCACGCCGCGCTCGGTCCGACCCGGTTCGAGTGGCTCAGCCGGGACCGGGCGGTGGCCGACGCGTTCGACGCGGACCCGCTCACGGTCGATGCCGACGTGATGGGGCTGTTCGGGCTGCCGGACACGCTGCGTCTGCTCGGGGTGCCGCGCCGGGGGATCCCGCACGACGTCCCCGTGTTGCTGCAGGTCGGGTCCGACGACAGCCTCGGTGGTCCGCGCTCCGTCGAGAAGCTGGCAGCCGCGTACCGCCGTCGCGGCGGGCTGACCGACGTGGTGGTGCGGGTCTACGAGGGCGCTCGGCACGAGATCTACAACGAGACGAACCGGGACGAGGTCGTCGCGGACCTGGTCGCGTGGCTGGGGCGCGTCGCTCGCTGACGGGGCGCTCGCTGACCGGCCGCTGCGCGTAGGGTCGAACCGTGCACGGTGAGTACAAGGTCCCAGGCGGAAAGCTCGTCGTCGTCGACCTCGACGTGGTCGACGACACCATCCAGGAGTTCCGGCTGGCGGGTGACTTCTTCCTCGAGCCGGACGACGCGCTCCCGCTGATCGACGCCGCCGTGAACGGGCTGCCTGCCACCACGGACGCCGCCGGCATCGCCGCAGCCGTCCGCGCTGCCCTGCCTGCTGATGCCGTGCTGCTCGGCTTCACGCCGGAGTCCGTCGGCGTCGCCGTCCGCCGGGCACTCTCCCGGGCGTCGACGTGGCGCGACTACGACTGGCAGATCATCCACGAGGGGCCGATCAGCCCGAACGAGCACCTCGCCCTCGACCAGGTCCTCACCGAGGAGGTGGGTGCCGGCCGACGCGGGCCGACCCTCCGCATCTGGGAGTGGGACCAGCCCGCGGTGGTCATCGGCTCCTTCCAGTCGCTGAAGAACGAGGTCGATCCCGAGGGCGCCGCGAAGTACGGCGTCGAGGTGGTCCGGCGGATCTCCGGCGGCGGCGCGATGTTCATGGACGCCGGCGCGATCATCTCGTACTCGCTGTACGTCCCGACCGACCTCGTGCAGGGCATGACGTTCGCTGACTCGTACGCGTACCTCGACGAGTGGGTGATCGAGGCGCTGAAGTCCCTCGGCATCGACGCGTACTACCAGCCGCTCAACGACATCACCTCGACCAAGGGCAAGATCGGCGGCGCCGCTCAGAAGCGGCTCGGCACCGGGGCGCTGCTGCACCACGCCACCATGAGCTACGACATGGACGGCGAGAAGATGGTCCAGGTGCTCCGCATCGGTCGCGAGAAGATGAGCGACAAGGGCACGACCTCGGCCGCCAAGCGCGTCGACCCGTTGCGGTCGCAGACGGGGTTGTCGCGGGCGGCGATCATCGAGTCCTTGATCGGGACCTTCACGACGCTCTACGGCGCGACGCCGGGAGCGGTCACGGACGCCGAACGACAGCGGGCGCAGGAGCTCGTCGAGTCGAAGTTCGCGACCAAGGAGTGGCTCCAGCGCGTCCCGTAGATCGTCGGGAAAGGTGGTCGGCGGCCGGGAGAGGGGGGTTCCCGGCCGCCGCACTTCGAGTGTGGACGTCATCCCCAAGAACGAGACGTGTGGATCATGAGAATCCTCCGCGCGGCTGATCCGCCGACCAGAGGCGCCACGTAGCCTCGCTTGCGTGAACTGGTTGATCCTGTTGGGGGCGGTGGCCGCTGCGGTCGTCGTGACGTGGATCGCCGATCGTCTGGGGTGGATCGACCTGTCGAACAAGTCGACCAGCAGCGGGGGATCCGGTGGAGTCGTCTCGATGATGGACGAGGTCTTCGCGCCGACGCGCCACGAGACCCAGGCGGAGTACGAACGGCAGGCCCGCCTGCCCCGTGAAGCACCGACGCCCGCCGATGACGACCACGACCTGCTGAGCGGGACGGTGCTCATCAAGGTGCCGACGGTCAGGGGGACCGGCGGCCGACACGAGGCACGCGCCGGGACCCACGACCGGCAGTACTGACGGCCCACCCAACTGACGGCCCACCCAACTGACGGCCCACCCAACTGACGGCCCACCCACCTGACGGCCGCCTGACCGACGACGTCAGCGGGTGGTGAGCTCCTGGTAGTCGGGGTGCCGCTCGATCCACGCCGCGACGTAGCTGCACTGCGGCACGACACGGCGCGAGGAGCCCGAGCGGACGTCGTCGAGCGCGTGCTGCACGAGGACCGAGGCGTGGCCCCCTCCCCGGTGCGCGGGGTCGACCTCGGTGTGCACGAAGCGGATCTCGTCGTCGGCGATCTCGTAGGCGGCGAACCCGATCACGGTGTCGTCCTCCACCAGGGAGTACTGCTGCTGATCGGTGTCGTTCCGGACGTCCAGTGCCATGTCGACGACGCTACGCCGCGGCCCCGAAGAGGGGCCTGTGCGCCCGCTGTGTGCCTCGCTAGCGTCAGCGGGTGACCGACCACCGCCCGCCATTCCGCTTCCGGACGCCTCCGGGGTGGCCGACGCCGTCCACCGAGTGGGTCGCGGCGCACCAGCTCGCCGAACCCGGTCCGGGGTTCTCCCCTGGCCCCGGGATCCCGCCCGCGCCGTCCGGGTGGCGCTTCTGGCGTGCCGACCGTCGGGCGTTCCGGGCCGCGATGCCCACGCGGCGGCGGCGGATCGAGCTGCTCGGCGTGGCGGGACTCGTGCTGCTGGTCCTCGGGATCGTCGGCGTCGTCGTGCTGACGGCGGCGGACGTGCCGGCGGTGTTCGCCGTCGCCCCGATCGCGGCCGGGGGAGCGCTGTACGTCGTGTCCTGCGTGCGGTGGTGGGACCTCGCCACGGACACGGCGCGGTCGATCGCCGCAACGGCCGGGGTGTGGGGATCGACCTCCGTCTCGGCCCCGGCGGCACGGGCCGGCTTCGGGAGGTCGGCCCGCGTGGCCACCGGCATCACGGCCGCCATCGCCGCGGCCGCACTCGTGGTCGGCGCATCGGCCGGCGTCGCCCCGGTCGTGACGGACGCCGGGCAGTCCCTGGCCGGTGTCGTCGGGAGCGCTCGTGGCGACCTCCCCGAGGACGAGGAGCTCGCGGCTCCCTACACCTCGGACGACGGGCAGATCGACATCACCCAGGTCAGCGACGACGCGTGGGACGCCACCTGCGCGGCGACACCCGGTGACTCGAACTGCTGGAGCTGGGAGGTCGACGCGCTGACGGACTGCGACCTCTCCGTGACGATCGGGTTCGCCGACACCGCGCTCGGGGACGACACCAGGACCGTGACCCGTGCCGTGCACGTCTCCGCGGGCCGACCCCTGTACATCGCTGAGCTCGGGGACGAGGACTACAGCGGCATCGACACCGCCTCGTGTCTCGGGGACGTCCCGCACCGGGTGGACGTCGACCAGACACCGGCCGACGACTTCGCCTACGAGGAGCAGCCGGACGGGTGTGACCTCACCGGGTGCATCGGCTGGACGCTCCGTCCGGGCGAGGACTGCGCGGACGCCTCGGTCCAGTTCCTGGTCACGGACGAGTGGCGCGACGTGCCGGATCCCCACGACCTGGTGATCGGTGCGCCGTTGCAGAGCAGCGTCCCCGTGACCGTCTTCGCCGGCGGGGTGGAGTCCTTCGCCGGCGACGCGACGATCACGCAGATCACGTGCTCGTCGTCGGACGCCCCCGACGCGGACGCCCAGCCGGGGGCAGCGGCACGCACCTGACCAGCGGACGCCTCGCCCTGCGAGCCCGAAGCCCTGCGAGCCCGAAGCCCTGCGAGCCCGAAGAGGGGCCTGTGCGCCTGCCGTGACGACCGCTACCCTCGGCGCGTGACCGAGCAGCACCCCGTCGACGTCGAGCCCCGATTCCGCACCCCACCCGGTTGGCCGACGCCGTCGGCCGCATGGGTCGAACGTCACCACCTGGCGGAGCCGGCTCGCGGCTGGGTCCCGGCCCCGAGCCTCCCGGCTGCCCCGCAGGGTTGGCGCTTCTGGGAGGCGGACCGGCGCGCGGTCTGGCGCGATCGACGGACCCTGGTCGGACTCGCCCTCGTCCTGGTGGGCATCGCCGTCGTCGTCACCGTGTCCGTCCTCGGCGGAGAACTCCGCGGGCTCGCCGGACTCGGTCTGGTGCCGGTCGTCGGCGGAGCCGCCGTCGCGATCACGAGCAGCGTCCGTCGTGCCGCCTTGGCCGACCGCCTCGTCGCCGTGGCCCGCGAGCGTCGCGCAGCGGACCCGATCGACCCCGAGGCCGCTTGGGGCGTCCCCGGAGCCCTCCCCTTCGTCGAGGCGTCCGGGGACGAGCGCCGCTCGCCCGTGCGACGTCGGAACCGGATCGCGGTCGCCGTGACGGCAACGGCCACGGCGGTCGTGACCATCGTGGGTGCCTCCGTGGCCGTCGTCCCGCTCGTGCAGGAGACGGTCGGCGGGGTCGGCCAGACGCTCGCCCTCGGGCTGCAGGACGACGCCCCGGCGCCGTCGACCGCATCGGCGTCGCCGGATCCGGACACCGACCCCGCCCCGGACACCGATCCGACACCGGCGCCCGCCCCGTCGACGGTCGCGGTCGACGCCGTCCTCGAGGACGGTACGGCGCTGCAGGCCGACTGCGCGGTCGCGATGGCGGGCCGGACGGACCCGGCGCACTGCTGGGCCTGGTCGCTCACCGCGCCGGCCGCATGCGAGGCGAAGGTCACGGTCCGGTTCGGCCCGGATGCGAACGCGCCGGCGACCCGGACCGAGGAGCGGTTCGTCTCGCTGTCACCTGGCGTGCCGCTGTCCCTCGTGCTCCGCGGCGGAGAGACCATCGCCGGGCTCGACCACCCGACCTGCGTCAGCGCGGGGTCCGCGCCCTACCCGATCGGCACCTACGACGCCGGGGTGGAGCTGCCCGACTCGGACTTCCCGGCCGCCTGTGACGACTGGGGGTGCGACGGGTTCGTCTTCGACGCCGAGTCCGCGTGCGACGCCGCGACGATCGAGGTGCACGTGTTCGACGAGGTCGCGGACCAGCACTCGCGGGATTACGTGGTCGTGCAGCCGCTCGCCGACGGGACGAGCACGACCCACAACGAGGTCTTCGTGCCGTACGACCACGGCCGACAGCCGGCCGACGCCGAGGTGTCGTCGGTGACGTGCGAGAGCTGAGCCCGTGTGCGCGACAATGATCGGGTGAACAGGGGAGACGAGGCACCGGACCGGGTCGTCCTCGGCGACAACCTCGACGCCCTCGCCACCCTGTCCGACGGCACGTTCACGGTCGTCTACCTCGACCCGCCGTTCAACACCGGCCGGTACCAGCGCCGGCACGCCAGCTCAGCGGTCCCGAGGGCCGACGGACCCGTGATGGGCTTCCACGGCCGGAACTACGAACGCGTCCGCGGCGACCTGATGCGCTTCGACGACCGCTTCGAGGACTACTGGTCGTTCCTCGAGCCCCGCCTGCTCGAGGCGTGGCGGGTCCTCGCGCAGGACGGCACGCTGTACCTGCACCTGGACTACCGCGAGTCGCACTACGCGAAGGTCCTCCTCGACGCGCTGTTCGGCCGTGACGCCTTCCTCAACGAGATCATCTGGGCGTACGACTACGGCGCGAAGTCCCGCTCCCGCTGGCCGACGAAGCACGACACGATCCTGGTGTACGTGAAGGACCCGGCCCGGTACCACTTCGACTCGACGGCGGTCGACCGCGAGCCCTACATGGCACCGGGGCTCGTCACTCCGGAGAAGCGGGAGCGCGGCAAGCTCCCGACGGACGTCTGGTGGCACACGATCGTGTCGCCGACCGGCCGCGAGAAGACCGGGTACCCGACGCAGAAGCCCGAGGGGATCCTCCGGCGCATCGTGCAGGCGTCGTCGCGTGAGGGCGACTGGGTCCTCGACTTCTTCGCGGGCAGCGGCACGACGGGCGCGGTCGCCGGGGCGCTCGGCCGCCGCTACGTGCTCGTCGACGACAGCCCGACGGCGTTCGAGGTGATGCGGAAACGCCTGCCCGGCGCGACCTTCGAGGTGCTGCCCCCGGCGACGATCGCCGCGGGCCCCGCCGTGTGAGGTGGCTGGGGCGCGTTGGGGCCGACTCGGAACGACAGGATCGCTGTCGTACGACAACGGTTCTGTCGCTGCCGAGCGCGCGCAACTGTTGCAGACGCGTGGGAACGACGAAGTCGCTGTCGTACGACAGCGACTTCGTCGTTCGGGGTCGGCACGCGGGGCGGCGCGGCGACCCCCGGCGCGGCTACTCGGCCGAGTGCCGGCCGTGCGCGTGGTCGCCGTCGGCCGGACGGGAGGCCCGGCTCGCGTCGTGCGCGTCCGTCCCGTCCGTCGGGGCCTCGGCCTCCACGGGTGCAGCGTGCGCGGCACGGCGGGTGCGGATGGCACCGGTGGTCGTGGCGGGCTCGTCCACCGGCGCAGCGGCCGAGTGCGCGCCGTGCGTCGGCGCGTCCGGCAGCGGGGCGCGGGTGCCGTCGGTCGACACGTCGTCCGGCAGCACCGACACGTCGGACGTCCCGGTGGACCGGGCCGAGCGCGGCTGCGCCGGGACGTCGGGTGAGGTGGGGACGATCCCCATCCGCCCGGAGTCGGGGGACACGAGCGATCCGGTGTTCGTCGCGGCGCCCTGCGCGTCGACGGCGTGGCGATCGGGGTCGTTGCCCGCAGCTGCGGCCCGGGCGGTGTCCGCCTGCTCCTGCAGCGCCGACGTCTTCCGGAGCGGCGGCACCCGGAAGAACCACGTCAGGACGAACGCGATGAGGATCACACCGAGGCCGACGTAGTACACCGTGACGGCCGAGCTGCTGAACCCGACGAGGAACGGCCGGGTCAGCCGCTTGTCGGCACCGTTGAGGAAGGAGGTGTCGCTCGTCGCGGAGCTCGTCGAGGAGTCGGCCTTCGAGTTGCCGCTCTTGAGCTGCTCGATGAGCGTCGGGGCGACCTCGTCGACGACGTTCTTCCGCTGCGACGCGTTCGAGTAGTCGACCTGCAGCGTGCCGTCGACGACGTCGGCCTGGGCCTTCGACGCAGCGGTCTCGAGCGCCTGCTGTTCGGCGTCCGGCTTCGCGGCCGCGACCTGCTCGTCGATAACCGACTGCGCCTGTGCGGCGGGGAGCGCACCGGCGGCGACCTGCTGTTGGACGCCCGCGGTGACCTGCTTCGTGACGGCGGCGTCGGCGGCTTCCTTCGCCTGCACGGCGCCCTTGTTCAGGCCGTCCTGCACGTTCTGCTTCACCGGGTCGGTGATCGGCGTCCAGATCTGGTCCATCACGCCCTTGTTGTCCTTGGCGTTCGCCACGGACGGGGTGAGGGCGGCGTTCAGGGCGCTCGTGAGGTCGGACTTGTCCTGCATCGCCGTCGTGATGTTCGTCGGCATCAGGGTGAACAGCACGGAGAGGAGCACTGCGGTGCCCATCGTGCCGCCGATCTGGCGGAAGAAGGTCGCGGCGCTGGTGGCGACACCGATGTCCCGAGGGGACACCGAGTTCTGCGCGGCCAGGGTCAGCGTCTGCATGAGCTGCCCGAGCCCGAGGCCGATGCCGAACATGCCGAGCATCAGGAACCACAGCGGGCGGTCGGCGGTGAGGAACGTCAGGACGGTGAACCCGATCGCGGTGAACGCCGTCCCGGTGATCGGGAAGACCTGGTAGTTGCCGGTCCTGGAGATGATCTGACCCGAGGCGATCGACGCGATCATCAGGCCGAGGACCATCGGCAGCATCGCGAAGCCGGACTCGGTCGGGGTGACGCCCTTCACGATCTGCAGGTACAGCGGGATCGTCAGCATCGCGCCGAACATCCCGAAGCCGACGAGCACGGACAGGATCGCGGACATCGAGAACACCCGCGAGCCGAAGAGCTTGAGCGGCAGGATCGCGTCGTCCTTCATGGCGCGCTCGACCAGGATGAACGCGATGAGTCCGACGGCGCCGGTCACGTAGCAGGCGATCGAACCGGCCGAGCTCCAGCCCCAGGTGCGGCCCTGCTCGGCGACGAGCAGCAGCGGCACGAGCGTCACGATGACGAGCGCGGCACCCCACCAGTCGATGCGCGGCTTGGCCTTCCGCTCGCCGACCTTCGGCAGGTGCAGGAACGTCAGCACCATGATCAGCGCGATGATGCCGATCGGCACGTTGATCAGGAAGACCCAGCGCCAGCCGGCGATGAACACGATCTCGCTCGCGCCGGCGAAGAGGCCACCGACGAGCGGCCCGATGACGCTCGAGATGCCGAACACCGCGAGGAAGTAGCCCTGGTACTTGGCGCGCTCGCGGGGGGCGAGCATGTCGCCCATGATCGCGAGCGGCAGCGACATCAGACCTCCGGCGCCGAGGCCCTGCAGCGCGCGGAACCCGGCGAGCATGAGCATCGAGGTCGAGAACGACGCGGCGAAGGACCCGACGATGAAGATGCCGATCGCGGTGAGGAACAGCGGACGCCGCCCGAAGATGTCGGAGAGCTTGCCGTAGATCGGCGTCGTGATCGTCGAGGCGATCAGGTACCCCGTCGTGACCCAGGCCTGCTGGTCGAGCCCGTGCAGGTCGTCGCCGATGGTGCGGATGGCGGTGCCGACGATCGTCTGGTCGAGGGCGCCGAGGAACATACCGGCCATCAGGCCGTAGATCACCAGCAGGATCTGCCGGTGGTTCATCACGACGTTGGATGCCGTGGTGGGTCCCGCTGGAGCGGTCGCCGTCTGGGTCATGTGCAGGGTCTCCCGGGTACCGAAGCGCCGATGACAAGAATTTTGCGCTGTCTGCAAAGTTACAACTGCCGCAAGCGATGCGGTCACGCAGGTGCGGCTTCCTGTGTGGATCGGCAGCGTTCCGCGGGACGAACAGTAAGGTCGCCCCCATGAGCACGCCCGACGGCATCACGGTACGCCCGACCTCCGTCGGCGGTTCCCGTCCGGCCGTGATCGTCCTCCCGGGTGGCGGCTACGAGGAACACGGGCGGGCGAGTTCCGAACCGATGGCGGACTGGTACGCCGGCATCGGCCTGCACGCGTTCCTGTTCCGCTACCCGCTCCGCACACCAGAGACCGTCGGCCCGTTGCACCCGGCCCCGATCGACGCGACCCGCGCGGTGTTCACGTGGCTCCGCTCGGGACGGGCCGGCGCGGACACCGGACTCGACATCGACACGGAGCGCATCGGCGTCGTCGGGTCGAGCGCCGGCGGGCACCTGGCGGCCTCGCTCGCGAACGGCATCGACGACCCCGCTGCCGACCGGCCGGCGTTCTGCGTCCTGAACTACCCGGTGATCTCGATGGAGCACCCGACGCGGCCGCGTCCGATGCTCGGGCTCCTCGGCGATGACCCGCCGTGGCGGACGCGCCGCGAGCTCTCGATGGAGACGCGGGTCGACGAGCGCACGCCGCCGACGTTCGTCTGGACGACGGCGGATGACCGGATCGTGCGCGCGTCGAACGCGCTGTCCTACGCGGACGCGCTGGTCCGGAGTGAGGTGGACGTCGAGGTGCACGTGTTCCCGCACGGCCGGCACGGACTCGGCACCGCCGTGCGCGAACCGCACACGTCCCAGTGGACCCGGCTCTGCGAGGACTGGCTGCGGTACCAGCGCGTGCTGACCGACACGCCGCCGAACTGCTGAGACGCCCCCGAACTGCCGAGACGCCGCCGGATCCGGCGGCGTCTCGGGGAGCGTGCGGTGTCTCGAGCGCTACCGCTACGCGCCCAGGGCGGCGTCGACGATCTCCTTCGCCTCGCGCTGCACCTGCTCCAGGTGCTCCGGGGAGACGAAGCTCTCGGCGTAGATCTTGTAGACGTCCTCGGTTCCTGACGGACGCGCGGCGAACCACGCCTTGTCCGTGACGACCTTGACGCCACCGACCGCCGCGTCGTTCCCCGGTGCCTTCGAGAGCTTCGCGGTGATCGGGTCGCCCGCCAGGGTCTCGGCGGTGATGGCGTCGCCGTCGAGCTTCGACAGCCGTGCCTTCTGCTCCTTGCTGGCTGCCGCGTCGACCCGCTGGTAGACCGGTGCGCCGAAGCGGTCGGTCAGCTCGGCGTAGAGCTGCGAGGGGGTCTTGCCCGTGACCGCGACGATCTCCGACGCCAGGAGCGCCAGGATGATGCCGTCCTTGTCCGTCGTCCACGCGGTGCCGTCGGTGCGGAGGAACGAGGCGCCGGCCGACTCCTCGCCACCGAAGGCCACCGAGCCGTCGATCAGGCCGGGGACGAACCACTTGAAGCCGACCGGGACCTCCCACAGGCGACGGCCGAGGGACTCCGCGACGCGGTCGATGATGCTCGACGAGACCAGGGTCTTGCCGATCGCCGCGTCCTCGCGCCAGGCCGGACGGTGCGCGTAGAGGTACTCGATCGCGACGGCGAGGTAGTGGTTCGGGTTCATCAGCCCGCCGTCGGGCGTGACGATGCCGTGCCGGTCGGAGTCCGCGTCGTTGCCGGTCAGCACGTCGAACTCGTCCTTGTGCGCGAGGACCGATGCCATCGCGGACGGGCTCGACGGGTCCATCCGGATCTTGCCGTCCCAGTCGAGCGTCATGAACGACCAGGTCGGGTCGACGTCGGGGTTCACGACGGTGAGGTCGAGGCCGTAGTGGTCGCGGATCGCGTTCCAGTACGGCAGCGACGCGCCGCCGAGCGGATCGGCGCCGATCTTCACGCCGGCTCGCTTGATCGCCGGGATGTCGATGATGTTCTCGAGGTCCGCGACGTAGGTGTGCAGGAAGTCGTAGCGGTCGGGCGTCGCGTGCTCGGTGCGCTTGACCTCGGCGTTGCCGCCCTCGATGATCGCGTTCGCGCGGTTCGCGATCCACGACGTGGCGTCGCTGTCCGCGGGACCGCCGTGCGGGGGGTTGTACTTGAAGCCGCCGTCGCGGGGCGGGTTGTGGCTCGGCGTGATGACGATGCCGTCAGCGGTGTCCGGGTTGCCCGCGCGGTTGTAGCGGATGATCGCGTGGCTGAGCGCCGGCGTCGGCACGTAGCCGTTCTCGCTGTCCGCGAGGACGTGCACGTCGTTCGCGGCGAGGACCTCGAGCGCGGTGCGTTCGGCCGGGCCGGAGAGCGCGTGGGTGTCGCGGCCGATGAAGAGCGGGCCGTCGGTGCCCTGCGACTGCCGGTACTCGACGATCGCCTGCGTGATGGCGGCGATGTGGGTGTCGTTGAACGCGGTGTCGAGTGAGGAGCCGCGGTGCCCCGAGGTGCCGAACACCACCTTCTGCTCGGCGATCGAGACGTCCGGGACGCGCTCGTAGTACGCGGCGATGAGGGCGTCGAGGTCGACGAGGTCGTCTGCGGTCGCTGGGGTACCGGCGCGGTCGTTCATGCCCCCATCCTGGCATCGCCGCGAGCGGCGCGCTCAGGTGCGGCGCGCGGTGCGCGCCGGACAGGCGGACGGGAGGCTCGTGGCGGGCCCGCCACGAGCCTCCCGTCCGCCACGACGTGAGCGAGCGGCCGCCCCGGCCCGGGTGAAAGGGGGGAAACCCGGGAGAGGGGCGACCGCTCGCGGTCAGTGTGCGCCGTGCGCGCTCATGCCGTCCGGAACGAACCCGTCGCGGTGCGGAACGAACCGGTGACGGTGCGGTTCGATGACGTCGACGTGCCGAGGCGTGCGGACTGTGTGTCCACGAAGCGCCCGAGCCGGCTGCCGGTGGGCACGCCCGTGTAGGTGCCCACCGTCTGGTGGGTGCGGGCGGTCGTGCCCGTGTAGCTGCCGAGCTCGTCGCGCTCGCCGAGTCCGGACACGAAGGTGCCGCCGAACGGGAAGGTGCTGTTCGTCATGGTGGTCTCCTCGATGTGTGATTGGCAGCATCGGGAACGCCGCTGCCGACGAACCTGACGCCGTCGGCTTACGGGGATGACACTACGCCCTTGTCTTGCAGAATGCAAAAGAAGAGCGGGTCTCAGGCGACGAGCTCGCAGAAGCTCCGACCGGCAACCGTCCAGCTCTGTCGGGCGACGAGCCCGGCGTCAGCGGCGTGCCGGTGCAGGGCGTCGAGGCCGACCTCGGCCCACGGGAACTCGGCGCTCTCGTGGCCGTCGGTGTCCACCACGCGGGCCCGGTAGGTGCGGTCGGCGGTCGGGTCCGTGTGCGTCTCGACGACGACGCGACCGCCGGCCCTGACGATGTCGCGACAGCGCGCGAGGAGTGCGGCGGGGTCGCCCCCGATGCCGATGTTGCCGTCGAGGACGAGCGCGGTGTCCCAGCGTCCCTCGTCGGGGACGGGGTCGAACACGGAGCCCTGGATCGCCCGGCCGCCGGAGCGCTGCGCGATCGCGACGGCCTCGGCGGAGACGTCGACCCCGAGTGCGGGGATGCCGAGCGTGCGCGCCGCGACGAGCATCCGCCCGGGGCCGCAGCCGATGTCGATCACGGGGCCGTCGACGTCGTCCAGCAGGGAGCGGTCGACCCGGTCGGCGGCAGCACTCCACCGTCCGACGTCCATCGTGATGGCGACGCCGGGGCGGTCGGGGTCGGTGAGACGGAGGCGGCCGTCGCTCCGGAGTGCCCGTGCGTAGGGTTCGTCGCCGCCGGTGCCGAAGGTGACGGCGGTCTGGGTGATGTCGCTCATCGGGCGCCTCCGGCGGTGAGTGCGCCGTCCTCGGCGCGCAGGGCAGCAGCGAACCCGGAGTCCGGCGCGAGTCCGGCCACGACACCGGCATCGTCGATCGTGTCCACGTCGAGCAGCTCGGTGAGCATGCCGACGTCGAGCCCGGCCGCCGTCAGACGTGCCAGCTGTACGGCACCCGTGTCGTCCTGGGACATCGGGACCCCGCGCAGCAGGTCGCCCGTCGGTTCACGGAGGTACAGGGACCAGAAGCCGCCGTCCTCCGCCGGACCGAACCAGGCGTCGCGGTCGGGGGCGTCGAGCACGGGTGTGACGTCGTCGACCGAGACCTGCGGGGTGTCCATGCCGACCAGCAGCGTGGGGCCGGTCATCGTGTCGAACAGGAAGCCGAGGCGCTCGTCGAGGCCGCCGCCCGGCTGGTGCAGGACGTCGAAACCGGCAGCCGCTCCCGGGACGACCGAGCCGTCGAAGAACAGCACGCGCCGCTCGACGGGCAGCGCGGCGACGGTGCGGAGCGTGTCGTCGAGGCTCGCGCTCGCGACCCGGGCGGCAGCCTCGGGGGAGAGCGCCGGCGTCAACCGGGTCTTCACCCGGCCGGGCAGGCACTCCTTGGCGATCACGACGACCGTGATCGGGGTGGTCGCGGTGACGCTCATGAGCGCACCTCCTCGACGTCGGAGGCGGAGGCGGAGGCGGAGGAGGTGGGGGCGGTGGAGCCGGCCGTGCGGCGGACGGGACCCGGCGCGACGGAGCGGGTCCGGGCCTCCTGGCGGTACTCGCGCAACAGGCGCGTCATGTCCCGCACCGCGTTGATCGTGCCGCGGAGCGTTCCGGTGACCTTGCTGTCGCCGACGCGCTGGGCGTAGCCGATGTCCGACTCGTCGACGCGCCAGCCGGCGGCGTGGGCGGCGAGGACCATCTCGAGCGGGTAGCCGCTCCGGCGGTCCTGCAGGTCGAGTGCGACGAGGTCCTCGCGGCGCATCACGCGCATCGGGCCGAGGTCGCGCAGGCGGTACCCGGTCGCCCGGTGCATGAGCACGGCGAGGACGCGGTTCGCGAAGCGAGCGTGTGGGGCCCAGGCGCCCGGGGTGGTCGGGACGCGGCGGCCGAGTGCCAGGTCGGTGCGGCCCTCCGCGACGCGGCGGACCAGCGGCGGGAGCTCCGCCGGGTCCATCGAGGCGTCGGCGTCGCAGAAGGCGACGTACTCGGCGGTGGCGGCCTCGACGCCGGCGGCGCAGGCGCTGCCGAAGCCGCGGCGGGACTCGGTGACGACGAGGGCTCCGAGCGCGCGTGCGATGTCCGCGGAGCCGTCGGTCGAGCCGTTGTCCACCACGATGGCGCGGTAGCCGTCCGGCAGACGACCGATGACCGTCGGCAGGGCATCGGCCTCGTCGAGACAGGGGAGGATGACGTCGACCTTCATGTCCACCATTCGGTGCGGTCGGCCGTTGCGACTGGAGGACGTTGCCATGCGCACCACTCAACCGGCGAGTCGCTGGGGATGTGCAGGTCCTTCGTACCCCGTGTCCGGTGCGCGCACAGGAACGGCCCGGCGCGCGGGCGCGCGGGCCCCGGGCCGGGCCGGGCGGGCCGCCCCGTCGTCGAGTGGTCACGACTCCCCGCTCAGTTCCGTCGGGCGGTCATGACCTGTCGCTTCCGGGCTTCGCGGGCAACGGCTTGTGACCAGTCAGCGTCACGCGGACGGGGTGTCGTGACCACTCGGCGAGTGGGCGAGTACCGGACGGGAGGCTCGTGGCGGGGCCGTCACGAGCCTCCCGTCCGGTGGTGGGGAGCGTCAGCGCACGGCTGCGCGGAGCGGCGCGTCCGCGAACTCGCGCATGCCGCGCTCGAAGTCGACCTCGGCGCGCCAGCCGAGCTCGTCCGCGATCCGCGCGGACGACGCCGTGACGTGCCGGACGTCACCCAGCCGGTACTCGCCGGTGACGACGGGAGTGAGCCCGGCCGTCCCCGCGATCGCCGCGGCCATGTCGCCGATCGTGTGCACGGTGCCCGACCCGACGTTGTACGCGAGGAACGAGTCCGGGTCCATGGAGTCGGTCGCCCCGATCGACGCGAGGTTCGCTCCGGCGACGTCGTCCACGTGCACGAAGTCACGACGCTGAGCGCCGTCCTCGAAGACGCGAGGGGCCTCGCCGCGAGCGATGGCACTCCGGAACAGCGAGGCAACACCGGCGTAGGGGGTGTTCGCGGGCATGCCCGGTCCGTACACGTTGTGGTAGCGGAGCGCGACCGCGCGGCCGCCGGTGGCGCGGGCCCACGACGACGCGAGGTGCTCCTGCGCGACCTTCGTCTGCGCGTACACGTTGCGGGGGTCGAGCGGCGCGGACTCGTCGATGAGCCCGGGGACGAGCGGCTCGCCGTCCGGTCCGATCGGGTCGAAGCGGCCGGCGTCGAGGTCCTCGCGGCGACGAGCAGGCGGACGCATCGGCGTGCCGTCGGAGGTCGTGTACGCGCCCTCGCCGTAGACGACCATCGAGCTCGCGACGACGAGCCGGCCGATGCCGGACCGGTCCATGCCGGCGAGCACGTGGGCGGTGCCCGCGTCGTTGCTCGAGACGTAGTCAGGGGCGTCCTGGAAGTCGACGCCGAGACCGACCTTCGCGGCCTGGTGGCACACCACGTCGACGCCGTCGAGTGCGGCGTCGAGGGCCACGCGATCGCGGACGTCGCCGTGCACGAACGCGATGCCGCGCCGCTCGTGGTCGGCGACGACGTCGGCGGGGTCCCCGTGCACGTCGGCGCGGAGGGAGTCGAGCACCCGCACCTCGTGGCCGTCGGCCAGGGCGCGGCGGACGATCGCGGAGCCGATGAAGCCCGCGCCGCCGGTGACGAGCAGGCGGGTCATGCCGTCCTCGCGATGATCGTGGCGCTCGCCGCTGCCGGGACGAGTTCCCGCGGTGTGAAGTCGTCGGGGATCGAACCGACGATGCTCCCGATCGCGCCGACGATGACCTCGTTCGCGCGGGCGAGGCGTTCCATCACGAGGGCGTGGGTCACGGGGGCCTCGGTGCTCTTCGCCGCGTCGGCTTCGCTCGGCGCCAGCCCCGCGTCGGCGTCCGTCACGAACGACAGGTTCACCGTGCCGATCCCGAGCTCGGCGGCCAGGGGGACCTCCGGCGTCATCGTCATGTTGATCGTGTGCCCGCCGGCCTCGCGCATCCACACCGACTCGGCTCGGGTCGAGAACCGCGGCCCCTGGATGACGACACAGGTGCCGGTCGGTCGGAACGGGACGTCCAGTGCAGCGACCGCGTCGACGGCGACCCGACGGAGGACGGGGTCGAACGGGTCGGCGAACGACAGGTGCTGCACCTGGTCCTCGAAGAACGTGTCGGCGCGGCCCCAGGTCCGGTCGATGAGCTGGTCCGTCACCACGAAGGTCCCGGGGGCGTAGTCGGGGTGCAGGCCGCCGACGGCGCTCGACGACACGATCGCGCGGACGCCGAGGGACCGCAGCGCCCAGACGTTCGCGCGGTGGTTGATCAGGTGCGGTGCCACCGAGTGCTCGCGGCCGTGCCGGGTGAGGAACGCGACGCGCTTGCCCGCCATCGTCCCCACGGTGACGGGGGAGGAGGTCGGCCCGAAGGGCGTCTCCACGTCCATCTCGTCGGCGGTTCCCGGTGCGAACAGCTCGTACAGGCCGGAGCCGCCGATCACACCGATGGTCGCGGTCACGTCGTTCTCCACAGGTCCTCCGAATCGTCCAAGGCGCGCGATGCGCGCTCGTTACGCTACTGACACGCGCCCGTCCGGGCCCGCATCGAACTCATTCGGAGGCCCCCGTGCGAACGATCGGTCAGCACCGCGACGACGTGGAAGCGTTGATCGCGCCGGTCCTGTCGCTCGGACAGGAGGCACGACTCGTCGACGACCTCGCCGCCGACACCGGCGCGGGGCACGGGTACCGCGTGCTCGGTCGTGCCGTCGTCGCACCTGGTCCGCTGCCGGCGTTCGACAACAGCCAGATGGACGGGTTCGCGGTGCGGTCCGGAGATGCCGGGACGACGCTGCGCGTCGTGTCGCCGATCGCCGCCGGGGTCGTCCCGGTGCCGTTGCTCGCCGGGGAAGCCGCCCCGATCATGACCGGGGCGCGGATCCCGGACGGTGCCGACGCGGTGTTCCCGGTCGAAGCAACGCCGCCCGGGTCCTTCCCCGCGGCACTGGCGCTCACCGAGGTCGAGGTCCCCGCCGACCTCACCGCCGGCACCTTCGTCCGGACCGTCGGCTCCGACCTCGCCGCGGGTGCGGTCGTCGTCGACGCCGGAGCGCCGCTCACGCCCGCGGTGCTCGGGGCGCTCGCCGCTGCCGGTGTCGACCAGGTCGAACTCGTCAGACACCCCAGGGTGCTCGTCGTGTCCACGGGATCCGAACTCGGTGGTGACGGCGGGGCCGCGATCAACGACGCGAACGGCATCGCGCTGCGGGCCGCGCTCGCCGAAGTCGGGGCCGAGTCACGCGTGGTGCGCGTCCCCGACGACGAAGCCCGGTTCCTCGCCGCGCTCGACGACGCCGTGGGGGACTGGGCCGACCTCGTCCTGACGACGGGCGGGATCAGCGCCGGTGCGTACGAGGTCGTCAGGCAGGCACTCGAGCCCCGGGGCCTCGCCGTGACCCCGGTCGCGATGCAGCCCGGTGGTCCGCAGGCCTTCGGCACGGTCACGATCGCCGGGCGTCCGGTTCCGGTCGTCTCCTTCCCGGGGAACCCGGTGTCGGCGCTCGTCTCGTTCGAGGTCTTCCTGCGCCCCGTCCTCGCCCGTGCCGCACGGATGCCCGACACCCGCCCGACACAGGTGCTCCCCGCGGCGTCGTCAGCGGTCTCGCCGGACGGCAAGCACCAGGTCCGCCGCGGCACCGTGGTCGACGGGGCCGTGCACTTCGTCGGCGGCCCGAGCTCGCACCTCCTCGCCCACTACGCCGACGCCACCCACCTGGTCCACGTGCCCGTCGGCACGGCAGCCGTCGAACCCGGCGACCCCCTCACCGTCTGGAGCATCCGATGACCGACCTGTCCGACTCGTCCGACCTCTCCCACGTCCGGGCAGACGGCAGCGCGCACATGGTCGACGTCTCCGCGAAGGACGTCACCGACCGCTCGGCCACCGCGACCGCGACCCTCGTCACCCGGCCAGACGTCGTGACCAGGATCCTCGACGGGTCGCTGCCCAAGGGCGAGGTCATCGGCACCGCCCGGATCGCGGCGATCATGGCTGTGAAGAAGACCTCCGACCTGATCCCGCTCTGCCACCCGCTGCCCATCGGCGGCGTCCAGGTCGACATCACCGGGGCGGACGACCGCGTGGTCGTCGAGGTGTCGGTGCGCACCACCTCGCGGACGGGCGTCGAGATGGAAGCCCTGACCGGGGCGAGCGTCGGCGTGCTGACCGTGTACGACATGGTGAAGGCCGTCGACCGAGCGGCCACCATCACGGACGTCCGGGTGCTCGAGAAGCACGGCGGACGATCAGGGGACTGGAGCGCACGATGACCGCAGCGCCGAATCGAGCGGGACCGACGAGGGGCCGCGCGGTCGTGGTCGTCGTGTCGACACAGGCCGCCGCCGATCCCGCCCTCGACCGCACCGGGCCCGTCATCGCCGGGTGGCTCCGCGAGCGCGAGTTCACCGTCCCGGAGCCGGTCATCGTCGCGGACGGCGGCCCCGTCGCCGAGACCGTGACCAGTGAGCTCCTCGCCGATGCGCGCGTCGTCATCACCACCGGCGGCACCGGGGTCACCCCGACCGACCGCACCCCGGAAGCTGTCGCACCGCTCCTCGACCTCGAGCTCCCGGGCGTCATCGAGGAGATCCGCCGCCGAGGACTGGCGGGGGCCGGGCCGACGGCGCTCCTCAGCCGCGGGGTCGCCGGCATCGCCTCAGGGGGAGCGTTCGTCGTCACGCTCCCCGGATCACGCGGCGGTGTCGCTGACGGGCTCGCCGTGCTCGACGGGTTGCTCGACCACGTCCTCGCCCAGGTGCACGGCGAGGGACACGCGCCGCGGAGCACCTCGTGACCGGCGGCACGGATCGTGTGGTGCTCGCGGACGTCGTCGGACGGCCGATCTCCGTCGACGAGGTGTCTGCCGTCGTCGCCACCGACCAGGACGGCGCCGTGGTGACCTTCGCGGGCGTCGTGCGCGACCACGACGACGGCAAGGGCGTCACCGCGCTGCACTACGAACGGCACCCGAGCGCCGGTGACGTCATCGCCGAGGTCGCGGCCACGATCGCCGCCGAGCACCCCGAGGTCCGGATCGCCGTCCTGCACCGCGTCGGGTCCCTCGGCGTCGGGGACGTCGCGCTCGCCGCGGCCGTGTCCTCCGCGCATCGCGGGCATGCGTTCGCCGCGTGCGGGGCGCTCATCGACCTCGTCAAGGAACGGGTGCCGATCTGGAAGCACCAGCGCTTCACGGACGGCTCCGACGAGTGGGTGGCGTCCCTCTGACGCGGGCGTAGCGCTGGCTCCAAGGCGTTCCATAGAATCCGGGACATGAGCGTGCTGTTGCCCGGGCTGACGATCGTCCTGCTGGTGTTCGCCCTGATCGACATCCTGACGAAGACCGACGACCAGATCCGCGGGCTGCCGAAGATCGCGTGGGTGATCCTCGTCGTGCTGGTCCCGGTCGTCGGCAGCATCGTGTGGTTCGCGATCGGGCACGACTGGGCGCCGGGCGACCGGAACCACGGCCGGTACATCGAGCCCACCCGCCACGAGGACTCCTACGCCTCCCTCGGGCACGCCCGGGCAGCGCACGGCGACCGGCGGGTGACCACCACCGAGCAGGAACTCGCGGACCTCGATCGCGAGATCGAGTTCTGGGAGGCGAAGGCGCGCCTGAAGCGTGCCAAGGAGGCCGCCGGCGAGGGCGAGCCGACCCCGGGGAGCTGACCCGAGCCTCCCGTCCGGTGCCCGCGTCACCCGCGCCGCGCCGCCCGCACCGCCCGCGCCGACTGCCCGCGCCGCCACTCGCGGACTGACCCCGAACGACGAAGTCGCTGTCGTACGACAACGATCCTGTCGCTCCCACGCGCGTGCAACAGTTGCGGGCGCGCGGTTGCGACAACGTCGATGTCGTACGACAGCGATCCTGTCGTTCCGAGTCGGCACCCGCACCCGTCGTTCCGAGTCCCCACCCGCGCCACCTACCCTTGACGCGTGGCACATCTCCTCGGCGCCGAGAACCTGCATCTCGAGTTCCCCACCCGCACCGTCTTCGACAGCGTCACCATCGGCATCGACGAGGGTGACCGCATCGGCGTCGTCGGCCGGAACGGCGACGGCAAGTCGACGCTCCTCAGCCTGCTCGCGAAGCGCCTCGAACCCGACACCGGCCGTGTGACGCACCGCGGCGGCGTGACGGTCGGCGTGCTCGACCAGCGCGACGCCCTGCCGGAGGGCCAGACCGTCGGCGCCGTCGTCGTCGGCGACCGCGAGGAGCACGAGTGGGCCGGCGACCCGAAGATCCGCGACGTCATCGGCGGACTCGTCTCCGACATCCCGTGGGACGTCCCCGTCGACGACCTCAGCGGTGGACAGCGGCGCCGTGTCGCCCTCGCGCGCCTGCTCGTCGGCGACTGGGACGTGCTGTTCCTCGACGAGCCCACGAACCACCTCGACGTCGAGGGCATCCAGTGGCTCGCCGAGCACATCAACCGGCGCTGGTCGCCGAGCCAGGGCGGACTCGTCGTCGTGACGCACGACCGGTGGTTCCTCGACGCCGTGTCGACCGACACGTGGGAGGTCCACGACGGCATCGTCGAACCCTTCGAGGGCGGCTACGCGGCCTACATCCTGCAGCGCGTCGAGCGTGACCGGCAGGCCGCCGCGAGCGAGCAGCGCCGCCAGAACCTGGCGCGCAAGGAGCTCGCGTGGCTCCGCCGCGGTGCCCCCGCCCGAACGAGCAAGCCGAAGTTCCGCATCGACGCGGCGAACGCCCTCATCGACGACGTCCCGCCGATCCGCGACACCGTCGCCCTGTCGCAGATGGCCACCGCGCGCCTCGGCAAGGACGTCGTCGACCTGATCGACGCCGGCGTGACCTTCCCCGGCGCGCCGGAGCCCACGATCCGGAGCATCGAGTGGCGCATCGCACCGGGGGAGCGGACCGGCATCCTCGGACCGAACGGCGCCGGCAAGTCGACGCTCCTCGGCCTGGTCTCGGGGCGCATCCAGCCCACCAGCGGGCGGGTGAAGACGGGCAAGACCGTGCAGGTCGCGGTCCTCGACCAGCAGCTCGCGGACCTGCAGCAGTACGCGGACGACCGTGTCCGCGAGGTCGTCGCCCGCAAGAAGACCAGCTACGTCGCCGACGGCAAGGAGATGACGCCGTCACAGCTCCTGGAGCGCCTGGGCTTCACGTCCGAGCAGCTCTCCACACCCGTCCGCGACCTCAGCGGCGGGCAGAAGCGTCGCCTGCAGCTCATGCTCATCCTGCTCGACGAGCCGAACGTGCTCATCCTCGACGAGCCGACGAACGACCTCGACACCGACATGCTCGCCGCGATGGAGGACCTCCTCGACACCTGGCCCGGCACGCTGTTGGTCGTGAGTCACGACCGGTACCTCCTCGAGCGGGTCACCGACCAGCAGTACGCCGTGCTCGGCGGGCACCTCCGGCACCTGCCGGGCGGCGTCGACGAGTACATGCGGCTCCGGGCGTCCGGCACCGGCGGGTCCACGGCTTCAGCGGCTGCCGCCGCGACGGCCGGGAGGCCCGACACGGCCGGGGCGGGCTCGTCGCCTGCTCCTGTGGCCGGGTCCAGTGCGTCGGGTGCGTCCGGCTTGTCCGGTGCTGATCGTCGCGCCGCGGAGAAGGAGATGTCGGCCCTCGACCGCCGCATCGCCCGCGTGGGTGCCGACCGCCAGACGGTGCTCGACCTGTTCGCCGCGCACGACCAGTCCGACTACGCCGGGCTAGGGGAGCTGCAGACGAAGCTCGCGACGCTCGAGGCCGAGATCGAGCAGCTCGAGGAGCGCTGGCTCGAGGTCGCCGAGCAGCTCGGGGTGTAGCGCTCCGTTACTCGGGCGTGGCGTCGGACGGCGCGCCCATGCCCGGGTTCGCGACAACCTCCCACAGATGCCCGTCCGGGTCCTGGAAGAAGCCGGAGTACATGCCCCACGGGCGTGTGTACGGCGGCTCGAGCATCGTCGCGCCAGCCGCCCGTGCCCGCTCGAGGAACGCGTCCGCGTCGGCGCGAGACTCCACGAAGTGCCCGATCGTGGCGCTCGGGTCGGTCCCGAGTTCCACGCTCGAGTCCTTCCGCATGTCGTCCCGGCCGTAAACGGACACGATCAGCCCGTCGTCGAGCGTGAACATCGCCGTCGCACCACCCGCGACGGTGTCGGTCGGGGCGTACTCGGTGCCGATGATGCCGCTGCCCTCGGAGCCGAAGAGCGCGGTGTAGAACGCGGCCGATCGCTCGAGGTCGGCGACGGCGAGGGTGATGGCGTGCATGCGCCGCAGCGTAGTCGCGGCGCCGATTGGTCGTGACGCCGGCGCTCGCCGGTCCAGGCGATCGTTCGCTCTGGCAGAGTCGAGGGATGACGTGGAACGGGGCCGACGCGCAACGGTACGGAGGGACGCTGCTCGAGGGGGACCGTGTCCGGCTCCGCGCGCTCGAGGACGACGACCTGCCCGACCTGGTGCGCTGGTGGCAGGACCCGGAGTGGGCCGTGCTGCAGCAGGTCATCGTGCGACCCCGGCCGGCCGAACCGCTCGCCGAGCAGTTCCGCAGCTGGAGCGGCAACGGCAGCGGCGGATCCGTCGGCTTCAGCGTCGTCGACCGCTCGTCCGGGATCCTCGTCGGCCACGTGACGCTCTTCGGCGCGACACTCCCCGTCCGTGCCGCCACCCTCGCCGTGATGATCGGGAGCGAGCACGTCGACCAGGGCTACGGGACGGAGGTGGTCCGGCTGATCACGGCCCACGGGTTCCGCGAGATGGGCCTCAACCGCATCGAGATCCGCGTCCACGCGTTCAACGAACGCGCGCGAGCCGTGTACGCACGGTCCGGGTACCAGCAGGAGGGCGTGCGACGCGACGCCACCTTCCACGACGGTCGTTTCCACGACGAGATCGTCATGTCCGCGCTCGCCCGCGAGTGGCATGAGCCGCCGGTGCGTCCGGTCTAGTCGCCGAGCCCGAGGATGAGGCGTCGGAGGAGCCCCGCGAGCTGGTCTTGCTCATCGTCGGACACCCCGGCGAGGATGGCCCGCTCCGCACCGAGCAGATCCGCGATCGCCGAGTCCACCGCGCTCCGACCGGCGTCGGTCAGCGACACCAGGATGCCGCGGCCGTCCTTCGGGTCGGTCCGCCGTGCCACGAGCCCACGTGCCGTCAGTCGGTCCACCCGGTTCGTCATCGTGCCGCTCGACACCAGGGTCTGCTGCAGGAGCGTCTTCGGGCTCAGCTCGTAGGGTGCACCCGCACGCCGCAGTGCCGACAGCACGTCGAACTCCCACGGCTCCATGTCGCTCGCGTCGAACGCCGCCCGACGTGCACGATCCAGGTGCCTGGCGAGCCGGTCCACCCGCGACAGCACCTGCAACGGTGCGAAGTCGAGGTCGTCGCGCTGCCGCCCCCACGCCGCGACGATTCGGTCGACCTCGTCCTCATGCGGCATCCCTCCATCTTGGCCGAACGCCGCGCGCACGGCCACCGTTCCGGTCATGGGAGGATGGACGGGCCCTCCGTGGGCGTTCCGCCTTGGTGTAATGGCAGCACGACGGCCTTTGGTGCCGTTAGGTCCGGGTTCGAATCCTGGAGGCGGAGCTACGCGTCGCTCGCGCACGTGTGGAGGCGCCTCTGCCGACCTGCTTGCCTTCCGTCTCGCGCCGCGTACTCGGCGTCCACAACGCGAGACGAGTCCGTAGGCTTGACGACGGTCCCGCCGCCGGGACCTGATCATGGACATCACCGCCGATGTGCCGCCCGCCGACGCATCGAAGGACCCGCATTGCCCACGAACACCGATCGGACGCGCCGTCCGCGCACCCGCACCCCAGAGGACCGCAGCGCGTACACGGTCGGGATGGAGACGACCGCCATCCCCGTGCTCCCGCCCGACGCCGCGGCACGGAAGCGGTTCGTCCGCGTCGTCGCCGCGGTCGCCGCGGTCGGCGGTGCGCTCTTCGGGTACGACACCGGCGTGATCTCCGGCGCCCTGCTCTACGTGTCGTCGGACTTCACGCTCAGCGTGTTCGAGGAGGGCATGGTCACGAGTGTCCTCCTCATCGGCGCCGCGGTGGGCGCGCTCGCCGGTGGTCGGGTGGCGGACCGGGTCGGCCGCCGACTCGCGCTCGTGCTGGCGGGCGTCGTGTTCACCGTCGCGACCGTCGGGTGCGCCTTCGCGCCCGACTACGCCGTCCTGCTCGTCAGTCGCGTCGTGCTGGGGCTCGCCGTCGGGGTGTCGTCGATCATCGTCCCGCTGTACATCGCGGAGATGGCACCCGCCGACATCCGCGGACGCCTGGTCTCGCTCAACTCGCTGATGATCGTCACGGGGCAGCTCCTCGCGTACCTCGTGAACGCCTGGCTCGCGCAGTACGGCGCATGGCGCTGGATGCTCGGTCTCGCTGCGATCCCGGCGGTGGTCCTGGTGGTCGGCATGCTCCTGCTGCCGGACACCCCCACGTGGTACCGGATGCGGGGTCGCGCGGACGACGCACTGCAGGTGCTGCGCCGCACGTACCCGGAGCGTGAGGCGCACCGGCAGCTGCGCACGATCCGCGAGACCCAGGAGTCGCAGTCCGCGGAACGCCAGGGATGGAGCGGCTTCCGGGAGCCGTGGGTGCGTCGCTCGGTGCTCATCGCCGTCGGCGTCGCCGTGCTGCAGCAGGCGACGGGCGTCAACACCGTCATCTACTTCGCGCCGACGCTCCTCGTCGACACTGGGCTGCCGTCGTCTACCGCGGTCGTCGCGACGATCGCGATCGGCGTCATCAGCGTGGTGGCCACGATCGTCGGCCTGCGGCTCGTCGACCGGGTCCCGCGCAAGAAGTTGCTCATCGGCGGCTCGCTCGGTGGCGTCGTGTCGCTCGTCGCGCTCGGCTGCACCTTCCCGCTCACCGAACGCGGCCCCGGTTTCAGCTACCTGACGCTCGGCGTGATGGTGCTGTTCCTGGCATTCCAGCAATCCGCCGTCGCCACGACGACCTGGCTGATCATCTCCGAGCTCGTTCCCTCGGCGGTCCGGGGGATCGGGATGGGCGTCGCCGGGGTGTTCCTGTGGCTGGCGAACTGGGCCGTGTCGCTCGCGTTCCTGCCGGTCGTGCACGCCATCGGCGGCGCGTGGACGTTCGTCGCGTTCGCGGCGATCGGCGTCCTCGGTGTCGTGTTCGTGTGGCGCGCCGTGCCGGAGACCGGCGGCAAGTCGCTGACCGACATCGAACACGAGATGCAGGACGCGACCGACTGACCGCCGGAGGTCGCCGCGGTGGGCGGTGGCGATGACGGACGGGAGGCCCGTGGCGATGCCGCCACGGGCCTCCCGTCCGTCTGGTGCAGGTTCTCGGGGTGCCGGCCGACGGCCGGTCAGGCTCCGGGAACGACCTCGGCCGCCCGGATCTCCTCGATGCGCTCGGTCTGCCCACCGACCTGCTCGAGCTCGTGGGCGAGTTCCTCGAGTTCGGCGCCGCCGGCCATCATGCCGGTCAGTTCGGCGAGGGTGATCCCGCTCTTCTCGAAGTAGCCGATGCTCTTGCCACGGCGGAGCAGCAGGAAGCGGTCGCCGACGGGGTAGGCGTGGTGCGGGTTGTGCGTGATGAAGATCACGCCGAGCCCGCGGTCACGTGCCCGGAGGATGTACTTCAGCACGACGCCGGACTGCTTCACGCCGAGGGCGGCGGTCGGCTCGTCGAGGATGAGCGCCTTCGCCCCGAAGTACACGGCGCGGGCGATCGCCACGCACTGCTTTTCACCACCGGAGAGGGTGCCGATCGGCTGGTCGACGTCGCGCAGGTCGATGCCCATGTCGAGCAGTTCCTGCTTGGTGATCCGCTTCATCGCCGGGACGTCGAGAATCCCGAGCTTGTTCCGGAGTTCGGAACCGAGGAAGAAGTTGCGCCAGATCGGCATCAGCGGGACGACTGCCAGGTCCTGGTAGACCGCGGCGATCCCGGCGTCGAGGGCGTCGCGGGGCGAGGAGAGCTTGCGGTCCTCGCCCATGATCGAGAACGTGCCGGCGTCGTGCTGGTGGAGCCCGGCGATGATCTTGATCAGGGTCGACTTGCCGGCGCCGTTGTCGCCGAGGACGCACGTGACGCGGCCGGCGTCGACGTCCATCGTGATGTCGGAGAGGGCGATCACGTTGCCGTAGTGCTTGCCGACGTCGCGGAGGGCGATCAGGTGCGGGGCGCCGGCGACGGTCTCGGAGGTCTCCGTGACCGGGACCTCGACGACCTGCGTGGTGGGGTTCGCGGTTTCGGGCATCACTTCTGCTCCGCTCGTTTCTTGACGATGAGGTTGATGATCGTGGCGAGCAGCAGCATCAGGCCGAGGAAGAACTTGAACCAGTCCGGGTTCCACTGCGCGTAGACGATGCCCTTGTTCGCCATCCCGAAGATCAGGGCACCGATCGCACCGCCGACCGCCGAGCCGTACCCGCCGGTGAGCAGGCAGCCGCCGATGACCGCGGCGATGATGTAGAGGAACTCGTTTCCGACGCCCTCACCGGACTGCACGACGTTGAACGCGAACAGGTTGTGCATGCCGCCGATCCAGGCGCAGAAGCCGACGCCCATGAACAGGCCGATCTTCGTCTTGGTGACCGGGACGCCGACGGCACGCGCCGCGTCCTCGTCGCCGCCGACCGCGAAGATCCAGTTGCCGACCCGGGTCCGGAGGAGCACCCACGAGGCGATGAGCACGAGCGCGATCCAGATGAACACGGTGATCTTCACCGTGATGCCGAAGACCGGGACGTCCGCCGCGAACATCTGTTCGGCGACACCGAAGCCGTCGAGCTGGGAGATGTCGAGCGTCGACACCGATCCGGACACCAGGCGGGTGATCGCGAGGTTCAGGCCCGTGAGCATCAGGAAGGTCGCGAGGGTGACGATGAAGGACGGCAGCTTCGTGCGGACGAGGATCCACCCGTTGACGAAGCCGACCCCGAGCGAGAACACCAGTCCGAGCAGGACGCCCACCCACACATTCGTGGAGAAGTACCAGGCGAACAGGCTCGCGGTGAGGGACGAGGAGATCACTGCGACGCCGGCGGAGAGATCGAACTCGCCGCCGATCATCAGCAGGGAGACACCGACCGCCATGATCCCGATGGTCGACGAGCCGTAGAGCACGGTCGAGATCGAGTCGGGCTGCACGAAGACCGGGGCGATGATCGCGAAGAAGACGAACATCGCGATCGCGCCGACGACCGCTCCGACCTCGGGGCGGCCGAGGAGCTTCCGGACGGGGCTCCGGGCGGCGAGGCGCTCGTCCCCGGCGGGGACGAGGCCGGCGGCCGTCATCGCAGACCGTCCTCGGCGTACTGCAGGACCTTGCCGATGTTCGACTTGTCCACGATCGCCGGTCCGGTCAGGGTCGGCTTGCCACCGCCGAGCACGAATCCGCCCTGCTTGTAGAGCACGATCGAGTCGATCGACTCGTAGCCCTGCATGAACGGCTGCTGGTCCACCGTGAACAGGACGTCGCCGGATTTGATGCTCTTCGCGAGCGTCGCGTTGAGGTCGAAGGACGCCACCTTGATGTCGCTGCCGGCGGCCTTCACCGCCTTGAGGATCACCGCGGTGTACGGAGCGCCGAGGCCGACGATGACGTCGGCGTCGCTGTCCGCCTGGAGCTTCGCGGTGACGGTGGACTGCACCGCGCTGTTGTCCGTGCCGTTGACGTAGAGCGTCTGGGTGTCCGGCAGGACCTTCTTGATGCCGCCGCAGCGGGCTTCGAGTGCGACGTTTCCCTGTTCCTGGATGACGCAGATCGGCTTGGCGAGTCCCTGCTTCTTCAGCTCGTTGCCGACGGCCTCACCGGCGACGGACTCGTCCTGGCCGAAGTGCGCGAGGATCCCGAGCGCCGAGTAGGCGTCGCTGCCGGAGTTGAACGAGACGACGGGGATGCCCGCCTTCTCCGCCGCCTGCACCGAGCTCTTCAGAGCGTCGGGCTTCGCGAGGGAGACCGCGATGCCGTCCACCTTCTGGTCGGTGTACTGCTGGACGAGCTGCGCCTGCTTCGACCCGTCCGGGTCGGACGCGTACAGGAGCTTGACCCCGTCCTTCTTGGCGGCGTCCTCGGCGCCCTTGCGGACGATGTCCCAGAACGTGTCGCCGGGAGCGGCGTGGGTGACGAGGGCGATCGTCAGCCCGGAGTCCTTGCTGGTCCCGCCGGCGGAGTCGTCGCCGCTCGACGCGACACGACCCCCCTGCGAGGAACAACCGGCGAGGACGAGGGCACTCGCCGCGACTGCGACGGTGATGCCCATGACTGCAGAGATGCGCTTCACGGAAGACTCCTTTGTCCTGTGGTTCCGCTGTGGTGCACGGGTTTCGACGGTCCGCCACGGTGCTGTCCGAGAACCGGCAACCCTGCTAATTCTCACCTGACGGTTTGTCTGTCCGGCGTACGGTATAACGAATCACCCTGGTCCACAAGCATCCGTTTTCACTTCCCGGCCGCACGCGTGCCCTGTTACAGTGTGAACAGTTCGTCCGCGGTGTGAGAACTGCTGGACACATCTCGCCGAACACCAGTCCACCATGACGAAGGGGTCACAATGTCTGGACAAGGACAACCGCGCGGAACGCTCGAACTCCCGCCGTTGACGACCGGACCGCACCGCAAGCGGATCGGTCTCATCTCGGTCGTGGCCTGCCTCGGCGGCCTGCTCTTCGGGTACGACACCGGCGTCAGCAACGGCGCCGAGATCTCGATCCAGTCGCAGCTGGGTCTCGACGACATCGGCCTCGGTGTCGTCATCTCCTCGCTCGTCTTCGCGGCCGCGGTCGGTGGCCTGGTCGGAGGCCCGGTGTCCGACCGGATCGGACGCCGGTCGACCATCATCGTGATGGCGGTCTTCTTCTTCTGCGGGACGCTGCTCGCGGTGTTCTCGCCCAACTTCGAGGTGCTGCTCGCCGGCCGCATCGCGGTCGGGCTCGCGGTCGGCGCAGCGTCGATCGTCGTCCCCGTGTACCTGGCCGAACTCGCGCCGCTCGAGATCCGGGGCATGATCACGGGCCGCAACGAGCTGGCGATCGTGAG
Source organism: Curtobacterium sp. 9128 (assembly GCF_900086645.1). NCBI lineage: Bacteria > Bacillati > Actinomycetota > Actinomycetes > Micrococcales > Microbacteriaceae > Curtobacterium > Curtobacterium sp. 9128. The sequence goes on from NZ_LT576451.1 coordinate 1,313,357, forward strand.
CGGGCAGCTCGCCGCGTTCGTCATCAACGCGGTCATCGGGATCGTGCTCGGCGACGAGGGCGGCGTCTGGCGCGTGATGTTCTTCATCTGCGCGATCCCGGCGGCCGCACTCTTCATCGGCATGCTCCGGATGCCGGAGTCCCCGCGCTGGTTGGTCGAGCACGGCCACGACGAGCGTGCCCTGGCGGTGCTGAAGACGGTCCGGAACGAGGACCGCGCGGCGGTCGAGCTCGAGGAGATCCGCCAGATCACCTCCGAGGAGCCGAGCGAGACGCGGCTGAACGGGCTGAAGGCGCTGCTCTCCAGCCGCTGGCTCATCCGGATCGTGCTGATCGGCTGCGGCGTGGCCATCGCCCAGCAGGTCACCGGGATCAACTCGATCATGTACTACGGCCAGCGCATCTTGATCCAGTCCGGCTTCGGGGCGAATGCCGCCCTGATCGCGAACATCGCACCCGGGATCCTGGCGGTCGTCGGCGGGATCATCGCGCTCCGCAACATGGACCGCGTCGACCGGCGGAAGACGTTCATCCTCGGCCTGTCGCTCACGACCACGTGCCACATCCTGATCGGTGTCTCGTCGCTGGTGATCCCGGACGGCAACCCGATCCGGCCGTACGTGCTGCTGTTCCTGATCTGCGCGTTCGTGCTGTCGATGCAGTCCTGCCTGAACATCGCCGTGTGGGTCTGGCTCGCCGAGATCTTCCCGTTGAACATGCGCGGACTCGGGACCGGCATCGCGGCGTTCGCCGGCTGGCTGATGAACGGCGTGCTGGCGCTCTACGTGCCGTCGCTCATCGAGGGCATCGGCATCACCGGGACGTTCTTCCTCTTCGCCGTCATCGGCGGCATCGCGCTCCTGTTCATCGTCACCCAGGTCCCCGAGACCCGCGGCTGGTCGCTCGAGAAGCTCGAGGAGGAGGTCACGACCGGCGCGATCTACATCGACACGATCAAGGGCAAGGCGAAGCGGGCCGGTCGCGACGATCACTGACCGTGCTGCAAGATGTGGAGCATGGCTGACGACGGGTCCACAGGAACGGCGCGGCGCGCGACCATGCGCGACGTCGCCGTCCGCGCGGCCGTGTCGAAGTCGCTGGTGTCGCTCGCGTTCAGTTCGCCGGAGTCGGTCAGTCAGGAGCGG